>JARLJW010000076.1 GCA_031290985.1 Verrucomicrobiia bacterium | reverse complement strand
GAGCGGTGAGCGTGTAAAAGATGTCGGCGACGACGATCTCCGGCACCCGGAGAATGACCGTGCCCGCCGCCGCTTCTTCGATCAACCGTTTGGCGGCCGGCGAATGTTCCGCGTGGTCATTGCACAGAAACCGTAAAAGACGACGGTGGCATCAATCATTGACGCGCTTGATTGCGGACGGTCGTTTCAACATTGGCCTTGATGCTTTCCAAGCTGACGTCATTGCCTGGAGGAGGTGTGCCGCCTTCTTTGACATAGGCGGCGGTGGCTTCGTGTGACGCACCGGCTGCCCATGCCAGTGCGGCTAAGGCTTGCCGCTGTTCAATTTCTTTGGCGATGGAGTTGGTGAACTCGGCTTGCGGTGCGACCTGCACGGCTGGCGGTACTGATGGCGGCGATGCCTGGCGGCAACCGCAGAGGCTAACGGCGAAAAGTGACAAGATGGCGACAGTGGTTTTCATATTTAAAAAGTTATTCACAATATTCACTTGGACAGGCTATGTTTGTCCAAACTAAAAAAGCAGTTCCGTTCAATCATTGGGTATGGCTATGGAAGAAAAGCCAAACGAATTTCTGTCTCGCGTAGCTATGCAGAGGTCGCCGGCCAAGATTTTTGGGAACTTGTGACTGGGGAGTCTGATTTTTATCTGCGAATAAAGAAATTAATGGCCGAGAAGCCGGAACAGCGCGCCGTTGAGTTCAAAGAAGAACTGGCCAAGACAGGAAACCGGTTGATTAAAGAATTCCTACTCCACTTCTCAACAGCTGACGGCTCAACTGATTGGGAAAATCTGACAAAGTTTAACAGTGGAGCCGCCGCTACGAAATTTAAAGAGATTCCAGATCAGATAATCGACCAACCGCCGGGCTGGATGATGGAACCCCCTTGGGTTCACGCCGCTCGTGCGTCCTCGTTCGTGATCCGCCCCCAGGGTGGCCCTGCGTCCGCAGCGTCCGCGAAGACATTGCGCCCGCACCCTGGCCCAATTGTCTGCCCATGACGCAGTTCCACTAATCACCACGAGTGCTTTACTCGGTTCATCAATTCGTGGTAGGATGCCGGTTCAACCCCGCGTGTGTCGGGGCATTTTTATCATGAGCAACGCGTCCGATCTCGATCTCGACTTGGAAAACCTCTTTCAGCCCGCCTGGGCGCAGGGGAAGACCGAGTCTAACAAATTCGCCAAATTTACCGGCAACGAAGGCGTCAAGCCCGAGCGCCGCTACAACGACAAACCCGGCGAACGCCGTGCGCCGCGCCGTGATGGCGCGCCTGGCGGTGGCGGCGGCGGTTCCAAATTTGGCGATCGCAAGGGCGGCTTTGGCCGGCGCGATGATCGCCGCGATGACCGTTCCGAACGCCCGGCCCCGCCGGCCCCGTTGCCGGAATTCAACGTCGCGTTCATCCCCGAGGAAAAAGGCGTGGAACAGCTCTCCCGCCAGATCAAGATGACCGGCCGCGCCTATCCGTTGTTCCAGATCGCCCTGCTGATCCTGGACAAGGCCGAACGTTATTCCGTGCAGTTGACGCCCAAGAAAAAGGCCGACGGCACGCTGGAGCAGCTCTTTTCCTGCGCGCTCGACGACACGCCGTGGACGAGCGAAGACGAGGCCGTGGCCCATGTGCTCAAGCAGCATTTCGCCACGTTCTACCAGGCCGAACGCACCGCCACCGAGCCGCCGAAGGGCGTTTATACGTTCGTCGCGCAATGCGGCATCAGCGGCGCCATCCTGGGCCCGCCGAACAATCACGATTATCAGAACCAGTTGCGCAAGCTGCACACCGAGAAATTTTCCCGGATGCCCTTCGACATGTTCAAAGCCCGCGTCAAGATCGTCAAGGACGAGGCCGTGGTGAAGAAATGGATCGAGGAACAGAGCTTCAAGACGGAATACGTCTGCCTCAATGTGCCCGAGCCGCTCCGGCTGGCCACCATGGAGGAAGTGGAGACGCATTTCCGCGCCACGCACAAGGACAGCATCATTAAGCCGGTGGAGTCCTACACCGTCGCCGGCCTCGCGAGCCGCAGTTTGCGCAGCGGCGGTCTGCAACGCCTCATCCGCCAGGAATGGGAGCATCAAAAGCGTTTCCCGCTGCCGGTCGCCACCAAGCTCAGCCAGCAGTTCACCCAGCACGGCCTGCAATTTTTCAAGGTCAACAAGACCGTCACCCACGTCAGCGTGGCGCGCCCGCAGTTCCTCGATATCGAGAGCAACCCGGTGTCCGACGGCATCAAGCGCATCGTCGATTACATCAATGCGAACGCCAAGTGCACCCGCAAGAAATTGATCGAGGCCCTGGCCCCGACGCCGAAACAGACCCTCATTCCCGTGGTTCCGACCCCGGCCGCCCCGGTCGTGGTGGCCGGCGAAGCCGCCCCCGCCCCCGTGGCCGCCCCCGCAAAACCGGCCGCGCCCGAACCGACGGCGGAACAAACCGCCGTCATGGTGGATCTGCACTGGCTCATCCATCAGGGAGCCGTGCTGGAATTCGCGGATGGCCGCATGGAAACCGCCAAACGGCCCGCCCCCAAACCGGTGAAGCAGGAAAAGAAAGCTCCCGAAGCAAAGGCCCCGGAAGCAAAGGCTCCCGAAGCCCCGGCTGCGACCGGCGAAACCGTCGCCACGCCCGCGCCCGTAGAAGCGGCGACCGAAACCGTTGTTACCCCGGTTACCCCGGAGGTCGTCCCCACTGAAAATGCCGCACCCGTGGTGACCGAGCCGGCTCCAGTGGCAGAAGCCGCCCCCGCGCCCGCGACCGAAGTCGTCCCGCCGGCACCCGAAGCCACCCCGGCAGCCTAAACTAAAATCAACTCATACCCGGCGCGTCGTCCAACGATCGCGCCGGGTATTTTATTTAGAGGGGTCAGCAAATTGCGCGAAGGTTGGTTGGGAAAGGCAGGCACTGTGAGGCGTGAAAGTTCGCACAGCCCAGAAACAGCCCCACCGCCGCGGCCTCGCCCGAAAAGCGTTTTGGACTGCGGCGGGAAGCGGAGCGCCACGCCGCTTTCGAACCTGCAAAAAACAGATACTGTCAATAAACCGCCAAAGCCACAGTGGTGCGTATCAAATGAAATGGTCTCCGCGGAGAATTTCTACGCCCAAATGTCAGTGAGTTCCGGTGCACCAAAGGACGGGGACAATATTTGCCGCGGTTGCCAAGGGAGTAATAAAAACCACAATTCACGGTTAGACAACTTGTTTAAGTCCGTCGTAATTCTCATTCATGATTAAGGCTGGACAGCAAATCCCGCTGCTGCCCATTAACCGTCGGGCATCGTTCACACATCTTTTATGAAAACTGCCATCAGGGTTTATCAATCTGGCCGCCCCATCATTGTTTACGACGCCGATGGCCGCGAGGAAGAATGCGACCTGCTTTTGCCGGCGGAATATTGCACCCCTGCCTTTGTCAGGCAATTTCGGCAGGATGCCGGCGGACTGATCTTTTTGGCGGTGCCCGCAGGGCTCTGGAAAAAACTGGGACTTCGCTTTATGGCGGACCTGCTGACCGAGCACGCTTCACAGATTCCTTTTATTGGGGAAATGACGCGGCATCGTTTGCCCTACGATGCCACCTCTTCGTTTTCCGTCAGCTTGAACCATGTGGAGACCTTTACCGGCATCACGGACAACGACCGGAGCTTGACCGCCCGCTCATTTGGCGAGCTGGCCTTGGCCACCCGCGCGCACCCGCCCAGGCAGACCGTGGAATGTTTCGGCAAAGCCTTCCGCAGTCCCGGGCACATCCCGCTCTGCCTGGCATCGGAAGATCTTCTAACCACGCGCAAGGGCCACACCGAACTGGCCTGCGCCATGTCGTTTATGGCTGGCACATCCGGCGTAAGTTTGGGCTGTGAAATGATGGGTGATGACGGCGCAGCCATGACCAAAGACGAGGTGATTCGCTACGCCCGCAAACAGAACATCCCGTTTCTTGAGGGCGCACAGATCATTGAATATTGGAACCGCCTGAAGGCAACGTCTGCGCAGCCGTTTTCCCATGCCTGACAAAAAAGAGACCACCATGCCCAATCTCTATTGGGCAGCCGATCACGCTTATGAAAAACTTTTGGTATATTTTTACCGCCTTCAATGTGGTGCTCTTAACCTCGGTCATCGTCGGATTTGCGATTTTGAGCCGACGCCAGCGCGGCCACCCGGCCGGCAAGCTGACGCCAGAAGAGCAATTACGACGCTGGCAGGCGCGAGCCCCCGGTTGGCAGATTCGCTGTCTCAAGTGTGACTTTACCGAGCCGTATGGCAAGTATGGCAGCCGGCTGCGGGCGGCCGGCAGAAAATACACCCTGGGTTATTGTTCGCATTGCCGCGGGATTCGATTTTATGTGATCGAACATGAGTCAGCGGCCTGATTTGAAAAATGGTGCGCCGCCGGTTTCAAATCTCCAAAACCACCCCCTCGCCACCCCGATTTTGTCCGCCGCCACCCCAATTCAATTAGCTTTCGCACTGTTTTTTTCCTGTTAGACTCCAAACATGAGTTTTTCCGCACTCGGCCTTTCCGACAAAGTTCTCGAAGGCGTCAAGGCGATGGGGTACGCCCACCCGACGCCCATCCAACTGCGCACGATCCCCCTCGTGCTGTCCGGCCGCGATGTCATCGGCAGCGCGCAGACCGGCACCGGCAAGACCGCCGCCTTCGGCCTGCCCATCCTTTCCAAGCTCGGCGTCCATAACCCCGTCGGCCCGCGCGTCCTCATCCTCGAACCCACCCGCGAACTCGCCGCCCAGGTCGAGACCGCCATGCGCGATTACGCCCGCTTCACCAATCTGAAAGTCTGCGTCATCTTCGGCGGCGTCGGTTATGGCAAACAGAATGACGAATTGAAGGCCGGCGCGGACATCGTCGTCGCCACCCCCGGCCGCCTCCTCGATCATCTCGAGCAGGGCACCCTCAAGCTCGACAAGGTGGAATTCCTGGTCCTCGACGAGGCCGACCGCATGTTGGACATGGGTTTCCTTCCCGACGTCCGCCGCCTCGTAGAAAAATGCCCGCGCAAACGCCACAGCGCCCTCTTTTCCGCCACCGTCCCCCCGCAGATCGAAACGCTCATCCAATGGGCCATGAACAATCCCGAGACCATCGAGATCGGCGCGCGCCGCACCCCGGCGGAAACCGTCAAGCACGTCATCTATCCCGTCTCCGATGCGCAGAAGACCGACCTCCTGCTCGAGCTGCTCAACCGCGTGAACTACGAATCCGTCATCGTTTTCTGCCGCACCAAGCACGGGGCCGACCGCGTGGCCACCACGCTCAAGCGCGCCAGCCATGCCGTGGCCGTGCTGCATTCCAACCGCACGCAAAAGGAACGCGAACAGGCCTTGCAAGGTTTCCGCGACGGCAAATATGAAGTCCTCGTCGCCACGGACATCGCCGCGCGCGGGTTGGACATCGCGGACGTCAGCCACGTCGTGAACTACGATGTGCCGCAGCATCCGGAAGATTACATCCACCGCATCGGCCGCACGGGCCGCGCGGAGGCCTCGGGCGACGCGTTCACCATCATGATCGCCGAGGATGCCCCGCACGTTTTCGCCATCGAACGCTTCATCAGCCAGAAAATCCCGCGCGTGAAGCTGGAGAATTTCGAATACCGCTACACCGCGTTGTTCGAAGAAGCCAAGCCCGGCGCGGCGGCCGGCGGCTTCCCCGGCAAGGTCCGCGGCGGCCGTGTCCACGGCGGGTACCACTTCGCGCCCGGCGGCCGGCGGCGGTAAATTTCCGCAACGGAATTTGGCGGGCGGTGTTTACTCTTCAAGTGAACGATCCGCACAAAAAATCATCTGACGATGGGGGCATCGAGTGGTGGATAATCGTTGCCGGTCTCGTCGTGCTTGCGGCCATCGCACTTCCAAATTTTTTCAAAGCGCGCTCGACTAGCGCAGGAAATGCTTGCATCAACAACCTTCGGCAAATTGATGCTGCCGCGAATCAATTTGCATTGGAAAGCCATAAAACCAATGACGAAGCAATCGATTATCCCAACGACCTGACACCGTACATCAAACTCAACAGCGCAGGAAAGATTCCTCCCTGTCCGGCTGGCGGGATTTACCACATAAGCCAGGTCGGTGCGGTACCAACCTGCTCACTCAGCAACACGGTTACGCCAGCCCATGTGTTGCCGTAATTGAAGAAGCCCTTCGCAACTGCCACGAGATCTTGGACTGCGGTGGCAGAGCGGAGCGGCGACACCGCTTTCGCGCGGGCCAAAAACATACGCCCGGCCGAAAACCTTGGTGCGCACAAAAGCACGCGTGTGAAGGGTGTTGTTTTTCGCCCGCTCTACGAAGTCACCATCGGCGGTATTCTGTTTGCTGGCAGCGGCGCGAGAATTCCCCCAAGATAAGCCAATGAACAGCCCGGAAAAACCCAAGTTTCCATCCCTCCGGGGAAGCCTGCTGCTCGCCGCCCTGGCCGCGGGTGCCATCCTGACCGGTTGTGTTGCCGCCCACCGACCAAAGCTGGCGGCGATTCCCGAAGTGCCTGCCCCGCGTCCGATCAACAGCGTGCCGATGGGCAACTTGAAAGATTCGCCGGAAGTAAAATTGGCCCTGCCCATCGCGCCCGGCCCGTTCGAGCCGACGTGGGCGTCCATCGAGAAAAATTATCCCGGCACGCCCGACTGGCTGCGGGAGGCGAAGTTTGGCATCTGGGTTCACTTCGGCCCGCAAGCCGCCGGCGAAAGCGGCGACTGGTATGCGCGCAAGCTGTATGTGCCCGGCACGCCCGCCTACAACAATCATCTCAAAAAATACGGCCCGCCGTCGGAGTTCGGTTACAAGGAAGTCCTGCGTGATTGGAATCCCGTGAAGCTCGATCCCGCGAAGCTCACGGCAATTTACAAGGACGCCGGCGCGCGCTTCCTGATGATTCAGGGCGTGCATCACGACAATTTCGATTTGTGGAATTCGCACTATCAGCCATGGAATTCCGTCAACCTCGGCCCGAAGCGCGATTTGCTCGGCGAATGGGCCAAGGCCTGCCGCGCCGGGGGCCTGCGTTTCGGCGTCACGTTCCATCACGAATACACCTGGTGGTGGTGGCAGACCGCCTTCGGCAGCGACCCGCAAGGCGCGAAGGCCGGGGTGCCGTACGATGGCAATCTGACGCTCGCGGACGGCAAGGGAAAATGGTGGGAAGGTCTCGACCCGCGCCGGCTTTACGGCATTGATCTGCGCGAATACAAGGGCGTGACCGCCGCCGCTTACTCCGGTTGGTCACCGCCGCCGCCCGGCGTCTTTACGAATCACCTGCCTTACGCCAGGTGGTATGCCACGCAATGGGCGCTGCGCATGATGGACGTGGTGGATCAATACAGCCCCGACTTCATCTACACCGACGGCACGGACCAGCAGCCGTTCAGCGGCAGCGGCACGGGCACAGGCCTCAAGGCCGACGCGATGCAAACTGTCATCGCGGATTTTTACAACACCACGCTCGCGCGGCGCGGCCAGGTGGACACCTTCAGCATCGTGAAGTTCCGGAAGAAAACCAACGGCACGGTGACGACCGAGGAATTTGGTTTGCCGGATCACATCCGCACCGACCAGGCGTGGATCGGTGAGACGCCCGTGGGCGACTGGTTTTACGCCCCAGGCTTCACCTATGACTCCGGCATGATGATCCATTACATCACCGAGGCCGCTGCGCGTGACGGCAACGCCGCCATTTGCATCTCGTTGCTGCCGGATGGTTCGCTCGACGATGGCAGCCGGCAGATGCTCAAGGAAGTCGGCGTTTGGATGCGCCGCAACGGCGAAGGCATCTACGGCAGTCACGCGTGGAAAATTCCCGGTGAAGGCGAAATCGTGAACGGCAAATTGAAACAGTTGCCCGGTGGCGCATTGCGGAAGCAACACGCCGAATTCAAATTCGGCCCGCAGGATTTCCGCTTCACCGTCGGCAAGGACGGCGCGATCTACGCGTTTTGCATGACCGTTCCCGCGCCCGGAGCGCAATTGAAAATCAAGTCACTCGGCACGGATGCCAAATACCTTGGCCAGCCGGTCAAATCGGTGAAGTTGCTCGGGCAGGGCGGCGAACTGCAATGGAAACAGGAAGCTGACGGCCTCGCGATCACCTGCCCGGCGGACATGCCGTTCGCCACCGCGGTGGCGTTTCGGATCGAATGAGAGGATTGAAACCGAATCCATCCCGCGATGCCTGGCCAATGCCGGCCCGTACCTCGGCTGCCGAATTCCTGAAATAGCTCCCGCTCACGCCGCCGCGCGCAATCCCAGCATCAGCCCGCGCAGTTCCGCCAGACCCCTCATGCGCCCGATGCACGAATAGCCCGGCGTGATGCTCGGCGGTTTTTTCAAATCATCCATCATCGTATGACCATGATCGGGCCGGAACGGCAGTTGCCAATCCCCTCGCCCGGCCGCGCGCCGGCGATCCTGTTCCGCGAGCAAGGCGCTCACCACCGCCGGCATGTCCACCGACCCGGCGAGATGGTCCGCCTCGTAAAAGGAACCATCCGGCAGGCGTTGCGTGCTGCGCAGATGCACCGCGTGGATGCGCGGGGCGAATTGCCGGACCATCGCTGGCAGATCATTGTCGGCCCGCGCGCTCAGGGAACCGGTGCAGAAACAGAGTCCGTTAGCCAGGCTGTCCGCCAGCTTGAAGATCGCTTCAACCTGCGCCGCGGTGGAAACAATCCGCGGCAGACCCAGCACCGGGAACGGCGGATCATCCGGATGGATCGCCAGCCGCACGCCAACTTCCTCGGCCACGGGAACCACCGCCTCCAAAAAGCGCGCAAGATTGGCGCGCAGGCCATCGGCATCCAAGTGATGATAACGCGCAAGCATCGCGCGGATGTCATCCAATGCCAGCCCCCATTTGCAGCCGGGAAAAACGTCGATGATGGTTTGGATGAACTTTTGCCGGCCGGCGTCATCCAGGCTTTGCCACCACGCGGCCGCCTGTTCCCGTTGGGCGACGGTATAATCGGCCGCCGCACCCTGCCGCTGGAGCGCATGGATCTCAAACGCCGCAAAACGAACCGGGTCGAAATGCATGCTTTCAGAACCGTCCGGCAGGACGTGGTGCATGTCCGTGCGGATCCAATCCAGCACCGGCATGAAATTATAAATCACCAGCGGAATTCCCTCCTCGGCCAGATGGCGCAGCGTGGTGGTGTAATTTTGGAACAGCCGCGGCAAGTCGCCGCTGCCGGTCTTGATATCCTCATGCACCGGCACCGATTCCACGCACGACCAGCGCAGGCCGGCGGCCTCGATCATCTGCTTGCGTTCACGGATGGCTTCGCGCGGCCACAGTTCGCCGTAAGGAATCTGGTGCAGCGAGGTGAAAACCGACTGCGCACCGGCCTGGCGGATATACGCCAGCGGCACCGGATCATCCGGGCCGAACCAGCGAAAGGATTCTTCAAGCAGCGACATGGAGAGATTGAACCAGTTTTGACCCGGGATGCAACCACGCCGCTTTCAAATATTGAAAATGTGGGTGCTGGTAAAAAAAAGAGTGGAGCGAGCGAAGGGATTTGAACCCTCGACGTTCACCTTGGCAAGGTGATGCTCTACCAACTGAGCTACGCTCGCGTCCGAAAGTTTTGAGATAATAAACCAACCACGCCGCGAGGCAAGCCTGAATTTAACCCTGATTTTCTCAAGCATTTTTAGGGCAGGACGCATCCTGCTCCGGCCCCCGGCAAACACTGATGCCGGGTTTGGAGTTCCGCCTTTAGGCGGTTCGGGGCGTTCCCCATCCAAGCCGCCTAAAGGCGGAACTCCAAACGGGGGCGGGGTCAAGCAGCGCCTTTTTAGGCCGGCTCAGGTGCCCGAAGCCTCGCCGAGGGTCGCCCGCACCACTTTCAGCAGGTAATCATGCTCCAGCGGCTTCTGGAAATACGCCACGGCCCCGGATTGGGTCGCCCGTTCCTTGGATTTCGGATCCTCGCTGCCGGTGATGATGATGATCGGTATCTTTTTGACCGTTTCCAGCCGGTGAAACCATTCCATGATGCGGAAACCGTCCCATTCCACGCCGCCCACGTTCGGGGGAAAGCTGATGTCCAGCAGGATGAGGTCCGGGTTTTCCTTGCGCGCCGCCGCCACCGCCTCCGAGCCGTCCATGGCCGTGACCACGCGGTAACCGGCCCCCTGCAGCTTCAATGAAATCGTCTTGATGACAATCTCGTTGTCATCCACTACCAGAATGGTTTTGGCGGGCGCTGCGCTCATAATTCAACGTATATCAGGTTCACCGGTCATTTGCTGCAAGCCTTGGTAGCGGACACTAGCAAAGCCTTCTGGTGCGTGCAAAGAATTTCTCTGCTTTGCCCCCCGCCCCGCCAGCGGCTAGACTTCGCCCGTGAGCAATGAATTTTACGCGCCCGGCGACCAGCGCGCCGCGAAGGTCAACGACCTCTTCGCCCGCATCGCCCGCCGTTACGATTTCCTGAACGACCTCCAGAGCTTCGGCCTGCATCGCCGCTGGAAGCGGCAGGTGGTCGAATTGGCCCAAACCCAGCCCGGGAACCGCGCCCTCGACCTCTGCTGCGGCACCGGCGACATCACCTTCGCCCTGGCCAAACGCGGAGTGGACGCCACCGGCCTCGATTTCAGCCCGCAAATGCTCGAAGTCGCCGCCCAACGCCAACTGGCCGGCGCCAATCCTCCCAACTTGAGATTCATCCAAGGTGACGCGCAGCAGGTGCCCTATCCGGAAAACGTCTTCGATATCGTGACCGTCGGCTATGGCCTGCGCAACCTGACGAGCTGGGAACAGGGGGTGGATGAGATGTATCGCGTGGCGAAGCCCGGCGCGCGGCTCATCGTGCTGGATTTCGGCAAACCGCCAAACGCCCTGTGGCGCGCGCTCTATTTCACGCATCTGCAATTGTCCGTGCCGCTCATCGGCCTGCTGTTCTGCGGCAACGCGCAGGCCTACGCGTACATTTTGGAATCCCTGAAACATTACCCCGCACAACTGGCCGTGGCGGAGAAGATGCGCGCCTTGAACCTGAAAAATGTCCGGGTCATCAACCTGCTCGGCGGCGCCATGGCTATCAATTACGGGGAAAAGGCGGGATGAATGTAACGTGGTCGACGTGGTTGACGGCTTGAATCTTCGCGGCCTGCTTCTTCCCGTGTGATGGCAGGGCCATCGCATAGCTGATGAAACCCACGACCAAGGCCGCCAGCAGCAGCCGCCAAGGGAATTGCTTCTTCATCAGTTCATAGACACCGGGGCGGCGGTTTTGTTTAAAAACAAGCGTTTGGGAGGCTCGATGGAAAAAGCGGCGGTGAACTATAAGCGTCTGGGGTGCGGTCGCTTCAGCGCCGCTTTGGCGGGGCCGCAGTTATTGAAATATTGACGTGAAGCAAAATCACGCTCCACGATCTACTTCCCGCCGAGCTTGATGACCATCCCTTCACGCGCGGCCTCCACCTTCAGCTTGCCTTTGGCTTTTTTCACCAGGGAACGGGCGTAGCCTACAAACGAGTCCAGCGTTTTGTCGTCGTGATCCGGGTCGTGATGGAACAGGACGAGCTTCTTCACGCCCGCCGTCAGCGCGAGCGCCACGGAATCATCCACGCAACCATGCCCCCAGCCGATGTGGCGCTGGTATTCCGCGCGGTCATATTGGGAATCCAGGATGAGCACGTCGGCGTCGCGGATGAATTCGATCATGTCCCGGTCATCGCCGCCCGTGCGCGGTTCGGTGTCGGGAAAAAAAACAATGACGCCCTCCGGCGAGAACAGCCGGTAACCGACCGTCACGCCCGGGTGGTTCGCGCGGTGCGCCTGCACCAGCGTGGAGCCGATGGCAAAGCTGAAATCGCGCAGCTCCTCGATCTCGATGTTGCTGGGCAGTTTCGAGAACGGCACGGGGAAATAGGTGCTTTCCATCTGGCCGGTGAGCGCCGCCTCCAGGCCTTTGCGCGCGCCTTCGCTGCCGAGGATGCGCAGGCGGCAGCGCGATTCATAGATCGGCGCAAAGAACGGCAGCCCTTGGATATGGTCCCAGTGCGTGTGGGACAGCAGCAGGGTCAAATTCAGCGGCTTGTGTTTGAACTCGTCCAGCAGGGAGATGCCCAGCTTGCGCAGGCCGGTGCCGGCGTCGAGAATGATGATATCCTTCCCGCAACGGACTTCGATGCAGGAAGTGTTGCCACCATAGCGGACGGTGCCGGTTCCCGGTGTGGGGATCGAGCCTCGCACACCCCAAAACTTGATGCTCGTTGCAGTTTTGATGAAGGAACTTTAGCCCAGGTCATGGCAAAAATGAAATTGAAAAATGGCGCAGCCCCCTCCACCGGCGGCCGGCCGGCCCGGAAACGAAGGGGAAAAATCTTGCGTTTGGGCGGTTTTACTCTATTTTCCTGCGCCCTGTTGGGTTGGTAGCTCAGTTGGTAGAGCAGTGCCCTTTTAAGGCATTGGTCCGGGGTTCGAGTCCCCGCCAACCCACCAGCTTTCGCTTGAACCAAGTGAAGTGAAGGCGCGCCGCATCCAATCGCGCTCAAATCTCCAATAAGCGCAGAGACGCCGGGAACGCGGAGGTGCGCAGAGGCGAATGCAGCACGGCCTTTTTCATTTTTTCTCCGCGTTTCCTCAGCGTTCTCCGCGCCTCTGCGTTTTTCAGCTTTTCCCTTGGTGCTTGCGACTTTTCCTTCTCCCCTGCCACCCGCAAAAACTTGCCCCGCCTGTCTCCCGCCGTCTACCCTGCATCCATGTGGTTGCACGACCGATACCTGTTTCGCGAATTGCTGACGCCGCTGGCTTATTGCCTCGGCGGGTTCCTGCCTTTGTGGGTGTCCTTCTTTTTCTTCACCAAGCTGGGCGAAATGCGCGAGGCCAAGATGAACGGTTTGGACTCGCTGGAATATTGCCTCGCCAACCTGCCGGAATTTTTCATCCTGCTGATGCCGTGGCTGCTGCTCCTGGCGATGCTCTATGCGCTGACCAATCACGCGCGGTACAATGAAATCACCGCGCTGCGCGCCGCCGGGGTCAGCCTGTGGCGGTTGTGCCGGCCCTACACCATCGTGGGTTTGGTCGCCACGTTAGCCTATTTTCTGCTGAACGAGGTCGTCGTGCCCAATTGCCAGCAGTGGGCGGTGCAGATCCTGAACCGCCACGTCAGGCAGGTCCAGGATCCCCGGATCCAAACGCGTTTCGCCAAGCTGGGCTTCACCAATCTGCGGGAAGAGCGCACCTGGTTCATGATCGAATACAACACCGCGACCGCCACGATGGTGAAGCCCGATGTCCGCTGGACGCTGCCGGACGGCTCCAAGCGGGAGCTTTCGGCGGAAAGCGCCGTGTACACCAATGACATGTGGGTTTTCAGCAATGTGTCGCAGTTCGTCTGGCATAACAACGGGCCGGTGCCGCTCTTGCACACCAACGAACTGGCCATGCCGGAATTCAAGGAAACCCCCAAACAATTCCAGCTCGAGGCCAAGTACAGCGATGCCAACAGCCTGCTCGCCTCACGCAGCGCCGACATCCCCCTGTCGGATTTATGGCCGTACCTGCGGCAAAATGCCGGCCATAAGGACCTGAGCCGGCTGCTGACCAAATTCCACGTCCGCATCGCCGCGCCGTGGACGTGCCTCATCGTGGTGCTCATGGCCATCCCCTTCGGTGCGCAGCCGGGCCGGCGCAACTTGTTCTTCGGCGTGGCTGGCAGCATTTTCATCTGTTTCGTGTTTTTTGTGCTGCAACAAGTCACCCAGGCCTTCGGCATGAGCGGGTACATGCCCGGCTGGCTTGCGGCCTGGCTGCCCAATTTTATCTTCGCCGGCGTCGGAATCTTTTTGACGTGGCGCGTCCGGTGAGTTCTAGTGTCAGGACGAAGTGAGCGAGGAGATCCATAAACCAAAATTGACGCCGGAGCGTATGAGTTTGCTGTACCAGGTCAGCAACGTCATCCACTCCACGCTCGATTCCCAGGAGGCGCTGCACCTCATCGTCAGCGAGGCGGTGCGCGTGATGCGCGCCTCGTCCGGCTCGCTCGTGCTCATCAACCCCACGTCGAACTTCCTGGAGATCCACGCCGCGCACAACCTTTCCTCCACGGCGCGCAAGCTGAAGCTCCGCGTCGGCGAGGGCATCACCGGCTGGGTCGCCCGCCACGGCAAGCCCGTGCGCAGCGGCGATATCACGCAGGACAAGCGCTACGTCAGCGTCCGGCGCGATGTCCGCTCGGAACTCGCCGTGCCGCTCGAGGTCAAGGGCGAGGTGCGCGGCGTCATCAATGTGGATTCCGAACGCGTGGACGCTTTTTCCGCCGAGGATCAGGAGCTGTTGCAGGAGCTCGCCGTGCAGGCCGCCAAGGTCATCCACAACACCTGGCTGTACGAGCAATTGCGCCTGAAGGTGATGCTGTTTGAGTCCCTTGCCAGCGTCAGCCGCACCATCAACTCCACCCTGAACCTCGACGAGGCCCTGCGCGCCATCACCAAGGAGGCCTGCGACCTCATGCGCGCCCGCATGTGCTCGCTCATGCTCCTGGATGAATCGCGGGAATGGCTCGACCTCCGTGCGAGCTACGGCGCCGGCGACGCCTACATCAAAAAACCCCGGTTAAACGTGGGCGAAAGCCTCCTCGGCGTCGTGGTGCGCCGCAAAAAATCGCAGCAGGTCGCCAACGTGCAGGCGGATTCACGCTACCAAAACATCGAGCTCGCGCGCCGCGAAAACCTCGTTTCGCTCCTGAGCGTGCCGCTCATCTTCGCCGACCAGGCCATCGGCACGCTGAACGTCTACACGGCGCGCCCTTACAATTTTTCCAACGAGGAGATCAAGATCCTGTCGGCCCTCGCAGAGCTTTCCGCCATCGCCATTGAAAAGGCGCGGCTCTACGAGCGCGTGGTGGATGTCGAGGAACAGTTGCGGCAGAACGAAAAACTTTCCGCCCTCGGCCTGCTCGCTGCGGAGGTCGCCCACGAGATCCGCAACCCGCTCACCGTGATGAAGCTCCTGTACCATTCGTTGGACCTGAAATTCGACGAAAAGGATCCCCGCACAAAGGACGCCCAGGTCATCGAGGCGAAGATCGAGCAGCTCAACCGGATCGTCGAGCAGATCCTCGATTTCGCGCGGACGACGGAACCCCATTTTGCCCCCGTCAATCTCAACGACCTGGTTGATGAGCTCGGTCTGCTGGTCCGGCACAAGCTCGCCAACCAGAACGTCAAGCTCGTCCGCGACCTGCAAACGGACCTGCCGCTCGTTTTGGGCGATGCCCCGCAGCTCGAACAGGCGTTTCTCAACCTCATCCTCAACGCCGCCGAGGCCATGACCGAGGGCGGTACGCTCACCATCAAGACCGTCGCCCTGCCCTCCTCCCAGGTGGCCATCTCCTTCAAAGACTCCGGCGGCGGCATGACCAAGGAGCAGCGCGATCGCGCCTTCAAGACCGTCCTCGCCACCACCAAGGCCAAGGGCACCGGCCTCGGCTTGGCCATCGTCGGCCGCATCATTGAGACGCACCACGGCCAGATCCAGATCATATCCCGCCTCGGTCGCGGCACCACCCTGCTCATCACCTTGCCAGTGAAATAAAGCTCTTCCACTGCTCCCCTGCTCTTCGGCGGGACTTGCAAATTACTGAGCTGAAGAACTGTGATTTTCTTGGCACTATTGATGTCGGATAACGATACCGCATTAAAAATAAAAGCCTTTTATCAAAAAAGATCACCGAAAATAAATATGGCAGTTGCACTTATTATTTGAGCAGCGTCAGGTAGGGCGGGCAGTCCTCTGCCCGCCGCAATTGCCAACCAACGCGTGCTGATTCACCACGACGGCACACAGAAGTGATGCGCCTTGCCGGTGCCAATCTTGCCCATAACTGCTATGGTCGCCACCTGGCAACCGGCACATTCAAATTGGCTTCGTTCTGTAATTTTCCCCTGCCCGCGACCACCCCGTGCCGCGCGCCATTAAATATCATAATATATTACTAATAATATATTTACAGTAATTTACAGGTCCGCAAAAGCCCCTCTTTCAACCTCATAAATTGGCTTCGTTTTGGCTTCGTTCTTCCCCGCCCACCAATCCTCCTCGCCCGGCCAGCCTCAATTTTCCACCCGTTTAATATTGGCACCGCAGCGGGTAGGGCGGGCAGTCCCCTGCCCGCCGCTATTGTCAACCAACGCGTACCCATTCACCGCGATGGCGCGCAGAAGATGCACGCCTTGCCTCCGCCCATCTTGCCAAGAGCTGCTTTATAACCTCACGACCGCATTTATTTAATCGCTCTTTGAACCCACAGCGTGTATTTTAAAATACGCGGTGAGCGTTTCCCCCTCTCCTGAAGGAGTGGGTTGGTGTGAGGACGGTGGTCCCACTTATTTTCTCCGAAAGTATTATCGCTCCCAGTTGTCTTTACATGTTCGTTTATCCAAAGCAGTACGATGTCATTGTGATCGGTGCCGGTCATGCCGGGGTGGAAGCCGCCCTGGCTGCCGCCCGCATGGGTTGCCAAACCCTCCTGCTCACCATCAACGCCGATTCCATCGGCCAGATGTCCTGCAACCCAGCCATTGGCGGCTTGGCCAAAGGACACCTTGCCCGTGAAATCGATGCCCTTGGTGGTGAAATGGGCAAAGCCACTGATATGGCCGGGATCCAATTCCGGATGCTGAACACCAAGCGCGGTCCCGCCGTCTGGGCACCCCGTGCTCAGTGCGATAAAAAAGCCTACCAGTTCCGGCTTAAATGGGTCTGCGAATCCGAACCTAATCTGGACGTCAAGCAGGGACAATCCGCAAAAATAGTTCACAAAGATGGAGTTGCAATCGGTGTCGAAACCACGCTCGAGGTCCAATATCTGGCTAAAACTGTCGTAGTCACCACTGGAACCTTTCTGCGTGGTCTGATGCACATTGGCTCCAACCAACAATCTGGCGGGCGGGCAGGGGACGCCGCCGCCATGAACCTGTCTTCATCCCTCAAGGAGGTCGGACTTGAATTGGGCCGCCTGAAGACCGGTACCCCACCCCGCCTTCTCAAGAGTTCCATCGACTTTTCCAAGACCGAAGCGCAGCCTGGGGATGAACCTGTACCCTATTTCACCTTCTGGAAGGATGAATTGTTCCACATGGAACAATCCCGGTGCAACCCAGTCGGCGGTGGCCAATCCAACGGCAAATACCCCCGCGGCTCTATGCTGGACCGTATTAACGGCCAGCTTAGCTGCCATATCACCTTTACTACGGATAAAACGCGCGAAATCATCCTCAAAAATCTCCATAAGTCTCCTATGTATTCGGGGGTCATCGAAGGCATCGGCCCGCGCTATTGCCCCTCTATTGAGGATAAATTCGTCAAATTTGCCGAAAAGGAACGCCATCAAATCTTCCTTGAACCTGAGGGCATCGAGACGGACGAATACTACGTCAACGGCTTTTCCACCAGCCTGCCTTTTGAGGTGCAAATCGAAATGGTTCGTTCCATCATCGGTTGCGAACGTGCCGAAATCATGCGGCCAGCCTATGCCGTCGAGTATGATTTCGCCTTTCCCACCCAGCTCCACCTGTCTCTGGAAACCAAGTCCTGCCGAAACCTTTTCCTCGCTGGCCAGATTAACGGAACCTCGGGATACGAAGAAGCCGGTGCTCAAGGTCTGATGGCTGGCATCAACGCCGCGCGCCGGGTGCAGGGCAGGGAACCCATCGTCCTCCGCCGTGACCAGGCCTACATCGGGGTGCTCATTGATGATCTGGTCACAAAGGGAACTTCCGAACCGTACCGGATGTTTACCTCTCGCGCTGAATACCGCCTCCTGCTCCGCCAAGACAACGCCGACCTGCGCCTTTCCCAAATCGGCCACGAAGTCGGTCTGCTCTCCACCCGCTGCTACAACCAGTTCAGCACCAAGGAAAACGCGATTAACAATGAGATAAATCGTTTGTATTCAACATTTAATAAAACAGATAATCTCGCCAAGATTCTTTCCCGACCGGAGACGCTCTACAAAGATTTGCCCAACCGCGATGACCAGCTTACACCCGAAGTCATCCAGCAAGTTGAGATTGCCATCAAGTATGCTGGCTACATCGACCGGCAGGAATTGGAAGTCGGCAAGTTCAAAAATCTTGAGAGCAAGGAAATCCCGGCCACCTTCGATTTCGCCACCGTCCCCAGCCTGCGGATTGAAGCCCGGCAGAAGCTCGCCAAGATCCGCCCTGCGACCATCGGTCAGGCCGCCCGCATCTCCGGCGTCTCACCCGCCGATATCAGCATCCTCCTCGTCAGCCTGAAACGCTGGGGTACCAGCGGCGGTTCGGAAACCCCGGACGTCGACCGCTCCGAGGCCGGCAACGGCTCCAGTTGCGAAGTGGACTTGGAAACCTAAAACCCCCGTGATCGGCAGGGCCCGTGGCCGGTTCGGCTCGGCCCGCTTACATCACGCTTGCCAGCCATTGGGCAATCTTTCTCAAATGGAACCCCGGTCTCGCGGTCCCCACGGACTTTCATTTCGCCTTGGCCGGCAATTTATCCGCCCGTAACTGGCCGCAACCGGCCGCGACATCGATGCCGCGGCGTTGACGGATCGTGCTGGGAATTCCCGCCGCCAGCAGCACCTTTTGAAACGCTTTCGCCGCGCCAGTTTGGGTCGCGGTGCCGGCGTAGCCGCCCGTGGGATTCAGCGGAATCAGGTTCACATGGGCATCCAGTCCCGCAAGCAGCGTCGCCAGCCGACCGGCTTGCGCCGGAGAATCGTTGGCCCCGGCGATGAGCGTCCATTCAAAGAAGATGCGCCGGCGGGTTTCGGCAAAGTAAGTGCGGCAGGCGGCCATCAGTTCGGCCAGCGGCCAGCGTCGGCTTGCGGGAACCAGCGCCGCGCGCTCCGCCTCGGTCGCGCCATGCAGGCTCACCGCCAGGTGATACGGACGCTTTTCCGTCGCGAGCCGCAGGATGCCGGGCACCACGCCCACCGTGCTGATCGTGATCCGGCCCGGGCCGATGTTCAGCCCGCGCCGGTCCGTGATGATTTCCAGCGCCGTCATCACCGCGTCGTAATTGTGTAGCGGCTCGCCCATGCCCATGAGCACCAGATTGCGCAGGCCGTCGTGACCGTCGGCGCGCAAGGCGAGTTGCGCCTGGCGGACTTGGGCCACGATCTCACCGGGCCGCAGATGCCGCACAAACCCCATCTGGCCCGTGGCGCAGAAGACGCACCCCATCGCGCAGCCGGCCTGGGTGCTCAGACAGGCGGTGTGACGACCCTTGAAACCCATCAACACCGTCTCGATTGTCTGGCCATCGGCGAGTTGAAAGAGGAATTTACGGGTCAGGCCATCAGCGCTGGCGATGTCCGCCGTTTTGTCCGGCGCATCGATGAAGAACCGTCGCCCATCACCCACCTGCGCGGCCAGCCAGCGCCGTAACGGAGGCAGAACCTCCGGTGCCCTGGCGAGGTTCGGTGACAGGTCCGCGTACAACGCGCGCCACAGGGTCCAGGCATGTGTCGGCGACAACCCGGACGCGGCAAAGTCCCCCTCCAACTCCGCCAACGTCAGGTCGAGGAGCGAACGGGAAGCGGCAGCGATGGCGGCAGCAGTCGTCATATCATCGCAAAATGCGGCGGCTTCGCCAGCGCGCGCCATCAAAACTCACCGCGATGGCTTTCGTTGCCGACCAGGCTTAGTGCTTCACTGCCACCACCTTGCCCATGGGCTGGCCGATTTCCTTGAGCAGCTTCACAAACCATTTGGCTTTGATGTTGAAAGGTTTGCCGCCCTTGATGCGTTCGAATTCAATCGCCCGGAGTTGTCGGCCGCGTTCTTCGTCTTCACCCACCACGCCGCCCTTGCCCGCGAAGGCGCATTGCACGGCCTTGACGGCGCAGCGCCTGATGAGCTTGCGGTCCGCGGCATTCGCGGCGGCGGCCCGGCTGTAGTAGCCGCTCTTTTGGACGAGCGTCTTCTCCGCGCCGATCATCTCGGCAAATTGCTTCGCGAACCACGCGCCGACGTTCACCTTGTCCAGCCGCACATGGCCGAAGGCGTCGCGCGGCACTTCTTCCCCGCGGGCTTCGATCTGCGCGACGATGGAGGACACGCACGCGCCTTCGGAGACGAACAAGTTCACGCAATCATGCTTGTCCATGATCTTGCGCAGGCGGGCGGCCTCGGCATTGATATCCAGCGCCATTTCAGGAATGAACACCCCGTGCACTTCCCGGCGTTCCGGGCTCAGGCCCAGGTCCGGCAAAAAGCTCATCGCCCCCATCATCTTCCGGTATTCCTCCGCCGTGGCGGCGGTGAGCCAGCCGCAGTTGCGCCCCATCACCTCGTGGATGATGAGCATGCGCGGGTTCGCATTGTGCTCGGAGACGACGTTGGCGAAGTAATGCGCGCCTTCCTCCGCCGCCGTCCACGCGCCCAGGCTCTGATGAATCGGGATCACGTCGTTATCAATCGTCTTGGGCAGGCCGACGACCGTGAGTTCGTAGTTGTTTGACTTGAGAAATTTCGCGAGATCGGCCGCGGCGGTGTTCGTGTCGTCGCCGCCGATGGTGTGCAGCACGTCCACGCCGTCCTTGATGAGCTGGTCGGCCGCGACCTTCTGCGGATCCTGGCCTTCCTTGACGAGCCCGCGCTTCACGCAATCCTTCACGTTGGTGAGCTTCACGCGGCTGTTGCCGATGGGGCTGCCGCCGTGTTCCACGAGCGCCGCCCAGTTCTTACGGACGGCGGCGGTCACCTTGAGGCTCTTGCCCTGGAGCAGGCCCATGTAACCGTTCACATAGCAGATGATCTCCACCTTCGGCGCCTTGCGCGTATAGGCTTCGATGAGATAACCAATGGAGGCGCTCAGGCACGGAGCCAGGCCGCCCGCCGTCAGGATGCCAACCTTCTTAACTTTTTTGCTCATAGATAAATATTTTTTGCGTGTGTTTTTGGGAAAGGGGGTCAAACAATTGATCCTTCTTTCAGAGGCACAAATCTCTGTCGCCTAATGATGCCCAAGATGCAGGTTGAGCTCAACTTCAAAGCTCGTTTCAACTTCAACGGCGTTGTGTCAGGCAGCCCGGTGTTGACGCGCAGCGGCTCCGCTGGGTGACGATGGAGAAATGAAAATAACTCCGCAGGAAATCATGGCGTGCGCCGGCAGAGCGGGAGCGGCGACGGCGCTTGCGGGCGGAGCGCGACCTGCAGGCCGCTTCAACGTGCGGATGGACGAGGGTGTAAAAAAATTTCACCGCGTAGTGTGACCAGCTTCAAGATCACCAAGTGCGACCTTGAACGGCAACGACTTTTTTGACGCCGCAATTTGCGACCTCAAGTTTTCCAATTCTTCGCCCCCGCCAGAGGGCAAAGGTGAAGTGCGGAATCTTGGTGGCGACGTAATCAATACGCGACCCGGAGCGGGCAGGAGCGCGGTATTTATGCCGCTTCACCATGCGCATAAACGAATGCCCGAAATTTTCCACGGTCTGCCTGCCATCGATCATGGAAGCGGCGCGAACGGCGCGCTCCGCAGTTTTACGTCACGCACAGTTGCGGTAACGGCGCGGAAAAACCACCCGGAACGTCGTGCCGGTTTCCGTCGAACTGGCGGTTTCCAGGCTCGCGTCGAGCAATTCGCACAAGCGTTTCACAATCGAAAGCCCAATCCCTTCGCCGGGCGGATTATGGGCGGGCTTGGTTGGGAAAGCCGTGTCATCGGGCGCGGCCAGCACCTGCGAGCTTTCGCCTTGGATGGCGGCGGACTTCTCATCCGATTCCTTCGCGCTCGCGGTGGCTTCCTGCAAGCCGGCCTTCAGGGATTGGCCTGCACCGGACAACATTCCCGGCCCGGTGTCCTTCACCGTCACCCACCAATTTTCCTTCTCCTCACCCCAGCTCACGGAGACACCGCCCTCCCCGGTGTATTTGAGCGCGTTCCCGACCAAATTTTTTGCGAGCCGTCTGACTTTTTCGGCGTCGCCCTCAACCACCAGCTGCAACGGCCCTTCCGTCTTTAAATACAGATTGCGTCCGCGGGCAAAGGGCTGGCTGCCCTCGCACAATGTTGCGATCAACTCGGCGGCGTCGAAAGCGGCGAGTTTCCGCTTTTCCTGGCCGGCTTCCAGCCGCGCCAGCTCCATCAGCTCGCCCAGCATCGTGGTCAGCCCCTGCGTGGCCCGCTCCAGGAAAGCCACTGCTTCCATCCGGTCGGCTTCCACCTGCTGGGTCCGGCCCACCAGCGTGGCCGCCATGCTGACGCCGATGACGTCGTTGTTCAGATCATGGACCGCCTGATGGATGAGCGCGGCGCGGCGCTGTTCCAGTTCATCCATTGTGGACAGCGCCTTCATCAGGTCCACCACCCGGCTGGCGGCTTCCGCCTGCTGCATGCGCTCGTATTGCGCGGCGCTCTCGCTGATCGTGTCACTGATCAGGTCGAGCAGCTGGCGGTGCGCCTCCAGCAGCGTCGCCGGCCCGAGTTCGGGATGCGTGGCGACGAGGTTGCCCAGCTCCTCGAATACACAAAATTGGAGATGACCGCACTCGCTGATGAGTTCCTTCAACCGGTAGCCCTGCTGCCAGCGATGCAGGCCGTGCTTCACCCCCTCCTCCTTTTTTTCAACCTCGGCCGCCCGGGCATTCATTCCGCCTGGACGCGAGCGCAGCCGGAGTTCATAAGCGTCGAGGATGGGGGGAATGTGATCGAGGAATTGCCCAAGGGTGAGGGCGCGCCCGGTCATTTGTTCGGGATCGGCGCGCTCTAGCTTGCGCCAGGCCGCGAGAATCGCTTCCCGGCGCGCGGCAAGGAGATCACTGAGGGCGGCCAACTGTTGGATCGGTGTCAGAGACATGAAGGATTAAGGGGGTGATCAAGTGCTGGTCGCATTTCCGTAGCTTATCTTCATTATGCGGCCGCGCATCAGCCGAGTCAATGCGCGGGATTTGAGTACGGGCGCGGATACGAAACGCCGGCCCGGCCCGTTGCTGGGCTGATGGATTTGAATCCCGTTGAAGATTCGCAGATGGAACAGGCGCATCATGGAGTGCGCCGGCAAAGCGGGAGCGGCGACGGCGCTTTCGAGCGGACGATGATGCTTTAACCATCAACCCGCTTCGTGCGTGCGCAAGCGGTGTCTCCTGATACATCGAGATTGCCACTGCGGTCCAAGACGCGCCGGCCCCGGCGGGGTGAAATTTTTTTAATTCCCCCCCCAAAAAAAAATAAATCCAAGCTCCGTCAGGAGCGAAATCTTTGTAGCCACCCGCGCCACCCAATTCCCCAGCCCAAGGTTGGTGCGCCAGCACCTATCTTGGGTAATGGATGGTTTCGCACCAAAATCTAAAAGTCCTTTTCCCAATTTTAAAATTGTTATCTGCGTAAATTTCACTCAAACAGGTGAAAAAGGCCTGCGCGTGTTCATGAAGTCCCAATAACGACATGGATTTCAAAATTCGAGTTATGCGAAGAAAGTTGTGGTTGAAGAATGTGAGCCATGTGCGGCTGTCGACCGTTGAATTTGAGGTTTCTTGAAACCATCAGGTTTGAACACGATGATATCCACGCTCTGAAGGTGACGAGCAGGGTCACGAGTGATGGCTTCCGACAACGCAAGAACCAACGCGAATAACGCCATCTCGATTTTTAATCCACCATGTCCCGACCCCATCTCGCCTGTGTAATTTGGAGCTTTGTGATGTCTTGAATATTGAAAATGGCCGCGAGGATGAAAACAGAACCAGCAACAGCTAGAACGACTGACAGCTTCTCTTTTGAAAGCTTTTCGAGCATAAAGACTTAATTCTTCGCCCCCGCCAACTCCCCCTCAAAATCCACAATCTCTTTGCTCTGCACCGAAGCCAGTTGAGTGTTCATGGTTGAGAGTTGAGTTTTTGGCGTTCAGCGCCTTTTGGCCCTGGGCTTGTCGTCGTCAGATTTCACATGGAAACCGATTTCCCGTTTTGGCTTCACTGGGGGAGACATTAGCTGCCGGATGGCATCAAAGACAACCTTGAACTGCGCGTCGTATTTTTTCTCCATCGCCTCCAGTTTGCGGGCCAGTTCGGCATTGGAGGCCAGCATCTGCCGCAGTTTCACGAACGCGCGCATAATCCCAATGTTGACCGCCACCGCGCGATCGCTGTTCAAAACACTGGAAAGCATCGCAACGCCTTGTTCGGTAAAGGCATGTGGAAGCGAACGCCGCCGTCCGCCGTGGTCTGAACTTGAAATGCCAATTTGGCATTTCAAGATTTCCGCTTCTTCTGGCGTGAGTTGAAACATGAAATCAACGGGGAAGCGGCTGGCATTGCGTTTTACCGCACGGTTCAAAGCACCCGTTTCAACTTCATAGAGCTTGGCGAGATCGCTGTCGAGGATGACCTTCTCGCCCCGCACCACAATAATAGCCCGCTCGATTCGTTCCAGCGGAACCAAACTGACTTGTCCGTCCATTTTTTGGCTTTCCGAGAGATAGTCGCTTCTTGCTACCGCCTTCAAGGTCACAATTTGTGACCTTGAACAGCTTTGCCATTCTTGCGGAGCGCCGAGCACCGTCTCGGCCTGTTTATACCGCAATAACTTCGAGCCGGGGCGGTGCCCGGCGCTCCAAATGATACCAAGTTTTAAGGTCGCGATTTGCGACCTTAAACAGCAGCTAAAATCTTGAAGTCAAAAATTGTGACCTCAAGTTTTCTAATTCTTCGCCCCCGCCAGCTCTTCCTCAAAATCCACGATCTCCTTGATCTGCACCAGAAACCACCGGTCAATCTTCGTCAGGTTGAAAATCTCATCCACGGTGAACCCCGCCCGCATCGCGTGGCGGATGAAGAAGATGCGTTCGGCATTCGGCACGCTCAGCTTGCGGCTGATGACGTCGTGCGGCAGGATGTCACGGTCGCCGTACACTTCGGTGCCGATGCGCCAGGGCTTGCCGTCGCCGCCGAGGCCGCTGCGGCCGATCTCCAGCGAGCGCAGGCATTTTTGCAGGCTTTCCTTGAACGTGCGCCCGATGGCCATGGCTTCGCCGACGCTCTTCATCTGCGTGGTCAGCGTGGGGTCGGCCTGCGGGAATTTCTCGAAGGCAAAGCGCGGGATCTTGGTCACCACGTAATCGATGCTCGGCTCGAAGCTCGCGGGGGTTTCGCGCGTGATGTCATTCTTCAATTCATCGAGCAGGTAGCCGACCGCCAGCTTGGCTGCGATTTTCGCAATCGGAAAACCCGTTGCCTTCGATGCCAGCGCGGAGCTGCGGCTGACGCGCGGGTTCATCTCGATGATGACCATGCGGCCGGTGTCCGGGTCGCACCCGAACTGGATGTTCGAGCCGCCGGTCTCCACGCCCACGGCGCGGATGACGGCGAAGCTCTGATCGCGCATGATCTGGTATTCCTTGTCCGTGAGCGTTTGAATCGGCGCGACGGTGATGCTGTCGCCGGTGTGCACGCCCATGGGGTCGAAGTTCTCGATGGAGCAGATGATGACGCAGTTGTCCGCCTTGTCGCGCATCACTTCCATCTCGTATTCCTTCCAGCCGAGCAGCGATTCCTCGATGAGAATCTCGTTCACGGGCGAAAGCTCGATGCCGTTCTTGGCGATGGCTTCAAATTCCTCCTGGTTGTAGCCGATGCCGCCGCCGGTGCCGCCGAGCGTGAACGCGGGGCGGATGATGAGCGGAAATTTGCCGATGGATTTCGCCACGGCGCGGGCTTCGTCCAGATTGTGCGCGACGCCGGAAATGGGCACATCGAGGCCGATCTTGAGCATCAATTCCTTGAAGGCAAAACGGTCTTCGCCCTTGTGGATGGCTTCGGGCTTCGCGCCGATCATCTCGACATCGTGCCGGGCGAGCGCGCCGTTTTTGTGCAGCGCCATCGCGGTGTTGAGCGCGGTCTGGCCGCCGAGCGTGGGCAGCAGCACCAGCTTGCCCTTCGCGCCGAGCTTCTTCATCTCTTCCTTCTCGCGGATGATGATTTTTTCCACGCATTCGGGCGTGATGGGTTCGATGTAGGTCCGGTCGGCGAACTCCGGGTCGGTCATGATGGTGGCCGGGTTGGAGTTGATGAGGATGACGCGGTAGCCTTCTTCGCGGAGGGCCTTGCAGGCCTGGGTGCCGGAATAATCGAACTCGCACGCCTGGCCGATGATGATCGGGCCGGCGCCGATGATGAGGACGCTGTGGATGTCGGTGCGCTTGGGCATTGGTAAAATTAAAAATGCAAAATTAAAAATGAAAATCACCCGCGATCGGTCGCCAAGGCCGGTTCATCCGGAATGACCGGCGGGCATTGTTCAAAACGGACAAGATGAAACACGAATTGCGGGGGGAGTGAAAGCAAAAAGCCCGGGGAAAATGGAAACCCCGGGCAGCGCCGCATGGGAAGCCGCTTTGGGGAATCATCCTTGATCGGAACTCACGCTTCAGCTCTCCTAAACCCATGCCAACCAAGGAGGCCGTGAAAACAGGCCGTCACCCGGCCCGGCTTCCAAGGAGCATCCGCTGGAAATTGAGATAATTGTCAAGTTGCACCGGGTTCCGCCGCCGCCCGGCTTTCAACTTTTCCTTGGCGCCGGAAATCGCTATCCTCCCGCCATGCCTTCATTCGACATTGTTTCGCAGGTCAACTCCATGGAAGTTGAGAACGCCGTCAACCAGGCCAAAAAGGAGCTCGCCAACCGCTTTGACTTCAAGGGGAGCAAGGCCGAGATCGTTTTGGAAAAGACGGAGATCAAGCTGTCCGCCGAGGACGCGTACAAGGTAAACACCCTCAATGAAATCGTCATCGGCAAGCTCGCCAAGCGCGGCATCAGCATGAAAAGCATCGAGCAATGCGATCCGGACATCTCGCCGCTGGGCCACGCCCGCCAGAGCATCAAGCTCAAGAATGGCATCGAGGCGGCCGTCGCCAAGCAGATCACCGGCTTCATCCGCGACAGCAAGTTCAAGGTCACCACGCAGATCCAGGGCGATGAGGTGCGCGTGACCGGCAAGAGCCGCGATGATTTGCAGGCCGTCATCGCCGCCGTGCGCACCCATGATTTTCCCGTGGCGGTGGGGTTTGGGAATTTCCGGGATTGAGGCGGTATTCACCTCGCTTTGCCACTGGTTATTTGCAAAATGACGACCATGTCAGATCGACCAGCTTCCCCCGGCGATCAGTTGCGCTTTCTCTTTCATGAATTGTCATTGCTGACTGAAGGTCGAAAACTGGTCTGGCTGATCATTTTTTTTGAGCCTGCCGCGGGCGTGCTGCTTTCCTATCGCCTGAACCGGCTGGGTTATTTGCTTGCCGGCAGTTCTTGGCGGGCTTTACGCGTTCTGTTTTGGCCGGGGTTTCTTGTTTTTCGCATCTTGGGTTGCCCGCATGATATCAGTTACGCGGCAGAAATCGGACGTGGCCTCCGGGTGATGCATCCGGTGCTGGGCGTGGTCGTTCATGGCAGCGCCATCATCGGCAAGAATTGCCTGCTCAATGGCGGCAACAGCATTGGCATCCGGCGCCCCATAAAACGTGGAGAATTGGTGGTGGGCGACAACGTCCAACTGGGCATCAATGCCTGTATCCTTGGCCCCGCAAAAATTGGCAGCCAGGTCAACATTGGCGCTGGGGCCGTTGTGGTCACCGATCTGCCTGACAACGTTGTGGCCGTTGGCGTTCCCGCCCGGTTCAAATCTTTGGGTGCCACCGGCAAATGATTGGGCCGGTCAGGTTGCAAAAAACTTGCGCCTAAATCTCCACCGCCTGCAGGTATTCCGGCACGCTGACCTGGGCGCCCGGCTTCAGCGCGCGCAAAGTTTCGGCGTGGGCCAGGCATTGCGGTTCCTCGCCGTGGATGCAGAAGATCCGCTTGATGTTGCCGGTCAGCTTTTGAACGTAGCTCTTCAATTCGTTTTTATCCGCATGGCCGGAATAGGTGTCAAGGGAGACCACTTTGGCGCGGACGTCGCACGGCTCGCCGAAAATGTTCACGCGTGGCCTGCCGGCGGTGATGAGGTTGCCGAGCGTCCCTTCGGCGCAGTAGCCGATGAATAACAGGAGGTTTTTCTTGTCGGCGATGTTGTTTTTCAGGTGATGGCGGATGCGCCCGGCTTCGCACATGCCGGACGCGCTGATGATGATCATCGGCTCCGCCCGGTTGTTCAACGCCTTGGATTCCTCGGCGCTGGCGGTGTACGTGAGGTTGTTCATGTAGAACGGGCTCTCATGGTTGCAAAGCGTGGCGGCGAGGTCGGGCTTGAGGTCGGCGAGATGTTTGTTGTAGATGTCGCTCGCCTTCACGCTCAACGGGCTGTCCACGAAGATGGGCAGGCGGGACAGCTTGCCCGCGCAGATCAGCTCGTGCAGCACATAAACAATCTGCTGGGTGCGCCCGACGGAAAAGGCGGGGATGATGACCTTGCCGCGCTGGGCGATGGTTTCGCCGACCAGCTTGGCCACCATGGCATCGGCATCGATGCGCACGGCGTGCTCGCGGTTGCCGTAGGTGGATTCGATCTGGAGATAGTCGACGTTCTCGACGGGCACCGGGTCGCGCAGGAGTTCGTCGTTACCGCGGCCAACATCGCCGCTGAAGAGCCAGCGGTATTTGCGGCCCTTTTCCTGGATGTCCAGGATGACCTGGGCGGAACCGAGGATATGGCCGGCCTCGCGGAAGGTGACACTCACGCCGTCCACGGGGGAAAACGTCTTTTCGTAGCCGTGCGGGACCAGTTGCTTCACGGCCTTTTCGGCATCGGGCACCCGGTAGAGCGGTTGGACGGGCGGCAGATGTTTTTTGGCGCGCCATTTGGAGACGAAGATGGCGTCCTGTTCCTGGATGTGCGCGGAATCGATCAGCATGATGCTGCATAAATCGCGCGTGGCCTCGGTGCAATGGATCGGCCCGTCAAAGCCCTTGCTGGCCAGGTTGGGCAGGTTGCCCGCATGGTCGATGTGGGCGTGGCTCAGGACGACGGCGTCGATGGTGCGCGGGTCGAAGGGGAAAGTGGTGTTGCGCCGGGTGGTCTCCTCGCGGTGGCCTTGGAACAGACCGCATTCGAGCAGCAGGTTTTTACCGTTGATTTCCAGCAGGTACATCGAGCCCGTGGTGGTGCGCGCTGCGCCGAGGAAGCGGATTTTCATGGCAGAGATTTACCATGGAAGCGGCTGGAAGCACACCGATTTTTTAGAAAAACAAAGTGGACTTTCCCGCCTGATTGGCTAGAGTCACCAGACCGATTATGAAGAATGACACGACGACAACCCTGTTGAATTTTGTGCTGACGGTGCTGGTGATCCTCACCGTGGTGTTCGCCTGTTTCTTTATCTGGCGCTCGCACAACGCGCGTCAGTTGCAGGCCCGGGTGCAGGTGGAAGCGCAGGGCATCCAGTTTGCCTCCCTGAAGCTGCAGGCAATTTTGAATGATGTGGTCGCCTACAACTCCACGGCCAAGAGCCTGGAGCTCCAGCAGATCATTCAGTCAGCCCAGACACCCGCACAACCTGCCGCCAAATAATTTTATGATCCCCGAAAACAGCAACGAAGAGATCAACGCGCTGAAGAACCAGGTGTTCTCGCTGCTCATCGCCCTGATTGTCATCAGCGGCACGATGATGGTCACCCTGTATCGCCAGACGAGCATGGCCGGCAAAGACATTGCCCAGGCCGAGCAGGCGGAACACAACTTGCAGCAGGTTCAGGGGAATATGAATGCTTTTGTAAACAAGTTGGTCGCCTATGGCGAGAAGCATCCGGATTTTGCGGCCTCCGTGCTGAAGAAGTATGGCATTGCACCCGTGCCCGGCATCCCCGCCGGTTCGCCGGCCGGTGCCATCCCGAAGAAGTAACCGCTTCAACCCACCTTCACGCCGCAGTTCGGACAATAGTTCGACTGCGGCGGAATTTTTATGCCACAGCCCGTGCAAATGGTGTGCGCCGCCTTGTGCCGCCGGTGGATCACCAAGCTGCGGATATAAGGAATCCAGGTGAAGGCATAGGCCAGGATGAACACCGAGTCATGCAGGTAAAACAGGCCATACGCCAGCAGGATCAGGGAGCCGGTCAGGCTCAACCACCAGAACGCCTGCGGCACCACGACCTGCTTCCGTTTTTCCGTGGCATACCACTGCACGAAAAAACGCGAGAAAAAAACCGCATTGCCGATGAAGCCGACGACTTTCCAAGTGTTCCAGGTGATGCCTAGAAATTTGTCGTGATGCCACAGCAGGCTGGTGATCAGGTCCATCACCAAATTAAATCTTCACCGGCCGGCGCTGACAAATCATTTCGCTCCATCCGGTTTGATAAAAATCGTCTGCGTCGGGAACGCAAACTCGATCTTCTCCGCCTCAAACCGCTCCTTGATCTTCAGGTTCGCCTCCTGCATCTCCGCAAAATGCGTGTTCCCGTCCGTGCCGTTCCAGACGTGGACGACCAGGATGTTGAGCGCCGAATCCCCGAATTTGTTGAACGTGATGAGCAGTTCCGCCGTCTTCGGGTTGGCCCGAAAAATCTCCTCGAGGATGACCGTGGCGCGCTTCACCTTGGCCACCGGCGTGTCATAGGTCAGGCCGAGGTTCATCTCGGTCTTGATGTTCGGCCGGCGGGTCACGTTGGTGATGATGGCGTTGCCCATCAATTTATTCGGCACGGTGACGTGATGACCGTCCAGGTTCCGGATGCGCGTGCTGCGCAGCCCGATGGATTCCACCATGCCGTCCACGGTCTCGACCTTGATGCGGTCGCCGATCCGGAAGGGCCGGTCCAGGAAGATGGCCACCGCGCCGAACAGGTTGGCCAGCGTGTCCTGCGCCGCGAGGCCCACCGCCAGGCCGCCGATGGACAGCGAGGCGATGGCCGCCGTGATGTCCACGCCCACATTCGCCAGCGTCACCAGCACGGCCACCACCACCACAAAAGCCTTCAACGCCTTGCGGATGATGGGGAAAACCTGTTCGCGGAATTCCTGGTCGCTGTCCGCGCTGGCCCGCAGGTGCCAGTAATTCATGAGCAGATCCACCAGCTTGATCACCGCGTAGGTCACCGTCACGGCGACCACGACCGCGAAGCCCTTGCTCAGGACATTTTGGACCACGGGCGGCCAGGCGAACACATCCAGGCCGATCCGCAGCAAGATCACAAATGAAACCACCTTCACGGGCCCGTTCAACAGCTCCAGCAGCAGGTCATCCAGCTTGGTCTCCGTCTTGGCAGTCCACCGGCGCAACCAGACCCGCGTCAAGTAATCGAGCAGCTTGGAGATGTAAAACGCCAGGAAGATGTAGATCAGGGAGAACAGGTATTTCCAAAGCTCGTTGCCTAAAAAATGATACCGCAAGAACGGCCAGTTCCTGGCCTGATCCTTGATCCACTCGGGTGATTCGAGCTCCTTTTCGATTTTATCCTCAACCTTTTCCTTGGCGGCATTCCCGGCGGCGGGCGGGTTGGCGGCCGGCGGGTTGGTGGCCGCCGATGCCACGGTACTGGTGACGGCGGGGGGCTGATTGGTCTGCGCACCCGCCCAGGCCGCCCAGAACGCGATAAGCAACAAGGTCAGCAGGCCGGCGCGATAAATCGTTTCAAACCGGAACTTCATGGACAGATATTTGCGGAGTTGAAGTCCGGCGGCAAGTATTCACCCGGACAAATTTTTATGGAACATCCGCGGCGGAAGGCGGGAATGGCCGGTCACTCGTTAAGACCCCAGTGGTCGATGTCACGGGAGGGTTCCGGGTCGGGCCGCCCCAGCAGCATCTCCCAGTGCTCCGGCGATTGCGGCTGCCAGGCGGTTGCCTCCGTCGCGGGCAGCAGCGGCAGGAAATCCATCGCCAGATGCAGCCCCAGATTTTCCAGGCGCAACAGCAGCTTGTCCACTTCCGGCTGGGCGGCCGGCTTGTTCAAGATCAGCGCCAGCAGTCCGACCGGCCGGAACCGCGCCAGATGCAGCGCATCAAGCCATTCATTGAGGGCGACCGGCAGGCTGGGAACCTGCGTGGAAATCATGATGATGTCGGCGGCGGCGGCGTATTTGGTCGCCGCCTGCGCGCATTCCGGATCTGCCAGTTCGGAAAAATTCCAGCAGCGAAAGTCAAAGTCCATATGCTGGGCCATCTGATCCATGATCCGCCGGCAGGCTTGCAGGGCGCGGCTGTAGGCCGTGAAATCCTCGCTCAAAATCAACACCTGACAACCCTGTGGAATGCCGCTCAAGCAGGCGGCGGCTTTTCCAAACAGGGCTGTATCGCTCATAATTGTTAGATTGCGTAATGACCGGGTGCGGGCTGGCTTGCACACCAAGAACTCTTTTTGTGCTTATTTAAGGCAAATGTCAAAAAAAAGTTGTTCACCGCCCGCCTCCGTCCACCCGCTGAATTTCTCAAGCATAGTTTGGCTAATGGCAAAAATCAAATGCTCATCCGCCGGCCACGATTTTGACGATCTCCAGCCGGTCGCCGGCGTTCAGCCGGCGCCGCGCAAATTCCGAGGGCGCGACCGCCTCCCCATTGTGCTCCACCACCACGCTGCGCGGCGGAAGATTTTGCGACAACAGGAATGCTTCAATCGTACAGGGCACGCCGGCCGCGACCGGTTGGCCGTTGGCGATGACTTCATTCATGGGATCAATACCTCCTTGCCCCGCGCCAGGGTCGCGGGCGTGACCGAATCGTTCAATTCCACCACGACCCCGTCGTCGCGGATTTCCCGGCAGCGGACGGACACCGTTTTATCCCGCAACTTGATGTTTTTTTGGTCGCCCGCACCCAAAGCCACGCCGTTGATGACCGCCTGCCGCACCTTGCCGAAGGTCATGGTCCCGCTGAATTTTAACCCGGCCGGCAGGACCGGCGGCAACGACGAAATGTGCACCGGCGCCGCCGCGGCGGGAATGGGGGCCAGGCTGGCATCGTCGTCAAACGTTTCCGCCCGGCTGTTTTTGACCCAGTTCAGCACGTAATCTGAACCACCTTCGCGCTCCACGGCCACCAGCGTTTTAATTTTCCCGTTCGTGTAGGGATTTTTGAGGATGCGGCCCACCATGTCCGGCCGCTGCTTTTGCTGCATCAGCTTGTACGCCGTCAGTTCGCAGATCGCCTCCACCGTGTCGTCATCAATTTTGTGGCCGGCCGGGCGGTTTTCATTGATCCACAGATGCGTGTATTCGTGGGCGGCCACGCCGGTCATCTCGTCCCTTGTCCGCCCGCTCAACATGATCACCTCATGCGTCCATTTGCCGCCATCCGCCGGGCGCGAATGGGCAAAGCCAAAGGTATGCAGGCCGTTGGTCCGGCCCTTTTCCGACCAGTAATCCACGTCAAACATCGTCACCGCCACCTGCGGGTTTTTCAGCGTGAATTGCGGGCCGTACATATCCACCACCGCGGCGCGCACCTCCTCGAACAATTCCGTCCCCTGGTCCACCGTCAAAATGGCGTCCGGCTTGTCGAACTTGCAGATGAACCGGCCGTCGGCGGTCTTTATGTGGCCGTCGCCTTCCTTGACCGGGAGGCCGCAGATGGTGCAGCGGTCGTTGATCTTTTCGCATTCATCACAAATGATGCCCCGGGCATGGGTCCAGACCTGCCCGGTCAACGGCCCCTTGCCGCAGACGATGCAGTGATAATTCTCCTTGATCGGATCGAAATAATTCGTCTCCGTGGCGGGGGTGATCAAAACCGCCGCGAACAGAAACAAAATGAGCGCCAAGCTACGCACGTTCGCTGTTGGGATGGCAAGGTCGTGTCATAGGGCCCCGCTCACATCGTCAACGCCGCATCCCAGTCCTTCCACACCGGCTCATAGCCCAGGTGGCGGATTTGCGCCGCCACCTCGTGCGGCGGACGTTCATCGGCGACTTGAAACTGCCCCGTCGCATTCGTGGCGCGGTCAGCCACCGGCGCCCATTCGCTGGAACCGGAGGCGATCTCCTTGATGATGCCGCGTTTGGTGTGATGGATCTTTTCCTTGCCCGCCCCGGTATAGCCGCCCGGCTCGGTCCGTGCGCCCGCGCTCATCATCGTGATGCCGAGGGGAATCAGGCCGTTCCGTAGCTTCGCCGGCTCGCGCGTGGACAGCACCAATCCCACATCCGGGAACATCAGCCGCAACGCGCAGACCAGTTGCACCAAATCGCGGTCGCCCAGATGCGTCAGCGGCTGAAACTCGCCCGCACACGGGCGCAGGCGCGGCAATGAAATCGTGACGGCCGCCTTCCAGCAGTTGCGCAGCAGATAATCCGCGTGCGCCGCCACGCTCAACGCTTCAAACCGCCAGTCCGCGAGGCCATACAGCGGGCTGATGCCCAGGCGACGGAACCCCGCCGCATACGCGCGTTCGGGTGTTTCCAGCCGCCACTGAAAATTCCGTTTCGGTCCCGCCGTGTGCATCGCCGCATAAATCGCCCGGTCGTACGTTTCCTGGTAGACGATCAGCCCGTCGGAACCGGCGGCCACGAGCGGACGATATTCCTCCGTCTCCATCGGCCCGATTTCCAGCGAGATGCTCGGCCACTCCTCATGCAGCGCGGCGATGCAGTCGCGCATGTAGCCGTTGGAGACAAATTTGGGATGCTCGCCCGCCACCAGCAGCAGGTTGCGGAAACCCTGGGCCTTCAACTCCGCCGCCTCGCGCCGCACCTCGTCGAGCGACAGCGTCACGCGCAAGATCGAATTGTCGCGCGAGAAACCACAGTATGAACAATTGTTGATGCACTCGTTGGAAAGATAGAGCGGCGCGAACATCCGGATCGTCTTGCCGAAGCGCTGCTGCGTCATTTTTTGCGAGCGGGCGCAGAGCGTTTCCAGCATCTCCCCGGCGGCGGGCGAGAGCAGGGCGGCGAAATCCGCGAGGGAAAATCTGGTTTTGGTGGCGGCCTCACGGGCGGCCTCCGCGCTCGCGGTCAGCGACTTTTTGACCAGCGCTTCCAGCGGCAACGAATTGAATTCAGTGAAAAAGCTCACCTTGACAATCTACCAAGTTTTCACCCGAAGTCGAGGCGCCCGGCATCCGGCCGGCCCCTACTGATAATGCGGCGGCTTGGTGATGTTGGACTTGATGCGTTCCAACTCAATGGATTCCATCGCACTGCTCTGGCGGGAGACCTCTTTTTTCACCCGTTCCAGCAATTTCCCCTGCGCGATGATCACCCCGTTCAATTGCTCGACCTGATGCTCCAGATGCGCGATGTTTGCCTCCATCTTCTCGAACCGCGCGGAAATTTCGTCGTTCATGACAGAGTTATCGGCGGTTCTCGGGCTGGTTGCAAGTCAGATAGAAGCCGGTGAAAACATAGCGGTTTGCCAGTTCCGTGCGTGTCAGTTCCTCCCGGCCGGTCAGCGGGTCGCCTATGACGAGATGTTCCCCGGCCCTTCCCAGTACGGCGATGAAATGTCCGGCGCCGTCGGCATGGTTTAGCCTCACTCCGGCAATGGCCGGCCATATGACTGAATCGCTACCCGGGTTGGTGATCGTATAATCCGCCGCCAACCCATGCCGCCGGATCGTCCGCAGGAGATACCAGTTTTCCGTGCCCCGCCGGGTGGTGAAAGCCTCCCGGGCGATCTCCAGTTCCGTTGTCTCCTTGCCAAAGTACCGCAGCAATGTCGCTGCAGAAGCCGGGCCGCAGGAGGATTCGGAACTTTGCAGGCACACGTTTTCACTCCAGTGGTTCTCAAACTTGTTCCAGTCCGGGCGGAGCAAGATTTGTTTCAAGTAAGGTGCGGACACGCATAGCACCATCAGGAAGGGGACGAACAAACCGCCGCTGAGGTTTTTCAACCGCGGACTCTGTTCGCGTTTCACCTCCAGCCAGCCGGTGAACACCCCCAGCCCCGCCGCCGTGAGTTCACTGCCTGGCAATGACCGGTACCAATACAACCACCCGGCCTCGCCAAAAAGTTTTGCGTAGTAGGCGGCGAAAGCCACCGCCGGAATTGCGGCAATGATTCCAATGATCGGGAGCCATGGAGATTTGAGTTTTCTCGCCGCCCGCTTTCCAATAAAGAACAAGACAACCGCCAAAAGAATCGTCGGGATGAAAAGTGGATTCATTGAGGCGATATTTGGATCCGGCTCTCAAGGTCTCTTCCACACATATCGCGCCAGGATCACCCGCAGTGCCGCCGCCAGCGGGATGGCCAGCACGCCGCCCAGGATGCCGCCCAGCAGCGTCGTGCCGGTCATCACCGCAATGATGATGGCCAGCGGGGGCAGTCCCACGCGGTCGCCCATGATCTTGGGTGAGATCACCAGCCCCTCCAACGCCTGCACCACGCCGAATATCGCCAGCACCAGCACCGGATGCTGCCAGTCGCCATATTGCACAAAGGACAACGTAAGCGCGGTGATGCAGATGACGATCGCCCCTAAAAATGGAATCATCGTCAGAAACACCGCCGCGAACCCCAGCAGAAAAGCGTAGTTTACGCCCACGATCAGAAAGCCGATCGTATACAGCACCGCATCACACATGGCCACGAGCACCTGCCCGCGAAAAAACGCCACCAGATAGCCGGCGATGGCATCGAGGACGAAAACCACCTCCTCCTTTGCCCGCGAATCCTGCAACGGCAAGAATTCCCGCCAATGTTTTTCAATGCTGCGCTTTTGCAGCAGAAAATGAAACGCGTAGACGGGGATCAGCACCAGCCCCGCCAGCAGGCCGAATCCGGATGCGACCTTGGCGATGCGGCTCAACAGCCAGGAGCCCGCCTCCGGCAGGCTGCCTGTCAGCCAGGTCGTGGCCGAGGCCAGCGCGGATTTATCCGGACCCGCCGGGGGATTGGCGGCATCATCCGGCGGCGGCGGCAGGAAGTGACGCATGAATTCCGGCGGATGCGCCATGAAATCATGGACGCGCCCCTGCAGCTTTTGGGAATACTCCGGAACCTTGGACGCCAGGTCCTCCGTCTCCACCACGACCTGCGGAATGATGCTCATCAGCACCCCGGCGATCACCGCGAGGGCCAGGGCAAAGACCATGACGATCGCCCGCCCGCGCGGGATTTTCCGCCGCTCAAAAAAATCCACGACCGGCGACAACAGGCACGCAACCACCGCCGCGATGGCCAGCGGCCACAACACCGGGCTTAACAGGTTCAGCACGCGCCCCAGCCCCCAGACCGCCGCCACGATGAGCGCGATCACCGTCGCGATGGCCACCCCGGTCAGGGCAAACCAGAAAAACCGCATTTGTTTATCCGTGGGGGGCGTTACGCTCATAATGACAATGGCAAGGTGTCAGTGTAAAAATGCGCCGTCAAGGTGAGATGAGCCGCAGCGGCGGGCGGGATCAATTTACCTGTCCGTAGTGGACACGGGTGTCGTATTCGAAGACCACCCGCCCGTCCTGCTGATGCCTCTCGAAAATCTGCTTCAGTCTGGCCAGCATTTCCTCATGCTTTGGCTGCCCGGCTTCCGGGGCATACGAAGAGGAGAGCAGCCGGCCTTGGAGTCCCGCGTAATCGAAAACCTGCGCATACGGGAATATCTTTAAGCGTGGCGGGGTGCGGAAAAATTCCTGGACGATTTTGGGATCATCCGCCCGGCGGTGCGTCACCTGTTCATAATCCGTCGAAAAATCAACCAGCAGTTTTTCGTAGTCCACGAGAAAGGGCGTGGCATTCGTGCGCCGGTCGTTCCAGACGATCACGATCCAGCCGCCGGTTTTCAAAATGCGCAGAAATTCCGGGCGGCACCGTTCCCGGTCAAACCAATGAAACGCCTGCCCCGCGATGATGAAATCCGCGCCCTGGTCTGGCAATGTTGTCGCCTCCGCCGTACCGTCAACACTCGTGAACTTTGGAAAATGATGCAGCAGCCGTTCCCCGGCCTGCCGCATTTCGCGGTTTGGCTCCACGCCCCAAACCCGGTTGCCGTTTTCCAAAAACAGTTCCGTCAATTTTCCCGTGCCCGAGCCGATGTCCGCGATGACCGAATCTTTGGTCAACCCGCACTCATCCCGCAACAAGCCGATAATCTCCTTGGGATAGCCCGGCCGATAACGCGTGTAATTATCAACCCGGCTGGAAAAACGCTTGGTTGAATTGTGCATTGCCCGCTTAATTTTGCCCAAGCTTCTTCGACTTATCCGTCGCCGCCCGCACGGCGTTCATCACCGTGGCGCGCAGCCTGCCTTTTTCCAGTTCGTGGATGCCTTCAATGGTCGTGCCGCCGGGGCTGGTCACCTGATCCTTGAGCGCGCCGGGATGCATCCCGGTATCCAGAACCATTTTCGCGCCGCCGAGGACCGTCTGGGCGGCGAGCCGCGTGGCGATGTCGCGCGGCAAACCCGCCGCCACGCCGCCGTCGCTGAGGGCTTCGATGAATTGATAAACATACGCCGGCCCGCTCCCGCTCAGGCCGGTCACGGCATCCAGCAGATTTTCTTTCACCGCCATGGCGATGCCCACCGCGGAGAGAAGTTTTTTCGCGAGTTCACCATCCCCGGCCGTGGCATTTTTGCCCAGCGCAAAGCCCGAGGCGCCCGCGCCGACGAGCGCCGGCGTGTTGGGCATCACCCGGATCACCCGTGCGCCGGCCGGCAGCGCCGCTTCGAGTCTCGTCAGCGTCACCCCGGCGGCGATGGAGATGAGCAGGTGATTTTTGGTGAACGCACCGGAGATTTCCGCGAGCACGGCCGTAATCTGGTCCGGCTTGGTCGCCAGGATCAAAACATTCGCGGCCTTGGTCACGGCCACGTTGTTGACGGCGCTTTTGGCGCCGGTTTCCGCGGTAAAGTGTTGGCGCGCAGTTTCAAACGGGTCGGCGGCGACCAGTTGGTTCGCCTTGACGAGCCCGGCATTGAGGAAGCCGCGGGCGAGCGCGGTGGCCATTTTGCCCGCGCCAAGAAAGCCGATTTTCAATTGAGCCATACGGATTTTGTAGCAGGCAAACCCCGGCGGCGGAAGTTAAAACGCCGGCCCGACCGCGGGTAATTACCGGCTTGTCTTCGCCGGGCCAGAAGTTATCCTATTCCGGCTTGTAAAAAAATGTCTGGAAACCGTAAATCTTGGGACAACTTCGAGGCGATGCGTGATGCGGCACAAGAGGGCGACGCGCAGGCGCAATGCTACCTTGGCGTCTGCTTCCAGAACGGTCAGGGCGTGAAACAGGATTATACCGAGGCGGTTAAGTGGTTCCGCAAGGCCGCCGATCAAAACGATTCCGTGGCCCAATGCTATCTCGGCGTCAGCTACTGGATGGGCCAGGGAGTTCCCCAGGAATTTGGTGAAGCCGCCAAGTGGCTGCGCGAAGCGGCGGAGCAGGGCGACCCCGCCGCCCAGTTCAATCTCGGCACCCTTTACGAAACCGGCCAGGGCGTCCCGCAAAATTATGCCGAGGCCGTGAAATGGTATCGCGAATCGGCGGAACGGGGTTATCCGGCGGCGCAATTCAATCTGGGTGTCTTCTACGAAAGCGGCCAGGTGGTGGAACAGGATTTTGCCGAGGCGGCCAAGTGGTATCTCGCCGCCGCGGAACAGGAACTCGGGCCCGCCCAATGCAACCTCGGCCTTTGTTATCAGGCCGGCCGCGGGGTCGAGAAAAATACCGCGGAAGCCGTCCGCTGGTTCATCCGGGCCGCGCGTCAGGGCGACAAGACCGCCCAGCACAATCTCGGCCTGCACTACGCCTCGGTGGAGGCGGCGGAAGCCGCCGCCGTGGAAGCCGGAAAAAACACCCCGCGCTGATTTCAGTCTGCCAGTTCCGCCAGCTTCGCCTCCGCCCGGCCGGAATCAATCGTTTCGCCCGCGAGTTCCCAGCCTTCGGCCAGTGATCTGGCCGCGCCGGCCACGAACAAGGCCGCGCCGGCATTCAACAGCACCGCGTCCCGCTTCGGTCCGCGGTCCGCGCCCCGCAGGATTTTTCGCGTGATTTCCGCGTTTTGCACCTTGTCCCCGCCCAGCAGGTCCGCCAACGTCGCCGGCTGCAGCGGAAAATTTGCCAGCGCCAGCGTGGACGCGGTGAAACCGCGTTCATGATAAAACTCGGCCACAAAATTTTCGCCCAAGGTCGAAAGCTCATCGATCCGCGCGGCTTTGCCGACCGCGCCGCTGACCACCATGCCCCGGCGGACGCCGAGCGATTGCAAAACCCGCGCCAGCGGTTCGCATAGTTCGGTGCGGGGAACCCCCACCAGCATGGCGGATGGCCGCGCCGGATTCAGCAGCGGGCCGAGAAAATTGAAGATCGTCCGCTGGCCGCGCGCTGCGCAAAGTTTGCGCGCCGGGCCGATGTGCTTGAACGCCGGATGGAAGTTGGGCGCAAAAAAGAAGGCGAAATTTTTCTCGCGCAACGAGCGCGCCGCCTCCGCCGGGGAATGATCGATGCGGATGCCCAGCGCCTCCAGCACATCCGCGCTGCCGGCCTGCGAGGTGACGGCGCGGTTGCCATGCTTCGCCACGGCCACGCCCGCCGCCGCGCACAGGATCGCGCTGGTCGTCGAGATGTTGAAGGTGCCCAGCCGGTCGCCGCCCGTGCCCACGATATCAAGGATTTCCCGCGATTCGCGCCAGTTTTGGTCCAGGGGCGGCGGGACGGATTTTTCACGGAGGGCGGTGGCGAAGGCGGAGATTTCCTCGTGGGTTTCGCCCTTTTGCGCAAAGGCGGTCAGAAAATCCGCCTTGGCCTGGGCTGGGATGTTTTCATCCACCAGCAGCTCGATGGCCTGCGCAATCTCGTCCGCAGACAGGATTTTCGCGGCGACAAGATGACGGGTCAGGATTTCCAGCACGCGGGGATTTTACGCGGTGCCATAAAAGGCACAAACTGAAATTGCGGTGAGGGCGGAAAATATCGTAACTTGAAGGTTGCCATTACAGTCTCAAACAGTAGCAAAGCAAAAATTTATGCCGGAAAAATCAGGTGGGAAGTCGTTCATATGGATCGTGGCCATCGTGCTGGTCGCGGCGGTCGCGGGTGGCTGGTGGTATCTCCGCCACAAACGCGCGGAGCCGGTGGTCTACAACACGACGACGGTGGCGCACGGCGAGCTGACCAAGCTGGTCACGGCGACGGGGACGTTGAACCCGGTGGTCAACGTGACGGTCGGCAGCCAGGTTTCCGGCCGCATCAGCAAGATCAACGTGGATTTCAACTCGGTCGTCAAATCCAACCAGGTGATTGCGGAGATCGACCCCTCGACGTATCAGGCGGCGGTCCAGCAGGCGACCGCCGATCTCGCGAACGCCAATGCCAACCTGGAACTGCAGCAGGTGGAGGAGAAACGCAGCAGCGACCTGTTCACGAACAAGCTGATTTCCGGGTCCGATTACGACACCGCCCGGGCGACGTTGCACGAGGCCGAGGCGATGGTGAAAATCAAACAGGCCTCGCTTAACAATACGCTGGTCAACCTCAACTATTGCAAGATTCTCTCCCCCGTGGATGGCGTCGTGATCTTGCGCGCGGTGGAACTGGGCCAGACCGTCGCCTCCAGCTTCAACACGCCGACGATCTTTGTCATCGCGAATGACCTGACCAAAATGCAGATCGATTCCAGCGTGGCGGAGGCGGATGTCGGCGGCGTCGTGGAAGGCCAGGATGTGACCTTCACGGTGGATGCCTATCCCGACCGGACCTTTCATGGCGCGGTCGTGCAGGTGCGCAATTCGCCGACGACCGTGAACAACGTCGTCACCTACGACTGCGTCATCGGCGTGACGAACGCGGATTACAAATTGAAGCCCGGCATGACGGCGAATGTGTCCATCACCGTGGCCCAGCGCGAAAACACGCTCATCATTCCGAACGGCGCGCTGCGATTCCGCGTGCCGGACAACGCCGTGGTGCTGAGCAATTCGGCGGCCGCGCAAACGGCCCCGGACACCAACGCTCCCGGTCGCCCCGCTAATGTAGCCGGGGGTCCGGGCGGTCCGGGCGGTCCCGGCGGACATCGCGGCGGCGGCCACGGGCACGGCGACCGACCGGTCAGCCATACCGTTTATGTGCTCGTGGACGAAGGCGCGGATGCCAAGCTGCAGGCGGTGCAGATCAAGACCGGCATTACCGACGGCATTTCGACCGAGGTTGTTTCCGGCCTGGACGAGGGGGCAAAGGTCGTGACCGGCGTGGTGCCGACGGGCACGGCGGCGGCGGCCGCGCCCAATCCATTTGGCGGCGGCTTCCCCCGGCGCTGATTTAACCTGCTGAATTATTCCCGTGCCGATCAACACCGTCATCAAGCTCGATGCCATCGAAAAGACCTATCACACGGGTGAAGTGGATGTGCACGCCGTGCGCGGCATTTCGCTGGAAATCCGGGCGGGTGAATTTGTGGCCATCATGGGTTCCAGCGGTTCCGGCAAAAGCACGCTGATGAACATGATTGGCGCGCTCGACCGTCCGACCGGCGGGCATTACTGGCTCGATGGCATCGACGTTTCCACGCTGGACCGCGACACGCTGGCCGACGTGCGCAATGAGAAGATCGGCTTCGTTTTCCAGGGTTTCAACCTGCTGTCGCGCACGTCCGCGCTGGAAAATGTCGAGATGCCCATGTTGTACAACCGGCACCGCATCCCGTCGCACGAGCAGCGGGCGCGGGCCGTGAACGCGCTCGAACTGGTCGGCCTCGGCACGCGCGCCGACCATCATCCCAACCAGCTTTCCGGCGGCCAGCAGCAGCGCGTCGCCATTGCGCGGGCGCTCGTGAACAAGCCCGCGCTCCTCCTCGCGGACGAGCCGACCGGCAACCTCGACAGCCAGACCAGCATCGAGATCATGGGCGTGTTCCAGAAATTGAACGACCAGGGGATCACCATCGTCATGGTCACGCATGAACTGGACGTGGCGCGTTTCACCAAGCGGATGGTCATTCTGCGGGATGGGAAAATCCTCACCGACGAAGCCGTCCAAAACCGGTCGGTGGCGGAAAAAGAGCTGCAAGCCCTGCGCGCCGAGCAACAAGCCGTCAAACTCGCGTCATGAGAATCATCGCTTCACTGAAAATCGCCGCCCGGGCGCTGCGCCGCAACAAAATGCGTTCGCTGCTCACGATGCTCGGCGTCATCATCGGTGTCGGGGCGGTCATCGGCGCGGTGAGCCTCACCAGCGGGGCGACCAAGCAGGTGGAAGATCAGGTCAGCAACCTGGGCGAGAATGTCATCACGGTTTTCTCGGGGAATTTCACGACGGGCGGCATGCGCGGCGGCTGGGGCAGCGCGCCGACCTTGACGCTGGAGGACACCGCCGCGATCCGGCTGCTGCCGAACGTCGTCGCCATCAGCCCCGAAGTGCGCGACCGGGCGCAGGTGCTCGCCAACGGCCTGAACTGGAACACCCAGATTTTGGGCGAATCACCCGATTATCCGCAGATCCGCAACTGGGACATCGCGAGCGGCTCGATGTTTTCAGATCAGGACGTGAAGACGCTGGCCAAATCCGCCGTCATCGGCCGGACGGTCGCCGACCAGTTGTTTCCGAACGAGAACTGCGTCGGCCAGACCATCCGCATCCGCAACCTGCCGTTTCAAATCGTCGGGGTGCTGGCCTCCAAGGGTTTCAACCTGTTTGGCCAGGATCAGGACGACGTGGTGATCGTGCCTTATTCGAGCCACATGCACCGCATCACGACGCGCACGTTTGTGAACTCCATCCAGGTGCAGGCCGCGAATGACAAGGTGATCAGCGTGGTGCAGCAGGAGATCACCGACCTGCTGCTGGCGCGGCATCGCAGCAAGGAACAGGACTTCACCGTGCGCAGCCAGTTGGAATTGATGCAGACGGTCACGGCGACCTCGCGGGCGATGGGTTTTCTGCTCGCGGGCGTGGCGGCGGTCTCGCTGGTCGTCGGCGGCATCGGCATCATGAACATCATGCTCGTCAGCGTCACGGAACGGACCCGGGAAATCGGCATCCGCATGGCCGTGGGCGCGCGGGCGGCGGACATCCTGGTGCAATTCCTGATCGAAGCGGTCACGCTGAGCGCGATCGGCGGCGCGATCGGGATTGCGGGCGGCGTCGGGTTTTCACAATTGGTCGCTTATTTCAAGGACATGCCGACGGTCACGCCCGTCTTCTGGATCATTGTGGCCGTCGTTTCCAGCGCGGTCATCGGCATTGTCTCCGGTTTCTATCCCGCGTGGAAGGCGTCCCAACTGGATCCGATCGAGGCGTTGCGTTACGAGTGATGCCGGCGTTGGGGGCTTATTGAGGCTCGCGCAATACGGTGACGGGGCGCGGGCTTTAGCCCGCTGCAAGATCCAAAGCGGCAGCGCGTGTAAAACCCCCGCCGCGCGGGCGTTTGGGACGTTGAAGCGGCGTAAACGCCGCGCCCCGCTCGCGCCGCCGCCGGGTCACTGCATTGTACGAGCCTCAATAGGACGTGTTTTCAATATACGGAGTGCGAGCCGGGACGGCCGCACTCCGGGGGCAGGGGTTTTCGAGTCAGCGGCTGGGAGCGGCGGCAAATGATCGAGCATCTTCGGTCGTCAGTTCGTTGCTGCGCCCGAGGACGGGCGCACTCCGGGGGCAGGATTTTTAAAGCACGCCCGGTTAATTTTTCTCCGCGAAACTTTGCGTTCCCGCCGGCGCTGCGCTAAAACGTCCCCGGCCATTTGATGAAAACGGAAATTCTTGCCACCCATAACCAGGCGTTGTTTACCGCCGCCGTGACCCGCGCAGCGGCCCTGTTGCGCGCCGGCGAGGTCGTGGCGCTGCCCACCGAAACGGTTTATGGCCTCGCCGCCAACGCGCTGGATGCGGCCGCCGTCGCCAAAATTTTCCAGGTGAAAGGCCGGCCCGCCCACAACCCCGTCATCGTCCATGTGGTCGGCCTCGAAATGGCCCGGAGCTGCGCGGCGGAGTGGCCGGGGATGGCGGCGGAACTCGCGCACGCGTTCTGGCCGGGACCGTTGACCCTCGTGCTGCCGCGCGCGAAAAAAATCCCGGACGCCGTGACCGCCGGCGGCGGGACCGTGGGCCTCCGCTGGCCCGGCCATCCGTTCATGCAGGCGGTCATCCGCGCGTGCGGCTTTCCGCTGGCCGCGCCCAGCGCCAATCTCTCCAACCAGATTTCACCGACCAACGCGCAGCATGTTTACTCCCAGCTTGACGGGAAAATCCCGTTGATCGTGGATGGCGGGCAGTCGCAGGTGGGGATCGAGTCGACGGTGTTGGACCTGACCGCCTCGCCGCCGGCGGTGTTGCGCCCGGGCATGGTCCACGCCGGCACAATCGCCGCCGTTTGCGGGGAGGTTCAAGCTGAAAGCAACGGCGGCCCGGCCGGGGAAGCCGCCTTGCGCAGCCCGGGGTTGCTCAAGAAGCATTATTCGCCGAAGGCCAGGCTGGTCGTGCGGGATTGGCCGGACGAGACGGACCTGCTGGCACAAATTTCAGCCTTCGGCCTGCCGCCGGCCGCCGTTCACATCATCGCGCACACCAAAATCCCCGCGGGGTTTCCGGCGGCAAATGTGAGCGTGATTCCGCACGATGCGGAGGCGTTTGCCCGGGCGCTGTACGGCGAGCTGCACCGCTGTGATGCGGCGGGCGCGAGGCTGATCGTCGTCGAGGCGCCGCCGGAATCGCCGGCCTGGTCGGCCATTGCCGACCGGTTGCGCCGCGCGGCGGCGTGATACCATTTCCCGATGACTAGCGGCCACCAAGCCCGGCTCCACGGCAGGCCGGATGCTGCATTGTAGAAAGCTTACTGGCGAAGCGGGGGTATCGATGGAAAGCGGCGCGTTCTCCCTCACCCCGGCCCTCTCCCGCTGGGAGAGGGAGTCCGTTTTGCCGCTGCAGGAGATATTGGAAGCCGCCGGTTTTTGAAGAAACCCAGAGCTCGGTGCAAGGTTTCTACAGAGCAGCAGGATGCCTGCCGCTACAACCGTCGGTGGCCAGCTTTTTTACCGGTTGTCTTCGGGAATTGCTATGAGCCGTCACCAACGCTGGCGGTCGGTGAGAAACATGCCGGACATGAGGGTTTCCTCCGGGAAGTATCGCAGCGGAAAACCGGAGGGCAGCTGGTTGGCGACCAGCGTTTTAAAGACGAAATTATCCCAGCTTTCCACGCCGCCTTGAATGCATTCGGTCATGAGTTTGCCATTGAGCGTAATCAGGGTCAGGTAGAGGCCATGGACCGGCTTGACGTAGTCGTTGAGCGCATAGAATTCATATTGTGAATTGATGGTGGTCCAGGTGCATTGCCGGTCGCCATACCAGGCCACCGCCCACGGGACGTCGCTCATGATCAACTCATCGGGACGCATCCAGCCGGAAATTTCCTGTATGTCCGGCGGATAATATGGCGGATAGGCGATCGTGGGCTCCTTGGTGATGTTGGTTGACAGCAATCCACGCGTGGCAAGTATCACAAGCAGAGAGATCACCACCCTGCGGATCGCCAAGGACGGCAGGTTCATCTGATCCAGCAGCGTGAGGAAAAATGCCACGCCAAAAATCACCACAAACGGCGTCAGCAGCACCAGCACGTTTTCCGTATTGACCTCGGGGTTGGCCACTGACACGTGGGTCTGTCCCAGCGCCTGTACGAAAATGAAAACACCCAGGCACATCACCGCAAAATAACGGAGGCGGCGCGCGGCGGCGTTGCGCAGCCCGAGCAGGAGGCCGGCAAAGAACAGGATGCCCATCCAGCCGCCAGCAAGATGGAAGATGTCACCCTGCAAAATGTTGGACAGGTTATCGATCAACTTGTGGCCATAAGGTCTGAGCCAGTAGACTGCGGTCATATCTGGGTTTATGGACTGCATCAGGCGCGATCCGCTAAAGCCGGTGATCCCCTCGGCGGCCGCAAAACCGGCCGTGCCGAACGGCGTGCCGCTGACCGAGAGGTTGCGGACTATCCATGGTGAGACAACCAGCCCAAACGCCAGCACCGCCGCCACGGCCAGCCCGCTGCGACGGCTGCCGCCGAACAGCACGAGGAAGATCACTACCGGCACAATCAGCCAGCCGAACGAATAACGCGTCAACATTCCCAGACCCGTCAGCAACCCGGCCATTAGCGCGAACAGGAACAGGCTGCGAACCGGAGGCAGTTCCGCCCGCCCGGCCTCTTCAATTTTGACCAAACACCATGCCAGCGTCAAAAAAGTGACCATTAACAGCATGGTGGGCAGGCCGGAGACGCTGAATTTCCATAGCAGGGCCGAGCCCAGGGTGATGGTGGTTGCCAGCCACGCCGCCGGCCCGTCAAACAGTTTCCGGGTCAGTTGAAACGTCAGGGCCACGACGGCAAACAGCAGCAGTTGGTTCAGGATGGCGATCCGGAATTCCGGCTGGTAACGCCGGAAATTGCCGCCCTCCGACCAGAAGGGCTTGTGCCGCTCCACTTTCCATTGCGGCGTCCACACTTTCATTATCCCGGCCAGCACCATCGGATAGAGCGGCGCGTTCGCCAGGTCGGGATGCGCCGTGTAAATCTGCGCCGTGTCCACGAAATTCGTGGAGGCCGCCTCGGCCGGGTGGGCCGCCTGGTTGTGCTTCTTCACCAGGTAAAGGCTGAAGGGCCGGATGAAATCCGTCGTGTAGCCGTGCCCTTCGGAGAGGTTCCGTGCCAGTTGCGCCGCATCCATCGCCTCCTCGGAATTGAAAGCATGATACACCCGCGTGTCATAGCACACCATCATGCCGACCAGCGCCACCGAGATGAGCAGCCAGCGGATGATGCGCGCGCCAAACCCGAGCTCCAACTGATGGATGGCGGCCTGCAGCCGTTCCTGGATAAACATAATTTAAAATCCTTCCAGATGATACTCGTGCAGCTTTCGGTGGAAAGTCCGCCGGCTCATGCCAATCTTTTTTGCCGCGTGCGTGCGGTTGCCGTCCGTCTCCTTCAGGGCACGCAGGATCAATTGTTTCTCCGCCGTTTTCACAGTCAAATCTTTTCCCGTTACAATTGTGATTTCCGCCGCGCCGCCCTGCCGCACCGGGGGCGGCAGGTCGCGCAGCGTGATCCGCTCGCCGCGCGAGAGCACCACGGCATGCTCAATGGCCGTGCGCAGCTCGCGGACATTCCCCGGCCACGAAAAATTCATCAGCGCCGCCAGCGCGTCGGCGGTGAAATCGTTCACGGCCTTGCCGTTTTCCTGCGCGAACTCCCGCAAAAAGCCCTGCGCCAGCATCGGGATGTCACCGGTGCGCTCGCGCAAGGGCGGCAGTTCGATCTCCACCACGCGCAGCCGGAAGAACAGGTCCTCGCGGAATTTGCCCGCCTTGACCAGCTCCGCCAGGTGCTTGTTCGTCGCCGCCACCAGCCGCACGTCCGCCGTCAGGGTCTTGTTCGAGCCGACGCGCTCGAAGGTCCGTTCCCCGAGGAACCGCAGCAGCTTCACCTGGATGGTCGCGTCGATCTCGCCAATCTCATCCAGGAACAGCGTGCCGCCCTGCGCCTGCTCGAAGCGCCCGATGCGCCGCTCGTGCGCCCCGGTGAACGCGCCGCGTTCATGGCCGAACAGCTCGCTCTCCAGCAACGTCGGCGCGAGCGCCGCGCAATGCACCGTGACAAACGGCTGTTTCGCGCGCGGGCTCAACTGGTGCACCGCCTTGGCGATGAGCTCCTTGCCCGTGCCGCTCTCGCCGCCGATCAACACCGTCGCCCGCGTCGGCGCCACCTGTTTCACCACGTCAAAAATCTCCTGCATCACCGGCGATTCGCCGATGATGTTTTCCAGGCCGAACTTGGAATCCAGTTGTTGCCGGAGCGAAACATTTTCCACCTCCAGGTTTTGCTGCTTCAAGGCCCGCGCGATGCGCAGCTCCAGTTCGTCGATCTGCAGCCGGCCCTTGGCGATGTAATCATCCGCGCCCTGCTTCATGGCGTTCACCGCCAGCTCTTCCGAGCCGTAGGCCGTCATCAAGATGCACACGGGCGGCTTGGCCAGCGATTTGGCGCGGGCGATCAGCTTCATGCCGTCCTCGTTCGGCAGGCGGAAATCCGTGAGCAGCACGTCAAAATTTTCCGACTCCAGCAGGCCCATCGCCGCCTGGGCGTCTTCGGCGATGTACACGTCATAGCGCTCCTCCAGCGCCGCGCGCAAACCTTCACGCGTGGTCTTCTCGTCGTCCACTATGAGCAGGGTCGGCTTCATGAATTCTGGTGGGCCAGCAGGCGCGGCTTCCGTTCATGCAGCGGCAGCCACACCCGGAAGGTGGTGCCGTGGCCGACGTTGCTTTCCAGCTCCACCCGGCCGTTATGCGCGCGGACGATGCGCTGCACGATCATCAGCCCGAGGCCGCTGCCTTTTTTCTTCGTCGTATAGAACGGTTCAAAGATGCGGTTGATATGGTCCTGCGGAATGCCGCCGCCGGTATCCGTCACGCTCACCCACACGCCGTCGCTGTTCTCGCCGGTTTGGAGGGTCAGGGTACCGCCCGTGGTCATCGCCTGCGCGGCGTTTTTCACCAGGTTCACGAGGACCTGCTGCAATTGCGTCGCGTCAATGGGCGTGGCGGTCAGCCCCCGCGCCAGCTTGGTCTTCACGGTGATGCCGCGGTTCTCCACCTCCGGCCGCAGCAATTCCAGCGTTTTCTCCACCACATCGTTCAGCGAGGCGAGCTTCAGTTGCGGCGGGGCGGGGCGGATCGCGCCAAGAAATTGGGTGACGATGTAATCGAGCCGGTTGATCTCGCCCTTGGCCACCTCCAGATATTGTTCCAGCTTGCCGGCCACTTCGTTGGTGTCGGCGGTGGCGGCCTGGGCGAGGCGGGCGCTGGCTTTCTTGTCACCCAGCACCCGCCACTCGTCCCGCTTCAGTTTTTTCACCTCGCGCTCCATCAGTTGCAGGTGGATGTGCAGCGCGTTCAGCGGATTGCCGATCTCATGGGCCACGCTGGCGGCGAGCAAGGTGAGCGCCTGCACCCGTTCGCTCTCGATCGCTTCAAACGTCTTCTGCCGCGCCTCGGTGGCATCGTGCAGGATCAAAGCCACGCCGGTGCTGCCGCGCGCTTCGCCATCCAGCGGCGCGGCGTAGAGCCGGAGAAAACGCGGACGCGGATAAAACACCTCAAACTCGTGGCGCGTCACATGGTTGCCGCCCGCCCGGTCGATCTGGGAAATCGCCTCCCAATCCACCTCCGGCAGAAATTTGGTGATGTGCAATTCCTCCTCGCTGGCCTGCAGGCCGATAAGCTGCGTCACCGCCTGATTGAAATAGATGACCCGCCCCGTTTCATCCACCACCAGCACGCCGTCCTCGATTGTATTAAAGAGGGTTTCCAGAAAACTGCGCTCGCGGGCCAGCCGCTGGACGACCGTCTGCAAGCCTTCCGTGTCCAACCGCCCGATGCGGCCAAGCACTTTGTCAAGAAAACTGGTTTTTGCCGTTGCCATTACCTATTATCAGCATTTAGCAGTAGCAAAATGGCACAGCGTTGGGATTCGTCAATTCAAAAAATGCGCGTCATGACACAGTGTTAAACGCCAAATTTCAAGCTCCAAGCACCAATCCGGATATTACGCGGCAATAAGAGGAGAAATTTGTTCACCCCCCGGCTCGATAGGGTCGTCCGCCCTCATCCTGACCTTCTTCCCCCGGAGAAGGGACGCGTTTTGGACGGTTTTTGATTATCGAAAACGATTGCACTGGCTCAGCCATGGGGCGTCGGTCACCCGCCCGCCAGCGCAAAAGCTATGGCACGACCGGTCAACTGCACCGGCCGACACGAGTTTTCCAAAAACCGAAAACAGGTGTAGCGGCTACATGGCAGGGTTGAGGGGAGGGGGTAGTCTTTGGTTGAGAGTTGATGGTTGATAGGGGAACGAAATCCGAAATCCGAAATCCGAACGCCGAACGCCGAACGCCGAATGACGAATGACGAATGACGAATGACGAATGACGAATGACGAAACCAATGGCGCAGTCAGAACATAGGTAACACATATGGTTCAATACATAGGTAACACTAGGTTGGTTACAGGTTACACATTTGAT
>JARLJW010000075.1 GCA_031290985.1 Verrucomicrobiia bacterium | reverse complement strand
CAAAAAATTGAACAGAAGGAAACCAAGGAAACGAAGCGGGCAGAGGGCCCATCCGGAATCTGTGGCGTCCTTCAGCTTCGTTCCCTTCGTTATCTTCTGTTAATTTGGTTTCCGTTCTGTGCATTGGAATTCGGCGCTTCACTGGAGCTTGGAGCTTGGATGTTGGAGCTTTGCCCCTGTCACCCGTCCCTCGCCACTCGCCACATTCATGGTTTAATTTGGTTTAATTTTTGCGTTTTCATTGGCCTTTGCACAAATTCCCAATCGCCCAAAACGGCCCTTTTTTTGTTTGTGTATCCATCAACTATCAACTATCAACTATCAACTATCAACCATCAACTACTTCCCGTCCCCCGGTGGCCGTACGCCAGTACTTTTAAAAATTCTATGGTCGGATTAGGTCGGATTCACCCGGATAAACATTTTTAAGCCGTCGAAAAAGTGGGCAAAGGCGCGTAGCCGGCATCCGGGCCGTGTTAGAACCAGTGGTCATTCACCGCCTGTTAGACGCCCGCCCGGCACATTCGACATTCGCTGATTGGTTGCCATGTCAAAGAACACCTGAACCATAAAAAACTCTTCGATAGTATCACCCCCCACGACACCGGCAACCCCCGCCCCGCAAATAAATCCAAGTATTTTATTGAACGTTTTCCAAAAAAAACTGTCTCAAACTTGTCCTGTCCGGCGGAAAGGAAGAAAAGCAAGCAAGCCCTCCGGACACCGCCACCGTCCGTATTTTTAACCCACAACCCAAAACGCGAAACGCGAAACCCGCGACTGGATCACCCCACCACCAACGAGCCCACCGGACCTAACTACCTGAGCTCCTCTCCTCGGGGGAGAGGAAACAGGTGAGGGCGGGCGTTGTTTTGGTTCTTCTTGGCTACTTGGTTGCTTTGTTGTTAGAACCAGTGGGGCGTGTATTCCCATTCCGAATGGACGGCGGCTGTGTCGCAGACCAGCCGCAGCCCGTCACCACCGCCGAAATCTTTCGTCCTGACCGCACGCTGCGGGTGGGCGGGCGTTGAAGCGGCGTGAACGCCGCGCCCCGGCCAACGGAGCGCGACCTTGAGGTCGCTTCAATGCCCAAATCGACGAGGACATGCTCATGGTCCAACGCCTGCCTACGGTCAGGTAGATTTTCCCAGCAATTCATAAACATTATTTTACCGCTCTCGCTTTGCTCGAAAATCTCTGTGGAAGCTGTGGGTAATGACAAGCCCCCGGGGAGAGGAAACAGGTGAGGGCGAGCGTCATAACTAACTTGGCGGCTATTTTTGAAAACGCTCCAGCCGCCGCCGGGGAAAATTGGAACGGCGCCTTTCAAGACCCGTTCACGGAAAAACGCGGGGACGCAGTGCGGCAAAGCCGCAACCCAAGAGGATCGAGAATGGAAGATGGATGGCCGGGAAAAGCGGAAAGCACCCTGTTGTGGTCCGTTTTGATATTTCTACCAGATTACCGGTGGCAGACATTTTTTTACCCACGAGTCCAGCGTTCACGGACCCGAATAGGTACTTGCGTACGGCCACCATGCCGGACGGGCCAATCCGGCAGCAGCCCGGTCAACAACCCGATCAACGGCAGGAACGAACAGCATTTCACCACAAAGATGATGCTCGTGGCGTCCGCCAGTTTTCCCAAGACCGCCGAGGCGATGCCCGCCAAACCGAAGGCGGAGCCGAAAAATAATCCCGTGAGGATTGCCAACCGCCCATGCAAGCCCGCATCTCGCATCCCGCAGTCAGGCGTCACCTCACCATTGACACAAACTGATTTTTTAATTTTCTCAGCACCGGCTTCGCCCTTGGTAAAATTCCTTTCTTGGGTCAGATTCGTTCCAGGCCGATCACTCTTGATCAACTTGTCGAGGAAAGCGGCGCTGAAGCGACCGCAGTCCAGGCGCTCCGCGTTTGCCGGGCGGTGGACACTCAAGGCGCGGAAGGTTTGCGGGGCTCAGGCTGACAGGGAAATTTTGGACAGGAGGGACGGTGGTTCGACTGGAAGGTGCCACGTATCCGCTTGGCCTCATTCCGTCCGACCGAGGATGAGACAGTTTTTTGGGGAAAACGTTCAAAAAAATACCTGGATTTATTTGCGGGGCGGGGGTTGTCGGGTGGGCGTGGGGAGTGATACTGTGGGTACGTTTTATGGGCAGAGAAAGGTCAATGGCCACTGAATGCCGAATGTCGAATGCCGAATGGTGTGGCGAGCGGCCTCGTCGGGGTGCTTGGGGGCGATGGGCTGGTCATACCACAAGGCGCCCGCAGCGCGGAGTTCGTGCCGCACGAGCAATCATGTAAGGCCTTGGCAATCAAGGTCCGTTAGCCTTGGTTAGCCTTTATTAGCCTCGAAACGTTTGGGCGAGCCGTACGGGGTTCTGGCGTACGGCTACTATGGCGTATGGCCGCTATATCGAGGATGGAGATTTGAGAATCGTGGATGACCGGGCAGTATAAAATGATGGATGAACACGGATGAAATCCGAAATCCGAAATCCGAATGACGAATAACGAATAACGAATGACGAAGGCCGAATGCCGAGGGCATCGGGCGCGGAGCAAGGATGGAGGATTGCCACAGTGCGATTACTGCGGTTCGGTTGAAAAGGACCGGAATTAAGGTGAATTAAACCAAATTAAAGTACTGGCGTACGGCCACCGGGCCGGGGCGAGGGCAAGCTGGCAGCGGTGTGACCGGCGGGTGTGGAAATTATCCGAACGCTTATTTGCGGGCGATGTTCCTGCGGGGTGCTGCCGTACGGCCAACGGATCTGCGCTCCGGAAGCTGGCGCATTGGCGGGGGCGGCTGGTGGCCGTACGCAACTACCCTCGTGTGACGTTCGCCGGGGGTGGTTTGCGTGGTTGAACATGGGGTGGGGATCGGGTATGTTTTTTAGATTATGACGTTGACGGAAAAAATTCTCGCGCGCGCGGCTGGCAAAGCCAAAGTCCAGGCCGGCGACAATATCTGGGTGAACGCGGACGTGCTGATGACGCATGATGTTTGCGGGCCGGGCACGATCGGCGTGTTTAAACGCGAGTTCGGCAAGGACGCGAAGGTCTGGAACAAGGACCGGATCGTGATCATCCCGGACCATTACATTTTCACGGCGGATTCGAAGTCGAACCGCAATGTGGACATTCTCCGTGATTTTTCGCGCGAGCAGGGGATTGAATATTTTTACGACGTGATTGATGACCAGAACGGGCATTGGGTCTTTGATGCGGCGAAGGGGAACATGAAGCGCCAGTATGGTTCCCGTTACGCGGGGGTGTGCCACACGGCGTTGCCGCAGAAGGGCCATACGCGTCCGGGCGAAATTTTGTTCGGCACGGATTCGCACACGTGCATGGCGGGGGCGTTCAACCAGTTCGCGACGGGCATCGGCAACACGGACGCGGGTTTTGTGATGGGCACGGGGAAGCTGCTGATCAAGGTGCCGGAGTCGATGCATTTCCGGCTCGAGGGCAAGTTGCAGCCGGGCGTGATGGCGAAGGACATTATTTTGCATTGCATCGGCGAGATCGGCTTTGACGGCGCGACGTATCGCGCGATGCAGTTCGACGGCGAGGGCGCGTTGAATTTGTCGATTGATGACCGCATGACGATCGCGAACATGGCGATCGAGGCGGGCGGCAAGAACGGGATTTTTGAATTTGATTCGCGCACGGCGGAATACGTGGATGCGCGCGTGAAATTGAATGGCACGAAATCGACTTATGAACCGGTCGCGCGCGACCGGGACGAGAAGTTCGTGTATGAGCACGTGGTGGATTTGAACCAGCTGGAGCCGACGGTGGCGTGCCATCCGGATCCGGGTCAGCGCAAGAAGGCGAAGGAGATGAACCAGAAGCTGGATCGCGCGTACGTGGGTTCCTGCACGGGCGGGAAGACGAGTGATTTTGTGGAAGTGGCGCGGGTGTTGCGCGGGAAGAAGGTGGTGATCGACACGTTCGGCGTGCCGGCGACGCCGGAGATCGTGCGCGATTTGCAATCGACTTACTGGGGCAACACGACGATCTGGGACGTGCTGGTGAATGCGGGCGTGCAGATGACGGAGAACGCGGGCTGCGCGGCCTGCCTGGGCGGGCCGGTGGACACGTTCGGCCGCATCAACAAGTCGGGCATCAACTGCATCAGCGCGACGAACCGGAATTTCCCGGGCCGCATGGGCGACAAGGAATCGAAGGTGTTTTTGGCGTCGCCGGCGACGGTGGCGGCGAGCGCATTGACGGGCAAGGTGACGGATCCGCGCGAGTATCTGGGGAACTGAAATATTTTGAATCATTTCACCGCCGGCAGTTTCGCCATCAGCGAGGTGGCGGCGGTAATTGTTTATTTGCGGTTGAAGCCTTCGAGTTCGCTGATGAAAATGTCGGGGCCGCCGGGGAGATAGCCGACCTGGCGACCGAGTTCTTTACCAGAGGGATCGAGCAGGATGCAGGTGGGGTAGTTCACGATCTTGAAATGGTCGGCGAGCCCGACGTTGGCGCGCTTGAGGTCATCGGTCTGCTCGGTGTGCTGGGGAAAATCGACCCGGATGAAGATGAGTTTCTGGTTGATGTAGGCGGAGAATTTGGGCGAGCCGAGAACTTCCTGGTCGAATTTGATGCACCACTGGCTCCAGTCCGAACCGGTGAAATCGATCAGCACGAGTTTGTTTTCCGCGCCGGCCTGCTTGAGCAAGCGGTTCAGGTTGTGCTGCCAGACGGGTTCCTGGGCGGAAGCGGGTTCGCGGGTCATGTCGGGCGGCGGCACGACGGGTTGGTGGAGAAGTTGGTCGTGGTACTTTAGCTTGTTTTCGGCCTGCTGTTTTTCGACTTCGTTGGCCTTCTTGGGGTCAAAGTTGAAATGCTGCTGGAGTTCGGGCGAAAGGTTCTTGAGCTTCACATTGCCCATGCCGCCGGCGTAGGTGAAATAGACATCGGTGGCGCTGACGGTGGTGACGGTGATGTTGGAATAGGTGACGTTGCCCGCCTGGAGGACGGGGATTTTTTCATCCGCGCCGGCAACCAGCGGGAGCAGCGCCAGCGTCAGTGCGATCAAGTATGCAGAACGCATCTCTTGCGTATGCTATGCTTCGGCCGGATTGTCAAGTGTGCCCCGGTTCATCGCGCCTTGTCTCGATCCGCTAATTGGAATACTTGGCGATGATGTCGGCCACGACGTTTTCGTTCAATTCGTAGCCCGCTAAAAACGGAAAGCCTTCCCAGCGGACGATGCCCTGCGGATCAATGATGAGGACATGCGGAATACCGGCCACCTCAACTGCTTTTTTGGTGCGCGCCTGGGTATCAATGGCGACGGCGTATTCTATCTTGGGATCGGTCAGCCGCCGCACCGCCGCCTCCGGTTCGTCCGAAATGCCGATGACCACGAGTTTGTCGCCAAATTTTCTTTGGAAGCCGTTCAACTCCGGGATGGCGGCGCGGCAAGGCGGACACCACGTCGCCCAGAAATCGATTAGCACAAATTTGCCCCGCCGGTCGGGCTCGGGCGTGAGCCATTTTTCGACGACCAGTTCCGGCGCTTTCTGGTTCATTAATATTTTGGCCCAGATTTTTTTGCCGGGCGCAGCCGTCTGGCCGCTTGCGGTGGCAGTCGGACGGGTCATGTCGGGCGGCGGCACGACGGGCTGATGAAGGAGTTGGTCGTGGTACTTTAGCTTGTTTTCGGCCTGCTGTTTTTCGACTTCGTTGGCCTTGTTGGGGTCAAAGTTGAAATGCTGCTGGAGTTCGGGCGAAAGGTTCTTGAGCTTCACGTTGCACATGCCGCCGGCGTAGGTGAAATAGACATCGGTGGCGCTGACGGTGGTGACGGTGATGTTGGAATAGGTGACGTTGCCCGCCTGGAGGACGGGGATTTTTTCATCCGCGCCGGCAACCAGCGGGAGCAGCGCCAGCGTTAGTGCGATCAAGGTCCCAAAACGCATACGTTGCCAGGCAGCGGGTGGAGAAAATCTACGGCTTGGTGATGTCCGTGCCCGGCAGGTAGGTGGTGAACGTGGTGCCCTCGCCGGGGCGGGTCTGGCAATGCAGGGCGCCGTTGCCTTCCTTGATCAGGCGCTGGACGATGTTGAGGCCGAGGCCGGTGCCCTGACGCGGTCCCTTGGTGGTGAAGTAGGGCTGGAAAATTTTCGGGAGCACCTCCGCCGGGATGCCAGGGCCGTTGTCGCGCACCCAGAACTTCACCAGCGGCGCGGCATTGGTCAGGCCTTCGACATTGAGAATGCGGTCGGCCGGGCCATCTTTGAACTCCGCGAGGTTCAGCGGCGCGTGCAAAATCTCCGCGCCCACCTCCACGCGATGCGGCTGCGTGGAACATTGGAACGCATTCACCGTCAGGTTCAGCAAAATCTGGATGACATCCGTGCCATTGATCCGCACGGCGATGTCCCCGGCCGGCGGCGTCACGCGAAATTCATTCTCCTGGATGCTCGGGTGGACGCGCACGAGCTGCTCCAGGTCGCTCATCAACTGATGCACGCCGGTCGGGGCGGAATCGCCCGCCTGTTGCCGCAGAAAGCCGAGGTAGCGGCGCGAGATCTCGATGCAGTTGCCCACCTGCCGTTCAATGATCACCATCCGCTCCTTGATGAACTCCAAGTCCTCCAGTTCGAGACGCGAGGCGCGGTTCAACTTTTTGTTCAGCAACTGGATGAAGCCGGAAACGACCGTCAGCGGGCCGTTGATGTCATGGATGATGCTGGCGTAGATGTCCCCGCGCGTCTTGGCGATCTGCTCCTCGACCTTCTGGCTCTGCAGTTCGCTGAGCAGTTCGTGGACCTTTTCCGCGCTCGTGTGGATCTCGCTTTCAAGCATCCGCCGCTGCATGGCGGCGTTCACCGCGGCGCGGATCGTGGCGATGTCAAAGGGCTTGTTGATGTAATCGCAGGCGCGCAGACGGAGCGCCTGGCGGATCGTGTCGGTCGTCTCAAACGCCGTGATCATGATCGCCTCGATCTCGGGCCGCACGAACCGCAACCGTTCCAGCACCTCGATCCCCGACATGCCCGCCATGCGGATGTCCAAGATCGCCACGTCGATGTCATGCTTCTGCGCCAGTTCGATTGCCGTGGGACCGTCCTCGGCCATGAGCAGGTCAAAATTGTCCTTGAAGATCACGCGCAACGACATGCGCGGCCCTTCCTCATCATCCACGATGAGCAGGGTGCCGCGCCGCTTGGGAGAAGGAGTGGCGGCAATCAGCTCGGAGAGGGCGGCATTGGCTTTTGCTAAGGGATCAGCCGTGACAGACATATGAAAAAGAACACTAACGCAAACCGTCCCGTTCTCAAGCAGAAACCAAAAGCGCCCGGAGCCGGCCGGCGGCTTTTCGCTGTAAACGATTCGTGTAAGCTATTTTCCCCGGTCCCGCCGCCCGCAGGAACGCGGGCGGCCCATCTGCGGGTGCAACCGTGGCCCAAAATAGTTTTTCCAAAAAACTTGGCTTTTGATGTGCTTCGCTGGAATTTCCTGGGGGCTGGCCGGCTTGCCGGGGCCACCGGTCCGGTCGGACGACCGAGCCGGGCGAAGCTGCTGGCAACTCGTCCCTCACGCCATGGTGCCCCAAAGGCCGATGGCAGCCCGCCGGTACTTTTCCCTCGCTGGGTCAGTTCCATGATTTTTTTTAAATTCTTTGGTCGGATTAACCCGGATCGACCCGGATCGACCATCGACCAGAGGCTGAAAATTCGAGGTTTAACCTAGTATAATTTACCTTAATTTGGTTGCCCGTCCGGCATCGGATTTTTGCGTTTTCATTAGCCTTTTCACAAGATTTTAATTACGCAAAACGGACACATTTGGCACCCGTCGCACCCGTCAACGCGCCAGCGTCTTGGAGATCAACGGTTTTGAAAATTATCGGGCCACGCCGGTCGGGGAGTTTCCAACCAAATCCGGCCAAATTCGACTTAAAATTTTTAACGATGAAACACACTGAAAACGAAAATGACTGGAATGCGAATGAAAGCAGGCTGGAATCGGGCTGATTTGACATCCAATAAACACCAAAAACATGAGACACGGAGCCCGGTGCCGGGCTGACCGGCCTCAATCTTCCGTTCAGCCTTGTTGGCTCGCGGCAAAATGTTGCCGCCGGGCCGGCTGCCAAATCAGATTTGGTTTTTACATTCTGATCTGGTAAAAGATGGCACGCACAAAATAATAACGGAACCTGCCCGCCGTCGGGCCACAGATTCCACGTCAATCTAACACTAAATATGGCCAGCATTGCCGCACCAACCAGAAACAGCACTTCCACCACGGGCAACGGTTCGTATCGCGGGTCGTTTGCGATCATGACCTCGCTGTTTTTCCTGTGGGGGTTCATGACGGTTTTCAACGACATCTTGATCCCGCGGTTTAAGGAGGCATTCACGCTGGATTATTACCATGCGATGTTCGTGCAACTGGCGTTCTTCGGGGCGTACTTTACCGGTTCGCTGATTTATTTCATCATTTCGGCGACGACCGGGGACCCGATTGCGAAGATCGGGTACAAGAACGGCGTGGTCATCGGGCTGTTGATCTCCGCGACGGGGAGCGCGTTATTCTGGCCGGCGGCCAACGCGATGTCCTATCCGATGTTCCTGGCGGCGCTGTTCATTGTGGGTCTTGGCTTTGCGATGCTCCAGATCGCGGCCAACCCGTATGTGACCATCTTGGGTCCGGAAAGGACGGCGTCCAGCCGGTTGAACCTGGCCCAGGGGTTCAACTCCATCGGGACGACGATTGGGCCGCTCATCGGCGGCTACTTGATCTTTCAATATTTTGCGAAGACGGGAGCGCACGGGGCGGATTCGGTGAAAGTGCCTTATCTGGCGTTCTGTATCATCTTTCTGGTGTTGGCGGGGATATTCTTCTTCATCCACCTGCCGCACATCGGAGAAGGCAGGATCGAGGCGGGGGCGGGCGCTCTAAAGTATCCGCATGTGGTGCTGGGGGTGGTGGCGATCTTCATGTACGTGGGCGGGGAAGTGTCGGTGGGGAGTGCGATCATCAACTTTCTGGGGCAGAAGACGGTGGCGGGGTTGTCGGCGGTGGACGCGAGCAAGTACGTGGCGATCTACTGGGGCGGGCTGATGATCGGGCGATTCATGGGGGCGGTGGAATTGAGCGAGATGAAGAAAGCAAACAAGCAGATCCTGCTGATCGTCATTCCGTTGCTGGCGTACCTGCTGTTGTGGGTGGCGAAGAGCGCACCGCTGGACGCGATGCAGAGCAGCGACGCGAGTTCGCTGCTGAGCCAGTGGCAGGACCGGTTTAAGGAGAATTGGTCGGTGTTTAAGATTTACCTGCCGTTCATCGGGTTGTGCTGGCTGCTGTTCCAATTTGGCCGGGCGCAGGCGGGGCGGACGCTGTTGATCTTCTCATCGACGGTCTGCGCATTGCTGCTGACGGCGATCTTGGTGGGCGGACCGGTCGCGATGTGGTGCGTGGTGGCGATTGGATTGTTCACGTCGATCGGGTGGTCGAATACGTTCAGCCTGGCGCTGGAAGGAACGGGGATTTATAAGAGCCAGGTGTCGTCGCTGTTGGTGATGGCGATTTTGGGCGGGGCGGTGCTGCCGCCGTTGCAGGGGAAGATTGCGGACGTTACCGGAAATTTGCAGTTGTCGTTCATCGTGCCGTTGATTGCGTATGCCTATGTCGCCTTCTACGGCGCCATCGGCCACAAGATCGGTCGCAAAGATTTAGCCAGCTAAAATCAGCCGCATAATTCTTCACTGTCGTCACGGACGCCTCAGCGCCACTTGCGTTTGAGGCGTCTTTTCGTGATGCGAGCGCTTTGAGCCGGGCGTTCTCCGCCCGGCTTTCGTTGCCTGATTGGAGTGACCCATCTCCCACCCGAACGGGCGATTGTCGTCCGGGGTTTGTCTGGATAGAAGTAGGTTGAACCACAAACCACCGCTGGGAACGCGCATGCCTCGTCTTGCTTGCTTCCGGCAAACCACATCCCACGACAAATATGAAAAGGTCATTCACTGCATTATCCTCAATAATGTTCCTGGCCGCCCTGCTGGGTCTCCTGCCCGCGCCTGCCCGCGCCGCCATGACTGTGCAGAGCCTGTCCGGTGCCGTCACCGCCACGGAGATCAGCTCCTACGAGACCTTCATGGCCGGCCGTACGCCGCCCACCGCCAACACCTACGACAACAATCTGGCTGACGGCACTGCCGGCATGGACTGCGAATCCCTCGGCCTGATGTACGAAGTGACCAACGACCCCGTCATCCTCAATGAGATGATTTCTTTCGCCGACGCGTTCATCTCGCTGCGCAATGACTACACCGACCGCCGCGTGATGTGGACCGGCAATGTCGAGCCCGTCTGGCTCACCAAGCCCGCCGGCACCTCCGGCGGTTATGCTGGCTGTGAGAACAATGACATCGCCGGCCACATCGCATATTGCGCGAAACTTATTTTGCAGACGCCGTCGCTTTGGAATGCGGCGGTGCCCGACGGCAATCCGAACGGTTACGGCGTGACGTATTATCAACGGGCGACGAATTACGTCACCCAACTGGAGTACAGCGAGGACCATTACTTCACGCCGTGGTTTATCGACCCGGCCACCCTGCGGATCAAGGACAGCACCGTGGTGGCTTCGGCCTTCGCGGCTTTCGGCCAGAGCACCACGGCCTGGAACCGGCAGATGATGTTCATCAACGCCTGGCAGCGGCTCTCGGAATGCCATGCCATCCTCGGTGATAATCCGGGCAAGGTGGCGCAGTACGATGCGATCGTCTCGGCCTCGGTGAGCTGGTTCCAAAGCGAATGGCAGAACACCACCGGCGGCGGCCAGCCCTGTTACGTCTGGCAATACGCCCCCAGCCATGCGGGCGGCAATGAAGAGATGAACGGTCATGCGGCCTACGACATGGGCGGCCTGAGCCGCGCGTACGTCGCGGGCAAATACGGCCTGACGCAGCCGCTCTTGCGACCGTTCGCTGAAACCCTGCGCTACATCATTTATCAGGCGGGCACGAGCTACACGTTTGCGGAATGGGTCAACGGTGACACGAGCACCACACGGAACTATATATATTCGCAATGGATGCCGGTGGTCGCCTACGACCCGCAAATCTTCGCCACCATGGCCAATGCCGACATCACACAGGGCTCGCAGGGCAGCACGCCCATCTATGACGCGCAAATCCTGTGGATGAAGAACGCCCGGGCGCGTGGATTTTTTGCCAGCAACACCGACACCGCGGATTTTTCCCTGACCACGCCATGGGTGGAAAACCTAGTGTCCGGCAGCTCCTCAAATTTTCCGGTCACCGTCAATGCGCTTGCCGGGTTCGCCGCCGGCGGCGTCACCCTCAGCATGAGCGGATTGCCCGGCGGGGTGACGGCCAGCTTTAGCAGCCCACCGAACTCGACGCTCACTCTCGCCGCCTCCGGTTCCGCGGCCAATGGCATTTATGCCGCCACCATCAGCGGCACGGGCAGCGGCATCACGCGCACGGCACCAGTCACTTTGGTGATCACCAATCTCGCCGTGCCCGGCTTCTCGATCTCCGCGACACCATCCTCGCAAAACATTGTCATTGGCGGCAACACGAGCTACTCCGTGACGGTGGGCAGCCTCAATGGCTTTAGCGGCACGGTGGCGCTCAGTGTCAGCGGGCTGCCGGCGCATGTCAGCGGCAGTTTCAGCCCGGCGACCATCACCGGTGGTGGGGGTTCGTCCACGCTGAGCATCACCACGGCCACAAACACGCCGGAGGGTGATTACCCGCTGACCATCACCGGCGTCAGCGGAGCTTTGACGAACACGACGACCGTCACGCTGTCGTTCAATGACTTCTCCATCGCCGCCTCACCGTCATCACAAAGCGTCGTCGCCGGTGGCGGCACCAATTACACGGTGAACGTCGGGAACATCAACGGCTTCGGCGGCACCGTCACCTTCAGCGCAGCAGGACTGCCGACAGGGGCGAGCGCGAGTTTTAATCCCACCTCAGTGAGCATGCTTGGTTCCTCGACGATGACGGTCACCACCTCGACCAACACGCCAGTTGGCGCCAACACAGTAACCATCACCGGTGCGAGTGGCGGCTTGTTGCACAGCACCACGGCAAGCTTGGTGGTTCAGGCCGCCGGTGGCGGCGGCGGTTCGACGAACAATCTGGCGTTGAACCAGACGGCGACCGCCTCCACGACCTGGAGCGCGTCCTATGCCGCCTCTAATGCCGTGGATGGCAACACATCCACCCGCTGGTCGGCGGCTTCAGGTCAGACGAACAATCAGTGGCTGCTTGTGGATTTCGGCTCCGCCACCACCTATGACTCCGTCGTCATCAAGGAAATCTCCTTCCAGCGGGTCACGTCCTTCAAGATCCAATCGTCCACGGACGGCACGACCTTCACCGACCTCGCCTCCGGCACGACCATCGGTGCGGCTTTGACCGTCCCCTTTACCGCCGTGAACGCCCGCTACGTCCGGCTGTTAGTTGTCTCGGCATCGAACGTGCCCACGATTAATGAGTTTGAAGTGTATAGCAGCGGCGGGGCGCCGAACTTCACGATTGCCGCCAGCGCGGGGGCCAACGGCTCCATCAGCCCATCAGGCAATGTGCTCGTGAACCAAGGGGCCAACCAAGGCTTCACCATCGCGCCCAACTCCGGTTACCAAGTTTCAACGGTGACCGTGGACGGCACCAATGCCGGGGCGGTGACCAGCTACACCTTTAACAACGTGCAGGCCAACCACACCATCAGCACGGCGTTCAGCCTGATTCCAGTTGTGGACTTCACAATTGCCACGTCGCCTAGTTCACGGACCGTGACGGCGGGTGGCGGCACAAATTACACGACCACCATCAGCGCCCTGAACGGGTTCACAGGCACGGTAACCTTCACCGTAACGGGTTTGCCCAGCGGGGCGGGCGGCAGTTTCAATCCCACCTCGGTGAGCACTTCAGGCGCATCGACGTTAACGGTGACGACCACGACCAATACGCCTGCAGGCACCAACACCTTGACCGTCATTGGTACCAGCGGAAGTTTGACCCATAGCAACACCGTCACTTTCATCGTGAATGCAGCCGGCGGCAGTGACAGCAACATCGCCCCCGGCGGGACGGCCTATGGCTGGAAAGCCAACACCTCCGCTACTGCCAACAGCAATCGGACGGCGCAGGCCGGATTGAATGACAACAACCTGACGGCCGATGTGGACATCGATTCCGCCGGCGATGCGGTGAATGCGTGGGAAGGGGCCGGCGTGGTCTGGAGCACCGCCAAGACCATCTCCGCAGCCAACTTCATCAACGGCACTGTGACCGGCGGCGGGGACGGCTTCCTGACGGCCAACTGCAAACTGCAGTTCAGCACCGATGGTTCCACCTGGGTCGATTCCGGCTGGACCATCAGCCCGACGTATCCCAATAGCAGCGCCGCCAGCGGGCAGACCTACTCCTTCTCCGGCACGGCCGTCAGCGGCAAACTCGGCGCCCGCGTGGTCGGACAGGTCCGGACGACCGACACCTCCTACCACTGGATCGTCAAGGAAGTCCGCTTTATCGGGCACTGATCTCCAAGAAACGGGCGGGTCTTGATGCCCCGCCCGTTTCCAGCACACCCACCCAAACAAACAAAACAGGAATTGGAAAAACATGAAAACCAAAGTTGCTCAATGGTTGTTAATCGCCGCCATTTTCGCGGCGAAAACCGTTTTGGCGCAGAATTATCCGTTCCCGCAACATGTCGTTTATGCGGCGGGCATCAAGCCCAACAATGTCACGCAGGCTGCGATGGACAGCACGGTGTCAAGTTATTGGAGTGCTTACAGCGCGCGCTACGTCAAATCCGCGGGCGGCTCTCCCACCCGCTATTACATCGCTTACAACCTGGAAGGGCAGGGCGACACCGGCGCGGCCACGGTGTCTGAGGCGCACGGTTATGGCATGGTGATGGAGGCCTACTTCGGCGATAAAACGCACTTTGACGGGATGTACTGGTATTACAAGGATCATCCCAGCCAAAACAACTCCCGCCTGATGGCCTGGCAGCAGAACACCAGTTTCGTTGACATGGGCGGAGCGGATTCCGCTACGGACGGCGACATGGATATTGCCTACAGCCTGTTGCTGGCGGACAAGCAATGGGGCAGCGGTGGCAGCATCAATTATTTGAGCGAAGCGACGAACATGATCAACGCCCTCATGCAAAGTGATGTGAACCAGACCCAGTGGACCTTGCGCCTGGGCGACTGGGCGACGACCGGCACATCCCAAGGATTTGCCTACGCCACCTCGACGCGCCCTTCGGATTTCATGTTTGACCACATGGAGAGTTATTATGAGGCGACGGGCGACGGGCGCTGGACGAACGTCATGGCCCACACCTATGCCGTCGTGAACACGCTGTTTAACAACAACAGCCCGAACACCGGTTTGATCCCCGACTTTGTGGTGCTGAACGGCAGCGCCTACCAGCCCGCACCGGCAAGTTTCCTCGAGGCGGCGACCGATGGCGAATATGCCTACAACTCCTGCCGCACGCCGTGGCGTTTCGCCACGGATTATCTGCTCCGCAACAGCAGCGGCATTCTTACGGAGATGCGGAAGATAAATTCGTGGATCCAAAGCTCCAGCGGCGGAAACGCCGACCACGTTTATCCCGGTTACGATCTGGCCGGCACGGCCCTGAACACTTCTTACACCGACGATTCATTCACGAGCCCGTTCGGACTCTGTGCGATGATTGATTCTGGCAATCAAACCTGGCTCAACACCATGTGGACGTGGATTGCCGCGCGCGGCATCAACGTCAACGACGGCTACTTCGGCAACAGCATCACGATGCAATGCGCCATCGTCCTGACCGGCAACTGGTGGAAGCCGGTTTATTCCAGCGCTGGTTCTCCCGACTTTACCATCGCCGGGACGCCGGCATCACAAAGTGTCGTCGCCGGCAACGCAACGAACTACACGGTCAACATCGGCAGCGTCAACGGCTTCACGGGCACCGTGGGCTTGAGCACGGCCGGCCTGCCCGGCGGTGCCACCGCTTCGTTCAATCCGGCTTCCGTGACAATGCTTGGCTCCTCCACCATGACGGTGACGACGGCAGCGAACACGCCGACCGGCACTCAACTGCTGACCGTGATCGGCACCAGCGGCACCTTGGTGCACAGCAACACCATGAGTCTCACGGTTAACGCCGCCGGCGGCGGCGGTGGTTCGACCAACAATCTGGCGTTGAACCAGACCGCAACCGCCTCCACGACCTGGAGCGCATCCTATCCCGCATCCAATGCCGTGGATGGCAACGCCGCCACCCGTTGGTCCGCCGCCTCCGGCCAGACCACCAACCAATGGCTGCTGGTTGATTTTGGCACGGCCACCAGCTACAGCAGCGTTGTCATCAGGGAAATCTCCTTCCAACGTGTCACCGCCTTCAAGATCCAGTCTTCGACCGACGGCACCGCTTTCGCCGATCTGGCCACGGGCACGACCATCGGCACCAACCTGACCGTTACGTTTTCAACCGTATCGGCCCGCTATGTCCGGTTGTATATGACTTCGGCATCCAATGTGCCGACGATTAACGAGTTTGAAGTTTATGGCAGTGGTTCAGGTGGCGGCCCGGTGGCCGCGCCCACGTTCGGCCCGGCGGGCGGCACCTATACCAGCGCCCAAACGGTGACGATCAGCACCACGAACAGCGGGGCTTCGATTCGCTACACCACGGACGGCAGCACGCCCAGCGAAACGGCGGGCACGCTTTATTCAAGCCCCGTGAACATCAGTTCTACCACCACACTCAAGGCCATCGCCTATGAGAGCGGCATGACGGATAGCAGCGTGACCAGCGCCACCTATACCATCAATCTGCCGCAAGTTGCCGCGCCGTCATTCAGTCCGGCGGGCGGCACCTACACCAATGCCCAAGCAGTGAGCATCGGCACGACAACTGGCGGCGCCTCAATTCGTTACACAACAGACGGCAGCACGCCCAGCGAGTCGGCAGGTACTCTCTATTCGAGCCCAGTGAACATCAGCGCAACCGCTACGCTCAAAGCCATCGCCTATGAAAGCGGCTTCACCGACAGCAGCGTGACCAGTGACACCTACACCATTAATTCCAGCAACGGTGCCTTGCCGGCGGGCTGGACGGACTCGGACATTGGTTCAATAGGCGTGGCGGGCAGCGCGGTCTATACTAATGGCGTGTTTACTGTCAAAGGCAGCGGCGCAGACATCTATGGCACGAGCGACCAGTTCAACTACGCGCGTGAAGTCATCACCAATGACTTCACCCTTACGGCCCGCGTGGCGACGCTCAACAGCGCCAATGGCTGGTCGAAATCCGGCGTGATGATTCGTGGCTCGGCCGCTACCAATTCCGCCTATGTTGGCATCTATGTGACCGCCAGCAACGGCGTGGACATGCAATGTCGCACTTCTAATGGCGCAAGCGCGGTGGATGTGGCGCGGGTCTCCGGCGTGGCGGCTCCGTATTGGGTGCGGCTCGTCCGTTCCGGCAACACGTTCACCGGCTATCACTCGCCGAACGGCACCACGTGGACGCAGGTTAGTTTGACCAATGTAACCATGGCCGCCAGTGTGCGCGCCGGCCTGGCGGTTTGCGCGCATGATAACACCGCTCTGAACACCTCCGCGTTCGACAACGTGACTGCCCAATGAAATATTGAAATGAAACAGGTCGTCTCCCAGTTGTGCGCCGGAATGGTAATCATTCTGGTGCTGGGTTTCGCCCATCACGTCAGCGGCGCCGGGACCATTCCCGGCGCCGGCCTGACGGACGGGTGGAAGCCCATGCCGTTCACCCATGAAATCCAGCACCCGTTCGATTTGAAAACCGGCGACCGCTACGATTTTGACCCGACGAACGACATCCATCACTTCTGGGTCCGTTTTACTGACAAGCCCCACGCGCCGCCGCCGAACAAAACGAATGCGCGTTCGGAGATGAAACTGGAGACCTACCGCGACGGCGAATTCATGTTCGACGGCGACGTGATGATCAGCCCGGGAACCTACGCGTGCATCGGGCAGGTGTTTGATGCGGCGCATGGGCCGGAGGCGATGGTCGTGGCCCACCCCGACGGCACGGTGACGGTCCAAGTGCACGACCTGCCCAAGGTGAATGACGTGGTCAGCACCAATGCCATCGGCCACTGGTGGAACCTCAAGATGCAAAATGACACGCGCGCGGGCGGGCAGGTGAAGATCTACGTGGACAATGTGCTCGTCGCCACCTATCCCGGTCGCGGGCCGCGGGATTATTATTTCAAGTGCGGCGTCTATTCACGCGAGGGCAGCGATCTTTCCGAGGTGCGCTACCGGAACATCAAGATGTGGGTGAAGGCCAAACCATAAGGACTAAAATAACGAGGCGGAAGTTTCACCAGACGTTGCATGAGAATATTATTTTTGATCTTACTGAGCCTTGCTTTTGGCCCGGTCACCCTGATCTGCCGGGCGTCGATGACCGTCCAAAGTTTGAATGGCGTGGTGACGACGACGGAAATCAGCTCCTATAAAACCTTCATGGCCAGCCGGACGCCGCCCACCGGCCAGACGTATGATAACACCCTGGCCGACGGCAACGCCGGGATGGACTGCGAATCACTGGGCTTGATGTACGAAGTAACGAATGATCCGGTGATGCTCAATGAGATGATTTTATTTGCCGATGCCTTCCTCGCCTTGCGCAACAACACCAACACGGGGAGCATCATGTGGACGGGCAGTCGTGATCCTGTCTGGCTGACCAAGCCCGCCACCAACAGCGACGGCACGGTGAACATCCAGGCCGGCTACGCCGGCTGCGAGAACAACGACATCGTCGGGCACATCGCCTTTTGCGCGCGGCTGATTTTGCAAAGCCCGTGGCTGTGGAATGCCACGGTGCCCGATGGCGATCCGTATACCAACGGCGCGACCTATTTCAAGCGGGCGCAGACCTACATCGCGCAGATGGATTTCACCCAGGACGCCTACATGCTCAAGTGGTTCGTCAACGCGAATTACCAGATCGTCGCCCCGGCGAGCGCGGCGTGGACGGCGGAGAATGAAAACGTCAATGCCTACAACCGGCAGATGATGTTCCTCAACGGCTTCCAGCGCCTGTCGGAGTGCCATCAACTGCTCGGCGACAGCCCGGCGCGTGTGACTGAGTATGACGCGATTGTGGTGGCGGCCATCAACACTTTCACCGCCGCCTTGCAGCCTTACACCACCAACGGCTTCCCGGTGTATAACTGGACGTACGCCCCGGGCAGCGGTGGCAGCGAGGACAACACGCTGCACTCGACCTACGACGTGTGGGGCATCACCCGTGCGTGGGAGAGTGGACGCTACGCGCTTTCCAACGCTACGCTGGTGCCCTTCGCCAACACGCTCCGGTATGTGATGAACGTCAGCACCAACCACATCTCCTATTACGTCAACGGCACCAGCAGCCCGAACAGTCCGCGCAACTTCATCTACCCGGGCTGGCTGCCGGCGGCGAATTTTGGGTCGATGGCCTACGCCATCATGGCCAACATGGACATCGCGCAGGGATCGCAGGGCAGCACCCCGATCTACGATGCGTTGATCCTGTGGGCGAAAAATGCGCGGGCCACCGGCGTTTATCCGACCAACGACAACACAGCCGACTTCACGATCTCCACCCCGTGGATGCAAAGCACCGCCGCCGGCAGCGACCTCACCGCCACGGTCATCGTGAATCCGCTCGCCGGCTACACCGGCACGGTCACCCTCTCGGCTGGTCATCTGCCGAAAGGTGTTGCGGCCGGCTTCAATCCGGCCAGCATCACCGGTGGTTCGGGGGTTTCCACCCTGACGCTCGCGGTCTCCAACTCCGCCACCGGCGGCATTTATTCGCTGACCAATGGACTGACCCTTCTCGGCACCAGCAGCATGGGTACACGCACGGCTCCCATCACCTTGGTGGTGAAGCCGCATCCAGTCATCGTCCACACGAGCCTGGCCGGCACAAATATTATGGTGAGCGGCACGAACGGATTCATCGGGGCCACGTACCATCTGCTGGGGAGCACCAATCTGACCCGGCCGCTCAGCCAATGGACTCCGCTGGCGACGAATGTGTTTGGCACGAACGGAAATTTCAGCGTGACAAACAAGATCCCCACCGGCGCCGCCTGGAATTTTTTTACCGTCCAGTATTAGGCTGGTCCTGCCCGAGAAATTTCAACGTCGCCTCGGTGCGCGACTGCACATGGAGCTTTTCATAGATCGCATGCTGGTGCGATTTCATCGTGTTCAAGCTGATGCCGAGTTGGTCGGCGATTTCCTTGTAGAGGTAGCCCTTGGCCAGCAACGCCAGGATCTCCTGCTCGCGGGCGGTGAGCTTGGCGGCGGCCGGCTGCGGCTTCTTGATCTCGTGAAAGTAGGCCACCACTTTGCGCGCGATCTGCATGGACATGGGGGCGCCGCCGGAGTGGACCTGTTGGATGGCCTGGATCAATTCTTCCGCCGGCATCTCCTTCAGCAGATACCCGTTCGCACCGGCCCGCAGGCAGTTGAAGATGAGATCTGATTCCTGATAGGTCGTCAAGATGAGCACGCGCAGGTCCGGCATCGTGGCCTTCAGCTTGGCCACGCATTCAATGCCGCTCATGCCGGGCAGTTTGATGTCCACCACCACCACGTCGGGCTTCTGGACCGACAAAATGCCGCGCACGGCCTCCTCGCCGCTGGCGTAGGCATGCAGCAGGCGCAATTGCGGCTCGCCGCCCAGGAGCTTGACGAGGTTGTTGCGCGTCCCGGGATTGTCCTCGACGATGGAAACGGAAATGGGCATTGGCGTCATCCTGTCCGGTGTCAAAACATCAGGCAAGGAAATTGAAAGTGACGGGTTCATTTGCCATTGGGTTTGGGAAAGATGAGGGCAACCCGCGTGCCGGTTTCGGCGATGTTTTCGATGTTTGACCGGCCGCCAATGTCCGCCATGCGCTGGTTCATGTTGGAAAGGCCGTTCGCAAATTCATCATTGGCGCGGCCGGCGATGCCCCGGCCATTGTCCTCGATGAGGATGGTCAGCGTGCTCTCCGATGCGGCCACGCGCAGCCAGACCTCGCTGGCGCCGGCATGGCGGATGACATTGTTCAACGCCTCCTTTACGGCGAGAAACAGGTTGTGCCGCGCCTCGGGCGAAACCGCCCACTCGACCGGGCGGTCCGGCAGGTCCACGCGGCAGCGGATGTCTGCGTACGCGAGAAATTCGATGGCAAACTGGCCGAGGTAATCGATCAGGTGCGGCAGCGAGTCGTTGCGCGGGTTGACCGCCCAGACGATTTCATCCATGGACTTGATGATCTGCCGCGTCGTGGCCAGCCCCTCGCGTCCGAGTGATTCCACCTTGTCGGGTTCGGTCCGTTTGCGCTGGGTGAGTTCAAACAGGAGCTTGATCTGGGTCAGACTGCCGCCGAGGTCGTCATGGATGTCCTTGGCGATGCGCGAACGTTCCTTGTCGAGCGCGGCCTGTTGTTCCAGCGCGCGCAATTTGGCGTGCAGCCGGCGGAACGAGACGTAGCGCACGATGGCAATCAATGTCAGCGTGAACAACGCCAGGACCAGCGAACGAAACCACCATGTCTGCCAGAAGAAGGGCGACACGACCAGGTTGACGCGGCTTGTTTCGCTCCAAGGACTGTCCCCGTTCCGGGCGCGGACCAAGAACTGGTAACTGCCCGCCGCCAGCCGCGAATAATCGATGCTGCGCCGCGGCCCGGCATCGGCCCAGTCATCATCGTAGCCAGCCAGCCGGTATTGAAAATGCACATTTTCCGGCGCACTGTAACACAACGCGGTGAAATCAAATTCAAGCCGCCGGTGGCCGGGCGGCAGTTCCAGCCCGGCTCGCGGGTCCGCGAGGTCCACAGCATCCCGCACCGGGATGGATCCGCCGTAGGTCCCGATGCACCGATCATCCATTATCACCTGCTTCAGCAGCACCGGCGGCGGCCGCAGATTTTCCCGGAGGTTGTCGAGGTTGACGACGGCCAGGCCCGTCAACGCGGGCAGCCACAGCCGGTCATCGTGGCTGTGCAGCACGTTGGGCGAGAAGCCCAGGCTGGCCTGGAGGCTCGGGAGGGAATTGCCCTTGCCGTAATAAACGGAAAGCACGTCCGCCGCGCGGCCCTCGGCCACATCGTTCAATTCATGCAGCCGCGCCTTGAAAATTCCGCCATCCGAGCCGAACCACAACCAGCCGCGCTCGTCGGCGATGATTTGAGAAATGTCATCATTGAACAGCCCCTGCGCGGTGGTGATTTTTTTAAAGACACCATCCTTGAACCGTCCCAAACCTTGCCCGGCGTAACCGATCCACAGGCTGCCGTCCGGGGTCGTCGCCAGGCATCGGATCGAGGAGGAGAAGCCGGAGATGTTCGTGGTGACATCGCTGATGATGTCATTACGCAGCCGCAACAGGACGCCTTTCGAGGTGCCGATCCAGATATTTCCCGCCGTGTCGCCACACGAGGCGCGCGGCACCCCCGCGTTTTCCGGCAGGCTTAGCGTTTTCAATTCCCCGCCGTGCAGGCATTGCACAATGGCCGGGTCTTCTTCGATGATCCACAGGTCGTCATTGGTGTCGGTCAACAAACCGCGCACCACATGCCCGTCGAAGCCATTCTCCGCCCGCCACGTTGTGATTTCGCCGTCGTGCAGGCCGACCAACATGTGGCTGCGGGTGCCGACCCAGACCGACCCCGCGCGGTCCGCCGTCACACAGGTGGCCTTCACGGGTGGCCAGTTGGTGGCGTCCGAAACCGTGCGCCAGCCGCCGTTGCTCCGGCACACCACCATGCCGCTTTGCGTGGTGGCCCAGACCACCCCGTGGGCGTCTTCACAGACGGATTGCATGGCGCCGAACGGCAGGCCCGTCGTCTTGTCTTCCATCGTGAAGGCACGCGGACGGATGCGGTCGAGGCCGCCGCCGCTGGTGCCCACCCAAAGGTCACCTTCCCGATCTTGCAACAAACTGGAAATATACGGGTGCGACGTGGGGATGCTTTCAAACCCATTGGTGCCATAGCGGAACAATCCGCTCGCCGCCATGCCGATCCACACCGCGCCGGTCTTGTCCTCGACCAAGCAGGTGGGGTCGGCGGTGGAGACATCGGATTTGCAGATGCCCAGGGATTTTAAATTGCCGTCGCCATCGCTTTTGAAAAGTTCCCGCCCGGAGCAGACCCAGATGCCGCCGTCCGCCGCGCCGGCCAGCCGCACATTGCGGCCGAGGGTTTTGTTGAAGATTTCAAAACGACCCTTCCGGAACACGCCGAACTGGCCATCTTTGACGAACCAGATGCGACCCTGATTGTCCCGGGCGAGCGCACAATCATACCGCGCCGGCAGGCCATCCGCCTCGCCGAAACGCGTCACGGAGCCATCCTTGATCCGGCAGACAACGTTGCCGTGGTAAGTGATCCAGACCGCACCCTCGCCATCTTCCACCATCCCAAGCACCACGTAGTCCGGCAGATTGTTGGTGAAGGCCTGCACGCCGCCGGAATTCAGGCACACCACCGGGCCATGCACCAGCGTCAGCCAGAACCCGCCCTTGGAATCTTCCAGCAACACGCCGCCGCGCTCCGAGTAACCGCTGTAATTGGTGATGATGTTGCGGGAGGCGAACTCCTCAAAACGGACGCCGTCAAACCGCGTAAAATGCCCGGCCGTCGCCACCCACAAATAGCCGTCGCGCGTCTGCATCAGGCTGGTGACGTTGTTGTTCGGCAGGCCGTCATCGGTCTGCCAGCTATGTAGCGACCAGTCGGCATTGGTGGAATCCGCTGCGACCACCGTTTGGATGAGAAAACAAAACCAGCCGGCGGCGAGCCACCAGCCGGGCCGGCGAGGCGCGCGTATCAAGGCATTGGGCCGTGGTTGGTTCATGGTGCCTGGTGCGAACTGTATATCCGCCAGCCGGAGGACGGCAACCAGATGTTCCGCCTGAACCCAAAATAATTTGGCCGGCGGCGGCGGCGGTCACGGGTAAAGGCTTCACCAGCTTAGTCGGCAGACATCACCCGCGCTCTCGCCCGAACGGGTGATTGTTCCAGATGCCCTGCCTCCTATATTCATTTACTCAGCCCCCAACACACCGACGCATAAAAAATCTTACACCACGATTCGAACCATGAAGCTTCATCCTGCCCGCACTCATAAAACTCCGGCGTTCACCCTGATCGAACTGCTGGTGGTCATCGCGATCATCGCCATCCTGGCGGCCATGCTGCTGCCCGCGCTGGGGGCGGCCAAACGAAAGGCCCAAGCCGCCAATTGCATCAGCAACCAGAGGCAGCTTTTGCTCGCGTCAAAGATGTACGCCGATGACAACAACGACAAGATCGTCGGCGCCAACTGCGACGCCGTTACTGACTGGCGCATCTCTCCGGCCGGCAATGGTTTTAAACTGCCAAACATTCCGGCCGCCATCGCGGCCTCGCCGGAGTTGGTCAACAAATTCCTGGACGAACAGGGATTCATGCAGGGCGGCCTCTTCCCCTATTGCAAGAATCCAGACCTGCTGCACTGCCCGGCGGACAACCGCTGGCAGTCACAGAACTACGCTTTCGACAGCTATTCAGTCCCAAACGGATTAAATGCGCCGAACTCGCAAACTCATTCCATTGGCAACGCCCACATCTACAAGGAGGCGACCGTGAAACATCCCACGACCGCCATCGTTTTTCTGGAGGAGAACGACCCGCGTTCACAGAACATCACCGGCGGTTCCGGGATGGTTTTTGAAAACAACAATTCCTGGGCCCTGCCCATCGGCGGCGGGATGTATCCGCCCAACTGGACGGGCCTGACGTGGTGGGACGCTCCTGCGGCGTTCCACCAGACCGGCGCGGTGTTCGGCTACCTGGACGGACATGCCGAGATCCATCGCTGGCAGGATGCGGCAACCATCACGCTGGCCAACTACCTTGGCACCTCGCCCACGAAGGACAGCTACGCCCTCGGATTTTCGCTGGCGCAATGTCCGCACGACCTGCCGTTCGTTGCCAATGGCTATGTGTTCCAGCCCTTCGGCACCAATCCCGGCAATAATAATTAGCCCGTCCACCCGCTCCCACCCGAACGGGCGATGGTTAGATTTCCACAGCCATTTTACAGTAGCCACCCACCCCAAAAAACCACACACATGAAAAAAACGCTCCGTTATCTGCAAGCGTCCACCGTTGTTATCCTGGGCCTTTTCGCCGCCCAACCGGCTTCGGCCCAAACCGAATCTTGGACCGGCGGTGGCGCCAATCAAAACTGGTCCACCACCGGAAACTGGCCGGCAGGTGCCGTTCCGACTTCCCTCAACGGCGTGGTGTTCACGAACAACGCCACGGCCGCGACCGCTGCGGGCACGGTGGATAACATCGTGGACGGCGGTTTCGCCGGCACGATCGCCTCACTGCAATTCGCCAACACGAACACCAGCGGCGGTGCGGGGTTTTATCACACAACCCAGATCGGCGCGGGCCAGACCCTGACCGTTTTGGGCGGCTTGCGCGCCGGTTATGATGTCGATACTCCCAACAGCCAGATCAGCGCGGCGTTCACTGGCGCGGGCACGTTGGTGGTCAGCAACGCCGCCGCGAATTTGAGCGTCAGCCAGGGCGACACCGGCAACGGCTGCATCGCCACGATAAACATGACCAATCTGAATACTTTCAACGCCACGCTCGGCGGCATCACGGTGGGCGTTTATAACACTCCCAACCCTGCGGTCGCCCGGCAAAAAGGACAGCTATATCTCGCCAAGACCAATGTCATCAACATGCTTGGTTTTACGTCACGCGGCACCGGTAACCAAGGCCAGATCGAGATCGGTGAAAATCTCGGCAACGGCTCCAGTCTTCAAGTTCCGATGTATCTGGGGATCATGAACACGATCAATGTGAACTCCATCACGGTGGGGGCCGACAAACAAGGTTCCGGGGCGTTGCTCGCGTTCAATCCGGTCTTCACCAACCTTGCGCCGGTGGCGGTGTTTCGCGGGACCAATGGCCCCTCCAGCCGCGTGGCCACCTGGAAGGTGGGTGACAATTCAAATCAATCCACCACCGGCAGCGGATGTGCCGGCACGGTCGATTTCAGCGGCGGCTCGTTGGATGCGCTGGTGGACACGATGCTCGTGGGCTTGGGCGAAGGCGGTGCCAGTTCCGGCACGGGCAACGGCTCGGGAACCTTCACTTTCGCCGGCGGCACCAACAATGTGAACACCTTGTACCTCGGTTATCGCCCGGCCACCGGCGGCTCCAGCGCGCCTCCGGGAATCATGAACGTGAATGACACGGCCACGCTCGTGGTGAATAACGCGATCTGCCTCTCGTTCTTTGTGAATGGCGCCGGTGGAACCTACGGGTCGGGCACCTTGAACATCAATGGCGGCACGGTCCTGGCCGCCACTGTCACCAACGGCGTTCTGGCCTCCGCCAACGCCACGGCCAACATCAACATGACCGGCGGCACGCTGGGCATCACCAGCCTGCTGGGCTCCATCGGCACGGCGATCGCACCGCTTAAAACGGTGACGCTTTCCGGTGCGACACTGCAACTGCCCGTGTCCGGCATCCAGACCAATGTGGTGGTGACCACGTTGAATCTTAACGGAACGACGAACACCATCAACATCAGTTCCGTGCCGGCCACCGTCATTACGTATCCCACGCAAATCCCGCTCATCGCCTATACCGGTGGCATCGGTGGCGGCGGATTCAACATGGGCGTCAGCAATCTGCCGGGCACCTATCAGGGTTATATTTCCAACAACACTGCAAACCTCTCAATCGATCTCGTGCTGACCAGCGGTCCCACGAACATCAGCACGCTCGAATGGAAAGGCGCGGTGGGTGCCAATTGGGACACCTCCAGTGGCGACTGGTTCAACGGAGCCTCGTCGGTGGCCTATTTTGACGGAGCCGCCGTGCTTTTCGATGACACCGCCACCGGACCGACCGCAGTCAACCTGACGGCGGTGCGTTCACCGGCGGGCATGACGGTCAGCAACAATGCGCTGCCCTACGCGTTTTCCGGGGCAGGCGTCGGCGGGGCCGGGAGCCTGACGAAGCACGGCAATGGCACGCTTTTGTTCACCAATTCCGGCAACAGCTTTGCGGGCGGCATCACCATCAATGCCGGCACGGTGCAATTCGGCAACGGCGGCACCAGTGGCAACCTCCCGACGACGGGCAATGTGCTCGACAACGGCAACCTGGTCATCAACCGGTCAGGGAATGTTACGTTGCCGAACACAATTTCCGGCAGCGGCACGTTCACCAAGAACGGCAGCTCGGTTTTGACGGTGCTTGCCTCGAATGACTTCAGCGGCACGGCAGTAGTCGTTAACGGCACCATGGTGCTCAACGGTGTTCTTTCCGGCACCCTGACCAATGCGCCGGGCACCACCATCGGCGGTTCCGGAACCAATGCCGGTCTCATCAATGCCGCCGGCCTTATCCAGCCCAGCGCCGCGACCGCGACGCCGACGACTTTCACTTCGGGCGGAACAACGACCTTGTCACCCGGGGCCACGTTGGCGTTTGATTTGAATGCGACTGACAGCACCGTCGGCAACGGGGTCAACGATCTGCTCGCCATCACCGGCGACCTCGACGTCAACAACAACACCATCGCGCTGAATATCAGTGGGGTGCCGCAAGCGGGAAACACTTACACGCTGATCAATTTCACGGGCAACCAGAACGGAAGTTTCAATTCCGCAGTGACCGCCGGGCATCTGGGCGCAACCTTGAACCAGGGCACCAGCCCGGTCACGGTGACGCTGACCGGTTCCGGTGCGAACCTGAAATGGGATTCCACTGCCAGCGCTCTTTGGGACGCGGGCACGACCAGCAACTGGCTTAACCTAGCCACGAGCGCGCAGGATGTGTTCTATGCCGGGGACGCCGTGTTGCTGGACGATTCAGTGTCCGGAGTGGTGACTAACATTACCATACCCGCAGGTGTGACCGTCTCGCCGCTGGTCATCACGAACAATTCCAGCACCCATAATTATGCGATCGCCGGACCGGGGCAGATCGGCGGCAATGGCACCCTTGTCAAGCTGGGCAGCAGCACGCTGGCTCTCAATGGCGGTAATGGCGGTTTTTCCGGCACGGTCTCGGTCCAAGGCGGCACGTTGCGCGTCGGCAACAACAACGCCTTCGGCGGAGGTTCCGTTCTGGTGGGCAATGGCGGCACGCTGGATTTGAACGGTGCGGGTCTGGGTGGAGTTCCGGTCACCATCGCCGGTCCGGGCGTCGGCAGCAACGGTGCGCTCGTCAACAGCGGCGCGGACCAGATCCATGCGCTCAACATCGTCAAGCTCGCCGGCAACGCCACCATCGGTGGCACGGGCCGCTGGGACCTCCGCGTGAACGGCGCGAACAATGCCCAGTTGACCTCCGCTGATGGCAACACCTACAACCTCGTCAAGAAAGGTTCGAACCTGGTCGCCTTGGTCACCTGCACCATCGACCAGAGCATCGGGGACATCGATGTTCAAGGCGGGAATTTTGGGCTGCAACTGCCGGGCACATCCCAGAACAGCGGGAGCTGGTTCGGGGACACGAGCCACTCCGTCACCGTGGAAAGCGGCGCCCTGTTTGAAGTGAACACGCTCGGTTCGGCTTACCCGTTGTACCGGACGGTCGCGCTTAACGATGGCTCGACGTTCTTGAGCGACGCTGGTGACAACGCCCTCGGCGGCAGCGTGGTGTTGTCCGGCAACGCCACCATCAACGTGACTGGCGGCACCTCGCCATGGCTGCTCGTCAGCGGCGTCATCAGCGGTCCGGGCAATTTGATTTTGAACGGCACGCTGCCGTTGCAGATGTCTTCCACCAATACCTACACTGGCAGCACGCTCATCAACTCTGGCAAGCTGAACTTGATCAACAACCCGGCCGGTGGAGATGGCGCCATCTTCAGCAGTTCAAAAATCGTCATCGGCGCCAGTGCGGGACTGGATGTATCACTGCGCAGTGACCCGACGTTGAATCTGGCCGGCGGCCAGACGCTGCAAGGCAATGGCTATGTCAACGGTGCGCTGGTGGTCGGCGCGGGCGCAACCCTCTCCGCCGGCACCAACTCCAGCGCGACCGGCGCGTTGACGTGTTCCAATAACGTGACGCTGCTGGGCAACGCGTTGATGAAACTCAACCCGGCCGGAAGCGCAAGCGACGTGATCAATGTCGTCAATGGTTCCTCTCTCACGCTCGGCGGCACCTTGACGGTGACGAACATTTCCGGCTCGTCGTTCGCCATTGGCAACAGCTTCCACCTTTTTAACGCCGCCACGTACAGCGGCACCTTCACCAGCATCACCCCGGCGACCCCTGGAGCCGGGCTCGCTTGGGACACCAACAACCTGACCAGCGGCGTGCTCGCCGTGGTGTCGGGCGTGGTACCGCAGCCCGGCATCACGAGCATCAGCTTCTCCGGTTCGAATCTGGTCATCAACGGCACCAACAGCCTGGCTGGCGAGCAGTACAACGTCCTCACGACCACCAACCTCATGCTGCCGTTGGCGAACTGGACCGTGTTGCCAACGAATACCTTCTCGGCGGGAACCTTCAGCATCACGAACACGGTGAGTCCCGGCGCGCCGCAAGGCTACTATCTGATCCGCGTTCCTTGATGCGCGTTCGCATTAGCTGAACAAAGCAGCTTAATCTGCCAACGGATGGGTCATGATGAATGGCCCGCCTTGATCAGGCCGCGCCGGTGTTTTTCCAATCTGGAAAGGCACCGGCGCCTCGCTTTTATTGGCTGCGCACGCCTTTGACCCCGGTATTCCGCCGTGCTGTTTCAATTTGTTTTGGCAGATGGCGGCAAAGCGATTCGCAAAATAGGAGGAACTAAACCCAAAACTCGTGGAGAACGCTTTCGCCGGCACGGCTACGGTCTTGATTAGATATTTACAGAAACACTTAATCTTGTTTTTGCTTTTCTAATTAAAGCAAAAATGAATAACAGCGAAAAATAGCGCCGCCATGATCGCCACGATGACCCAGAAGAAGCCGAGCCGGTTAAAGGCCGTGCTGGAACATGCCAGCGGGGACAAGCGCTTCAAGATCCTTGAAGTGCACATGAAGAAGAATCAATTCCGCCAGGATGCGCTGATCGAGGTGCTCCACAAGGCGCAGGAATTGTTCGGCTATCTGGAGGATGACCTGCTGCTGTTCGTGTCGTACAAGCTCAAGCTGCCGCCGAGCCGGGTGTATGGCGTCGCCACATTTTACCATTTCTTCAACCTCAAGCCGCAGGGCGAACATACCTGCGTGATCTGCCTGGGCACGGCCTGCTACGTGAAGGGCGCGGACAAGATCATGGCCGCCATGCAGGAGAAGCTGAAGATCAAGTCCGGCGAAACCACGCCGGATGGGAAAGTTTCACTGCTCACGGCGCGCTGCATCGGCGCGTGCGGCATCGCCCCGGCGATCACTTACGACGGCCATGTCGCCCCCAAGCAAACCCCGGAAATGGCCCTGGAAAAGATCAAAAGCTGGACTTGAATTATGCAATTGGACGACCTCAATGCGATTGCCGAGAAACACAGGAGTTCCCGGAAGAAGATTATTGTCCGCACCTGCATGTCGGCGGGCTGCATGTCCTCGCAGGCGGACGTGATCAAAAAGAACCTGGAAGCCGAGGCCAAAGCGCAGGGCTTGGACGCGGATGTCGAAGTGCGCCGCGTCGGCTGCATGGGCTTTTGCGGCCAGGGCCCGCTGGTTGGCGTGGATGAAAACGGCCAGCATGGCTTGTGGGAATTTGTGAAGCCCGAGGATGCGCCGGCGATCATCGCGGCGTTGAAGGGCGGCGAATGCAAGGTGCAGCGCGGCGACCCGAAACATCCGTTTTTCGCCAAGCAGATGCACATTGTGCGCGCGAATGGCGGCATCATCGATCCGGAGCGCATCGAAGATTATATCGCCATTGGCGGTTACAAGGCATTGCATCACTCGCTGACGGAATTACAGCCGGCGCAGGTTGTCGAGGAGATCACCAAGAGCGGATTGCGCGGCCGCGGCGGCGCGGGATTTCCGACCGGGCTCAAATGGGGCACCGTGGCCAAGTCACCGGGCGCGAAAAAATATATTGTCTGCAACGGCGATGAAGGCGACCCCGGTGCCTTTATGGACCGGAGCGTGCTGGAGAGTGATCCGCACCTGGTGCTCGAAGGCATGGCGATCGCCGCGTACGCCGTGGGGGCGGATCAAGGCTATCTGTATGTACGCGCGGAATATCCGCTGGCCATCTCGCGTTTGCAGATCGCCATCAAACAGGCAAAACAACTGGGCCTGCTCGGCGCGGGCGTTTTTGAAACACCGTTCAATTTCAACGTGGACATCCGCATCGGCGCCGGCGCCTTTGTGTGCGGTGAAGAAACGGCGCTGATGGCCTCCGTCGAAGGCAAGCGCGGCACACCGCGTCCGCGTCCGCCGTTCCCGGCGGCCAGCGGGTTGTGGGGCTGCCCGACGCTCATCAACAACGTCGAAACGTTTGCCAACATCTCCGCCATCATCAACCGCGGCGGGGCGTGGTATGCCGGCATCGGCACGGAAAAGAGCAAGGGCACGAAAGTGTTTGCGCTGACGGGCAAGATCAAGAACAACGGGCTCATTGAGGTGCCGATGGGCATTCCGCTGCGGCAGATCGTCATGGAAATGGGCGGCGGCGCGCCGGACGGGCGACAGGTCAAGTCCGTGCAAACCGGCGGGCCTTCGGGCGGCTGCATCCCGGCGGATTATCTCGACACGCCGGTGGATTATGAGTCGCTCACCAAACTCGGGTCCATCATGGGCTCCGGCGGCATGGTCGTGATGGATGACAGCACGAACATGGTGGAGATTGCCAAATTTTACATGGAGTTCTGCATGGAAGAATCCTGCGGCAAATGCATTCCGTGCCGGGCGGGCACGGTGCAGATGTTCAACCTCCTGGAAAAGATCACGCAACGCAAAGCGACGGCCCGCGACCTGGCGAAGCTGGAGGAACTCTGCGACATGGTGAAGAACACGAGCCTCTGCGGCCTCGGGCAGACGGCGCCGAACCCGGTGGTGAGCACGCTGAAATTTTTCCGGAAGGAATACGAGGAGCTGCTGCAACCGGACCCGTTTGGTCCGCACAGCAACGGCGCGGCAAAACCCCAGGCGAAATAAGCGATTACTTTTATGGCTGCCAAGACATTGACCATTGACGGCAAGCAGATCAGCGCCGAGGAAGGCGCGACGGTTTTGCAAGCGGCGACCGAGGCCGGGATCGTCATCCCGACCCTTTGCCACCTTGAAGGCGTTTACGATGTGGGCGCGTGCCGCCTGTGCATCGTTGAAGTGACCGGCACCCCGAAGCTGCTGCCCGCGTGCACCACCAAGGTCGCCGAGGGCATGGAGATCAAGACGGACAGCGAACGCCTGCGCAAATATCGCCGCATGATTTTGGAACTGCTCTTCGCGGAGCGGAACCACGTCTGCGCGGTGTGTGTCTCGAACGGCCATTGTGAACTCCAGACGCTGGCGTATTCGCAGGGGCTGGACCACGTCCGTTACGAATACACGTTTCCGAAATGGAAGGTGGACACCACGCACAACCTTTTCGGGATGGACCACAACCGTTGCGTGCTTTGCTCGCGCTGCGTCCGGGTGTGCTGGCACATCGAAGGCGCGGGCACGAAGAACGTTTCCGGCCGGGGCGGCAAATCGCAGATCATCACCGACCTCAACCAGCCGTGGGGCGAGGCGGAGTCCTGCACCTCGTGCGGCAAGTGCGTGCAGTCGTGCCCGACCGGCGCGCTGTTCCACAAAGGCTCGACCGTGGGCGAGATGGAACGCGACCGCGGCAAGCTGGAGTTCATCGTCACCGCCCGCGAGAAGAAACAATGGATTGCGACCGATTAAATTTATGAAGATTCGTCTCGCCACAGTCTGGTTGGGCGGCTGCGCCGGCTGCCACATGTCATTCCTCGATCTCGACGAGTTTCTCATCGACCTCGCCGATGCCGTGGACCTCGTTTACAGCCCCGTCGTGGATGTAAAGGAGTTCCCGGAAAACGTGGATCTCTGCCTCATCGAAGGCGCGGTCTGCAACGTGGACAACCTGGAGATTCTCCACAAGGTCCGCGCCCGCTCGAAGGTGCTTGTTGCGTTCGGCGATTGTGCCGTGACCGGCAATGTGCCCGCGATGCGCAACCAGTTTGGCATCGACAACGCCGACAATGTTTTGCAGCGCGCCTACATCGAGAACGCGCAGTTCAACCCGGTGAAACCCAGGCAGGACGGCATTGTGCCGGCGCTGTTGGAACGGGTGCTGCCGGTGCATGAGGTTGTTTATGTTGAACATTTTTTACCCGGCTGCCCGCCGCCGGCCGCGCGCATCAAGGCGCTGGTCGCCCAGTTGCTGGCCGGAACCGAACCGAAACTCGAAGGCACGAATCTTAAATTTGGTTGATTATGTCAAAACGCATCATCATTGATCCGGTGACCCGCATCGAGGGCCACGCGAAGATCAGCATTTTTGTGGACGACGCGGGCAACGTCACGGACGCGGAGTTCCACGTCGTGGAGTTCCGCGGCTTCGAGAAATTCTGCGAAGGGCGGCCGTTTGGCGAGATGCCCGGCATCACGCAGCGCATCTGCGGCATCTGCCCGGTCAGCCACACGCTGGCGTCGGCCAAGGCCGGCGATGCGCTGATGGCCGTGAACATTCCGCCCGCCGCCGACAAGCTTCGCCGTCTGATGAACCTCGGCCAGATCATCCAGAGCCATGCGCTGAGCTTCTTCCACTTGAGCGCGCCGGACTTTCTGCTTGGCTGGGATTCCCCGCTGGCCCAGCGCAATGTCTTCGGCCTGATCGCGGCGAACAAGGAACTTGCCCGTGCGGGCATCCGTCTGCGCCAGTTTGGCCAGGAAATCATCGAGATCCTCGGTGACAAAAAAATTCATCCCGCCTGGGCCGTGCCCGGCGGTGTGCGCAGCGCGCTCTCGAAGGAAGGCCGCGAGAAGATCCGCGCCTGGCTGCCTGAGGCATATGCCACCACGCAGGTCGCGTTCGATCTTTGGCAGAAGACAATGGAGACGCACCAGCGCGAGATCCAGATCTTCGGAAATTTCCAGTCGTTGTTCATGAGCCTCGTCGCCCCGGATGGCACGTGGGAACATCACGGCGGCAAGCTCCGCTTCACCGACAGCAGCGGCAGCATCATCGCGGACCAGATCGAGGTTTCGCGCTACGCGGAATTCATCGGCGAATCCGTGCAGAACAGCTCGTATCTCAAGTCGCCGTATTACCTGCCGCTCGGTTTTCCCGAGGGCATCTACCGTGTCGGCCCGCTGGCCCGCCTGAATGTATGCGAGCAGATGGGCGTGCCCAAGGCGGATGCGGAGCTGAAGAAGTTCAAGAAGCTGGGCCGTGGCGCGGTCACCTCCTCGTTCCTCTATCACTACGCGCGGCTGATCGAAATTCTCGCGAGCATCGAATATGTCGAGCGCTACATGGACGACCCGGAGCTCTCCAGTGAATACCTCCGCGCCGATGCCGGCATCAACAGTTTGCGCGGTGTGGGTGCCAGTGAAGCCCCGCGCGGCACGCTGTTCCACGACTACACGGTGGACCGCAACGGCCTGTTGAAAAAGGTCAACCTCATTGTGGCCACCGGCCAGAACAACCTGGCGATGAACCAGACCGTGGCCCAGATTGCGCGGCACTATATCAAGGGGAAGGATATTCCCGAACCGCTGCTCAACCGTGTGGAACACGGCATCCGTTGCTATGATCCCTGCCTGAGCTGTTCCACCCACGCGGTCGGACAGATGCCGTTGCATGTGCAGTTGATCGGCCCGGGCGGGGCGGTGCTGAACGAAGCCAAGCGCGGCTGAGTTGGCAGCGCTGCGGCCGGGTCACCAACGATTTAAGCAGCATGTCAGTAAAGCCAAACATCCTGGTCATCGGTTACGGCAACACGCTGCGTGGCGACGACGGGGTCGGCCCGCGCGTGGCTGAGGCCGTGGGCGCGTTGCGCCTCTCCGGCGTGCGCACGCTCATCTGCCAGCAGCTTTCGCCCGAACACGCTGACTCCATCTCCCAGGCGGATTCCGTCGTATTCGTGGATGCCGCTGTCGATGCGCCCAAGGATGTCCAGTTGCGTCCGCTGGAACCCAACGCATCCACCCAGCTCATGGCGCATGCCGCCGACCCGCGCACCATGCTGGCATTGTCCCGGGATGTTTTTGGTCACACGCCCCGCGCATGGTGGTTGACGATTCCTGCCGTGAAGCTGGATTTTAGCGAAGAGCTGACGCCGGAAGCCCGGAGCGGGATGAACGACGCCATTGGAAAAATCCGCGAGCTGGCGGCTGACGGTCAGTGATGATGATGGGCCGGCTGAACGCCGCCTTGCGCACGCAGATTCACCAGATAATCCAGCCATGGCTTCATGCCCTTGCCCGTCTTGGATGACAGTTCAAAAATCTCCGCGTGGTGGCTCACCCGGTTGAGATTGGCGAGCGCGACTTCCCGATCAAAGCCGGCCGCCTTCGCCAGATCGCTTTTCGTCACGATGGCGACATGCGCGGAATGGAACATGGGCGGGTATTTGAGCGGTTTGTCCTCGCCCTCGGTGGTGGAGAGCAACACGACGCGCAAATCTTCACCGAGATCATAGTCCGCCGGGCAGACGAGGTTGCCGACGTTTTCGATGACCAGCACGTCGAGTTGGTCGAGGTCGAGCTGCTCCGCCGCCTTGGAAACCATGTCCGCGTCCAGATGACAAACCGTGCCGGTGGTGATCTGCACGACCGGAATGCCGGCGCCGCGCAACCGCGCCGCGTCGTTGTCCGTGGCCAGATCACCGACGATCACCCCCACGCGCAATTTGCCGGCCAGTTGCACGGCGGTTTCACGGATGAAGGTGGTCTTGCCGGAGCCGGGCGAGGAAACAACGTTCAGCACGAGCAGTTTTTTGGCGTGGAAAAAGCCGCGATTACGCTCGGCCAAACGGTCGTTCTTCGCCATGAGGGAGACATTTAAATCCAAGGTTTTGGTGCCGTGCAAATGGCCATGGTCATGTCCGTGATCTGGATGTCCGTGATCGCCATGGGCGTGGTGATGTCCGTGGTCAACGGGGGAATGCCCGCCGATTTTCACATCGCCGCCGCTGACGCCGCATCCGCATTCTTGGCACATATTAATTGGTCTCCACCGTGGCGATTTCGATTTCGCGCCCGCGCTGCAATTCGCCGCACACTTTGTGGCAGCCGGGGCATTCATTGAAAAAGTCGGTGCCGGCAAATTCCGAACGGCAGACCGGGCACCAACTGGCGGCCGCCACGGGCTCGATCTCCAAGCTTGCGCCCTCGGCCAGCGTGCCGCGGCACACGACGTCGAACGCGAAACGCAATGCATCCGGCACGACGCCGCTCAGCGCGCCCACCCGCAGGCGCAGGTGGGTGACGCGGTCCGCGCCGGAGGACTTCGCCGCGTCCACCGCCAGCCGCACCGCTTCTTCCATGATGGAGACCTCGTGCATGGTTCTTGCCTGAACTATCCCGCTTCCGGGGGCGGCCCGCCCACCATCTTTTGACAATTCCTGCGCAAAGTTTGGCAACCTGTGTTGAGGGGGCTGCAAAATCTGGTGCAAGCTTTAGGTGGCGAATGAAAACCTCCCCAAATCAGCCATCGGCCGGGGTGACACGCCTGAAACTCGCCGTCCATGGCGCAGTACAGGGCGTGGGTTTCCGTCCATTTGTCCACCGGCTGGCAGGGGAACTGGGGTTGCCCGGCTGGGTTCAAAATTCCCCCCAGGGCGTGGTCATTGAAGTCGAGGGTGGACGCGACCGGCTGGAACAATTCCGGTTGCGGCTGGAAACGGAAAAGCCGCCGCGCAGCTTCATCCAGAGCCTGGAAGCCTCGTGGCTGGATGCCACCGGCCAGGTCAAATTTGAAATCCGGCCCAGCGCCACCGGCGGCAGCCGGACGGCGTTGGTGTTGCCCGACATCGCGACGTGCCCCGATTGTCTGCGGGAGATATTTGACCCGCACAACCGGCGGCATGGTTATCCGTTCACCAACTGCACGAACTGCGGCCCGCGTTTCAGCATCATTGAAGCCCTGCCTTACGACCGCGCCAGCACGACGATGAAAACATTCGCGATGTGCTCCGCCTGCCGGGCTGAATACGACGACCCGCGGGACCGGCGCTTCCATGCGCAGCCAAATGCCTGCCCGGTCTGCGGCCCGCGGCTGGAGCTGTGGAATGCGGACGGCCAGCCCCTGGCCGGCAAACACGACGCCCTGCTCCGGGCGGCGCAAGCCATCCGCGACGGCGAGATTGTCGCGGTCAAGGGCATTGGTGGATTCCATCTCCTGGTCGATGCACGCAACGACGCGGCCGTCCGCCGCCTGCGTGAACGCAAACAACGTGAGGAAAAGCCGCTTGCGCTGATGTTCCCATCGCTGGAGGGTTTGGGGGCCGTGTGCGAAGTGTCACCGCTCGAAGCGCACCGGTTGCGTTCGCCGGAAGCGCCAATCGTTTTGCTGAGGCGGCACAAGGCGGGAGCCGCGGACTGCCAGTGCCAAAGCGTGGACAGCGCGGACGAGCTGGATCAAAGCGCCACGTTCTGCGATTGCCGGGGCATTGCACTGTCGGTCGCGCCGGGCAACCCCAATCTGGGCGTGATGCTGCCGGCGAACCCGCTGCATCACCTGCTGATGGCGGAACTGAGTTTTCCCGTGGTGGCCACGAGCGGCAATTTGAGCGACGAGCCGGTCTGCACGGATGAATTTGAGGCTTTTGAACGCCTCGGCAGCATCGCCGATCTGTTCCTGATCCATAACCGGCCCATCCTCCGCCAGGTGGATGATTCCATCGTGCGTGTGATGCTCGGGCGGGAAATGATTTTGCGCCGCGCGCGCGGCTACGCGCCGCTGCCGGTCCTATTGAAGCCATCTGGGGGCGGCCATCCGCCCATGCTGGCCGTCGGTGCGCACCTGAAAAATTCCGTCGCACTGGCGGTCAACGACCAGGTTTTCCTCAGCCAGCATATTGGCGATCTGAAGACCGAGCCGGCCAGCAACGCCTTTCACCGGGTCATTGCGGACTTTGAAATACTCTTTGCCACCAAGCCGGAGGTCATCGCCGCCGATTTGCATCCCGATTATCTGTCCACCCGGTTTGCCCAGGCCAGCGGCCGGCCGGTGGTTGGCGTGCAACACCACATCGCCCACGTGCTTTCGTGCATGGCGGAAAATGAAATCGAGCCGCCGGTGCTGGGCATCGCATGGGACGGCACGGGTTATGGCCCCGATGGCACGGTCTGGGGCGGTGAATTTCTGCTCGTGACCGCCGAAAAGGTCGAGCGCGTCGCGCATTTGCGGCCGTTCCGGCTGCCGGGCGGGGACAAGGCCGTGAAGGAGCCGCGTCGTGTTGCGCTGGGACTGCTCTATGAATTATACGGTGAAGCGGCCTTTGAGATGGACCATCTGCCGCCGCTCCGGGCGATGCCAGGGGTCGAGCGGATTACGTTCAAGGGCATGTTGCAGCGCCAGTTCAACTCACCCGCCACTTCAAGCGCAGGGCGGTTGTTCGATGCGGTGGCCTCGCTCATCGACCTTCGTCAGCAGGTCCGCTTTGAGGGGCAGGCGGCGATGGAACTCGAATTTGCGCTGGCAGGCAATGAAACCGATGAACACTACGACCTGCTGCCGGTCGCCGGCGGCAAATCGCTCATGCTCGATTGGGCGCCGATGTTCGGCGCGATTCTCTCCGATGTCCAGCGCGGTGAAAGCGCGGGGCTGATTTCCGCGAAATTTCACAACGCACTGGTCGAGGCGATGGTGGCGGTCGCCAAAAAGACCGGCGTGCCACGCGTCGCCTTGAGCGGCGGATGTTTTCAAAACCGTTACCTGACTGAACGCGCCGTGACGCGGCTGCGGGCGGAACAATTTCAGCCGTACTGGCATCAGCGCGTGCCGGCGAACGATGGCGGCATCGCGCTGGGCCAAATCATGGCCGCACGGCGGCAGTCAAAACCAAAAGGCAAATCATGTGTCTCGCAATCCCCGGAAAAATCGAACGAATCGTTGGCGACAACCCGTTGACCCGCACCGGGCGGATCAACTTTGGCGGCGTCATCAAGGAGGCCAGCCTGGCGTATGTGCCCGAGGCGCTGGCGGGTGATTATGTGATCGTGCATGCCGGTTTCGCGCTGAGCCGCGTCGATGAGGCGGAGGCGAAGAAGGTTTTTGAATATCTGAAGCGGATGGAGGAATTTAGCGAGTTGCAGGAGGACGGGCCGTGAAATACCTGGACGAATACCGCGACGGCGAGCTGGCGCAGAAGCTGGCGCTGGAGATCCACCGCATCACCACGCGGCCGTGGAACATCATGGAGGTTTGCGGCGGGCAGACGCACGCGATCGTAAAGTTCGGCATTGATGAACTGCTGCCGGAGCACATCACGCTCATCCACGGGCCGGGTTGTCCGGTGTGCGTGACGCCGCTGGAAGTCATCGACAAGGCGCTGGAACTGGCGGCGAAACCGGGCGTCATCTTTACTTCGTTCGGCGACATGCTGCGCGTGCCGGGCAGCACGACGGATCTGCTTTCGGTCAAGGCAAAGGGCGGTGATGTGCGGATCGTCTATTCACCGCTCGACGCCGTCAAACTTGCCGAACAGAACCCGGACCGCGAGGTGGTATTTCTGGGGGTGGGTTTTGAAACGACCGCGCCCGCGACGGCGATGGCGGTGTTCCAGGCGGCGCAGAAACGGCTGAAGAATTTTTCCATGCTGGTCTCGCACGTGCTCGTGCCGCCGGCGATCGAGGCGCTGATGTCATCGCCGGACTGCCGGGTGCAGGCGTTTCTCGCGGCGGGACACGTCTGCGCGGTGATGGGCTATGAGGAATATCCGCCGCTGGCCGAAAAATATCATGTGCCGATCGTGGTCACCGGTTTCGAGCCGCTGGACATTTTGCACGGAATCCTGATGTGTGTGCGGCAACTGGAGTCGGGCCGGGCGGAGGTCGAGAACCAGTACACGCGCGCCGTCCGCCGGGAAGGCAACCGGCCGGCGCAACACCTGGTGCGCGAAGTTTTCCGCGTGGTGCCGCGCAAATGGCGGGGCGTCGGGGAAATTCCGGACAGCGGCCTGGGCCTGAGCGCCGCCTACGCGGCGTTCGACGCGGAAATTAAATTCGGGCTGGCCGACCTGCACGTGGACGAGCCGGCGGATTGCCTGAGCGGGCAGGTGCTGCAGGGGCAGATCAAGCCGCATCAGTGCCCGGCGTTCGGCGTCAAATGCACGCCGGAACATCCGCTGGGGGCGACGATGGTGTCGGGCGAGGGCGCCTGCGCGGCGTACTACCGCTACCGGCGGCATAATGCGGCGGAGACCGCCAACGTAAAATGAAAACACTTGAACTCACCGCCGCCTGTCCGGTTCCGCTGACGCAATATCCGCATGTGCTGATGGCGCATGGCGGCGGCGGGACGCTGATGCATCAACTGGTGGAGAACATCTTTGGCAAGGCGTTCAGCAACCCCTTGCTGGATGCCCGGCATGACTCGGCGCAATTTTTCGTGCCGCCCGGCCGGCTGGCGATGACGACGGATTCGTATGTCGTGCGGCCGATTTTTTTCCCCGGCGGCGACATCGGCTCGATGGCCGTCCACGGCACCGTGAACGACCTGGCGATGAGCGGCGCGCGACCGCTCTATCTGAGCTGCGCCTTCATCATCGAGGAAGGGCTGCCCATGGAAACGCTGTGGCGCGTGGTGTGTTCGATGCGCGACGCGGCCCGGCGCTGCGGCGTGCAGATCATCACCGGCGACACGAAGGTGGTGGACAAGGGCAAGGGTGACGGTTTGTTCATCAACACGACGGGCATCGGGGTCATGGAACATGCGCTGGACATCGCGCCGCAAAATGTGCGACCGGGCGATGTGGTGATCGTCAGCGGCGATCTGGGCCGGCACGGCATGGCAATCATGGCGGTGCGGGAGGGTTTGCAGTTCGAGAGCGCGATTGAAAGCGACTCCGCGCCGGTGCACGAAGTTGTCGCGGAGCTGGTGACGGCGGGGGTTGAGATCCACTGCCTGCGCGACCTGACGCGCGGCGGTCTGGCCAGTGCGCTGAATGAAATCGCCGAGGCGGCCGGTGTCAAGATAGCCATTGAAGAGAAGGCCGTGCCCGTGCGCGAAGACGTTCACGCCGCGTGCGAGATGCTGGGGCTGGATCCGCTGCAGGTTGCAAACGAGGGGCGTTTCATCGCCATGGTGGCGAAGCAAGATGGCGCGCGGGCGCTGCAAATTTTCCGCCGGCACGGAGTCAGCGCCAATGCGGAGATCATCGGGACGGTGGCCGGGAAAGCGGCGCCGCTGGTGACGTTGCGGAGCGCGATCGGCGCGAGCCGGATTCTGGACATGCCCAGCGGGGAGCAGTTACCGCGGATTTGTTGAGGTGAGGTTGGCGGCTCTCCACCCTAGTCTGGTTGCGTGTTTTGGAATTTCCAGACAAGTCATCGCTGGGAAAATTCAAAAGCAGGGGGGCATTTTCGGGGTAGCAACCTGCCTGCTTGTTGCACGGAGCGTTTATCGTTAGAAATAAATCGTGTACTCCCGTTACGCCAACAACAAGACGAGACCAATTCACAGAATAATTTCCACTGTCTCGCCATGGCGGTTAGAGTCGAGTAGTGGCATTTATGGTTTTGGAATATTACCCGTTTCCAGGTTTTTGGCAACCGCCTTTAAATTATTTGCGTGTTAACATTTCCAAAGGCGTAGGCGGAGCTGCATCATCCTTAACTAGGCCATCTGATGTTGAACGGAAAAGATGTTGAAGAATAAGTTTTTTATCATCTGGCGTAAAATTACTGCCTTCACGGCTCATTGAAAGATAGGTCAGAATCATTGTTTGTCTTTCGGATGCGTCGCCAGCAAGATGAAGATGGCTTAGAAACAATCGGACGATTATGCGCATTGACCAGATGGAAAAGAAAAGGGCAATTAGCAATATCCCGATTTGCCAGTTTTTTGGGTTCTCATTCGTGCCTAAATGTGAGAGCACATTGTAAATTAAAAATCCTAGCGCGGACCCTAAGACAAGCATGGTTAATAACGCAGCAATGCCAAATCGTAACGAGAGGCGTCCGTGATAACGCTCTTTTGTTTGCCAGTATTCAACTGGCTTTTGGAGTGCCAGTTTTTGATCGTAGGTCAATTCAATCGCTTTTAGATTATTTTCGTGTTTTTTAATGACATCAGTGAAAGCAGACGACTGGTCCGCATGTAGTTTGTCCAAAGTATTTTTTTTGTCACCTTCCAATTTCAACAATGCGTCACTCCGTTCTTTAAGTGTAATTTCATATGCTTGATTCAGATTCGCATTCCTCGTTTCAATTTCCTTTGACACCTTTGCTTGTTGAGTAAGATTTGATTCGTATTGCTTTCTTAATTGATTGAAAACTTCCGAATTTGCCGTCCCAGTCCAATCAACCTCACGCTTGTAAAGAAATCCTTCAAACAAGCCATCGAGAATATTTGTATTGTTGACACTGCTTAACGAGATGTTCAGAAGTGAAGCATAAGCACCCATTGCGACCTTATCACCCCTCTTTTCTCTTAGCCCGAACAGAAACGCGGCCTCGACGCTCGAACTGTGGATAATATTATGGTTGCAATAATATTCCGTGAAAAGTTGGCCTAGGGATATCAACGTTGTTTCCACACGTTGCGGAATATTTTGACCGCCGGCCCATTGGTTGGCAAGTTCATGAAGCTTTGTCTTAAAAGTCTTATGAGAATTAACAATGATTTGAATCGGAGGCATTCCGTCTGTAGGAGGTAGAAAACCCCAAGCCCATAAGTTCCATTCTTTTTCAGCCCAATCTTTTAGTTCGCCGGGGGATGAGATTTTAATAACGCCGCCGTAGGTGCCTAAATTAAATTCAAATTCCTTTGGGCTTGTTAAGTTGTCCATAAGATAAGCCTAAGCTGAACCCCAGCCGATAATACCACAAGCCGAATCTGCACCTTCGTCGTGAGCCGAAACCATAAAATCCAGATGTCTAGTCGAGGCTTAGGGGTGGGACTGACTCAACCTTTTCAAGGTTGATGAATTTTCCCCCACTTACCTGGGTAGCTCATCCTTCGCAACCTCAGGCTGGATGATTTTCATCCCGCTGGGATGGGATGGAGGAGGACGGGCAAGGCCATCCGGCCCGGCTATCTGGGCGGTTAGGCGCACAATCGCTGCAACCGCGATGCGGTTGAGAATTTTTTCGGGCGCTGACGTGGGGAACGTAGAGCGAAAACGGCAAACTGATTTTGGCCCCGCAACATCTCCACCAGCTTAAAGTTTGCGGAATGCTAAAATATCACGGCTAAACGCAGGACTCCCTTTGTTCGCATCGATAAAAAACTTGAAACCTGCCCTGCGCTTAAGGCCGATGGCTACCATCGTTCGCCCAAACCCAAAAATCCCTCTCCGAACGGCTATAGTATTTCTCTTCAACCGTCCTAGTTGTTGCAAAAGAGATAGAGGCTGAACAGCGCGATCAAAACGCCCGCGCAGCGGATCAGGCGGGTCGAGCCAAGTTGTTGCGCGAGGAGACCCAGGCCGATGCCGACCAAGTGCAGGGCGGCGGTGGCGGCCAGGAAACCCAGGCCGTAGGAAAGACCGGCGGCGGTCGCGGGCATTTCCGCGCCGTGGGCATAACCGTGAAAGATGGCGAAGATGCCGACGGTGACAACGCTGGCGGCCAGCGGCAGCCGGGCGGCGGCGGCGAGCAACAGACCCAGAATCAAAACCGAGGCCGCGACGCCTTGTTCCGCGAGCGGCACCTGGATGCCGTTCATGCCCAATATGCCACCCAAGGCCATCACCGATACAAATGTGAGCGGCACCAGCCAGAGGGCGCGTCCGCCGCGTTGCGCGGCCCAAAGGCCGACGGCGATCATGGCGCAAAGATGATCCAGGCCGGAAAACGGGTGCAACAGGCCGGCAGCGGCACCGGAGGCGCTGCTGGTGTGGCCGGGGTGGGCTTGGGCCAGCGAAGGGAGGAGGACAATCGCGAGCAGAAACAGGGATTGGCGCAGACGGGAAGCGTTTCTGGATGAAATTTTCATATCATCCACTCTACCTTGGAGCGGCCGGCGGCAAACACGTATTTTGGCGATTCCCGGGCATTGGTTGCTCAACCCGCGTATTGCCGGCCGCACCGCAAAAAACAGGGATGGAATGACAACCCGCGTTTGGCGGGCGAGGCCGAAGAATCGTCTATTGTAGGAGCGATAATAATAATCATAGCAGCCGACCACCAAATTGAATCATATGCCTACCAGAGAACTTGCCAAACCGAACCCGCAGCGCGGTGAATTCGTCCTCCACGACCCGACCCTGAACAAAGACGCCGCCTTCACGCGTGCCGAACGCCATCGCCTCGGCCTGGAAGGTCTGCTGCCGCCGGCGGTGCTGACGATGCAGCAACAGGTCGCGATGACCCTGGGCCAGATCCTCGCCAAAAGCGATCCGCTGGAACAATATATCGGCCTCATCGCCCTGCTTGATCGCAATGAAACGTTGTTCTACCGCCTGCTGATGGAAAACTTGGAGCGTTTCACGCCGGTGATCTACACGCCGACGGTCGGGCTGGCCTGCCAGAAATACAGCCACATCTACCGGCGGCCGCGCGGCCTGTTCATCACGCCGGATGACCGCGGTGAAGTCGCCCGGCGGATGCGTGAATTTCCCCGGCACGATATCCGACTCATCGTGGTGACGGACAATGAACGCATCCTGGGTCTGGGCGATCAGGGCATGGGCGGCATGGGCATTCCGGTCGGCAAACTCATCCTGTATTCAGTCGGCGCGGGCATCCATCCGTCACTCTGCCTGCCGATCAGCCTGGACGTGGGCACGGACAATGCGGCGTTGCTGGAAGATCCGTTTTATCTCGGTTACCGCGCCCGGCGGCTGCGCGGCGCGGAATATGATTCGCTGGTGGAGGAATTTGTGGAAGCGGTGAAGTCGGTCTTTCCGAATGCATTGTTGCAGTGGGAAGATTTCAAAAAGAACAACGCGCTCCGCCTGCTGGAACGCTATCAACTGCGCCTGCCGAGCTTCAATGACGACATCCAGGGGACGGCGGCGGTGACGACGGCGGGAGTATTCTCCGGCCTGCATCTGGCCGGGCAAAAGCTGCGCGACCAGCGCATCTTATTTGTCGGGACCGGCGCGGCGGGCATCGGCATCGGCAACCTGGTCTCGGCCGCGTGCAAGGCGGAGGGGGTGAGCGACGTGGAAATCCGCCGGCGTAAACTCTTTCTCGACTCCGGCGGCATCGTTCATGTGGGCCGCGGTGAAATGGATCCGCACAAGCGCTCCGTGGCATGGACGGCGGAGGAACTCGCCGTCTACGGCCTGAAGGAGCCGCTGCCGACCAAGCTGGAAACGATCATCGAGGCGTTCAAGCCGACCGTGATCATTGGCACGACGGGCACGCCGGGGGAATTCACCCCGGGCGCGATCCGGGCGATGGCCAAACACTGCGACCGGCCGTTGATCTTCCCGTTGAGCAATCCCACCAGCAAGACCGAATGCACGCCTTCGGAGGCATTGCAAAATTCCGACGGCCGCGCGCTTGTCGCCACGGGTTCCCCGTTCGAGCCGGTGGTGTACAACGGCCGCAAGCATGTCATCGGACAGTGCAACAACGCGTTCATTTTCCCCGGCGTCGGCCTGGGCGTGTTGATCTCCGGTGCGACGCGGGTGACGGATTCGATGTTTCTCGCGGCGGCCAGGACGCTGGCGGAATTTGCGGTGGCGGATGCCGGCGGCACCGGCTCGCTCTTCCCCTCATTGTCGCAATTGCGGGACATCAGCCGGGCCATCGGGTTCAAGGTGGCGCAGGTCGCGCGCGATGAAGGCACCGGTCGCAAGCTCGATGATGCGAGCCTGGAGGCGGCGCTGGAAAAATTCATCTGGTATCCCGATTATCCGCTGTGAGCGGGTGTAAATAGCACCGGCATTCAAACAAAATAGAGAAATTCTAAACATCAGGCTTCAATCGCATAGACATGTGATTGAAGCCTGTTTTTTTTGGAGCTTGGAATTTGGAGCTTTTGCATTGGTGGTGCCGCCCGGCGCAGTCGTGCTGGAAGATTTCCGATAGCATCTGAACCGTCCGGGAGGAAAACGGGCCCTACTTCTGCCTTGATCTGAACCAGCCCGCTGCATACTGGTTTAAACGTCATGGCCAACCCAGCCCGTAACCGCCCGCCCGGGCCCGCCGCCACCTTGCACGAGCAGGCGGTGATGAATGACACGATGCGGCGCGACATGTTGCGGGCCAACACGGCGGTGGTGCTGGTGTTGGTGGCGGTGCTGGTGATGGCGCTGATCGCGGTGTTTGCGGGATTGCGGGCGGCGCAAAACCTGCGCCGGGCGAAATCCGCTGAATCCGAGAGCCGGGAACGGCTGCGTCTGGGTTACACGGAGGAAGCCCGGGCGATCCGCGTTTCCGCGGACGCGGGTGGCCGCCCGGCCGCTCTGGCGGCGATCAGCAATGCCGTGAACATCCAGCCTTCAGCCGAACTGCGGTCGGAGGCGATTGCCTGCCTGGCCATGTCGGACTTGGTGCAGGAAGGAGCCCTGGTGCCCGCGCCGAAGGAACTGCCGCGCATACTGATGGATCCGCAATTGAAGTATTTCATGACCAGTGACGCCGAGGGAAATGTGCTGGTCTACAGCCTGGTCGACGGCAGCCAGGTGTGCGAATTTCGGGCGGCGGATGTGGGCGTCAACACGCATCAGCCCATCGCTGATCTAACGTTCAGCCCGGATGGTTCAATGCTGGCGGCGCGGTTCGACACGGGCGCAATCGCCGTCTGGAACCTGGCCAGCCGGCAGCCCATTTTCACCAACAGCATCGAGGCAACCAATTCCATGGGGGCGCATCCCTTTACGGGGCTGGCGTTCTCGGTGGATTCGAAGCGGCTGATTTTTGGCGACCGGGAGGAGCAAGGGCAGATCTCCATCTATGATCTGACGACGGGGCGGAAACTGTCGAGCGCGATCAATGTTTTGGGAAAGACCTATCGCATGCGCCCGGATCTCAAGCAGGTGGCGGTCATCACGGACAACCGGGTGGAGGTGTTTGATTATCCCGCCGGGACGAAACAAGGGGCACTGGCGCACCAGGCACGCGTCGAAATGGTGGAATGGTCGCCGGATGGAAGCCGGCTGGCGGTTTCCGGTTTTGATGGCGACGTTTTCCTTTGGGAACGGGACAGCGACGTGCAGCGGCATTTCGTCGGGCACATCGAACGCGGCATCCGGCTGAGCTTCAATTTTGACGGGACGCTGCTGTTTTCCACTTCGCGGGATGGAACCACCCGGCTGTGGGACGTCAAACTTGGGCGCCTGATCGGGGTGGGAGACGGGTTAGGCTGCACGTTTACCGCCGATGGGCAGCGGATCGGATTTTGGAGGCCGGGGGGCGGATTTGGAACCTGGCGTTTTGTGCCCAGCAAGGTGTTCGCCCTGCATGAGTGCGCCAAAAGCGAAGGGTCGTTGTTATCCATCGACCTGTCGCCCAGCGGTCGTTGGTGCGTGGTGACGCAGGGCAAAGGCTTTCGCATCTGGGATCTGGCGGAGGGTGACCGGGAAATGTACGTCACCGGGACGGTATACAACGTGCGCGCGGCCATGGATGAAAAATCGTTTTTCGTGTGCAGCGATGGCGGCCTGGAAGTCTGGCCGCTGGTTACCAACGCAACGGGGAGGGTGGAAATATCGCGAACGCAGGCCAGGAAAATCCCTTTGCCGGATGATGCGGGCGCGCGGGCCGTGGCGTTGAGCCAGGATGCGCATTGGGCGGCGGTGGAATTGATGGATCGGCGGATGGTCAGGATTGACCTGACCGGAAACACGCCGCCGGTGGAGTTGAAAGGCCGGTGGGGCGGCGTGAATTATAAAGGCCCCGGCAGCGTGACCGGGGCCGGCCGGTTTGCGATCAGCCCGGATGGCAACTGGATCGCGACCGGATTTGATTTTGACGCCATTGGCACCAAGGTGTGGAACGGGAACACGGGCGATCCGGTCGCCGAAATGCGGGTGGGAAGTTCATTGGTTGGTTTCAGTCCGGACGGCCGCGAACTCGGCCTGTCCGGCATCAGCCGGTATTCGATATGGTCCGTGGGTGACTGGAAACTGCAAAAGGATTTGGCGCGCAATGAAGCCACGCTGGTGCATGGCGCACTGGCCTTTATGCCTGATGCCGGGATGGTGGCCGTCTCGGAGACCCGGCAACTGGTGGAGCTGCGCGATTGGCGGTCGGATGAAAAGATCGGCGACCTGATTCCACCGACCCCGCAGAGCATCAACAGCATCCGGGTGTCGCGGGACGGGGCGACGCTCGTGATGGCGACCGCGAATGACATGGTGGTGGTTTGGCGGCTGGGGCAGTTGCGCGAGGCGCTGGCGGCGATGAAACTTGACTGGGGCGGGCCATCGCAGGGGGTGGTGACAGATACCGCGCTGTCGCAATCCGGAAGCCCGGATATCATTGTCCTGACCAGCTTGTGCGGATTTACGCTGGTGCTCATCTTGGTGCTGCTGACGTTGCGCCGGCACCGGGACGCGATCGAACGGTTCGTGGTGGCGGAAGCCAGCGCCGCGCAGCGGAACCGCGAGCTGGACATGGCCAAGGTGGAATTGATGCACAGTCACAAGATGCAGGCGCTGGGAACGCTGGCCACGGGCATCGCCCACGATTTCAACAACCTGCTTTCGGTGGTGCGCATGTCGAACAAGCTGATCGGCCGGCAGGCCACCGCCGACCCGGAAATCCAGGAGCACGTGACGGACATCGAGCAGGCGGTGTTGCAGGGAAAAAGCGTGGTCAGCTCGGTGCTGGGCTATGCGCGCCCGGGAAAGGATGCCGGCGGGCCGACCGATGTCGGTGCCGTGGTGGAGGACGTGGTGGCGCTTTTGAGCCGCGAGTTTTTGAGCGGGATCACGTTGACGCTGGAACTGGACCGCAACGCCCCGAAGGTCGAGGTGACCCGCGGACCGCTGGAGCAGGTGCTGTTGAACCTGGTGGTGAACGCCTCGGAGGCGATGCAGGGCGAGGGCGGGTTAAAAATCATGGTGCGTTCCTGTCCGGTCCTGCCGGCGGGGGTCTATATCCTGCACCCGGCCCCGGCTGGGGAATATGTGGAACTGCACGTGGTGGACACCGGCCCGGGCATCGCGCCGGAAATCCGCGATCGGTTGTTTGAGCCATTTTTCACAACGAAGCGGAACGCCGCCAAGGCGGGGACCGGCTTGGGCCTTTCCCTGGTCTATTCGATCGCACAACAAACCGGCATCGGGTTAAAGGTCGAAAGCGATCCGGGCAAGGGAGCCTGTTTCATGCTGACCATCCCGGTCGCGACGGCGTCTGTGCGCCAAACGCACAGTGTTAAAATCACCAACCCGGCTTAAACTCCCGATGAATGACTGAGACGATGGAAATCCTGGCATCAATATTGATCGTGGAAGACGATCCGAAGCAGCTCAAGCTTTATGCCCGGGCGTTGCGCGGGTACCGGCTGACCTGCGTTTCCACCGGCACCGCCGCCCTCAAGGCGCTGGCGGAAATGAAGCCCGATCTCATCATCCTGGACAACATCCTGGACGCGGGCGAGCGCGGGGTTGAATTTTTGCCCCGGCTCAAGAGCGTGGCGGCGCATGTGCCCATCATCGTCATTTCGGGCACGCTCAAAATCCAAGAGCAACTGGCGGCGTTGCAGGGCCCGCGTTCGGCGCATTTTACCTTGGACAAGCCGGTGGACTTGGATGAGCTGGACCGGACGGTGGAGATCGCCCTGACGGAGTGCGGGTTTGGGGAGACGGTCGCGGCGCTGCAATCGCTGGAGCGCGCGGAAAAGATCGAGGCGTCCGAGCCGGACCGCCGTTTCACGGAGCGCCTGGCACGGCAATATGAAATGATCAAACGCCTGCGCGGCGCGGCGGCGCGGCCGAACATCTCGGAATTGGCGCGTGATTTCAATGTCGCGCGGAAGACGATCATCCGTGACCTGCAGGACCTGATCCAACGCGGCCAACTGCCCGGGGAAATTTATCCTGAGTGGAACCAGGAAACCGCCAACGAGGAGTAAGTTAAACAACGGGGATGAAAACGGCGCGGCAACCACCGCGCCGTTTTGTTTTTCAACGCGTGTGCATCATTCGCACACCCCTGTGCGCGGGTCGCACACTACCCAGAAGGCACATGGCGGATTAAAACAAGCCTCCAATTCATCAAATCAAAAGCATGAACAGAAAATTCAAAATCAAATCAAATTCCGGGAGCGTCGTGATCATCATGGCCCTGGCGATATTTTCAATGCTCGACGCCGGCTGCCTGAGCGGGTTTGCGCAAGGCGCGCTGACGCCGCCAGGCGCACCCGCGCCGACGATGAAAACCCTGGCCCAAATCGAACCGCGAACGCCCATTGCATCGCTCCCGTATACCATCACGAACGCCGGCTCCTATTATGTCACCGCCAATCTTGTTGGCGTGGCGGGGCAGGTCGGCATCCTGATCTCCACCAACAACGTGACGCTTGACCTGGGCGGATTTGCGCTTTCCGGCGTACCAAGTTCAACGACCGGGATTTTCATCAGCGGCAGTTATTCCAACATCGTCGTGCGAAATGGCACCATCACCGGCTGGGGCGGCCAGGGCGTGAACGGCTACACGCTCGGCTTTCCGCGCAATGTGATCTATGAACACCTGGCCATTTCGGGGAACGGCACGGTCGGCCTCAACGCCGAAGCGGGCAGCATCATCCGCGACTGTGTGATCATGAACAACGGGAGCGACGGGATCAGCTCAGTGGGCAGCCTGATCACCGGCTGCATCACCCGTGACAACCTGCGCTACGGAATGAACGTCACAGGAAGCACGATCCGTTTATGCACGGTGCAAAATAACGGGACTGGGATTAATGCCGACCACACGACCGTGAGCGATTGCGACATCATGAACAATTCGATGAACGGTTTGAACCTCAGTTCGGCCTGTTGCATCATCAACAACCGCATTGCGGACCACGTGGGGAATCCCGGCAACGCCCTCTTCCTTACTGGCACGATCAATTACATCGCCGGGAACGCTGTCATCAACAACAACTTTGGGCTATATACCGGCACCTTGGCCGCCACGAACAATTGCATCATCCAAAACCGGTTTCTCAGCAGCCTCAACACGAGCGTGTCCATCTATGACATTTTTCCAACCGTTGAACCGGCGTATGGCACGTATAATTTCGCCACCACCAACAGCCTGGTGAACCTCTTCTTCCCGTGAACAACCCCATGAAGAAGCCGGCAGTCGGGGTTTTTTTGATGGTCACGCTCTGCTCCAGCCGGGCTGGCACCACCATCGACACGACCAACCGTTACGCCTACGCCGCCAATCTCGGCTGGGTGGATGGGGTGGCGAACACCAACAATGGCGTGGTCATCGGCGAATACGTCTGCTCCGGCAACCTCTATTCCGCCAACGTCGGCTGGATCAATCTTGGCAGCGGCGCACCAGCCAACCAGATCCAGTACCAGAATAATGCCGCCAACGACTATGGTGTGAACCTGGACGGGCTCGGCAACCTGCGTGGCTACGCCTACGGTGCGAACATCGGCTGGGTCAATTTCGAGAACACCGGCGCGCCCAAGGTGGACCTGTTCACCGGCAAGTTCAGCGGTTCGGCCTGGAGCGCGAACTGCGGCTGGATCTCCCTGAGCAATGCCGTGGCCGTGGTGCAGACGGATGCCATCCAGAAGGGGGCGCTGGCGCCGGACGGCCTGCCCATTGCCTGGCTGTTGCAAAACTTCGGCACCACCAACGTCAACGCCAATGCTGATGCGGACGGCGACGGCGTGTCCAACGGGCAGGAATATCTGGCGGGCACCGACCCGAATGATCCGAACAGCGTGTTCAGGGTCACCTACATCTTCCGTTCGCCGGGCGTGACCATCCTGGATTGGAACGCCATGGCGACGCGGTATTACGCCATCCAGACCAACTCGTCGTTGAGCAGCGACGTATGGCACGACCTGGTGAGCCTGAACCTTGCCGGCTGGAACAACGGGAGCTTTGCGGACACCACGCCGACCAACCGTTTCTACCGCATCCGGGCCTACCGGCCGCTTCTGCCATAACCAATCCTCATAACCAGGCTGTGCGCCAGTCGCACAGTTGTTGGCTGAGAACGGCGCGGTAAATTAGCGGATGCAAAAGACGAAGCTGGGATTTGAAACGGGATGTGTTAAAAACTCCAAACACAGCAGGTTGTTGATTACGGTGTTGTGGATTGCGGTGATCGGTCTGCTCCCCAGGATGGCGTCGGCACAATTTACGTGGGCAACCAATGCCGGCGACATCATCATCGAAAGTTACACCACCAACTCACCCGGCGCGCTGACCATTCCCGCCACGATCACCGGCCTGCCGGTCACGGAAATCCAACTTGTCAACAGCCCTAACGTGACCAGCATAACGCTCGGCACCAATGTCATCACGATTGACGGGGAGGCATTCAGCGGCTGCACCAGCCTGACCAATGTCATATTTGATGCCAACCTTCAAAGCATCGGCAGTTTTGCCTTCTATGGCTGTCCTTTGATCAGCGTCTCCCTCGGCACCAATGTGAACAACATTGGCCTTTCGGCATTTCAAGACTGTATTCAACTGACCAACCTTACCGTTAACCCGGCCAATCCCTATTACGCCAGCCTGGTCGGGGTGCTGTTCGACAAGAATCTGACCACGCTGGTGGAGTATCCCCATGGCCGGACGGGAAACTACATCATGACCAACAGGATCACGACGATCCAGGGCTACGCGTTCGCCTACACCGCCGGTCTCACCGGTATCGTGCTCGACACGAATCTGGTGAACATTGGCAACGACGCCTTTTACCTTTGCAGCAGCCTGACCAATTTCGCCATCCCCACAAATGTCACCACCATCGGGTATGACACTTTTGCCGCCTGCAGCAGCCTGACAAGCATCACGATTCCAAATAATGTCACGAGCCTTGGCGTGGACGCCTTTACCTCCTGCACGAAGCTGACCAATGCCGTAATCGGGTCGGGTGTGGCGAATATTGGTCCCGGCACCGTCCCTTTTGATGGCTGTACCAGTCTGACGGCCATCACCGTAAATGCGGGCAACCCGGCTTTGAGCAGCCCGGGCGGGGTTTTATACAATCATAACCAGACTGTGATCCTCGAATATCCTCCAGGCAAAGCGGCGGGGAGTTATGTCATATCCAACACCGTCACCGACATTGGGGATTTTTCGTTCGCCGATTGCGCCAACCTGACGGGCATAACGATTCCGAACGGCGTGACCAACATCGGTGCTTTTGCATTTGCTTCGTGCAACCTGGGCACCGTCAGCGTGCCCAACAACGTGCGCGTCCTGGGCGATGGAGTTTTTGAATTCAACCACAACCTGACGAATGCCGTGATCGGCAGCGGTCTCACCAGCATGGGGAGTTCTGAATTTTATTACTGCGAGAACAACACCCAAAGCCTGAATAATGTGCTGTTCATGGGCAACGCCCCCGGTGCCGGCTCCTCGAATTTTGATGGTGATAATTTTACAACCTACATCTATTACCTTCCTAACACCACCGGCTGGACCAGCGCCTTTGCCGGAGTGCCGACCGCGCTGTGGACCCTGCCGTATCCGGTCATTTTGACCCATCAGGGATTAGGAGTGCAGACCAACCGTTTTAATTTCACCATTGCCTGGGCGACCAACCTCTCCGTGGTCGTGCAGGCCTGCACCAACCTGAGCAACCAACAATGGCTGCCGGTACAGACCAACAGCCTCACCAACGGCCTGTGGAATTTCAGCGACGCCAAATGGACCAACAGCAAGGCCCGGTTCTACCGGGTCTATCACCTCTAAAGTTTGAGCCGGCCGTACAAAAAACCGCCAACGAGGAGCACCTTAAACCGAACGGGGATCGGAACAGGGCGGCTTCTGCCGCGCCGTTTTGCTTTGGCCCCGGCCGGGATCTATCCGCCCCCTGTGCGCCACTCGCACAGTACTCCGGGCCGCCAGGTTGTGGTAAAAGAGAGCATGGGAGATGATAAATTTCCGAAACCGGATGTGGCCGCGCGCCGCACCTGCCAGCCGGATCGGACTGCGCTTCCCAACTCCACAATCTCCAAAACAACCATGAGACTCAAAAAAAGCATCTTCATCGCCGCGTCGTTCCTTGGCTTGGTGCTGGCGGGCCGCGCCCAAGGGACGGCATTTACATATCAAGGCCGGTTGAACAGCGGCGGCGGGCCGGCCAACGGCGGCCACGATCTGGTGTTCGCGGTCTACGATACCAATGCGCCGGCGGGCAACCTGGTGGCCAGGCCGGTCACAAATTCCGCCGTGGCGGTGAGCAACGGGTTGTTCACGGTGACGCTGGATTTTGGCGCCGGCGTGTTCACGGGGAATCCGCGCTGGCTGGAGATCGCGGTGCGGACCAACGGCGGGAGCACCTTCACCACGCTCGCACCGCGGCAACCGCTCACTCCGACGCCATACGCCATCATGGCCAACAGCGCCAGCAACCTGCTCGGCACACTGCCCGCTGCGCAATTGTCCGGGACAATTCCGGCCGGCCAGATCAGCGGCGTGATTCCGTCGGGGGATATTTCCGGGACGTATGGCAACGCCGTGTCGTTTAACAACGGGGCGGACACGTTTGACGGCACCTTTGTCGGCCAGTTTTTCGGCGGCAGCTTCACCGGCGGCATTTTTACCGGCAGCTTTTTCGGCAACGGCAGCGGGCTGTACGGGCTGACCGATTCGCAACTGCCGGGGAACGTGGCGTTCCTCAATTCCAACCAGGTGTTCACGGCGCAGAATGTTTTTGCGCAGGGCATCGGCATCGGCAATCCCAATCCGTTGTTTTCCGTGGACGCACTGGCCGGGCAGGCGGTCGGTCGGTTTGTCACCACCAACAGCCCCAATGGAGCGGTGATTGAATTGTGGAATACGCTGACGAACAACAGCGAATATCTCGGGGCCATCAATTTTCACTCGGCCAACAGCTACGCGGGCCAGATCGGCTACGCGGCGGGGAATCCAACCAATCAAAACAACGACGTCATGCAATTTCGCGTGGCGCAAACCCTCGCGCTGACGCTCCAGGCGGATTCGCGCGGTTCCGGGGCGGCCAGCCTCGTCGGCGGTTATCCCGGCAACGCGGTTTCGTCCAGCACTTCCGGCGGCGATGTGATCGCCGGGGGCGGTTATCCCCTCGCGCCCAACCTGGTGCTTACCAATTCGAGCGGCGTGTTCATCGGTGCCGGGTCCGACAACCAGATTGGTCCCAACGTGAACGACTCGGTGATTGTCGGGGGCTACGGTGGCGTGGTCCAAGACTGGGATTCCGTCATCGTTGGCGGCTATTTCAACACCAACCTCACCGCCTATGGATTCATCGGCGGCGGCTCGCAGAATCTGATCCAAAACAATGTGTGGGGTGGGTTTATCGGCGGCGGCACCCTGAACACCATCCTGACCGGTTCCGGTTATTCGGCGATTCCCAGCGGCTATCAAAACACCATCTCCAGCAACAACAGTTACACTGTGATCGGCGGCGGCTATCAAAACTCCGTCCAGCCGGGCGCAGGGTATTCCTTCATCGGCAGTGGTTTGCTCAACAGCATTCAAAGCAACGCCTGGGTTTCGGTGATTGCCGGCGGCGAAGCCAATGTCATTGGCGCCAATGCGACCTGGTCCTTCATCGGCTCCGGCTACAACAACAGCGTCGATGGCTGGACGAATTCCCCGGCTTATATTTACGGTTCGTCCATCATTGGCGGCGTTGACAATCACATCTACAGCTTCAGCTATTATGCCTTGATCGGCGGCGGTTCGGGCAACAGCATCCAGGCTGGTTCGCAGTTTGGCGTGATCGCCGGCGGGACCGGTAACGCCATACAGACCAATTCGCCGCAGTCTTTCATCGGCGGTGGCGCGCTCAACATCATCCAGGCGAACGATTTTCACACCGTTATTGGCGGCGGCGCTTTGAACATCATCCAGGCCAACGCGCACGACTCCGTCATTGCGGGCGGTTATGATAATTTCATCCAAACCGGGGCCAACAACGGCTTCATCGGCGGCGGCTATACGAACACAATCCTGACCTACGCGCAGTTTACGACCATTGCCGGCGGCGTGAGCAACAACGCCGCCGGATACGGGGGCGCGGTGCCGGGCGGTTTCGGCAACTCGGCGAACGGCCTGGACAGTTTTGCCGCCGGCACGTTCGCGCAAGCCACCAACGACGGGGCCTTCGTCCTCACAGATTCCGGGCTCACCAATTTTTATTCGACGACGAGCAACCAGTTGAGCGCGCGGTTCACCGGCGGCATCCGTTTCGTCACCGGCGGCGCGGGCATGACGGTGGACGGCCAGCCGGTGGTGTCGGGCGGCAATTATCCCGCCGTGGTGACGCTGACGAATGCCGGGAACACTTTCGGCGGCAACGGCGCGGGCTTGACGAATGTCAACGCCGCCACGCTCAACGGATTGCCGTCCAGCGCCTATGCGCCCGCGAGCGGTTCGCCCAATTACATTGATAATCAAAGCCTCGGATTTCAAAATGCCTCCTTCCAGATTTCCGGCAGCGCGATCGTCTCCGGCGCGGTGAGCGGCGGCATCCTCATCGGCGCCAGTGCGATCATCAACAACACCCTCACGGCCGGCGGGAGCATCACCGGCACCAACGCCCAGTTCACCGGCCTGATCCGTTCCGGTTCTGAGACCGGCACCAGTGAGGCGCCGAACCCGGCGGGGCTGGTCATCCGGCGGGTCAATTCCACCGCCGTCAGTTCCAATCTCGTGGTCGCCGTTTCCCGTGTCAACGGCAACACCACCAACGTGGCGCTCGTCCGCGACGGCACCGTGGGCGGCTTCGTGATCCAGTATCCAGCCCTGGCCATCGGCCGCCTCACGATCGCCTGCCTGGGGATGGATAGCACGGGCGCGCAAAAGAATTTTTACACCACGATCACCGCCCCGGTCGCGGCCGGCATCGTGCAGATTTATAACAACACACAGAACATCGTTCATTTCGAATGCACGTTTGGTGACACCTATAATTCCACCGCGCTCACGGAAGTGACCCTCTCGCGCGCCAACGGCGATAATTTCTGGTCCGGCAACGTCCTCTCCACCGTGAATCAATGAAAACCTCCCTGCTCTCCCTGGCGCTGCTGCTGCCAGCCGCCGGCTTTGCCCAATCATTCTCCATCGACTGGCACAAGGTCGCGGGCGGCGGTGGCACGATCACGGGCGGGACGTTTGCCGTCAGCGGCACCATCGGCCAGCCGGATGCCAGCGGCACCATGAGTGGCGGAAACTTCTCGGTGACAGGCGGCTTCTGGTCGCTCATCAACGTGGTGCAAACGCCGGGGGCGCCGACGCTGTACATCAGCCATGCCGGCACCACGGTCACCGTGTTCTGGCAGAACACCGGCACCTGGACGTTGCAACAAAACGGCAACCTCACCGTGCCCGCCGGCTGGAACAACAGCGGCGGCATCACCACGGCGGGCGGCACCAATTTTCTGGTGATCCCGCACCCGGCCGGCAACCAGTTTTTCCGTTTAAAATAACCGCTCATAACCCGCGAATCAAAAATGCTCCGATCTTCCCGCATCCACCATCGCCGCCGGCTGCATTGCGCCGCCGGTTGGCGTGAGGTAGTGTCCACGATGAAATTCTGGCGTTTGAAAAAAGGCATCTGTCTCTGCGGCCTGTTTCTTCTGCCCCTGATGCTCTTCGCCGGCCCCACGAATGCGCTCCTGTTCGTGACGCAAATCCCGGTGCCGGGAGATTTCACCACCATCGGGTCGGTGTTTGGGAACCAGCAGGCGACGCTCGATTCGTGCGGGCGCGGCGGCGACCTCTACATCCGCTATCCCGACGGCACGCTCAAAAACCTGACCCGCGCTGCGGGCTACGGCCAGTCGGGCCTGCAGACCGCGAATGCCATCGCCGTGCGCCAGCCGTGCGTGCATTGGAGCGGCACCAAGGCGGTCTTCAGCATGGTGACCGGCGCGCCGACGCACCAGTTTGATTATGCCTCCACCGGTTGCTGGCAGTTGTACGAGATCACCAATTTCACCAATCCCCTGGCCGTGCCGGTGATCACCAAGATCGCGAACCAGCCGGCCAACTTCAACAACGTCTCGCCGATCTACGGTTCGGATGACCGCATCATCTTCACGAGCGACCGGCCCCGGAACGGGCAGACGAACCTGTATCCGCAGCTCGACGAATACGAGGAGGCCCCGACCGTCACCGGCCTGTGGAGCCTGCAACCGACGAATGGCGACCTGTTCCTGATCAACCATTCCCCCAGCGGATCGTTCTCGCCGCAGATCGACAGCGCGGGCCGCATCATCTTTTCGCGCTGGGACCATTTGCAGCGCGACCAGCAGGCGGACACCGACTGGTATCTCGGCACCGACACCTACGGCGCCTTCAACTGGAGCGACGAGTCCACCAACTCCGTCGCGACGACCGACCAGGCGGAGGTGTTTCCCGAACCGCGCGCCATCCGCACCGACCTGCTGGCGGGCACCGGTCTGGCCGGGCACGACTTCAACCAGTTTTTCCCGTGGGCCATCAACCAGGACGGCACGGATGAGGAAACGCTCAACCACATCGGCCGGCACGAGATCGGCGGCAGCTACCTTAATGCCGCCTTCACGAACGACCCGAACATCCAGGACCTCTACTATTACGGCGGCAACTACAACACGAACACGGTGAATAATTTCCTGATGCCGCGCGAGGATCCGAACACGCCGGGGTTGATTTACGGCGTCGACGCGCCGGAGTTCGGCACACATTGCGCGGGGCAAATTGTTTCGCTCACCGGGGCGACCAACCTCAACGCGTTTTACATGCGCATCAACTACCTGACGCCGCGCTCGACCCATGAATATGCCGCGTCGCCGACGAACATCCCGCCGGACGACACCGGGCTGTACCGCAACCCGCTGATGACCTCGGACGGCTATATGATCGCCGCCCACACCGCCTACACGCAGTATGCGGAGGGCAACACCGGCTCGGACACCAACCCCGCAACGCCGTACGATTTCCGGCTGAAGATTTTGCTGTTCACCAACGGTTTTTATACACCGGGACCGTTGCTGACGCCGGGGCTGACCAACGTAGTTTCGTATTGGAGTCCGGACATTCTCATCACGTCGACCAACCAGTTGTGGGAGCTCGACCCGGTGGAAGTCATCGCCCGGCCGCGGCCGGTGCCGTTCACCGTGCCGGTGCCGGGACCGGAACTCGCCGCGTTTGCCGCCGCCAACGTCAACGTGGCGCAGTTCCAAAATTATCTCCGCGCCCACCAGCTCGCGCTGATCGTCAGCCGCGACGTCACCACGCGGGACAAGGCCGACCGCCAGCAGCCGTTCAATCTCCATGTCACCGGCACCAGCCACCAGACCCTCGGGGCGACCGGCAAGATTTACGACATCGCCTGGCTCCAGTTTTTTCAGGCCGACCAGTTGCGCAGTGAAAATTTTGGGTATACCAACAGCCCGCGGGCCGGCCGGCGCGTCTTGGCCCAATATCTGCACGACCCGGCGGTGGATAATCCGCCGGCTGCCGCGCTGGCGAGCGTGCGGATCGGTGCCGATGGTTCCACGGCGGCCCTCGTGCCGGCGCGCCGGGCGCTGACCTGGCAGCTCACCGACACCAACAACACCGGCGTGGTGCGCGAACGCTACTGGCTGACGTTTGCGCCGGGGGAAATCCGTTCCTGCACGAGCTGCCACGGCATCAACGTGACCACCCAAGCCGGCCAGCCCACGCCGACCAACACGCCGCTCGCGCTGATCAGTCTGCTGAATTACTGGAAGGCCGGCACCAGCATCCAGCCCGGCGTGGTCACCAACTTGGGAAACAATTATTTCCAGATCACCTTCCAACGCCGGCCGGCGGAACCCGGCGTGACTTATCACGTGCAGTCCTCCGCGGACCTGGTGTCGTGGTCTGACCTCGCGACCTATGCCGGCTCGAACATCGTGCTCCATGCCGGGGCGATGGAGGTTGCGCGCAGCGGTTCGCCCAACGAAAGCGTGACTGTGCGCGAGACCACCGGCATGGCGGGAGTCACGGGCCGGTTTCTGCGGGTCAATGTGACCCGGCCGTAGCGTGGAGCTGCGGTTTTGGTGGACGCGGCGGCCGGGTTGGATTAAAACAACCTTATGATCGTCATCATCAGCGGCACCAACCGGCCCGGCAGCAACACGCGCAAGGTCACCGCGCACGTCGAGGCCGTCTACCAAACGCTCGGCGTCAAAACGCAACTGCTGGACCTGGCGGAACTGCCGCCGGAGATTTTTTTGCCGTCGTCCTATGGCGGGAAACCGGCGGCGTTCAAAAAGTTCACCGATGCCATCCTGGCGTCCGACGGCCTGGTGGTCATCACGCCGGAATACAACGGCAGCGTCCCGGGCATCTTGAAATACTTCATCGACATGCTGCCGTTCCCGGAAAGCTTCGAGTCGCGGCCGGTGTGTTTTGTGGGCCTGGCCGCGGGGATGTGGGGTGCGCTGCGTCCCGTGGAACAGTTGCAGGCCATCTTTGGCTATCGCAATGCGTTCATTTTTCCCGAGCGCGTTTTCCTGCCAGGGATCGGCAAGCTGCTGAATGAGGCCGGACAATTCACCAGCCCGGACCTGGAAAAGCGCCTGACCGCCCAGGCCGAAGGCTTCACCGGCTTCGTGGAAAAATTGCGCGGGAAAAAGCTTCATTAGCGTGTGCTTTCCAAAAACGGAGTGCGGCCGTCCCCGGCCGCAGCCGTTTCCAAAATGCGGAGGGCTTCCGTAATTTTCACGCCGCCTGGTTGACGCGACTCGCTGCCCCCGGTGCCATCCGCCATCTTCGATCCTCCATCTTCTTTGGTTGCCGCGCTGCCGCGTTGTGCCTGGATATTCATTTCTTGCAGAGGCACCTCTGACATCCCGCCGCGGTCCCTTCTCCCCTCGGAGGGGAGAAGGCTAGGATGAGGGGTGCCCGGGTTCACCATGGCATCCGTGAACGCCTTGATGTTAGCCAGCTTTTCGCGCTCAAATTCCAGCCGTTGCGCGAGCTGTTCACTCCGCTGCAACGCCAGCACATCGTGACAACACTCCCGCAGCCGTTCCCACGCCAGCCCGTCTGCGCCATCCCGGCCCTTCAGTTGTTTCAACCCCACCACATAACGCACCGCCAGCCATTGCGCCGTGATATTCGCTACCGAACCGTCAGCCACTTTCGTCAGCTCATTGCCGTCCGCATGGAGTCGTTCCACGATTTGCCGCGCCTGCTGTTGCTGCCGCCACTCCGCAAGCCCGCCATGCCGCCATTCAAACAGATTATGTCGGCCGATGGCTTTGCCGCCGAACTCCTGGGCCATCACCGCCCGGACCTCCGGCAGCGCGTTCAACCATTTCAAGAGCGGCGTGCTCGAT
>JARLJW010000074.1 GCA_031290985.1 Verrucomicrobiia bacterium | reverse complement strand
GGGTGGCGGGTGACGGGTGACGAGGAAAAAACCGTCCCAGGGTTGGCTGCATCGTTTTTCAGGCAAGGCTGCTTTGGTGGCAGGCGAAAGCGGCAGAGGGCTGCCGCATTCCAAGACGCTGGCGCGTTCGCCAGGCGCCACGCGAATTCACCCAAAATGGCGGGTGACTGAAATTTGAAGAAAGCCCAATGAAAACGCAAAAATTAAACCAAATTAAGGTAAATTAAAGCATCCTCATAAATGCCATAGCGCGGCGGATAGTTATGAGGGCTGCCCTCACCCCGGTTATCTTCCTCAAGTGGATTGGCGGAGAGGGAGGAAAACGCGGCGGGTTTGCCATGCTTTTTTGTGTTTGTTTGAGCGCTGGTGGACGTTCGAAAGCGCCGTCGCCGCGTTCGCTCTGCCGGCGCAGTCCAAGATGCTTTCTGTAGATTGGCTCGGTTTTGGACTGGTTGAACTCATCGGTTACAGTCGCGGCGCGCGCGGAGGTCCGAGCCGGACTGGCATACGCGCCCGACCACCTTCGATTGCAAGCGGTGCATCTGGAGTTGTTGGAAATCTTCTTAAAAAATAGACGGGGCGAAGGCAATGGGGTGTTCACCCCATATACGGGTTGCGGCAATTCGCCGACATTGGGCTGCACAATTTTACCTAACTTGATTGATGAAAAATAAAGGTCGCAAATCCGCCGTCCTGGCGGCGCAATTGCCCAAGTGCCCCACCGGCATCCAGGGGCTCGATGAAATCACGGGCGGCGGGCTGCCGCGCGGGCGCCCGACACTGGTGTGCGGCGGCGCAGGCTGCGGCAAGACGCTGCTGGCGGCGGAATTCCTCGTGCGCGGAGCGGCGCAGTTCAACGAGCCGGGCGTGTTGATGGCCTTTGAGGAGACGGAAAAGGAGTTGAAGGCCAACGTCGCATCGCTCGGCTTTGACCTGGATGGACTGGTCCGGCGCAAAAAAATCGTGATCGATTACGTCCACATCGAGCGCAGCGAAGTGCAGGAGAGCGGCGAATATGATTTGGAAGGGTTATTCGTGCGGCTCGGTCACGCGATTGATTCCATTGGCGCCAAGCGCGTGGTGCTGGACACGATTGAAGTGCTGTTCGCAAGCCTGCCCAATGAGTCCATCCTGCGGAGCGAATTGCGCCGGCTCTTCCGCTGGCTCAAGGAGAAGGGCGTGACGGCCGTGATCACCGCCGAGCGCGGGCGCGAAACCCTGACGCGCCACGGGCTGGAGGAATATGTGTCCGACTGCGTCATCCTGCTCGACCACCGGGTCAATGACCAGATCGCCACGCGACATTTACGCGTGGTGAAATATCGCGGCGCGCAGCATGGCACCAATGAATTTCCCTTTCTCATCGGCGATGAAGGCATCAGCGTGCTGCCCATCACGTCGCTGTCGCTGAATCACAAGGTGTCGAGCGAACGGATCGTCACCGGCATCCCCCGGCTCGACGCGATGCTGGGCGGGAAGGGGTTTTTCCGCGGCAGCAGCATTTTGCTCACGGGCACGCCCGGCACGGGCAAGACGATCGTCTCGGCCAACTTTGCCCAGGCCGCCGCCCGGCGCGGGGAGCGCGTGCTCTACTTCTCGTTCGAGGAATCACCCGACCAGATCGCCCGGAACATGCACTCCATCGGGTTGCGCCTGGAGCCGCTGGTCAAGAAGGGGCTGCTGCGGTTCCACTCGGCCCGGCCATCGCTCTACGGTTTGGAAATGCACCTGACCACGATGTTCAAGGAGATCAGCACGTTTAAACCCCACGTCGTCATCATCGACCCGATCACGAGCCTGATGGATTCCGGCACGGACTCGGAAGGCAAGGGGATGGTGACGCGGTTGATTGATTATCTGAAGGCCGGACAAATCACCTCGCTCTTCACCAGCCTGACGCAGGGGGGCCACACGCTCGAACAAAGTGAAGCCGCCATGTCCTCGCTGATGGACGCCTGGATTTTGTTGCAGGACTTCGAAGGCAACGGCGAGCGCAACCGGGTGCTCTATGTGCTCAAGGCGCGCGGCATGAAGCACTCGAACCAGATCCGCGAATTCCTGATCTCGGACCGGGGGATTGACGTGGTGGACGCGTACATCGGGGCGAGCGGCGTGCTGACGGGTTCCGCGCGCGCGGCGCAGAATGCGCTTGAGAAAGCCGCGGTGCTGGCCGGCCAGCAGGAAGCCGCCCGGCTCAAGCGTGAAGTGGAGCGCAAGCGCGCGGCGATCGAACGGCAGATCAGCGGGCTGCGGTCCGATTACGAAAGCGAATCCGCCGAGCTGCGGCGCATCGCCGACCAGGTGGGAACCAGCACGCTGATGCTGACCACGGAGCGGGCGGCCTCCGGCGTCCTGCGCCAGGCGGACGCCAAGGTGGCCCGCACGCGGGTCCGCGCCAGCAGCAATGGGAAGGCGCATTGATGAAAACTAAAACTATAAAAATAAAACGCCGTCCGGCCAAACTCTGGCAACTACGCCTTTATGTGATGGACTCGACGTTCAAATCGGAGACGGCCTTTACGAACCTGAAAAAGTTTTGCGAGACCCACCTGAAAGGCCGCTATCGCATCACGGTGATTGACCTGCTGAAGCAGCCGCACCTGGCGAAAGGCGACCAGATCCTGGCCGTGCCCACGGTGGTGCGCCGGCTGCCGGAACCCATGCGCATGATCATCGGCAACCTGTCCGACACCGCCCGCCTGCTCGTGGGCCTGGATTTGCGGGCGGCGGAATAACCGAGACGTTGTGAGCACGAAACCAAGCAAAACCCGCCGTGCGGCCCGGACCCCGGCGAAGCCACCGGTCCCCCGGCCCGGCGGCAAATACCTGCTGCGGTTGTTCGTGGCGGGGGCCACGACCAAATCGCGCCAGGCCGTCCTGCGCGTCCGCCAGTTGTGCGAGGTGGAACTGGCTAACAACTGCAAGCTGGAAGTGATTGACATCTACCAGCAGCCCAAGCTGGCGCGGCTGAACCAGATCGTCGCGACGCCGACGCTCATCATCGAATTTCCGCCGCCGTTGCGGCGGTTCATCGGCAACCTGGCGAACCTTGCCGGGCTGGTTGTCGAGCTGGATGTGATCACCAAAGGGAAGATTGCGCTTTGAAAACACCCCGGAGAAAACCCTCCACGCATCTCGCGCCGGCCCGCACAACGGCGGGCGAGACGCTGCGCGAACTGGCGGCAATCCGGGCCCGCCTGGCGGACACGGACGAAACGCTCCGCGCCATCCGCAACGGAGAGGTGGATGCGGTCATGGGCGCGGGCCGGCAGGGTGACCGGGTGTTTACGCTGGCCGGGGCCGAGCATGCCTACCGCGTGCTCATCGAATCCATGAATGAAGGGGCGCTGACGCTGACGGCGAACAAGATGATTCTTTACGCCAACCGGTGCTTTGCCAAAATGGTCAAATGTCCGCTGGAGCAGGTGACGGGCGGCTCGTTCCGCCGTTTTCTCTCGGCCGGGGACCGCGCCCTGCTCCGGCCGCTCATGAAAAGGGCCGCCAAATCCGGTTCCAAAATCCAGGTGGTGCTCCATGCCGGTGACGGTTCGCTGATCCCGGCGCTGCTATCCATCCGTGAACTGGCCAACGAAGGTTCGAAACAGGTGATCATCGGCATGGTGGTGACGGACATGACCGAGGCGAGGCGGACCGAGAAACTGCTGCGGGCGCTGACGCACCGCGTGGTGCAGGTGCAGGAAGCCGAGCGCGGGCGCGTGGCCCTGGAACTGCATGACACCATCACCCAGATGCTCTGTGCCGTCCTGGTTCGCAGCCAGACGCTGGCGGACCAGTTGCCAGCGCACGAGACATCGGCGAAAGCCGAAGCGGTCAAACTCCGCGAGCTGCTGGGGGAGACGGCGGAGGAAGTGGAGCGCATCTCGCGTAATCTGCGGCCCAGCGTGCTGGATCAACTGGGGCTGGTCGCCGGCCTGCACGACACGAGCGTGGAGTTTTCGCACCGGACGGGCGTGTCCGTGAAGCTGACGTGTGTGCAACTGAAGCTGCGGCTGCCCGCCGACACCGAGCTGGCGCTCTACCGCATTCTTCAGGAAACCTTGAAGAACGTGGAAAAGCACGCCCGCGCCCATCATGTGACGGTAAACCTCTCGAAACCGCGCGGCTGCGTGCAGTTGATCGTCCATGACGACGGGATAGGTTTCGATTCAGAACATCAAGCGGCCCGGCGAAAAGGTCCGGGCGGCTTTGGGCTGCTGGGCATGCGTGAACGGGCGGCTTATGTCGGCGGCGTCCTCAGGGTCAAGTCCACTTCCCGCACCGGCACGAAGATTGAGATCCGTATTCCTTTGCCGCCGAGGGCAATGGTGGCGAACTGAGCGGGGGAGCGGCCATGGCAGTTCAAAAATATTGTGGCCTCACAAACGCGGGCGGAAGGGCATGGCGGAAAGGCGGAAGGTGGTTTGGCGACGACTTTCCCCCGCACGCCAACCCTTTCCATGAACCGCTGAGTCAAATCGCCGCGCTATGGCATTTCAGTCAATGCCCGGCGATTGAAGGCGACGCAGTCGGCGTACTTGACGCCGGTGCCGCCGAAGAGGTCGAGGGCGGAGCCGATGGTGAGGTCCACCTTGCCGCGGCCGAGCCGGGTGACTTCCTGGAGGTCGGCCAACGAGTTCGCGCCGCCGGCGTAGGTCATGGGGAGGGGGGTCCATTCGCCGAGCTTGGAGACGAGTTCGCGGTCGATGCCGTGGCAGAGGCCTTCGACATCCACGGCGTGGATCAAAAACTCGGCGCAGTGGCTGGAAAATTTTTTCAAGGTGGCGGCGTCCACTTCGAGGTCGGTGAATTTCTGCCAGCGGTCGGTGACGACGAAGTATTTGCCGTCGCGAAGGCGGCAGCTCAGGTCGAGGACGAGCTTGTCTTTGCCGATAAGCTGGACGAGTTCCGCCAGGCGCGCCCAGTCGACGCGGCCTTCGCGGAAGACCCAACTGGTGACGATGACGTGCGAGGCGCCGGCATCCAGCCAGGCGCGGGCGTTGGCGGCGTTGATGCCGCCGCCGAGGTGGAGGCCGCCGGGAAAGGCGGCGAGGGCGGCGCGGGCGGCGGTGTCGTTGCCGGGGCCGAGCATGATGACGTGGCCGCCGAAGAGGGCGTCGCGCCGGTAGATTTGGGCGAAGGCGGCGGCGGATTTATCGGAGACAAAATTGGTGCGCAAGCCGGCAGCGCCGAGCGTACCGCCGACGATTTGCTTCACTTTGCCTTCATGCAGGTCGATGCACGGACGAAACATGGAGGCAAGCTAAAGACCAGCGGCGCAAGTTCAAAGCTGAAAGTTGGCTTAAGGGCTGCTTATGTTTTTTTGGCAGCAAAGTTGGACGGGTCACAATACGATGCAACGATGGCAAAACTTCTGTTTTTAGCGGTTTCGCGGGCAAAAAGTGGGGATATTGGCAGGCACAGCGCCTTGAAGGCGCTGTTGCTTTGTTTTGCACTTGTCGGTTTTTTTAACACTTTGGCGTTTGGGCAATCGTACGGGTTGAACACCCGGGCGAATCTGGCGCCGTTTCTGAACGGGATTTTACCGCCGGCATCGCCGGTGGTTTCGGGGAACTGGTCGGCGGTCCCGGCGTTTCCGGGCCTGCGTTTTACGAATGCGGTGGGCCTGACGGCGGTGCCGGGAACGAACCTGCTGTGCGTCTGGGAACGGGAAGGGCGCGTGTGGACGTTCATGAACACCTCGAACGTGACGACCAAAAAACTGGTGCTGGACATCAGCAACCAATGCCAGGGCTGGGATGATTCGGGATTGCTGGGGCTGGCGTTTCATCCAGGTTTTGCGACGAACCATTTCATGTTCATCTATTACACGTGGGTGGTTCCGGGCACGGTGGCGGGGGATGCGTACACCCGGCCGCCGACGTTTTCCACGGGCGCGTATCACGACAAGCTGGTGCGCTACACGCTGGACACAAACGGCGTGGCGCTGGCGAATTCGGAAACCGTTTTCGTGGACCAGGCGGGCGACAGCGTATGGCATAACGGCGGCGGGATGTTTTTCCACCCGACAAACGGTTTTCTTTACTGGACGGACGGCGACGACGCGAACGGCAACAACACGCAGACCATCACGAACAACATCTTTTCGGGCGCGTTCCGCATCGATGTGGACCAGCGGGGCGGGAGCATCAGCCATGCGCCGCCGCGGCAGCCGGCGAACGGCACGACGGCGAATTATTTCATCCCGAACGACAACCCGTTCGTGGGGCAGAGCAATGTGCTGGAGGAATATTTCTGCCTGGGCCTGCGCAGCCCGCACCGCATGACGGAGGATCCGGGGACGGGGCGGATTTTCATCGGGGATGTCGGGCAGTCCACGAAGGAGGAAGTGGACATCATTGAGCCGGGCGAGTCGGGCTTGAATTTTCAATGGAACATCATTGAAGGCATCGGCGGAGACTTGACGCCGCCCTACGTGGGCATCAGCCGCCGGCCGGTGATCGACTATCCGCATACGGACGGGAATTTTGCGGTGATCGGCGGTTATGTTTATCGCGGCAGCCAGTTTGCCGCCGACCTCGCGGGGAAATACATTTTCGGGGACAACGGCTCGGACGATGTCTGGGTGCTGGATGAATCCACGGTGCCCGCCGGCAAGATCATCCTCTGCACGGTGCCGAAGGGCGCCGGCTTCAATTCCGGCAACGATTACACCGGGCTGTCGTCGTTTGGCGTGGATGCGGCGGGGGAAATCTACATGTGCGTGATGGGCAACCTGGGCAGCCCGCTGTACACGCTCTCGCGTTCCGGGCCAACCAACACGCTGACGCCGCCGGCGCTGTTCTCGCAACTGGGGGCGTTCACCAATCTGGCCACGCTGGCGCCGGGGCCGGCGCTGGTGCCGTACACGGTCAATTCGCCGCTGTGGTCGGACGGGGCGGTGAAATCGCGCTGGGTCGCGCTGCCGACGAACACGTTCATTAATTTTTATCCGACCGGGGAATGGTCGTTCCCGCCGGGGACGGTCTTTTTCAAGAATTTTTCGCTGGCGACAAACGAAAACAATCCGAGCCAGCTCCGCCGGCTGGAGACGCGGCTGCTGGTCTGCGACACGAACGGAACGGTGTATGGGGCGTCCTACAAATGGCGGCCGGATTATTCCGACGCGGACATCGTGGCCTTCTCAACGAACGAAGACATCCAGATCACGACCGCCACGGGCGTGCGGACGCAGCAATGGTTTTACCCGGGCCGGTCGGACTGCCTGCGCTGTCACACGCCGGCGGCGGGCGGGGTGCTGGGGATGAAAACGCGCCAGCTCAACGGCACCAACCAATATCCGGGCGGGGTGACGGACAACCAGTTGCGCACGTTGAACCACCTGGGCTTTTTTGCGCCAACTCAAAGCGAGGCGGTGATCACCAATTATCCAAGGCTGGTTTCGGTGTCGGACACCAATGCACCCTTGGAACTGCGGGCGCGTTCGTATTTCGATGCCAACTGCGGGCACTGTCATCGCCCCGGCGGCGTGAATGCGTTGTTCGACATGCGTTTTGACACGCCGCTGCCAAACCAGAGCCTGATCAACGGCTACGCCATCAACACGCTGGGCATCAATGGCGCGAAAATCATCAAGCCGGGTGACACGAACGCCTCCGTGCTGTTTCACCGTGACAGCAGCCTGGGGATCATCCAGATGCCGCCGGTGGCCAAAAATGTGGTGGATACGAACGCAATGGCGGTGATCGCGGCGTGGATCAATTCACTCACGGTGCAGCCCACCCTGCCACCGCCGTGGGCGGAGACAGACTTTGGGGCGACCATGACGGGGTCGTCCAGCTACACGAACAGCGAGTTCGACATCATCGGCGGCGGGGGTGACATCTGGAATGCGGACGATACCGGACATTTTGTTTACCAACCCATCAACGGGAGCGGCGCGATCAGCGCCCGGGTCATCAACATTCAAAATACCGATCCATGGGCGAAGGCGGGCGTGATGTTCCGCGAAACACTGGATGCGGGTTCACGCAATGTAATGATGGCGGCCACCGCCGGCAACGGGATGACCTTTCAATGGCGCGATGAGGCCGGCGGTGCAAGCGCCAATATCCCGGGAGTTTACCTGGGCGCGCCGTATTGGGTGAAGCTGGTGCGCGCCGGCGATGTGTTCACGGGCTACACTTCGCCTGATGGAGTGATTTGGACGCAGACCGGCAGCGTGACGAACGTGATGAACAGCTCGATCGAACTGGGGATGGCGGTCAATGCCCTGGTGTCGACGAAATTGAACCGTTCCCAGTTTGACAATGTCAGCCTGATCTTTTCGAACGGCCAGCCGTTGTATGTGACGGCCTCCGCGGCGGCGGGCGCGGCCACGGCGACGCAGCAGCCTTTCCAATTCACCGCGCAGGCGTTCGCCGGACAGTTGGGGAAATCGTCCGGCACGATCACGAACGCGAACACCACGGACGACCACACCGGCACGATCACCGCGCAGGGCCAGAACACGCCCGTCGGCGAGGTGGCGACGAATGCATTCGATGACAACACGGCGACCAAATGGCTGGATCCAACGGCGACCAATCCGGCCACGCGTGCGAGCTGGATCCAATACCAGTACACGAACGGCGCGCAGTGCGTGGTGACGCAGTACACCGTTTCGTCCGCCAATGACGCCCCCGAACGCGACCCGCGCGACTGGCGGCTGCTCGGCTCGAATGACGGCACCAACTGGATGACCCTGGACACGCGCACGGGGCAGGTGTTCACCAACCGGTTTGAGACGCACCTGTATAGTTTCACGAACACCAGCGCATTCAACATCCACCGCTTCCAGATCGACAGTGTCCTGGATCCTTCGACGGCGACGTGCGTGCAGCTTTCGGAACTGGAATTCATCGGCGCGCCGGCGAGCGCTTACACATGGACGTTCGGCGACGGCGGAACTTCCACGGCGCAAAACCCGGCGCACAACTACACGACCAGCGGGAACTATACGGTCACGGTCGTGGCTTTCGACGGCGTGTCAACGGCCACGAACAGTTTCACAGTGACGGCCACGCTGGCCACGTCGGCCGCGCCGCAATGGTTGGCGACGACGGCCAAGCTGGTGAACCACAAGTTCCGCATCAATGTGGCGGGGACGGACGGGTTGAATTACGTGATCGATGGGACGACGAACTTCAAGGCGTGGACACCGATCTTGACGAACACGCCCGCGGGCGGATTGCTGCTGTTTACGGATATGGTGTCGACGAACATGCCGTACCGGTTCTACCGGGTGCATACGCCGTGACCAAATGACGAAGCACGAATGACGAATGGGGGATTCGAGGACGAGAACGAGGATGGTCAATTACGGAATCATGGAACGGTAGGGTGAAAAGGTTCTGGCGCGGATTTTTCCAATTCTCGACAAAGGCGCGCTGAAACAATTAAATTAGGGCAATGTTGATTTCATCAAAGCCATTGACGATCGCGGGGCGGGAGTTTCATTCGCGGCTCATTCTGGGCACGGGAAAATTTCCGTCGCCGGAGGCAATGCGTGAGGCGCTGGCCGCCAGCGGCACGGAAATGGTGACGGTGGCGCTGCGCCGGGCGGATTTGTCCGGGCGCAAGGACCCGTTTGCCAACATCCTGGAATTTATTGATCCGAAGAAATATCTGCTGCTCCCGAACACGAGCGGGGCGATGAATGCAGAGGAAGCGGTGCGGCTCGCGCGTTTGGCGGTGGCCGCCGGATTGCCCAAGTGGGTGAAATTGGAGATTCATCCGGACCCGCGCTATCTGTTGCCGGATCCGATTGAGACATTTAAGGCGGCTGAAATTCTGGTAAAAGAAGGGTTTACGGTGTTGCCGTACATCAATGCCGATCCGGTATTGGCGAAACGGTTGCAGGACGTTGGCTGTGCGACGGTCATGCCGCTGGGCGCACCCATCGGCTCGAACCGGGGCATCCAGACGCGCGACCAGATCCGGATCATCATCGAGCAGGCGACGGTGCCGGTGGTGGTGGATGCGGGCATCGGCGCGCCGAGCCATGCGGCGGAGGCGATGGAAATGGGCGCGGACGCGGTGCTGGTGAACACGGCCATCGCGGTGGCGAATGATGCCAACCGGATGGCGGTGGCGTTCAAGCTGGCGGTGGAGTCCGGGCGCAGCGCGTATGAGATCGGCTTGGGACCGCAGAGCGAGGCGGCCAGCGCGACGAGTCCGTTGACGGGGTTTTTGAACTGAACCAGCCATGGATAAACACAAATGGGAAATACATATTTGAAAATGAACTCAAAAAAATTATCCCCGGCGCGCGCCCGGCAGATTTTGTCGGCGGCGACGAAAACCCGCATCCTGGTGGTGGGCGACGTGATGCTGGACCAGTTCATCTGGGGCGGGGTGTCGCGCATTTCGCCGGAGGCACCGGTGCCGGTGGTGGATTTTCAGCGCGAGAGCTTCATGCCGGGCGGCGCGGCGAACGTGGCGCGCAACCTGGTCGATCTGGCCGTGCCGGCCGAAATTTTTGGCGCCATCGGGAAGGATGATGCGGCGCGGAAGTTGTTGAAACTTTTGGGCGAGCAAAGCATCGGCTGCACGGGCCTGGTGAAGAGCTCCGGGCGGCATACGAGCATCAAGACGCGCATCGTGGCGCACCAGCAGCAGGTGGTGCGGGTGGATCGCGAAACGCGCGGCGATCTGGATGCCCGGACGACGACGGCGTTGCTGGCGGAGTTCAAAGCCAAGATCGCCGGTGCCGGCGCGGTGATCGTGGGTGATTATGGCAAGGGCGTGGTGACGCAGCCGTTGCTGGACGGGATCAAAAAGATCTGCCGGGAGCGCGGGGTGTGGCTGAGCCTGGATCCGAAGCCGGTGCATCACCTGAACCTGACGAACCTTTCGCTGATCACGCCCAACCGCAAGGAGGCCTTTGAACTGGCCGCGATGCCGGACGATACGAAGAACGCGAATCCGTTCGGCGACGAGAACCTGATGCTGGTGGCGGAACGGCTGCTGCGGGAGTTGAACCCGGCGCTGCTGCTCATCACGCTGGGCGAACTGGGCATGTTGCTGTGCCAGCGCGGGCAAAAGCCGTTCCACATCCCGACGGTGGCGCAGGAGGTCTTTGATGTATCGGGCGCAGGCGACACGGTGATCGCAAGTTTCACGCTGGCGGTGGCGGCGGGCGCGTCGCCGGTCGAGGCGGCCATCCTGTCCAATTATGCGGCGGGGATCGTGGTCGGCAAGGTCGGCACGGCGACGACGACGCCGGAAGAATTGACGGCGAGCCTCACGAAATGAATTCCAAGATCACAGTTGAGACGATCCGCGGCATGAAGGCGCGCGGCGAGAAGGTCGCGGCGCTGACGGCATACGATTATCCGACGGGGAAGCTGCTGGACGAATGCGGGGTGTCATTGCTGCTGGTTGGTGATTCCGTGGGCATGGTGGTGCTGGGTTATCCCGACACCACGCAGGTGACAATGGCGGACATGGAGCATCATGTCCGCGCGGTCGCCCGCGCGAAGCCCAACGCGCTGCTGGGCGGCGACCTGCCGTATCACAGCTATGAAACCGTGGAGACGGCGGTGGCGAATGCCCAACGGCTCGTGGCGGCGGGAGCGGAATTCGTGAAGGCGGAGGGCGGCCAGGAAATTTTGCCGCAGGTGCGCGCCATTGTCGCGGCGGGCATTTCGTTTTGCGGTCACCTGGGAATGCTGCCGCAGCATGTCCTGGAGGAGGGCGGTTATCGCATCAAGGGCAAAAAAGAAGACGAGCGCCAGCGACTGGTGACGGACGCAAAGCTGCTGGCGGATGCGGGGGCTTTCGCCATCGTGCTGGAACTGGTCACGCCGCCGGTGGCGGCGGAGATTTCCAAGGTGATTTCCGTGCCGACCATCGGCATCGGGAGCGGACCGGATTGTGACGGGCAGATTTTGGTGACGCATGACCTGATCGGAAGTTTTCCGTGGTTCACGCCGCGGTTCGTGAAGCCACGGGCGAACTGCGCGGCGGAAATCAGGTCGGCGGTGGCGGGTTGGAAGAGTTCGCTGGACGCGGTGGGCCGATGATTTTTAGGCGCAACCAATCTGATGGCAACGGTGTTTGATTTCAGAATGAGATACAGTCTGGCCATTTTGATGACTGCCCTGGCCGTCGCCGGTTGCGCGACGAGGTCAGGCTCCCGGGCGCAGGCGCAGATCGCCTATCTGGCAGGGCAGAACATGGTGTTGCAGCAGCAACTGGCGGCGCAGTTTCATGGAGTCACGGTCATCGGCGCGGTGGAGAATCCGCAGGTGGCGTGGGTGGAGGGTTTGACGCTGGCGCAGGCGGTGGCGACGGCCAAGTACACCGGCCGGGCCGAGCCAAAGCAGATCATCATCACGCACCAGGGCGAAAGCGCGACGTTGGATGCGAAGGTGCTTTTCAGCGGCACGGATATTCCGGTGGATGCGGGGGATGTCATCGAGTTGCGGCCGTGAGGTTTGGTTGGCGGCGTGATTGCTGGGGACGGAGATAGATTGGACGACCGTCCTCGCCCGCCATAAACGATGTCGCTCGCCTCCTGCAACGGAAACTTACCCAGCGCTCATGAAATGGCAGCGGCAGGTTTTTAAGAACTTTCATCCATGCCTGGCGAAATTTTTGGAGAGTTTCCATGCAATGCAGGCGTGTTTAATCGCTAACAGATTGAACTTCATTGGTTTCCGGCAACTGTTTTGTCAAAAATCTGGGCTTCAAAAATATTTTAGGTTGGACAGCCTTTGTCCAACCCCCCCTGCAAGAATGGTGTCGTAATTATAACAAAATTATGACGACCAACAATCAACTCGAACTCGGATTCAATGGAACACAATGCCGCATCCATGGCCGCAAGCGTGAAACACGGATGGCCCGGGGCCAGTGGTGGTTTGCCCGGATGCGTGAAGTGGTGAACCAGGCGATGGACCTGGACGGGGGTGGCGCGGGGCATCCGGAGCAGATCTGGATGCCGGGCGCGAACCGCCAGTTCAAGGCATGACCTTACCAAGCCCGCGCGTCAGCGCGGCCCGCTGCAGCGCGCCGGTTACCCGCCCACAACCGGGTAGCCGGCGCGCACAAATTTGCGGATGACGGAGAGCTCCTCCTCGCCGTGGATGGTGTGGGCCTTGGGGAATTCGTGCCACTCGGTGTTCAGGCCGGCGGCCTTGAGGGCCTTGATCTGTTCGCGGGCCTTGGCGATGGGGATCAAGGTGTCGTACGGGCCGTGGGTGCAAAACAGGCGTTGCTCCCTGGCAACCGGCGGCATTTCTTGCAGCAGGCTTTCCAACTCATAAACCCAGCCGCTGATGCCCACCAGTCCGGCGAGGCGGTGCGGGTAGCGCAGGCCCACATCAATGGTCATCAAGCAGCCCTGGGAAAATCCACCGATGGTGATCTGGTCGGCCGGGAAATTTTTGGCGCGCAGGTCATCAAGCAGATCGAAAAGAAGTTTGCGGCTGCGCAGGACGCCGGGGGAATCGTGTTCGATATCGAACCAGGACCAGCCGCCGTAGAAGCGGTCGGGCGCGTTGATCAGGAGAAAATTCAGCCATGGCAGATCCATGGCTTCGGGGAACCAGTGGTAGCCCTTGACGCTGTCGCCCAGGCCGTGAAGCATGAGCATCAGGCGGCGGGAATCTTTTTGGGCGGCGGGAATGAACTCGGTGTGAAGCTTCATCATTGGTTGGTGGAACTGCTGCGGAATTTTGCGGCGGCGGCATCGGCCCAGTCCAGGAGTTGTTTCCGTTGTTCTTCCGAGAGCCGGGCTTCGGGATGCAACAGCGTGTATTTTTTGGGCGGCATTTCGCGGTAGTCAACGACCTCGTTGATGCGATCCAGCTTTTTGGCGGCGCGGGCGGGGTCATCCGGCCAATCAGAGAGGTCAAGGTGTTGCCGGCCTTCGTTCACATCGCTGACAACGAGCCAGGAGGAGGGGGCGATGCGCGCATAGAGCGGCCATTTGGTTTCGTACGAGTGGCAGTCGTAGCAGGCGGCGCGCAGGCTGGCGGCGACAGCCGGGGGCGGGTTGGCGGCGGTGATCATGTCCAATTTGACTGCCGGGTTGGTGCGCTGCGGACTGGTCAGTTGCAGGAGTGCAAAAAGCATGACCAGCACCACGGCGGCCCATTTTAGTTTTATTTTCATGCAAACTCCCGGCTGTGTGATGGATGGTGCGTACAATTGTTCCGGGGCAGAAGCTGCCCGGCGGATGGGATTGGAAATCAGATGCCGGGCGGCCGGGGTTGGAGTTTGGCGCGCAGGACGTGGATGAGCGCCTTGACGGTAAGTTCGATGAACAGGAACGGCTTGCCGATGAAATCATTGCCGCCGGCCATGGTGGAACTGGTGCGGTTGTCAAAGTCATTCAGGCTGGTCACGAAGACAACGGGCGTCTTTTTGTGCTGGGGCAAGGCGCGGAGCTTGGCGCAAAGTTCGTATCCGGTCATGCCGGGCATGTCCACATCGAGGAAGATGAGGTCGAATTCATTTTCATTGAGCAACTGCAGCGCCTGCAGGGGGTCGTCCAGGTTGATGGATTTGAGCCGGGCTTTTTCCAGCGCGTAGACGATGGCGCGGCGCGAGATGGCCTCGTCATCCACCACCAGGATCTTGGAGACGGGGATATCCTGACGTTCCGGCAGCGTGCCTTTTTCAAAGAGCAGCCCCAGAAAATCCACCGCCGAGGCGATGGTGCGGATGGTGGAGGTGTTGATGTTCTTGGGCTTTTCGTAGATCTCCTTAAGCAGCGCCTCGAAAGCGGCGGACATGTGAGCGATCTGCACCAGACCGGCGATGCCGGAGTTGCCGTTCAGCGCATGAACCTGCCGATAGAGTTCATAGACCTGTTTGAGCCGGACCATCTCATTTTCCGCCTTGATGAGGGACTGCAAACCGGACCGCAACGACTGGAGTGTCGCCGGGAGGTTGTCGATGAAGGTTTTCCGCAGGTCGGCCTGAAATTCCGCGTCGTTTTCGCTGGTGAGCGCGGCCGGCCTGGCCGGGACCGCCATTTCGGTGGCACCCGTTTTCTGCTGTGTCATTGCGCCGCTGTCGCCGATGGTATGACGTACGACCTCGATGACGTCCTTCGGGGTGCAACTGGATTTGGAGAGACATTTGTTGGCCCCGGCGCGCCAGGCGTCCTGGATGAGGTTCGTCAGGTAGGTGTTGGAAAAAACAATGATGGGAACCTTGGCGAAGTCCGGTTCGCTGCGGATTTCCTTGATGACATCCACGCCGGAGATCGTCGGCAGCATCAGATCCAGGATGATGAGTTCCGGCTTGAACGTGCGCATGATGCGCAGGCCGACCTCCCCGTCGCCGGCGACCTCGACCTTGTACCCTTCAACCGCAAGCTTGTTGCGATAGACATTCGCCACAATCTGGTCATCCTCGATGATTAAGATGTTTTTCATGTGGGTTTGAAGTTCTGGAAGACTGAGGCCAGTTCTGGGTTCACTTTCAAAAATTCCTGGATGCGGGTGTATTCCCCGGCGGCCTTTTCGCAGATTTCCGTGGCCCCGGCCAGATTGCCGGAGGCGCCGAGTTTTTCCAGTTCACGCAATCTGGGAACCAACTGGGTCATGCCCAGGGTGGCGCTCGCACCGGCGCCGCTATGCGCAACGCGCCGCAGGCTGTCAGCGTTGCCTTCGCGGATGGCGGTCTGCATCTGCTCGAACTGCTTGTGTGTCTGTTTGAGATACATCTCAACGAGTTCCCGCAAACTATCATTGTTGCCGTCGGTCAGGTCCATCATGCGATCCATGTCCACGGGCGGTTCGGCTGCGGGACTTTCGGCGTTCCTGGCCGGCGCAGGCTTGGTGTCGCCGGGCATGATTTTTCCGCCCCACTTCTCCAGCATGTCGCGGACATCCTTGGGGCGGACGGGCTTGGCGAGGTAATCATCCATGCCGGAGGCGATGCACTTTTCGCGGTCACCGGTCATGGCATGCGCGGTCATGGCGCAGACGATGATGTGCGACTGGTAGTGAGAATGGTCTCCGCCCATCTGGCGCTTGCGGAGCATCCGGGTGGCTTCGAGGCCGTCCATTTCGGGCATCATGACATCCATGAAGATGAAATCGAACGGCTTCTGGTCGAGCAGGTCCAGCGCCTCGCGGCCGTTGCCGGCGACTTCGGGCGCATAGCCAAGCTGCTGCAGAATGCGCACGGCAACTTTTTGATTGATGGCATTGTCATCCACGAGCAGGATGCGCAACGGCAAGGTCTCCGCCAGGGTGGTGGTGGGTTTAGGCGGCTCCGCGGCGCGGACCGGGACGCGCGGGCTTAGCAATGCGCGCTCCAGCGCAGCGCACAACTGGCCGGGCTTGACCGGCTTGTGCACGGCATGGGCAAAGACGATGCGGACTTCTTCTGAACTGCTCTTCTTTTTGCCGAGCGGCGTGAGCAGCACCATCGGCAACATGGCGGCGGCGGGGAGTTTTTGGATCTCGGAGGCGATGGCGAGGCCGTCCATGCCCTGCAGGTGGAGGTCGATCAGGGCCAGGTCAAAGGCGTTGCCCTTGCGCAGCAGATCCAGTGCCTGCGCCGAATTTTCCACGGCCTGCGGCAACATGCCCCAGAGCCGGCACTGGTCAAACAGGATGTTGCGGGTGGTGGCATTGTCATCGAGGATCAAAATCTTGAGGTCGGCCAGGCGCGGCATCTTGCCGGTATGCGCCGGGGGTTTGGAATCAGCCACCGCAGTGGCGTTGATGGTGAAATGGAAGGTGGAGCCCTCGCCGGCCGCACTTTCCGCCCACATTTTTCCGCCCATCAATTCGACCAGGCGGCGGCTGATGGCGAGGCCGAGGCCGGTGCCGCCATATTTGCGCGCCGTGGAGACATCCGCCTGCGAGAAAGGCTTGAACAGCTTCGCCAGCCGGTCGGGTGCAATGCCGATGCCGGAATCCTTGATGGCAAAATGCAGGCGCAAGGAGAGCGGGTTGTCGGACTCCGCCGGGGAGAGCTGGAGTTTTTGCACCCGCGTAAACACTTCGCCGCGTTCGGTGAACTTGAGCGCATTGCCGATGAGATTGACCAGCACCTGGCGCAGCCGCTGGCCGTCGCCTTCGACCAGGGTGGGGATGCGTTCGTCAACCTGGTAGACGAGGTCGAGCTGTTTGTCCATGGCCCGCGGGGCGAGCAGGTCGAGCGATTCTTCGATGCTGGCACGCAGGTCGAATGGACGTTTTTCGAGCTCCATTTTGCCCGCCTCGATCTTCGAGAAGTCGAGAATGTCGTTGATGATGCTCAGCAGCGATTCGCTGCTGTTGTGGATGGTGTCCAGGTAGCCGCGCTGGTCGGGCGTCAGCGAGGTTTCCATCAGCAGGCTAGACATGGCGATGACGCCGTTCATCGGCGTGCGGATTTCGTGGCTCATGGCCGCGAGGAAATCGGACTTGGCGCGCGAGTTGGCCTCGGCGGAACGGCAGCCATCGGCCAGCTCCTGCTGCTTCTTGAGCAGATCTTCAAACTTGCGCTTGGTCTGTACGCCGCTGCGGAGCCGGGCGCGAAAAACACCATTGTTCTCCAAAGGGGTGTGGACGGTGTCATTCAGACCCAAGTCATAGGCGCGCAACACGGCCGTGGATTCCGTTCCGGACGCGAGGGCGATGGAGAAAACCGGGGTTGGCGTCGGATGGTGCTTGAGCTGGCGGAGGAGGTTAAGGCTGTCTGCCTCGGCGGATTTCATGTCGAGCAGCAGCAGGTCCGGCGGATGCGTCTGAAGGGAGCGCAGGGCCTCGGCATAATTGCCCGCAAAGCCAAGGCTGCCGCCATCCATGCGGATCGCAAGCGACAAGGCTTCGACCAGCTTGGCGTCATTGGCCAGCAACAAGGCCTGAAATTTGATCGGATTCATTACGACACGCCGGAATTGATTCCCGGAAACCCGGTGATTACCAGATTTTGCCCCCGTCAGCCAGCCGATTTTTTCTAACGGCATCTGAAAGAATCATTGCTGGGGTGTACCCTCGTCGATAAACTTCCGACATGCTGCAAACCGTCTCCGAGCCTCGCGGGGGGCAAGTTGAAGCTGTGCCTGAGGCGCATCTCCTTGCCTACCGCTTTATGCTGCGCGCACGGCTGTTGGATGAAAAATTTGCCGCGCTCTACCGCGCGGGCAAAATCCACGGGGGTGTTTTTCTGGGCCGGGGGCAGGAAGCCTTGAGCGCCGCCCTGGGGATCAATCTCACTAAATCCGACGTGTTTGCCCCCCTGATCCGGGACGGGGCAGGGCGGCTGGCGTTCGGTGAAACCATCGTTGATGCCGTCCGGACGTACATGGGTTCGTCGCTGGGACCGATGCGGGGGCGCGACGGCAACGTCCACCGCGGCAACCCCCAAGCCGGTTATCTGCCGATGATCAGCCATCTCGGCGCGATGGTTTCCGTGGTGAACGGGGTTTTGTTTGCCCGGCGCATGAAGGGGATCACCGGCATCGTCGGCGCCACCTGTCTGGGTGACGGGGCAACGTCCACCGGAGCCTTTCACGAGGCGCTCAATCAGGCGGCGGTTGAAAAGCTGCCGCTCATTCTTGTCGTTGCCGACAACCAATATGCCTACTCCACGCCCACCTCGCGTCAGTTTGCCTGCGAGAGCCTGGCGGACCGGGCGGCGGGCTATGGGATCGCGGGGCACTCCGTGGATGGCACGGATTTGACTGCGTGTTTGAAAACGGTCGGCATGGCCGTGGCCAGCGCACGGGCGGGGAAGGGCCCGCAATTGGTCGTCGCCAAACTGCTCCGGTTGTGCGGCCATGGCGAGCATGATGACGCCAGTTACATCGATCCCAAGTACAAAACTTCAGCTCTCGGCCGTGATTGCCTGAAGGTGGCCGAGGAAAAGATACTCCAGCAGAAATGGACTGACGCCGCGCAAATCGCCGTCTGGCGCAGCGAGGCCATCCGTGAAATCGAGGAGGCGGTCGCCCAAGTCCAGCGGGAGCCCGCACCTGATCCGTTCGCCGAGGAATGGACCGCGCTGTCGACCAAGCGCCTAATCGAGGGCAACGCATAACCGGCTGATCTAACTTTTGAAATGAGCCTTACCTACCTTGATGCCATCTGCGAAGCGCAGGCCCATGCCTTGCGTGATGATCCGCGGGTGTTCATCTATGGCCAGGACGTCGGTGCCTTCGGCGGCGCGTTCAAGGCCACCAAGAACCTGGCCAAGGATTTTCCCGGGCGGGTGATTGATTCCCCAATCTCCGAGGACGCGATGGTCGGTCTCGCCGTGGGTGCGGCCATAGAAGGGATGCGGCCAATCATCGAGATGCAGTTCGCAGATTTTTCCACGGTCGGCTTCAACCAGATCGTCAACCAGGCGGCGACGCTGTTTTGGCGCACGAACATTTCCTGCCCCATCACCGTGCGCCTGCCATTCGGCGGCACGTCCGGCGGTGGTCCGTTCCACAGTCAGAGCCTGGAAACGATTTACGCGCACTATCCCGGCCTCATCGTGCTGACGCCGGCGACGGTGGAGGACGCCTATTCGATGCTGCTGGAAGCGGTGGCCATTGATGACCCGGTCATTTTCTGTGAACACAAGTTTCTCTACCGCCATCTCAAGGCCGAAAAGCTGCCGAGCGAGGCGCTGCCCATCGGCAAGGCCCGCATCGCCCGCGAAGGCCGCGACCTGACAATCGTGGCTTACAGCGCGATGGTTCAGGATGCGCTGGAGGCGGCCGGGGAACTGGCGACCGAAGGCTGGGAGGTCGAGGTGGTTGACCTGCGTTCCGTGAAGCCGCTGGATACCGACACCGTGATGGCCAGTGTGGCGCGCACCGGGAAGCTGCTGGCGGTCGGCGAATCCTGGCCATGGGGCGGGGTGACGGCGGAAGTCATCGCGCGGGTCACCAGTGAAGGTTACGGTTTGCTGGATGCGCCGCCCCAGCGGCTCAACGCCAAAGACACACCAGTTCCGTATCATCCCAACCTCTGGGCGGCACATCGTCCGACCGTTCGTTCGATCGGCGCCGCCGCCCGTAAAATTTTAAGGCACTGAAATTATGCCGCTTGTTCCCATCATCATGCCCCAACTGGGCGAATCCATCGCCGAGGCCCGCATCGTCACGTTCCTCATTCCCCCCGGCGGTACCGTCGAGGCGGACCAGGATTTGATCGAGGTCGAGACCGACAAGGCCACCATGACCGTCGCTTCGCCCTGCAAGGGCCGGATCGAAAAGTTCACCGCGCAACTGGACGAGAGCTACGCCGTCGGCGCCACGCTGGGGCACATTGAAGCGACGAAAGAAGAAGTTGCCCGCCTGGGCTTGGATGTCCCGGCGGCGAACAAGTCCTCCGATACGGAACACGCTTCCAAGTCGGGCATCAACAGTGGCAAATCCCGTGTCCAGCCGACGATCCGTGGACTGCCCGTGCCCGCCAATGCCGCGGGTGCCAGCTACCTCTCGCCCCGGCTCAAAGCGCGCATGGATGAACTGGGCCTGCACGCCGCGGATCTTGCGGGTGTCGCCGGCAGCGGCGCAGCCGGCCGGGTGACGGTGGAAGATTTCGAGAAGTACATCACCAGTCTTGAAAAGCACAAGATGAGCGCCGCCTCCTCCATGCGTGTTGCCGTGGCTGATGCCATGCGGCGCAGTTGGACGCGTCCGCTGGCGACCGTGGGGCTGCCGGTGCCGTTGGATGCCGTGCTCGCACACCGCAAATCTTCCAACCCCAGGCCCGGTCCGGCGCTGTATGCGTTGCGCGCCCTGGCGATTGCGTTGTCGGAAAATTCCGCCGTGGCCGGCCGCCTGGTGGGGAACAAGATCATCCATCCGTCGTCCATCGACGTTGGTTTTGCCGTTGAAGCCGATGATGGGGTGCTCGTCCCGGTCATCCGCAACGCCGACAAGAAGCCGTTGAAGGATCTGACGCAGCGCTACAACGAACTGGTCGAACTCGCGCGGCAACGCAAGCTGCCACCTGATGCGACCGGCGGTTCCATCGCCACCGTCACCAACTTTGGCACGTTCGGCCTGATCTGGGCCACGCCAATTCCGCTGCCGGAACAGACACTTGTGCTGGGCATGGGGGCGGGACGCCGGATGCCGCACTGGGATGAGGCGAAGGGTCAATTCGTGCCGGTCATGGAAGCCTACCTCACCTTGAGCTTCGATCACCGCGTGCTGGACGGCGGCGCGGCCGGTCGCCTGCTGCAACGGATCGGCGAATTGATCAAGCAACCGGAGAAACTGTAGCCCGGGACAGCCGGCATTCCTGTCTCACCGAATCCAGTTGGTGTAGGCGCGGGCGCCGAGATATTCATACCCCTTGCCTTCATCCGCCGTGCCGGAGAGCAGGGCCTGGATGAACCCGTTCCGCTCAACTTGGACCGTGTGCAGGATTTTTTTCTCCGGATTTTCCTTCAGCAGAAATTCGATTTGCTTGTCCGTGGTGGAAACGATTTCCAGGCCGTCGTTGGTCTGGCTGATGAATTGTAATTGCGCGCGGAGGTCGCCCAGCATGACATGGCTGCGGCCCCATGTTCCGCCGGCCTCGCTGACAAAGGTTTTGCCGTTCAACAACGCAAGGTAATCCTGGTAGGCCAATACGCAGAGCCGGTGTTCGTCGGTGGTGGCGAGCCAGCGGGCGATCTTTTCCGCGTGCCGCCAGCTGTCGTAGGCATAATCGCTGTCGAGGAAGGCAATGCGTTTGACCTCGTCGGGAATCTTGTCCACCGCGTTGAGATAACCAAACATCAGGCTGCCGCCACCGCTGTGGCTGGCCAAGACCACCTCCACTTTATTCGCTGGAAAAATTTCACGTACCCCGTCGATGATCTCCGCGATGCGATGGTCAGCATGTGTTTTACGCCAGGCCGGCCAGCTTTCGTTGCCCGCTTCCAGATATGCCACGACGATCGTGCGATTGGTAATAATGTTTCGCAGCCAGCGCGTCTGGGCGCCGATGTGCTGGATGTCGAAATGCCAGTCATCGCCCGGCTGGAGCGCCTTACCTAAAGTTTGTTCGATGGTGTTCCCGTTCGGCAGCGCAAAAAAAACCAGCAGCACCGGCCGGTCCGGTGAAAATGATTTAAGTTCCGGCGCGTTGACGAGTATCCGCACGTCATCCGGCAACCGAATTTCCCGGGTCATTTCTTCAAAGTTCGTGCTGGTGGAAAACTTTTGAGGCCACGGGAGGTTGATCTTTTCGCTGAACGCCGGCGAAACCGGATTCGTCGGATAACGCGCATTGGTGACCGCGCCTTCGTCGCTGATAAGGCCACAAAGTTTCGGGTCAGCCAGCACTTCGGCGACTGGGCGCTTTTTTCCGTTCACGAGCATGGTTTGCGACACGAGCCGGATGCACTGGCTGTAATCCACCCACCAGGACACATGGCCGAGATACAGCGGCTGGATCGCCACGCCGTTCGTCAGGCGATGCCAGCCGTAGATGGCGATTTTGTTGGTCACGGCATTCAGCCGCGCCGTGATCACGACATCTTTTTTATGTCCGGCCACCAGTGCGCCCAGCGGGTGCGCATCCAAAAAGGCGGCGCGCTGGGCGCGGACGGTTTCGTTATGATTTGTGAAAATGGGGACGGTCGTCATCGCCGCCGTCGGCGGGATGGGCGTGGGGGTGAGTTTCACCTCGGCGGCGGCATAAATGGCATCCACCATCTTGCGGGTTGGCAGCACGCAGTCGAGCTTGTCCGCGATGCGCTGGGCCGCATGGCCGGAGATTGGCATCAGCAGGTAATCCGCATCCGGACCGATCGCGAGATAATCCGGCGTAACGAAGAATGTGCCGGTGTTGGTGATGCCATCGGCGACATTCGTCACCGTGACGGGGCGGAGCTGGCGCAAAAAGTCCGGAACATTGCCGGCGAAGATTTGGGTGGTGATTTCACGTTCGCGCACCGCGAGATCCAGCGCGGCGATTTTCTGCGCGAATTCGCCGGCGGACGGCGCGTTGGTGGCGCGCGGCGGCAGGGGCAGGGTTTGGGCAAGCGCACTGCCGGCAAAACAAATCAGCATGATTTGCAGCAGCGCCCTCATCGCTCAAACATCTTTGCGCGGAAACAGCGGGGCCGGGTCGCCGATCGTATGGCCGGCCTGCAGGCCGCCCCACGTCGCGTCCGCCAGCTTGTCGGGTGAGCCGGTCAGGCCGAGCTGCGCGTAGATCTTCGCGGAGGTGCCGGGCAGGAACGGGTTCAGCAACACCGCGAGCACGCGGCAGGATTCCGCGAGATTGTAGAGCACCTCGTCCAGTCGTTGCGCCTGTGCCGGATCCTTCGCCAGCTTGAACGGCGCGGTCTGGTCCACATATTGGTTCGCGCGGTTCACCAGTCCCCAGATGCTTTGCAGCGCGGACTGGAGCTGGTTCTGCTTGAACAACGCGCGCGTCTCATCGGCCGCCTTCGCCGCGTCCGCCGCGAGCTCGTTGGAGCGCGCGGGCACCACGCCGTTGCGGTAACGCTTCAGCATCGAGAGCGAGCGGTTCACCAGGTTGCCGAGGCCGTTCGCGAGTTCGGACTGGTAACGCGATTTGAAACCGGCATCCGTCCAGTTGCCGTCCGGGCCGATGTCCAGCTCGCGCAAAACATAAAAGCGGAAGGCATCCAGGCCCCATTCGTTGATGACCGCGATGGGTTCAACGATGTTGCCGGTGCTCTTGCTGATCTTGGCGCCATCCTTCTGCCACCAGCCGTGCACGAGGATTTGTTTCGGCAACGGCAGGCCCATGGCCTTGAGCATGATCGGCCAGTACACCGCGTGAAATTTCACGATGTCTTTGCCGATGACGTGGATGTCCGCCGGCCACAAACCAAGCGACTCATGTGCGTGGGCGATGCTCGCGTAATTCACCAGCGCATCGAACCACACATACGTGACGAAATCCTTGTCGAAGGGCAGGGGGATGCCCCAGTTCAACCGCGCCAGCGGACGCGTGATGCACAGGTCCTCCAGCGTGTTGTTTTTCAGGAAACCCAGCACTTCGTTGCGGCGATAGGAGGGGGAGATGAAATCGGGGTTTGCCTCGATGTAATCGATCAGCCACTGCTGGTGCGCACCGAGCTTGAAATAATAATTGTCCTCCTTGAGTTCAACAACTTCGCCGTAGCTCGGGTCAAAGGTGCCGTCGGGCAGGCGGTCCTTCTCCGTGAGAAACGTTTCTTCCTTCGCAGAATAAAAACCGGTGTAGGTGGCCTTGTAGAAATGGCCGGTGGCGTTCAGTTTTGACAGCGTGGCCTGCACGTATTCCTTGTGACGTGGCTGGGTGGTGCGGACGAAATCATCATTCGTCAGTTCCAGTTTTTTGGCAAACGCCTGCCAGTCCGCCGCGAGGGCGTCGCAATATTCCTGGGGACTCTTTTTGTCCGCTTGGGCGGCCTGTTGGACCTTCTGGCCGTGTTCATCCAGGCCGGTGAGAAAAAAGACTTCCTGGCCCAGGCTGCGCCGCGCGCGGGCGATGACATCGGCGATGATCTTCTCGTAGGCATGGCCGAGGTGCGGCTGCCCGTTGACGTAATCGATCGCCGTCGTGATGTAGAACGGTTTGCTCATTATCGAACAGACAGTGTGGCGCACAAACGTAACAATGGCAATCTCGCTTGCAGCCGCCCGGTGCCGTGTTATCCTGCCTCCCGGCTGTCGCGGAAAACCAGCCGGCAAACAAACACCGCATGTCTAAAGAACTATCCAGCTTCGCCGCGCGTTTGCGCGACCGTATTTCTTCTCCCGCAGGAGCCGAGGTTCCGAGGCTCATTGCTCAAGAGCGGACATTTTCAGAGACTCCCCACGTCGGCTGCTGCGAAGATTTTGCCGCGCTGGCGCTGGAACTGTTCGCCGTTCAATTCAAGCACAACGCCGCCTATCGCAAAATCTGCGAGGCGCGCAACTTGACGCCGTCGAACGTGAAACAGTGGACCCAAATCCCGGCCGTACCAACGTCTGCGTTCAAAGAACTGGAATTGACCAGTCTCACGCCGGAAGAACGTCCCGCCGTCTTCCACTCCAGCGGCACGACGGAGCAGAAGCCCAGCCGCCATTTTCACAACGCGGAATCGCTGGCCGTGTATGAGGCGTCGCTCTGGAAGTGGTTTGAGGCACATTTTGGATCTGCTGGTGATCTGATTTTTTTGACTCCGCCACCCAGCCAGGCGCCGCATTCCTCGCTCATCCACATGTTTGAGGTCGTGCGGCAAAGATATGGGCTGTCCGAATCCGCCTTCCGCGGGCAAGTTGCCGTGGACGGCTCGTGGGCCTTGGATTTTGCGGCGGTTATTTTTAATCTGCAGACCGCTGGTGACTCAGATAAACCAGTGACTTTGCTGGGGACCGCGTTCTCCTTCGTTCATCTGCTGGATGAACTGGTGGAAAAGAATTTAATGCTCCAACTGCCGCCAGGTTCCCGGGTGATGGAGACGGGCGGCTACAAAAACCGTTCCCGCGCATTGCCCAAAACCGAGTTGCACGCGCTGGTTACAGCCCGGCTCGGTGTGCCTCGCGAAAATATCATCTGCGAATATGGCATGAGCGAATTGAGTTCGCAGGCCTATGACTTGGAAAGTAAAAGTTCAAAAATTCGCAATGCGGAGCGGCAGTTCCACTTTCCGCCGTGGGCGCGGGTGCAAATCATTTCTCCGGAAACCGGACTTGAAGCCGCCGAGGGCGAAACCGGCATCATCCGCATCTTGGACCTGGCCAATGTGTTTTCCGTCGCCGCCATCCAGACGGAGGACTTGGGCATCCGTCGGGGCGACGGCTTTGAACTGATCGGGCGGGCACGACGGTCCGAACCGCGTGGCTGCTCCCTGATGACCGCCTGAACCGATATGAAACGGCTTCACCTGCTATTGGTCCTGCTGCTGCTGGCGGTGGTGGCCTATGCTTTCAAGTCCTATATCAGGCGGGCAGTTTCGCCGGGTGATAAAACCGTTTCCCAAAGGCTCGAACAATTCGGCGATGCGGCGCGGGCCCGCTGGAAACCGTATTTCACCCAGGCACAAAGTGTTTATCCGCCGTCGAGGGTGAAGATCGTGGCGGTCAAGGATGAGCGGCAGTTGCAGGTTTATGCCACCGACCAAAACGGCAGCAACCGCTGGATCCGGTCCTGTTCCATTCGCGCCGCCAGCGGTTATCCGGGGCCAAAATTGAAAGAAGGCGACGGCCAGGTGCCGGAGGGGATTTATCCGATTGAATCATTGAATCCGAACAGCCTGTTTCATGTGTCCTTGCGCGTCGGCTATCCCAACGAATTCGACCGCGCACGGGCCGCGAAGGAAGGGCGCACAGATCTGGGCGGCGACATCATGATCCATGGCGGGGCGGTCTCCATCGGCTGTCTCGCGATGGGTGACGAGGTGGCGGAGGACCTGTTTGTTCTGGCCGCCGACACCGGGCTGACCAGGCTCACGCTGATCATCACGCCGGTAGATTTTAGAAAAGGCAAAGCCCCTCCCAAGGAGGCCAAGCTGCCGGTGTGGTCGGAGACGCTTTATTCGGAAATCAAAAGCCAGCTTACCGGCCTGCCGCCGCCAGAACCAAAATGAACCTGCCCAACTTTTTCCTTGCCGACCTGCCGCCGGAAGCCGTGCTTTCACCGCAGATGATCACCGAGTCGTGCCATACGCTGAAGCGCAACCGCGAGAAATATCTGCGGAACCGCACGACCGATGCCATCGTAAAAACCTTGTCCGAAGCCGGGGCGGAATGGCTGCAGCCGGATGGCAAGTTTCGCAAGCTTGCGTTGGAACACGGCCCGGCGGAAACGGGTTTTTCCAAGGCCATCCTGGAAAAGGGGCTCAACGGATTTTTCCGGCAGTTCACCCCGGAGAATTTTCAGGCATTGCTGGAGCAGGAGATCGGCGGCGCGCAACGTTTGGACAAGTTCACGGGCCCCGGCACGGATGGGGGATCAAGCCGGCAGTCCATCGTCAACGGCCCGGAATTTCTCGTCCACATCGCGGCGGGGAACCTTCCCAACCCCGCCTGGATGAGCCTGACGCTTGGCCTGCTCACGCGCTCCGCGCAGTTCATGAAGTGTGCGAGCGGAGCGTCGTTTTTGCCGCGGTTGTTCGCACATTCCGTCTACGAACTGGATCATAAACTGGGCGCGTGCCTGGAACTCGCCGAATGGCGCGGTGGAAACATTGATCTGGAGGGCAGAATTTTTGCGGAGGCGGATTGTGTGACGGCCACGGGCGGTGATGACGCGCTGGCAGCCATCCGTGGGGAGCTTCCGCCCAAGGTGCGGTTTCTCGGCTATGGCCAGCGTGTGAGTTTTGGTTTCGTCACCCGTGAGGTTTTGCGCGACGAGACCGTTTCCAAAGTGGTCTCGGACGCGGCGGATGATGTGATCGCCTGGGATCAAAATGGCTGTCTTTCGCCGCACGTCATCTATGTGGAGGAACGCGGGGTGGTAGAATCGGACAAGTTTGCGGAGCTGCTCTCGGTTGAACTGGCCAAACGTGAGGCCACCGAGCCGCGTGGCAAAATTTCCGTGGAGGAATCCGCCGGCATCGCTTCCCGCCGTGACCTGTATGCCGCGCTGACGGCGCATCGCGGCGACATCAAGTTTTGGTCGAGCCACGAGTCAACTGCCTGGACGGTGGTGTTCGAACATGACACGCGTTTTCAATTTTCCTGCCTGAACCGCTTCATTTACGTCAAGCCGGTCCCTGATGTGGCGGACGTGTTGCAAGGCGTGGATGCGGTGCATGGAAAAGTTTCCACCGTGGGCATCGCCGCCCCGCCGGAAAAAATGGCGGAACTGGCGCTGCGGTTCGCGCGCTGGGGCGCAACGCGGATCTGTCCGCTCGGCCAGATGCAAAACCCGCCGCTGACGTGGCGTCACGACGGCCGGCCGGCATTGGGTGACCTCGTGACATGGACAGATTTTGAAATTAAACCGCAGATGGACGCAGATTAACGCAGATACTAATTTCTTAATCTGCGTTCATCTGCGCTTGAAATAATTTATGAAAATGGAATTACGAAAAGCGTTTCAATTTGAAGCCGCACACCTGTTGCCGCTGCTGCCGAAGGGTCACAAATGCCGCCGCCTGCACGGCCACAGTTTCAGCGTGGAAGTCGTCGTGGCCGGCGAGTGCGATCCCAAGCTGGGCTGGCTGATGGATTACGCGGATATTTCCGCGGCCTTCAAGCCCATCTGGGAAAAACTGGACCACTACTACCTCAACGAGATTCCCGGGCTGGAAAATCCGACGAGCGAGGTCGTCGCCGTGTGGATCTGGAAAAAGCTCAAGCCCAAGCTGCCGTTGCTCACGGAGATTGTCGTGGCCGAGACCTGCACGGCCCGCGCGGTTTATCGCGGCGAATGATATGTCACTGGGCTTTGCCGATGCCGATGCGTTTAAGGAACGGGTCGATGGAGCGCGGGCGGCCCAGGAATTTCTCGATTGAGACATTGATGTCCCGTGAATCGCCGACGGAATAGATTTCGTTCCGCATGCGCATGCCGGCATTTTTGTCAAAGTATCCCCCGGGCGAATTCTCAAACACCGTGGCCATGTCCGCCGCGATGGCATCCGCCCAGGCGTAGCCGTAATAGCCCGCGCCATAGCCGATGATGTGGCCGAAGTAGGCGACGAACGCGGTGTCATCCGGCACCGGCAGCGAGACTTCGCTGAGCACCTTGTTCGAAAGCGGGAGAACATCATCCGCGTTGGTCTCGTGGATCTGGGTGTGCAGCGCCAGGTCCATCAGGCCGAAGGAAAGCTGGCGGCGATAGAACATGCCCTGGGTCGCCAGCCGGGAGGTTTTCAATTGCGCCAGGATCTCCGCCGGGATTTTTTTCTTCGGGTCGCGGTAATCCCGCGCGAAGCTGTCCAGGACCGTCTTGTCCCACGCCCAGTTTTCCAGCATCTGCGACGGCGCCTCCACAAAGTCCTGCGGCACGCTCGTGCCGGAGAAACGCGAGTACTCGGCGCGCGTCAGGATCGTGTGCATCGCGTGGCCGAACTCATGGAAGATCGTCTCCACCTCGTCATGCGACATGAGTGAAGGCTTGCCCGGCTGCGGTGGCGGGAAATTACAGACCAGCGAGCAGACCGGGCGTTGGTATTTCCCATCCGGCAAAAGCTTGCCCTCGATGATGCCGAACTGCGCGAAGTGGTTGTATTTTCCATCGCGCGGAAACATGTCGAGATAGAAAAGGCCCATGGGTTCGCCGGTCTTGGCGTCGCTCACGCTGTACAGTTGCAGGTCGCCGATCCATTTGTAGGGCGCCTCAACGCGTTCAAACTTCAGTCCAAAGATGTGCTGGTAGATGGCGAACATGCCTTCCAGCACGCGGTCATAGGGGAAATAGACGCGCAACTGCTCGGCATCCACGTTGTACTTGGTCTTCCGCAACTGGTTCGCGTAATAACGCCAGTCCCAGACATGGATAGTCGCATTGGCATCGCCTGTCTCCTTAACCTTTAGCTGGCGGAATTCCTCCAATTCCGCGTCGAACTTTGGCTGCAAGCCGGTCTTGAGCTTTTCCTCGAAGGCGATGGCTGTGGCGGCGTTTTTGACCATGCGCGTCTCGGTCGCCATGTCGGCGTAGCTCGCATAGCCGAGGCGGTGCGCGATGTTGTCGCGCAGGACGAGGATTTTCTGGAGCAGGGGAATGTTGACGTCCCGCGCGAGATTGCACTGGGTGGTGATCATTTTCTTCCGCGTCTCCTCGCGTTTGGCATTGTCCTCCACCATGATGTAGTGGAACGTGATGTTTGCCATCAGCGTGTACTCGTCATCGCCGGTCTTGATGCCCCGCTGGGCGAGAAAATCCTCCGGCACGCCTTCCAACTCCGCCTTGGTGAACTTCAGCGGCTGTTTCGCCTTGGTGACGTTGTTCTCAAAATCTGTTTCCAGCGCCGTCACTTCCTTGCGCAGCTTCTCGACTTCATCGCGCTGGTCCTTCGGCAGGTCCAGGCCGGCCCGGCGGTAGTCGCGCATCGTTTCATCGAGCAGCTTTTTGTCCTCGCCTTCCAAATGCGGCTGGGTGCTGGCATAAGCCTTCACCGCCGCGTAGACATCCTCGCGATAATCCGTCCCAACCGACCAGTCGGAGATTTTCTTGATGGCATCGGTGGCTGCATCACGCACGGCGGCGTTGGTGCTGGTCTGTTCGATGAGCGAGAACCGATTGGCGACCAGGCCCTGTGCGTAGCCCATGTCGTCCAGCGCGCGGATGGTGTTCACGAAGTTCACCTCGCCCGGCTTGAGCTGGCCGATGCTGTCCAGCGCGGCGTTGCCGTCCTTGATGGTCTTGTCCGTGGTCGCCTGCACGGCCTCGGGCGTCGTTTCAAAGGTCGGCAACGTGACCACCTCGTTGAACTTCGCCGCGCGTTTTTGGAACTTTTCCAGCGAACCGGTGGGGATGGGCTTGGGTTTAGGCAGGCTGGAGCAGGCGGTCAAAGTCGCGACCGTGATCAAAATGGGGATGGTGTGCCAACGCATATCCCGCGAGGCTAAACGCCCCAACGCGACTTTCAAGCCGATAGTGGTGAGTTGTGCCACTATTGAAGGAGGACAGGCATTGCATTTTCCATTCGCCATCCGCCACGCGACATTTCACACTCACCAAAATGCAGTTGCTCGAGATCAAGAATCTGCAGATGGACTTTGGCGTGGGGGCGAACGCCTTGCGCGCCGTGGACGGTGTTTCGCTCACCATTGGCGCGGGTGAAACCGTCTGCCTCGTCGGCGAGAGCGGCTGCGGCAAGAGCATCACCGCCCAGTCCATCGCCCGGCTCGTGCCCGCGCCCCCGGCCAATTATGTCGGCGGGGAGATTTTGCTGAATGGCAGGGATACGCTGAAGATGTCGCCGCGTGAACTGCAGCAGATTCGCGGCGGCGTGGTTGGCTACATCTTTCAGGAACCCGGCGCGTCGCTGAACCCCGTCTTCCGCATCGGTGCGCAGATCAAGGAATCGCTCAAGCTGCACCAGCCGGCGAAGGCGAACAATGCGGAGGTCGTCCGCCTGCTGAAACTCGTCGGCATTCCCGCGCCGGAATCACGCATGAAAAATTATCCGTTCGAGATGTCCGGCGGCATGCAACAGCGGGTAATGATCGCCATGGCCCTGGCCAGTGAACCCAAACTGCTCGTAGCCGATGAACCCACCACCGCGCTCGACGTCACCATTCAGGCGCAGATTCTTGACCTGTTGCGCGACCTCAAGCAGCGGCTGGGCATGGCCATGCTGCTCATCACGCATAACCTTGGCATCGTGGGTGACATGGCCGACCGCGTGGCCGTGATGTATGCCGGGCAGATCGTCGAACTGGCACCCGCCCGTGAACTCCTGTGCCGCCCGTTCCATCCCTACACCCGTGCGCTGATGAATTCCGTGCCCAAGCTACGCGCCGAGACTGGCCGCCTCTGCGCCATCCCCGGCAACGTCCCGCGCCTTGGCAATTTCCCACCCGGCTGCCGATTTGCCCCGCGCTGCCCGATGGCCAAGCCGGAGTGTTCTGAGAAAATTCCTGAGTTGATTGAGGCTCAATCGGGCAGGTGGGTGCGGTGTCCGTTTTGGGCCGCCAGTAAATCCGCTTAGAGTATCTCGCCTTTAAACCCCTGTTGCCGCAACGCCTCAAACAAAACCAGCGCCACGCAATTAGACAAGTTCAGCGAGCGCGATTCCGCGTTGAACATCGGAATCCGCAGCCAGCTTTCGCGGTGTTGTTCCAGCAACTGTTTTGGTAACCCTGCAGTCTCGCGCCCGAATACCAGATAATCGGCCGCTGCAAATTTCACCTCGCTGTAATTCTTTCCGCCACCGGATTCGATGAGCCACAACCGTGCATCTTTCGGCAGTTTTTCCGCGAACTCTGTCCAGTTCCTCCAACGATGCCACATGACTTGCTGCCAGTAATCCATGCCTGCACGTTTGAGTTGCGAATCATCCAGCTTGAACCCGAAGGGCTCAATGAGGTGCAGCGTGGATTTTGTGGCCGCGCACAGTCGCGCCACGTTGCCGGTATTCGGCGGGATTTCTGGTTGAACCAGGACGATGTTCATTGGCGAGAATTTAGGATTCAGAACCCAGAACTTTAATGAGCTTTTCTTTCTGAATTCTGGAATCCGGCTTCTTGATTCCGTCGTAAAACACTTTCCATAGCACCAATCCATGCGCCGGCGCGCTCATGCCGGCGGCGCAGCGGTCGGTCTTGGCGAACATCGCCTTGATGTCGCTGGGCGCGAAGCGTCCGTAACCCACCTGCGCGAGTGTCCCCACGATGCCCCGGCACATCTTGTAGAGGAACCCGTCGCCTTCGATGGTCACGGTGATGTTGTGGCCGGATTTTTTCACGTCACAACGTGTCAACGTGCGGACGGTGCTGGCCATTTCGTACGGATGATTCGCAGCGAAGGATTTAAAATCATGCTTGCCGACGAACAATCTTGCCGCCGCTTTCATCTCGGAGAAATCAATTGGGCGAGGGACATGCCAGGCATGGCCGAGGAGCAGGGGATTCATCGCGTGATGATTCCAGATGAAATAGCGGTACTGCTTGCCCCCGGCGTGAAAGCGCGCATGGAAATCTTTGGGCGCGCGCGCGGCATGCAGCACCCGGATGTCATCCGGCAGAAATGCGTTGAGGGCGATGGCCAGACGCACGACTGGAAACCTCAATTCAGTCTTTGGAATCTCAAAATGCGCCACCATGCCCAGCGCGTGAACGCCGGTGTCCGTGCGGCTGGAACTATGCAGGCGCGGCGCACTGGGAAAATAGCGCGCCAGCACGGCCTCCACCTTTTCCTGCACGCCGGTGCCGATCTTTTGCACCTGCCAGCCTTGGTAAGCCGTGCCGTCGTAGGCGATCGTCAGCTTGAATTTTATTGAAGCCGCCATTGGCATCAGATTAAAGCTCCAAGCCCCAACATCCAAGCACCTGAGAACAACCAAATTTCAATTTTCAACCGCGCGGATGGTTTTATTTGGATGTTGGAAGTTGGAGTTTGGAGCTTCATTACATTCCCATGTCCAGATAGCTCTGCAACAGGATCGCCGCCGCCATCTTGTCCACGTTCTCCTTGCGCTTGTCGCGGCGCACATTCGCTTGAATCATGACGCGGTTGGCCATCGTGGAGGTCAGCCGTTCATCCCACATCTTGATCGGCACGGTGACGGCGGATTTCAGGACAGCGACAAACGTTTCAACCTTCTGCGCCGCCGGGCCGTAGCTGCCGTCCATGTTGCGCGGCTGGCCGATGAGGATGAGGTCCACCTCCTTCTCGCGGAGCAGAAGCTTGAGGCGTTCCAGAAAGTCACCGAACGGCTCGGCCGGAATGTATTCCAGCGGCTGCGCGATGGTTTTGGTCTCATCGCTCACCGCCACGCCGATGCGTTTGGTTCCATGATCAAGGGCGAGAATGCGCATTGCCCGAGCTTTGCAATAATTTCCGCGCGAGGCCAGCCGATTTCACAGCCTTCAAGCCGGGGGGCAGACTAGGATTGCAGAACAGACTTGCTTTGGCAGGCGGGAATTTGGAACGATTGGCAGATGCAGCCGTCCGGGATCAATAACATTGAGGGCTCATGAAAACGCTTTTGCAAACTTCCACGCTGGTATGGCTGCTGGTCTTGCTGGTTTCCTGCTCGCACAAGCAGGCTTCGGTGGGGGACGAACGTTTGAAGTGGAACCAGGCCACGACGCTCGGCGATTATGAGAAGTTTGGCGTGAAGGATGCCAGATGGGACGGTCCGGTAAAGGAGGCGCTGGCAAGTTACGCGAAAGTGCGGTCGGGCATGGACCTGGACCAAGAGACGAAGCTTTACCTGATCGGCAGCGCGGCGGAGGACGCGGTGAAGGCCGGCTGCAAGGATCCACTGGTTGAATATCTCAATTGCAGCCTTGGCCTGAAGAATTCCGGCAAGACGTTAAAGGAGAAACAGGATGCGTTCAGCGCGATGGCGAAGGACATGCAAGCCAGCAGCTATTCGCCGCTGCGGAAATACTACGCGAACGTCGGCGCGGCTGTGACGCTCTGGTCGCAGCGGCACACAAATCTCTGGCCGCAAGTCCGGGAGTTCCGCCGGGATGCGATGATCGATCTGGCCGCGGCTTTGGAAGACAAAACTTTGCCGGTGGAGGAGGCGTACCACGCCACACATGAGCTGTTTCAGATTCTGGAGCATAACACGCGTGAACTGACCAATGCGTATGACAGCATTGAAAAACCGCTTTTCAAAAACTGGCCGAAGGCGGGAACCGCCTATCTCATCAAGGGTGAATTTTACCTGGAGTACGCGTGGCGCGGGCGGGGCAACGCCAACGCCGACCGGGTTTCCGACGAGCAATGGAAGATGTTTTTCGGCCGGTTAGGCGAGGCGGAAACGGCGTTGAACGAGGCGTGGTCGCTGAATCCGAAAGACCCGCTCATTCCCACGGTGATGATCGGCGTGGCGGAGGGCCAACAAAAGAAGCGCCCGGAGATGGAAACCTGGTTTGAACGCGCGATGCAACTCAATACAAACAATTACGAAGCCTGCCGCAACAAGCTGCACTATCTCTACCCGGAATGGAACGGGTCGCGCGAGGACATGATCGCCTTTGGCCGCGAATGCGTGACGTCCACCAAATGGGGCGGCCATGTGCCGCTGATCCTGGTGGATGCGCATTCCAAGTTGGCCAGCGAAATGGCGCAGGACGACCGGGGGCAGTATTGGAGCGCGCCGGAGGTGTGGACGGACATCAAGGGTGCCTACGAAAAGTTTGCGCAATTGAACCCGGACGAGACGCGTTTCCGCTATCCGTATGCTTTCTATGCGATGCGTTGCCGACAATGGGCTGATTTTAACGAACAGATCCAGCTCATCCAAAAGGACGGTGCCGACTTTAATTACAATTATTTTGGCGGCAAGGAGGAATTTGAGAAGCTGGTCGCGATGGTGAAGCGGGGCGGATAAATTGCGCCCAAGTCCGCCCGAGCCGGGCAAGGATGGAGATGCCTTTGGCAAACCAAGGGGAGTTGCCCGTCACATTTCGAGGAAGTTTGGAGCCAACATGGTGCAATGGACGGAACAGTTCGCGACCGGGTTGGCCCACCTTGATGAGCAGCACCAGATATTGATTCATAACATCAATCATCTGGAGGAGTTGCTTTTGGTCACCGCGCCGGTCCGCGACGACCGGCAGGCTGTGATGAGGATTGTCAGCTTTCTTGAATTCTACGGCCGGACACATTTCATGATCGAGGAGGAGTGCATGCACACGTTTCGATGTCCCGCGCAGGCTCAAAACCAGCAGGCGCACACCCAGTTCATGACCTTCATCAAGGATTTTCAGGAGCAATTCCATGCCCGGGGATTCCAGCGCGAACTGGCGGTGAAGTTGCATGACACCATGGTGCATTGGATTGAGGAGCATATCCTGCGGGTGGACACCCGGCTCAGGCCGTGCGTCAAACGCTGACCGGGTGCTGACATTACGCCGACGCGGCTTAATTGTTATTCCGATACCAAAACATGTGGAATGATTTGTTGGCCGAATTTCTGATATCTTTGGCCGTTATGGAATGGCTCGGTAAAATCTTTTACCCGAAAACAAGCCGCGAACTACGTCGACGGGAAATGAAATCCCTCCTCACGGCCGTCATCGTCGCATTGATATTATCCGCCATCCTGACGGTCGTGATCGTACAGATGGGCAGGATCCGCCATCCTTGAAAAGCCGCCCTAATTCGACCGGCTGCAAATATTTGAAAACGTTGAACCTTCCGAACCGCTGGCACTGCGGACATAATTATGCATGCGCCATTTTCTGACCGGAGGCCAAAAACCAAGCTCCAAACGGCTACAGTATTTCTTTAAACGCTCTAATGGATGGTTTTGTCCGGGTGGTGTAAAAATCACCAGTGGAAAACGGGTGGGCGTGGGGGAAATGGGTTGATTCATTAGCAAACCGTTTAAATGGCGGTTGGCACGTGATATGCATAAGGTGTTGCATAGTTAGTCAACTGCCTGTCAAACCACACACGGCTTCAACTTCAAGTCCCGGCGGCTGGATCACCCACCCAGCCGGGGCCTGCCCGGAGAGGGCGCAAAATCAAGCGCGGGAGATTCAAGTTCGGATATCGGGTCGCTTTAATATGCCAGTTGCTGCGACTATGGCAGTTCTTGACAAGATTGGCACATGCAGGGCGCGTCACTTCTGTGTGCCATCGCGGTGAGCCAGCACGCGTGCGTTAGCAATCGGCGGCGAGCCCTACCCGCAGCGGGCTGGCAGAGCGGGTAACGGCATCGCCGTGACGGCAGGCGGTCGCCTTGGTGGGGCGGGCTGGCTACTTTGAGGAAGCAGCCGCTATTATCTTTGCCAGCGGATTTCGATTATGCTAGTTTTTCCAAAGAAAGGCCGGGTTTGAGCATTGTTTTAAAGCGCAGCACCATTCCGCTGCGGAAACCGATCAGAGCTCTTGAAAATGAGGTTGCCATATCGGAAGACTGTTCGCTTACTGCCGCGAGGCCGGGCGGGCATGACGTTGGTTGAGGTGGTGATTGCGCTGGCGATCACGGTATTGACGATCGCCGGGATTGTGAATGGCTATATTTACTGCATGGCAGCCACGACGAAGGAAGGGCTGTACATGGCGGCGAACGACCGGGCCTTGGAGCGTCTGGAACAGGCGCGCGCGGCCGTCTGGGATACGGCGAGCTATCCGGCAGTGGATCAACTGGTGCCTGCAAATTTTTCCAACGTGGTCGTTAACTTGGACAAGAACGGGACGGGTTCGGAGGTCACCACGGCCACCGTTATAACCACGATTGCACCGATTTCCGACACGCCGCCGCTCCGGCGAATCCGGGTTGATTGCGTCTGGCTGTTTCGAGGAACAGAGGCGGTCACCAACAGCATTGAAACCTGCCGGGCACCCGACCAATGAAACTGCGAGCCGCCAACCCAGCAGCACCGGTGCGGGGATTCACGCTGGTGGAAATCCTGATCGCGATGGCAATCCTGGTCATCGTGGTCGGCGGGATTCTTTCCGCCCACATCTTCGGGCTGCGGATGTTTCAGGTAAACGCGACGAAGCTGGCGGCGACGGAATGGTCGCGCACGACGTTCCGCCGGATCACGGACGAGGTGCGCGCGGGCAACGTGGTGGAGGTGGGGAACTTGAATTCCACGAACGGAGCCTTTGAGGGGTTGTTGGACGGCGAACCGCAGCGCGGGACGGGCTTGCTGATCTATCCGACGACGGACACGAACAGCTACATCCTTTATTTTCTGAACACGGCGGACCAGACGTTCCGGCGGGCGACGGACCAGGCGGGCAGCGCGGTGATCCTGGCGGATTCGGTGACGAACACTCTGGTTTTCAGCGCGCAGGACTTTTCGGGCAATCTGCTGACGAACATCACGAGTTCAAAAAGCCCGGTGATCCATCTGGCGCTGGAGTTTTACCAGCCGGAAAAATTTCTACAGAACGCGCAGGAATACAAACTGGAAACCTCCATGACGCGGCGGGCCAAGCATTGAACATGAAGACGCGAATGACCCTATTCCGGCGAGGACAGGGCGGCAGTGCGCTGATCCTGGTGATGATCATGAGCGCAATCGCGCTGGGCATCCTGGCGAGCGCGATGCTGTGGTCGTCGAACAGCGCGAAGCTGACGCACCGTACGATCCAGTACACGCGTTCGGTGGCGGCGGCGGAGGCGGCCACGGAGAAGGTGGTGGGCCAGATCTCGCGGGATTTTTTTTATGGCGGGGAGCAACTGGTGATCGACAATCTGGACAAGTACCGCCAGACCTCGGTGCCGACGACGGCGGATTCGCCCTACTGGGGAACGTGGCAGTTCAATGACGCGAACGGGAACACGGGCCAGACTTATGTGCAACGCACGCCGGGAAACAATTATGTGGTGCTGGACTCGGTTTACGCCGGCCTAAAAGGGTACGTCTCCACGTATACAATCGTCTCCCATGCGAGCGACAAGGCGAGCGTCCAGGATGTGACCGGCGGGGTGTTCCAGCAACTACAACTGACGGGCATCCCGATTTTTCAATTTGCGATGTATTCTTCGGGGAACATGGAGATCAGTTGCGGCCAGCCGTTCGATGTGACGGGCCGGGTGCATTCGAACAAAGAATTGTTTGTGGAACCGGACAGCCGGCTGACGTTTGAATCCGGGGTGACGGCGGTGGTGGACATCCTGTTCCAACGGGATCCGGTTGACCCGCGCGGCCCACCGGTGGGCGGGGTGGTGTATGTGCACCCGGACGAAAAGCTGGCACCGGTGGCGGCGATGACGCTGCCGATCGGCACGACGAACACACCGGAGAACATCCGGGAAATCATCGAGCCGCCGCCGCCGGGGGAAGACCCGACCTCGCCGCTGGGGCGTTTGCGGTATTACAACGAGAGCGACATGGTGGTGACGGTGTCGGACACCAACGTGATAGCCACGAGCGGCCAGTTTGATAACTTCAGAACCGCCATCACGAACACGGACGTGGCGTTATTTATTTCCACCAACAATAGTTTCTATGATGCGCGTGAGGGCAAGACGGTGCAGTCGGTGGACATTGACATCGGGAATCTGAAGACGTGGAGCGAGACCAATAAAACGCCGTTCCAGACATTGATGAATGGTGCGAAGCTGACCTCGATCTATGTGGTGGACAACCGCAGTCTGCCCGCCACCAGCCTGGGTGCCGTACGGGTGACCCACGGAAAGGTGTTGCCGGTGAACGGATTGACCGTGGCGACCGGCCGGCCGATGTACGTTCTCGACGACTATAATCAATATGTCGATGGCAATCTGGGAACGAGCGACACCAGCACCACGCGGCCGGCATCTTTGGTGGCGGATGCGATCACCATCCTTTCGGACGGCTGGCAGGATGGGAACAGCAGGAGTTCGGTGGACCAGCGGAATGCGAAGTCCACGACGGTGAACGCAGCGTTGTTGACGGGCGTGGTGGAGACGACGTCGCGCCACTACAGCGGCGGCATGGAAAACTTTCCGCGTTTCCTGGAGACATGGGGCTCCGGAAATGTGTTCACCTACAACGGCTCGATGGTGAAGCTGTTCCCGAGCTTGTACGCAACGGGTCCGTGGGGGCTGGACAACGTGTACGTACCGCCGAAGCGCAACTGGGCGTATGACGCCAATTTTGACGATCCGACCAAGCTGCCGCCAAAGACGCCGAGCCTGCTAAAGGTGTTTCGCGCCCGCTGGTCCACGGTGGGGCCCGACACAAATGGGGTGGCCTCAAACCCGTAATTTTTCGCCACCCGTGCGCCGGTGCAATCTTTCATGACCCGCCCAACAGAAACCTGCCGGTTGAACCTGTGGTTGCTGCTGCTGCTCGTGTCAGGGTTTTGGTGCATGACATCGCGCGGAGGGGTCAATGGCGCAACCAACTATGAAACGCCGCCGCCACGGACGAATACCATCAAGTGGGAAAACGACCAGTTGCTCATCAAACAGCGGCAGGAGTCGTACCGCAAGCGCATCGCCATATCGCCGGATGTGACCGGGCCGAATGTGCCCCGGGACGCCTCGCTCAATGCGGACCGCAGTCCGCTGAAGATGACGGCGGCGACGGCACCGCCGTCCGCCGGCCCGGGCAGAAACCAGCAGCTCTTGTTCTTCGCGGTGGTGTTGGCGGTGGCGGGAGTTTTCGCGCTTCGAAAATTTGCGCCGGAGGTGCTGGCGGATCTTAATCAGCGATTCAATCCCCTGGCAAAGGCTCCGGAGCCGGAACCGGAACGGGCACCAGCGGGGAAGGTGCGCGCGGAGGAGGAATCGTTCGACAAGTTTCTCACTGTTTTCAAAGTCGGGCCGTCGGCGCCACCGGAAGATGCGAAAGCTTCGGATGTTGACTTGGTGAAGGCGTTTTACGGGGCGGCGGCGGGAACGATCACCCGGCAGCGGGTGCTGCTGCAGGACATCGTGCGGGAGATGGGCGGACTGGCGCGGCAAAAAGTATTATCAAACCTGCGCGCCGAGATGAGCTTGCTCATGGAGGTGTCGGATTTTCCCGATGCACACCCGGTGTGGCAGATGGCCACGGCCTTGGAAGGGCTGCTGAAGCAACTCACCGATAAAATGGGCAACGTGACGCCTTCCGCCTTGCGCACGGTGGTGGGCGGGGTGGATCTGCTGGATGATTTGTGCGCGACGGGGTTGCAGCCGGAATTGCTGACGGACCGGCCGCTGAGGTTTCTGGTGGTGGATGATGACATGATCAGCCGTCACGCCTTGTCGTTCGCATTGGGCAAGGCGTTTACACAGCCGGATCTGGCGACGGATGCGGAGAGTGCGTTGCTCCGGATCGGCGAACAGGCGTACGACGTGATTTTTCTGGATGTGCAGATGCCGGGGATGGACGGTTTTGAACTGTGCGTCAAGATCCGCTCGACCGCCCTGAACCGCCACACGCCGGTGGTGTTTGTGAGTTCGCAGGGCGATTTCATCGCCCGCTCGCGGTCCACGTTGAGCGGCGGCAACGATCTGATGGGCAAGCCGTTTCTGACGTTTGAGGTCACGGTCAAGGCGCTGGCGCTGGCGTTGCACGGGCGGCTGCATGGTCGCGCGCCCCAGGCCGGACGCGACTGGGAGCTGATGGATCCGTTGTTGCAGACGTTTACGGAGCCCGCGCAACCGGCGGCCGAATTTGACATGGCGCCGCGCGCGCCGCTGGTGAACACCAAGGAGTACACGGAGGTGTTTTTGTCCCGGGCATTGAAACATGTTGATCCATTGCGGGAACTGTGCCGGCAGATGTTGACGGTAGCAGACGAGGCGGCCCGGCAGACACTGCTGGTGGACGGTTTTCTGCGGATCAATTCGCTGGTCTCCCGAACGGATTACGAGATTTATCATCCGGCCTACCAGATGTGCGCGGCCCTGGACGGGCTGCTGCGGAAGTTGCTGGAGGATGCCAACTATTCCACGCCGTCCACACTGGGCACGCTCAGCGCCGCCGTGGAGATGTTGCATGACTTGTGTGCGCCGGGATTGAAGATGGACTTGGCGAGCCATCCGCCGATTGAACTGTTGGTGGTGGATGACGATCTGATTGCGCGGCGGGCGATGGTGGGGGCGTTGCAGACGACATTCAAGCGGCCGGAAAATGTGGACAGCGGGGAGGCGGCGCTGACGCTGGCGGCGGAGAAGGCTTTCGACGTGATTTTTCTGGACGTGGTGATGCCCGGGGTGGACGGTTATGCGACGTGCGCAAAAATCCGCGGGACAATTGCCAACCGGACGACGCCGGTGGTGTTCGTGACGGCGCAGCCGGGTGATGGGGTGCGCGAGCAAATGAACCGAGTGGGCGGGAATGATCTTTTGGGAAAACCGTTTTTGACGGCGGAAGTGAAGGTGAAGGCGCTGACGTATGTATTGCGGCGGAGGTTGCAGCGGGGCGGGGGCAAATGAATTTTTTCGACCGTGCAGGGCTATGGAATAACGAAGCACTTATGACGAATGACTAAAAAGGCGCCAATGGCCAGGTCGAATATTCAGCGCCCTGTGGGCGGACGGCGCTCCGTCAAGTGCTTTTTTGGCGGAGAAGCACCAACAACGTGAAAAATTTCACAAACTTTTCTTGCGGATGCGAATCCCAATTGATAAACAATGCGCTCAACTTTGCGGTTGAGATGACAATTTTCAGTTCGAGGTGTTTTAAAGCTTTTTGCAGCAGTGATTTTTCCTAAATGGACAAACAGTTTGCCGTTGGTGCTTGCCCTTGTGGGGGTGCTGGCCGGCGGTGCCGTGGCGGCAGGCGTGACGATTTATCTCACGCCCAAATACACGCGCGCGGGCTACCAGCCGGTGCAGCCGGTGCCGTTCTCCCATAGCATCCATGCGGGCCAACTCGGGCTGGACTGCCGGTATTGCCATAACGGCGTGGAGAAATCTTGGTTCGCCAACCTGCCGGGCGCCTCGACCTGCATGAACTGCCATGCGCTGGTATTGAAGGACGACCCGCGGCTGGCGATCGTGCGCAACAGCGCCGCCAATAATGTCCCGATCGCGTGGGTGCAGGTGCACAAGACGCCGGACTACGTTTATTTCAACCATTCCGTGCATGTGACCCGCGGCATCAGCTGCGTGGAATGCCACGGGCGCATCGACCAGATGGACGAGGTGCGCCATGATAAATCCTTTAGCATGAGCTTCTGCCTGGACTGTCACCGCGACCCCGCCGCGCACATCCGCCCGCCGGACAAGGTGACGAAGCTGGACTGGCAGTGGAGTACAAATTCCGTCGAGGCCGCGCGACTGCAAAATGTGAACGGGAAGAAGTTCGTTCATGATTGGAAAGTGGAATCGCTGCAAAGCTGCTCGGCCTGTCACCGATGAAAAACGATCTGAATAATTCATCCGCCCCCGTCACCGGCCGCCGTTACTGGCGCAGCTTGGATGAACTGGCAGATACGCCGGAGTTCAAGGACTGGCTGCACCGGGAGTTCCCGTCCGGAGCGAGCGAGATGGAAGACGGCCAGAGCCGCCGGAGCTTCCTGAAGCTGATGTCGGCATCGTTTGCCCTGGCGGGCGTGGCGACGCTGGGCGCGGGCTGCCGCCGACCGGAGGAAAAGCTGGAGCCGTTCGGCAAGCAGTTGGAGAATTACACTTTTGGCGAGGCGCAGTATTTTGCGACGGCCATGCCAACGCGCACGGGTGCGGTGCCGCTGACGGTCAAATCGTACGAAGGCCGGCCGGTGAAGATCGAAGGCAATTCACTTTATCCCAACGGCAATGGCGGGACGGACCGTTATGCGCAGGCTTCCATTCTTGATCTTTATGATCCGGACCGGGCTCGTCAGTTCAAGATGCGCGGCGCGGATGGCAGGCTGTACGCGGTCGAGCGCGAAGAGGCGTTGAAATACCTTGAGAGCCTGGCAAAGAAATTTGCGACGAGCAGTGGCGAAGGTTTGGCGTTTCTGGCGGAAAGCAGCACATCGCCGTCGCGGGCGCGGTTGCAGAAGATCATCGCGCAAAAATATCCGAAGGCGCAGTGGTTCACGCATGACGCGATTGATTCGGGCATTCACCAACGCGCGGCCACTCAGGCGTTCGGGCAGTCTGTGCGGCCGGTGTTCAATTTCGACAAGGCGAAGGTCATTTTGTCGCTTGACTGTGATTTTCTGGGCGGGGAAGACGACGCGCACAATCATATCCGCAAATTTGCGGCGGGCCGCAAGGCGGACAAGGGGATGAGCCGTTTGTATGCGGTGGAATCGCTGTTCACGCTGACGGGCGCGAGCGCGGATCATCGGCTGCGCCTGGCCGCCTCGCTGGTGGGCAACGTGGCGTATGAGATTTTGTCACAGATTGCGGGCGGACCCGAGTCCATGAGCCCGTGGGTGGGCGAGTGTGCGAAAGATTTGATTGCGAGCCGGGGCAATGTTCTGGTCGTCGCAGGCCAGCGGCAGCCGGTGGAAGTTCACCTGCTGGCGCACGCCATCAACACGGCGCTGGACAGCATCGGCAACACGGTCACGTTGCTGCCGGCGATAGAAGGTGCGAATACCGATTTGACCGGACTGAGTGCAGCCGCGTCGGATACGCTGGTGATCCTAGGCGGCAATCCGGCTTATAATCTTAACTGGTCGCCAGCATCGAAATCCACCACGGTGGTCCGTCTGGGGTACTACGAGGATGAATCGGCGGACAAGGCAAGCTGGAATTTCCCGGCGACGCACTATCTGGAATCGTGGGGCGATGCGACGACGAGCGACGGTTCGCTGGTGCCGATCCAGCCGTTGATTCAGCCGCTGTTTAGCGGGTTGAATGAACTGGAATTTCTGGCGCGGCTGGCGGGTGAAACGCAAACGGCCGCCCATGAGATCGTTCAGGCCACGTTCGGTGGTTCAGGCGAGAGTTGGAAGAAATTTTTGTACAACGGGTACACGACGGTTTCGACGCCGGCGATCACGGATGTCAAAGTCATCCAGTCGCTCAACGACTTGAATGGTTTGCTGGCGGCGAAGAAAAACCCCACGGTCTCGCCCACCAATTTGGAAGTGGTTTTCTTCCGCGATGCGAAGGTGGATGACGGTCGTTATGCGAACAACGGCTGGATGCAGGAACTGCCGGATCCCGTCACAAAAATGACGTGGGATAATGCGGTGCTCATCAGCCGCAAGACGGCGCGCGACCTGGGTGTGGCGAACGGTGACCTCGTGGAAATCACGCTGAATGGCAAGAGCGTGGTGGGACCGGTCTGGACGCAGCCGGGCATGGCGGATTATTCGCTTGGCCTCGCGCTCGGTTACGGACGCGAACGGGCGGGGCGCGTCGGTAACGGTGTCGGCTTCAACGCGTATAAGATTTTTAACGGCGATTATGTCGCCACGGGGGCGACGATCAAGAAGACCGGCGGCACGTACACGCTGGCGTGCACGCAACATCACTGGTCGATGGAAGGCCGTCCGGCGGTGCGGGAATTCAATCTCGCCACCTTTGAGGAAGATGCCAAAGAGCTCAACGAGAAACACGAAACTGAAAGTGTCGCAGAAGTGAAGTTTCGCGGCGTTGAGCCGCCGATCGTCCAGTCACTTTATCCGAACCCGCTGGATGAGGCCAAGAAGACGGCGCTGCATCAGTGGGGCATGTCCATTGACTTGGGCGCGTGCGTGGGTTGCGGCACCTGTGTCATCGCCTGCCAGAGCGAGAACAACATCCCGATTGTCGGCAAGGATCAAGTGCTGCGCGGCCGCGAGATGCACTGGATGCGCATTGACCGATATTTCACGAGCGATCCGAAGCGGAAGAATGCTTCCAGCACCGCGAAGGGCATCAATCCGCGTTTTGATCTTGGCTCAGACATCAACAAGGCTGACGAAGATCAGCAGTTTGAGGAATGGATCGACGACGTGCAGGCGGTGAACCAGCCGATGCTCTGCCAGATGTGCGAGACGGCACCGTGCGAAAACGTCTGCCCCGTGGCCGCAACCGTCCACGACCAGGAAGGTTTGAACGTGATGGCATATAACCGTTGCATCGGCACGCGCTATTGCTCGAACAACTGCCCGTACAAGGTCCGCCGTTTCAATTTCCTGGATTACAACAAGCGGCCGTTAACGGAGCTGAAGGGGACGCTTTATTCCACGACGCTCACGCACAAGACGGACGGCGAATGGGATCTGAAGCGCTGGTGGAACGACCCGAACAGCGGGATGCGCACGGAAGACGAGTGGGATCTCATCAAGCTTTCCAAGAACCCGGACGCGACGGTGCGCATGCGCGGCGTCATGGAGAAATGCACCTATTGTACGCAGCGCATTGAGCACGCGAAGATTTCGCAGAAGGCAAAGGCCGGCGCGAGCGACAATGTGCGCCTGACGGAAGCGGCGGGAACGGTGCCGAAGACGGCGTGCCAGCAGGCATGTCCGGCGGGCGCAATCGTGTTCGGCGACATCAGCGACGCCAAAAGTTCGGTCTCGGTATTGAAGACGTCGGGATTGAATTATTCCGTGCTGGGGAATCTGTTGACGAGGCCGCGCACGACGTACCTGGCGCGCGTCCGCAACCCGAATCCCGCGATGCCGGATTACAAAGATCATCATGATCCGTTCAGCACCGAAGAGTACGAGAGCCAAAGCCTCACGAAGAAAGGCCAGAGCTAATGTCTGACGCCGTGACCAACCTGGAAGAATTGAAGAAGCTGGCACCGCCGGTGGAGTTGCAACGCGCCCCGGTCATCGAGGGCAACAAGGGTCTCGGCTGGCTGACGGACAAGCTGTCCGTGTTTGCGGAAGGCAAGACGCCGCTGTGGTGGTGGATATTGTTCCTGCCGGCGGCATTTTCCGCGACGGTGATCTTCCCGGTCTGCCTGTTCTACCAAGTGTTCACCGGCGTTGGTGTCTGGGGCAATAATCATCCGGTGATGTGGGGCCTGGACATCGTGAATTTCATCTGGTGGGTCGGTGTGGCGCACGCGGGCACGTTGATCTCGGCGCTGCTGTTTTTGACCAAGCAGCACTGGCGCACAACCATCGGCCGCATGGCCGAGGCGATGACGGTTTTCTCGGTGATGATGGCGGGGCTTTACCCGGCGATCCACGTCGGTCGCGCGTGGTTCGACTGGTTTATGTTCCCGATCCCGAACTCGAACGGGCTGTGGCCGCAGTTCAAATCGCCGCTGATGTGGGACGTGTTCGCGGTGAACACGTATCTGGTGGTGTCATCGCTGTTCTGGTTCATGGGGATGATCCCGGACTTCGGGGTGTTTCGTGACCGCGCGACCACGCGCGTCCGCAAGGCAATTTTCAGCATCCTGGCGATGGGCTGGACCGGTTCGGCGCGGCAATGGCATCATTACGAGAAGGCGTATGTGGTGCTGTGCGGCTTGTGCACGCTGCTGGTGTTCACGGTGAGTTCAATCGTCGGCCTCGACTTCTGCACCTCGCAGATCGCGGGCTGGCACGCGACCATTTTCCCGCTGTACTTCGTGATCGGCGCGGTGTTTTGCGGTTTCGGCATGATGATGGTGTTGCTGGTGCCGCTGCGCAAATGGTGCGGGCTGGAAAATGTCATCACGTTGAGCCATATGGACAAGGTGGCGAAGCTGGCATTGGTCGCGGGCCTCGTCATCGACTACATCTACGCGATGGAGTTTTTCATCGCGTGGTACAGCGGCGACACTTATGAACGCTGGGTATTCGGTCACCGTTTGTTTGGTCATACCTATCTTTATCTCGGCTGGACGCTGATCGGCATCAACGTCTGCGTAACGCAGTTGCTGTGGTTCAAGAAAATCCGCTCGAGCATGAAAGCGCTGTTTATCATCGGCCTGTTGATCAACATCGGCATGTGGTGCGAACGTTTCGTGATCGTGGTCGGCTCGCTGTACCAGGAATTTTTGCCGGCGAACTGGGGCAAGTACATGCCGACGATCTGGGACATCGGTTTGTACATCGGGACGCTGGGTGCGTTCTTCATGCTGTACCTGTTGTTCGTGAAATTTTTGCCGGTGATCGCAATTCAAGAAGTGAAGGGTGTAATGCCGGAAGGCGATCCGCATCATCCGCTCGGTGGTGCCAAGAAAGGGGGCCAGTCATGAGCAAAAATGAGGCCCCCAAAATTTACGGCCTGATGGCGGAGTTCAACACGCCGGGCGACCTGCTGCGGGCGGCGGAGAAAGTCCGCGCGGAAGGCTACAACCGGTGGGATGTGTTCACGCCGTTCCCGATCCACGGGATGGACAAGCTGATGGGCTTGAAGAATTCGCTCGTGGGCTGGGTGGCGCTGGCAGGCGGCGCGTTCATGTTCCTGAACATCGCCGGGCTCATCTGGTTTGCCAACGCGTTTGACTATCCGCTGATGGTCGGTGGCAAGCCGATGTTCAGCGCGCCCATGACTTTTGTGCCGTCCTACATCATGTTGATCATGGGCGGCGCATTGGGCGCGCTCATCGGAATGCTGGGCATCAACCAACTGCCGCGCCTGCATCATCCGCTGCTCGCCAAGAAGCGTTTTGCGCTGGCTTCGCGCGACAAGTTCATCATGGTCATCGGGGCGGAGGATGAAAAATTCTGCGCGACAGAGACGAAACAACTGCTGGAATCGCTCGGCGGCGCGAACGTCGATATCGTGGAGGAGATAGCATGATCCGCGTCATCATATCCATTTTATTGATCGGGACAGCGGTGCTGGTCGGCGCCTTCTGCACCCTTGGTTTGCAGGGCAAGATGATGCGCAAGCCCCCGATGGAGCTGTTTCCGGACATGGACCGGCAGGCGAAGCTGCGGCCGATGGAGCCGAACCGCTTTTTTGCAAACGGGGTCAGTTCGCAGTTGGCACCGGAGGGAACAATCGCCCGCAGCCAGCCGATCGAGACGGCGGACGGAGCGGTGTATCATTTTGAGGATTCGCCCGTGAACACGGGACGCGTGACTGGCACAACGAATTTTGTGCAGAACAATCCACTGGCGATCAACCTGCCGTTGCTGGAACGCGGGCGTGACCGGTTCGACATCTATTGTTCGGCCTGCCACGGCAGGCTGGGCGACGGCAACGGCATCACGAAGAAGATCGGGGCAATGCCGACGGTCGCAAACCTGCATGATTCGCGCATCATCAAGATGGCGGACGGCGAGATTTTTAACACGATCACTTACGGCAAGAGCACGATGGGCGCGGCCGGCCCGCTGGTCGGGACGGAGGACCGCTGGGCGATCATCGCCTATCTGCGCGCCTTGCAATTGAGCCACCTGGGCAGCGTGGATGATCTGACGCCCGAGCAAGCAGCCGCCTTGAAGAAATAACCATGAGTTCGCACAACGAAAATTCGAAACTGCCGCCGCTGGACCTATCCGGCTGGCGCTGGTTGCCGACCTTTCTGATGGTGGTCGGCGGATTTCTGACGCTGGTGGGTGCGTTGTTGAGCAACCATTACAACAACCTCCGCGAATTCGGCACGTCCTGGCTGATGGCGTTCATGTTTTATTACAGCATCGCGCTGGGCGCGTTGTTCATGGTGATGATCCATCACCTGACGGATGCGGGCTGGTCGGTGGGCATCCGCCGTTTCAGCGAGCACATCGCGTCGCTGCTGTTTCCGTGGCTGGCGATCCTGTTCCTGCCGGTGGCGCTGCTGGGCAAGCGCATCTACGCGTGGATGACCATTGATCCGGCGCAGAACAACGTGGTGGCGGCCAAGCTGCCGATATTCACGGTGCCGGGCTTCTGGATTTGCTCGGCGATCTTTTTCGCGGTGTGGTGGGTGTTGTCATCGCAGTTGAGCCGCTGGTCGCTCAAGCAAGACGAGAGCGGTTCGGTGGAATGCACGCGCAAGCTGCGCTGGTATTCGGGGTGGGGCATCGTGGCTTATGCCGCCGTGCTGACGCTTTCGGGCGTCCTGTGGATGAAGTCGCTGCAATACCAGTGGTTCTCGGCGATGCACGGCGTGTATTTCTTTTCGACGTGCGCGTGGAGCGGGCTGGCGACGATTTATGTGATCGCGGCGGTGCTGTTGCGGCAGGGGACGCTGGCACCGGTTTTGCAGAAGAATTATTTCTATTTCATCGGCGTGCTGATGCTGGGTTTCACGCTGTTTTCGGCGTATGCGGAATTTGCGCAGTATTTTGTGGTATGGAACGCGAACGTGCCGGAGGAAACTTTCTGGTACCTGATCCGTGAGCACGGCAACTGGTGGTGGCTGAGCATGCTGCTGATCGCGGGCAAATTTTTTGTGCCGTTCTTTATCCTGCTGCCCGCGGCCGTGAAGACGAATTTCAAAGTCATCATCCCGACGTGCATCCTGATCTGGGCGATGCACGCGCTGGATATTGCGTTTAACGTTTTCCCGGCGTTGCACGATCAGGGTTATCATCTTAAATGGATCTGGCTGCCGCTGGGTTGCCTGATGCTGATGGGCGGATTCCTGGCGAAGATATTTTTACACAAGTTCAATTCACACCCGCCGTACCCGCAGCGCGATCCGCGCCTGCTGGAAGCGATGGGCGTAAGCCAGCACGCGGTCCGCGACCTCATGGCGGCGAATACCGGGGGTGCCAAATGAAGCTCGAACAGATCAACCGCGCCTCGGGTGCCGCGATCGGATTCGTCATCGCCATCGTGCTGTTCGTGGTGCTGGCGCTGGCGGCGAAGCTGCTGGTGCAGGTGCCAGCAATCGACGCCGACCGGGCCGAACTGCGCGGCAAGGCGCTGGCGGAAATGCGGGCTAATGAAGAAAAGGCATTGACCACCACGACCATGCTTGACCGGCAACGCGGCACCGTGCTGCTGCCGATTGAAACCGCGATGAAGATCGCCGCTGAAAAATGGTCAACGCCCGGCGCGGCGCGGGCCGACCTGGCAACCCGTGTGGACAAGGCGCTGGCGCCGATAAAGCCCGTCTCTTTTGAATGAACCCGGCTGATACCAATCAAGTTTGCTCCGCAAAGATCGATGCTTCGTGCCGTGTGCCGTTGCTCGCGCTCTTTGGCGGCGCGGCGCTCTGGCTTGTCCTTGGACTCGCATTCGCGCTGATCGCGTCGCTGACGTTTCATAATCCCGAGATCCTGGCGTATTGCCCGTGCCTGACCTACGGTCACACGCTGGCGGCCGCCAACAATCTGCTGGTCTATGGTTTTGCGATCCCCGCCGCGTTGGGCGTGATTCTGTGGATCTTTGCGCGGTTGAGCCAGGCGGAGCTGGTGCTGCCGATCGTGCCGGTCGCGGCGGCGAACCTGTGGCATCTGGGCGTGTTCGTCGGTGTGGCAACAATTTTCGGAGGCGGCAGTTCCGGTTACACGTGGCTGGAATTTCCCCGGGCGGCGGCGGCGCTGCTGGGCGTTTCCTTCGTGCTCGTAGCCATCTCGGCCGTGGCGACGTTTGGCCAGCGGCAGGAACGCGAGTTGTATCCCTCGCACTGGTTCCTGCTGGCGGCGTTGCTGTGGTTTCCGTGGATCTATTCGACGTCCAACCTTTTCCTCGGCTCCAACCATCCAGTGCGCGGCGTGGCGCAGGGCGTGATCAACTGGTGGTATGCTGACAACTTGGTCTTTGTCTGGTTGGCGCTGGTGGGGCTCGGCACCGCGTTTTATTTCATTCCGAAGATTTCTGGGCAGCCGTTGAAAAGCCGGTTTTATGCGCTGTTTGCGTTCTGGACCTTGATCCTGTTCGGAACGTGGATTGGAATTCCCGCCGGTGCGCCGGTGCCGGCGTGGTTGCCGACGACGAGCGCGTTGGCGTCGTACATGCTGATCATTCCCATCATCGCCGTGGCGGTGGTGTTGGTGAAGACGTTGTGGGGCGCGAAGGTTGCCTCGTTTGGGGGGATATTCTGCTATATGCGCTTCGGCACGGTGATGTTCCTGATATCCGCGCTGATGCTGGTGGTGCAGGCATGTCCGAAACACGGCAGCGTTCTGGAATTCACATGGTTCGGCCAGGCGCAGGTGCAATTGCAGATCCTTGGTTTCGTCGGGCTGATCCTGTGCGGCGCAATCCATGACATCCTGCCGCAGATCATGAGCACGGAACTGCCATTCAAAAAATTTGTGCAAGTACAATTCTGGCTCTCTTTTGCCGGGCTGGCGCTTTACATCATCCCGCTGGCGGTTGCCGGGGTGATGCAGGGCAATGCGGTTTATGACCCGGCGGCGGCGAAAGTTCCGCTGATGATCTGCACGAGCGGTTTGATGCTTTTGCTGGCCGGCGCCGTGCTGCTGCTGGTGAATATTCTTGTGATGACCTTCAAATGGAAAATCGCGCTGGCCAAATCGGCGTATGCCGCGGTGACCGCTCCGCTGGAAAGCTCTGAGGTGAAGTCATGAAGAGCGGATTTGGAGTTTTCTTTGCCGTCGTGATCGCGCTGGGTGGATCGTGGGTGGGCCTGGTGGTCGGGCCGACGCTGCAACTGGGCACAGCGAAGCAGACGACCGTGCTGGTTTCTGGTGACCTCTGGCCGCAACAGCGCACGGGTGAAGCGACGCTGGGGATGCAGGTTTACCGCGCCAATGGTTGCGCGGCCTGCCATACGGAGCAGATGCGGCAAGATGGCGTTTCGTTTGACGTGGTTTTGACCAGTCCGGGGAAAACCCCGGCGGTGGCCACAGCGGTCAGCAATGTGCTGGCCACGCTCAAATTGAATGATTTGGACAAGGAAGAGGCAGATGCGGCGGCGGGCAAGATCACCGATCTGGGCGGCAAGGTGGAAACGCATCTCTCCGCCACCGGCACCGACATCAAGCGCGGCTGGGGCGTGCGCCACAGCGTGGCGGCGGATTATCTTTATGACGCGCCGGTGCAACTCGGCAACCTGCGCGCCGGTCCTGACCTGGCGAATGTCGGCGGGCGGCTGGCGGACGCAAACTGGCACCTGAACCATCTTTACGCGCCGGGCATCGTAAGCGGGTCGCGGATGCCGTCGTTCAAGTTTTTGTTTGAAGTCCGCAAGGCGGGGGCCAAGCCGTCCGCAGATGCGTTGCTGAACCTGCCGAAAGAATTTGCGCCGGCCGACGGTTACGAAGTGGTGCCGAAGCCGGAAGCGAAGGAACTGGTGGCCTATCTTTTGAGCCTGCGCGCGGATGTGCCGTTGTATGAAGCGCCGTTCACGCCCGTGACCACCGCGAAACCATGAGCGACGAACCCAAATCTTGTTCTGTTCCGACAAACGCCGAGCCGACGGCGACGCGTTCGACCGTGCCGATGTGGATCATCGTGGTGACGCTGCTGCTATTGTTCCTCGGCCTGGTGTTCTTTGACCGTCACAGTGGCTGGTTCGATGCGAAGGTGTACGCGCCTTACGCCTCGGCCGAGCAACTGGACAACGCCCAGCCAAAGTCCGGCGCAGCGGCGGCGATGGCGGCGGGCAAACGCAATTACGAAATGTTTTGCGGTTCCTGCCACGGCACCGACGGCGCGGGCAAGCCCGGCCAGGCCCCGCCGCTGGCGGGCTCGGAAATCGTGATCGCGAAGGGCTTTCACCGCTTGGCGATGATTCCGTTGGAAGGTTTGGCGGGTCCGATCAAGATCAAGAGCCAGGACTGGAATTTTAACATGGCCCCGATGGGGGCGGCTTTGCCGGATGCGGATCTTGCGGCGGTTCTGACCTATATGCGCAATTCGTGGGGCAACAAGGGCGGCGAAGTCACGGCGGATGACATCAAGACGATCCGAGCGGAGATCAAGACGCCGACAGCCATTGCTGGCGACAAGCTGATGGCGATCCCGGAGTAAAAACGGTTTTGGATTCGATAATGTCTTTGGGAAATAATTCAACTGCAGGCAAAGTTAGTGGAACTACCGTCCTCACTCCGACCCCCTCTTCCAATGAGAGGGAGAGACACACTCAACGTCTCTGAAAATATACATTGGTGAAATAAAGGGTGCGTCTGTTGGCAATAGCGGCGCGCGCGGAGCGACGCGCCCTACCAGCCATGGGCGTAGCGAGGATGTTTTGCTTTTAGATAAGTTCTGAGATCGGAAATGATCATTTCCTTCGCGTGGCGATCTGGTCCAGCGCCCAGCGGGCGTGTTCGGCGACCAAGGGTTCGTGGTCAACCGCAGCTTTTTGCAAGTCTGGCATGACGGATTCATCGCCGGTATTTCCCAGGGCCACGCAGACGTTTCGCAACAGGCCGCGTCGTTTGGTCCGCAAAATGGGCGAGCCTTGGAAGCGTGATTTGAAGGCGGCGTCATCGAGGGAGAGCAGTTCGACCAGGGCTGGCTGATCCAAATCTTTCCGGGCATGCGGTTTCATCAAGGCACCTTCGCGGGCAAACTTGTTCCAGGGGCAAACGGCGAGGCAATCGTCGCAGCCGTAAATACGGTTGCCGATGTAAGGGCGAAGTCCCACCGGGATAGCCCCTTTAAGTTCGATGGTGAGATACGAGATGCATTTGCGCGCGTCGAGTTGGAACGGGGCGGTGATGGCGTTCGTGGGGCAGGCGGCGAGGCAGCGCGTGCATTTGCCGCAGTGATTTTGTTCCGGTGCGTCGGGTTCCAGTTCGAGGGTGGTCAGGATTTCGGAAAGGAAGATCCAGTTGCCGAGGCGACGGCTGATAAGGTTGGTGTGCTTGCCGGTGAAGCCGATGCCGGCGCGTTGGGCGAGGTCGCGCTCCAAGATGGGACCAGTGTCCACATACCAGAGCGAGCGGGTGCTTGGGCCGCCGAGGTCGTCGGTGTATTTTGACAGCAGTTTAAGTTTTTCGCCGAGGATGTCGTGGTAGTCGGCGAATTGGGCGTAGCGGGCGACGAGGCCAGATGGACGTGAACCTGCAGGCAGGCCGCCCGCGCTCCGATTGGAAGCGTAGCTCGCGGCGAGGCAGATGACGCTTTTGGCTCCGGGCAGGACTTTTTGGGGTTCAACGCGTTTTTCGGCGTTGCGTTCCAGCCATTGCATTTCACCAAATTGTTTTTCAGCGATCCATTTTTGAAACGAGCCGGAGCTGGCGGGCGCGGCGGCGGTAGTGAAGCGGCAGTCGTCGAAGCCGAGTTCCAAAGCGCGCTGGCGAAGGCGTTCCTTCATTGCTACGAACCAAGCTTGAATTGCAGGGCGACCTGCACGGCAACTTCGCGCAGGGAACGGGTGTCGGTGTTGATCAGGACATCGGCCTGCTTGTAAAACGATTCGCGGGCGGCGAGGAGGTCCTTGATTTTCTGCTGCGGGCTGGGGTCGTGGAGCAGGGGGCGATGGGACTGGTGGCGGACGCGTTCCCAGATCTTCTCCGGCGAGGACCAGAGGCACACGACGAGCGCGCGGCTTTTGAGCAGTTCCAGATTTTTGGGATTGGTCGGCAGGCCGCCGCCGGTGGAGATGACGGTCTTTTTGCGCTGGCAAATCTCGGTGACGACCTGATGCTCCATCGCGCGGAAGGCGGGCTCGCCGTCCTTGGCAAAAATGTCCGCGATGGTCCGGCCGGTGCGCTGGTGGATCATCTCATCGGTGTCGAGGAAGTCGAAGTGGAGCTGCTCGGCGACCAGCTTGCCCACGGAAGTCTTGCCCGTGCCCATGAAACCGATGAGCGCGAGGTTGACGATGTGGCGGCCGCTGTGCATCGGGTGAGTTTCGAGTTTACGGTTTGAGGATTCAAGCATTCAATTTGAGAATGGAGAACGTGAAGGTAACAGCAGGGGTTCTGCATTCAGGGCGGGTTTATTACAACCGCGGCGCGCGCGGAGCGACGCGCCCTACCATCGCGGGTAATTTGCATGCTGTCGGTGAGCTTGCAAAGACTGCGGCTGATCCCGCTGCGCGAGATACGGCCGCGCTCCGGACGAGGTGAAATATCAGGCGCTCGACAGAAGCGCGGGCTGGGGTAGAATGGGGGCGTGAAACTGCCGCCATTCATCCTGGCTTCAACTTCGCCCCGGCGGGCGGAACTGTTGTCGCTGCTGCCGGTGAAGTTCACGGTGGTGGCGAGCGATGCGCAGGAGGTGGCGCATGATTACCTGACCCCGCTGGAGGTCTGTCAGCTCAACGCCCACCGGAAGGCGCGCGCGGTGGCCAAACATCATCCCGACTCGCTCGTCATGGGTGCGGACACCCTGGTGTTCATGGGCACGGAAATTTTCGGCAAGCCACGCAGCCGCGCCGACGCGGAACGGATGTTGCGGCAGTTGTCGGGGAGGACGCACCAGGTGGTCACGGGCGTGTGCCTCATGCATCTGCGGCATCATCAGGAAAAGATTTTTGCGGTCAGCACGGACGTGTTGTTTCATCCGCTGAACCGGGGGCAGATCAAAAACTACATCAGCAAGATCAACCCGCTGGACAAGGCGGGCGCGTACGCAATCCAGGAGCGCGGCGAACTCATCGTCGCGGAGATCGCGGGTTCGTTCAGCAATGTGGTGGGGTTGCCGGTGGAACGGCTGGGGGTGGAATTGCAGACGTGGAACCGGTGACGCTGGCACCCCCCGGAAAGGAGAGGGGACCAAGCAAGGGTGTTTTTTAAAACTATAGCAGTTTTTGGCATTATTGGCGCACGCACAGCGCGTCACTCCTGTGCCTGTCGCGGTGAAACAGCACGCGTTAGCAATCGCGGCGGGCAGAGGACTGGCCCGCCCTACCCGCCGCCGTGCCAATGTTAAGTTTAACTGCTACAAGACACCGAAGGAGCAAAAGCGTTCATTAGGTGAAAGAAGCGATGCTTCAGCCGGCGAGTTCCTGCCAGAGATGGGCGCTCATCAACTGGCCTTTTTCAAAGCAGTCGAGATGGAACTTCTCGTTGGGTGAATGGGCGTTGTCATCCGGCAGCCCAAGGCCAAGGAGCAGGGAGTCGGCGCCCAGGATTTTTTTGAACTGGTTGACGATGGGGATGGAGCCGCCTTCACGCATGAGGATGGGCTCGTGGCCGAACGCTTTTTTCAACGCGCGCAAGGCAGCCTGGGCTTGCCGGCCGGTGGGCGATACAAGGTAGGCCTCGGCGCCGTGACCGGCGCTAACTTCCATACGGACGGTGGACGGACAAATCTTTTTCAAATAACTGCAGACGACCTTGCGGACGTGCGCCGGATTTTGAGCCGGCACGAGCCGGCAGGTGATTTTGGCGCGGGCCCACGACGGCACGATGGTTTTGCTGCCTTCGCCTTGATAACCGCTGGTAAGGCCGTTGATCTCAAATGTCGGGCGGGCGCTGCGTTGTTCCGTGGCGGTGAAGCCGCGTTCGCCGAAGAGCTGCGGCGAGCCGAGCAGTTTTTTGAGCTGCGCGTCCTTGAGCGGATAATGCGCGGCCTGGGCGCGCTCAAATTTGGAGAGGGGCACAATGCCATCGTAGAAACCGGGAATCTTGATGCGGCCGTTTTTATCGCGGACCTGGGCCAGCAGATTGGCGAGGGCCATGGCGGGGTTTTCCACCGCACCGCCGAAGACACCGGAGTGGAGATCGCGCGCGGGACCGTGCAGGGTGATCTCAAAAGCGATGATGCCGCGAAGCGAGTAGGTGAGCGCGGGATGCTGGAGGCTGGGCATGCCGGTATCCGAGATGATGACGGCCTCACAATCGAGTTCGCGGCGATTTTTAGTGAGGAAGGTGGAAAGGCTTTTGCTGCCGACTTCCTCCTCGCCTTCGAGGACGAAGGTCAGATCACAGGGCAGGGGCGTGCCGGTTTTAAGATAGGCTTCGATGGCCTTGAGGTGGGCGAAGTTCTGGCCTTTGTTATCGGTTGAACCCCGGGCGAAAATTTCACGGCCGACGATGCGCGGCTCGAAGGCCGGCGACTTCCAAAGATCGAGCGGCTCGGGCGGCTGGACGTCGTAGTGGCCGTAGACCATGAAGTGCGGGCGTTTGGTTTTGGCTTTCAGGCGCGGCGTCTTGGCGACGACGATCGGATGGCCCTTGGTCGGGCGCAGGGTGGCGTCGAGCCCAATATTTTTGCAATGTGCGGCCAGCCAGTTGGCGCAGGCGAGCAGGTCGGGGGTGTGGGCGGACTGGGCGGAGACGCTGGGGAAGCGGAGGTAGTCGCAGAATTCGGCGAGAAAGCGGGTTTGATTTTGGGCCAGATAAGTAAGGACAGCTTGCATGGGCGGAGGGTAGCGGCATTTGGCCGGCAGCACAATCACATTGATAACACTGGCTGAAAATGGGCTTGCAAGAAAAAACGGATTAGCTAGACTGGTTTTGTCTGTGAGAGTACTTATATCTATCCGAACATGGTGAATCTTCAAGTGAGATTTGAAACCCGGCGGTCGGGAACAGTCCGAAGAGAGGCTACTTGAGCAGCATACCAAAATGAGCAACAAACTGTTTGTAGGAAATCTCTCCTTCAACACCACCGAGAACGACCTCCAGGACGCCTTTGCCGCTCATGGAACCGTCGTTGAAGCCAACATCATGATGGATCGCATGAGCGGCCGTTCGCGCGGTTTTGCGTTCGTGACGATGTCCACGCCGGAAGAGGCGCAGAAAGCCATTGAAGCACTGCACGGTGCCCAACTGGACAATCGCGCTTTGACCGTTAACATCGCACGCCCGAAAGAAGAGCGTCCGCGCGGCGGCGGCGGCGGCGGAGACCGTGGTCCGCGCCGTGATTTCCGTGGCGGCGGCAGTGGTGGCGGTGGTGGCGGTCGCGACCGGTACTAAGATTTAGAGGAACACTCTGGCAGGGCGTCGTCCGCTCGGGCGTCGCCCTGCCGTCAATTTCTCAGAGTTGTGAGGTTGAGGCATGGAAGAGCATATTGAAGTCGAAGGAAGAATTCTGACGGTCCTGGCCGGAACCATGTTCCGCGTGGAGTTGGACAACAAGCATCAGGTGCTGGCGACCATTTCCGGCAAGATGCGAAAAAAGTTCGTGCGCCTCACCGTGGGTGATCGCGTGAAGATGGAGATGTCGCCTTACGATCTGAACAAGGCACGCATCGTCTGGCGCATCGGGTGAGACGATAATATTGCTTCTTCGACGTTTGTAATGGGTAAAAATGTTTGAAAAAGCTGAGGCGGGGCGGTTAAAGTGGTGACTTTATGATTCCAGAGAAAATGTTTCATTCGATTTTGGCACTGGGTGAAAGGTGGCGCATCAAGCAGGTTGAT
>JARLJW010000073.1 GCA_031290985.1 Verrucomicrobiia bacterium | reverse complement strand
GTGGGCCGCCACCCTCCAAACCCATTTTACCGGCTTCTCCCCAAAAACCGAGCCCGACCAGAACGGCATAAAATGCGATCACCCTCTCGAATCAGCAATCTTTCTAAGCATCAAATGACATGATCCCAGCCAAACTCCAGACAAGGCGCCGGTTGCGGATGCAACCGGCGCCTTGAAAGCAGGCGGATTTTACAGTCGTGACACGAGCAGCTCCCGCTGGAAGATGAGTTCCTTCGGCAGGTGCGTGTAGATTTTCATGAACAGCTCGTCTTGCAGGAGCAGTTCGCGGCGCCATTCATCGTTATTGATGCTTTGCACCTGGTTGAACTTCTCGGGCGTATAATTGGCGAGGCCTTTCAAGTCGAAATCCTTCGCGTACGGCACCCAGCCGAGCTGGGTTTCCACGGCGTTGGAGTGGCCGTTGCAACGGTCCACGATCCATTTCAGCACGCGCATGTTTTCGCCGTAGCCAGGCCAGAGGAAATTGCCATCCTTGTCCTTGCGGAACCAGTTCACATTGAAAATGCGCGGCGGATATTTGATGAGCTTGCGCATGGTGATCCAATGGCGGAAATAATCGCCCATGTTGTAGCCGCAGAAGGGCAGCATCGCCATCGGGTCGCGGCGGACCTGGCCCAATCCGCCCACGGCGGCGGCGGTCATTTCGGAACCCATCGTGGCGCCGATATAGACGCCATGGATCCAGTTGAAGGACTGATAGATCAGCGGCATGGTGTCCGCGCGGCGTCCGCCGAATATGATGGCGCTGATCGGCACGCCTTCCGGGGCGTCGGCTTTCGGGTCGAGCGACGGATTGTTGGCCATCGGGGCCGCGAAACGGGAATTGGCGTGCGCGGCTTTTTCCTTGGAGTCCGGGGTCCACTTGTTGCCACGCCAGTCGAGGCATTCTTTCGGCACCGGGCCGTCCTTGCCTTCCCACCAGACGTCGCCATCGGGCGTGAGCCCGACGTTGGTGTAAATGGTGTCGCGCTGGATCGTCTTCACCGCGATCGGGTTGGATTTGGAATTCGTACCCGGCACCACGCCGAAGTAGCCGGCCTCTGGGTTGATCGCGTAAAGCCGTCCGTCCGGGCCGGGCTTCATCCAGGCGATGTCATCGCCCACCGTCCAGATTTTCCAGCCCTTGAAATGCGCCGGGGGCACGAGCATGGCGAAATTGGTTTTGCCGCACGCGCTTGGAAAGGCCGCAGCCACGTAGGTTTTTTCCCCGTCCGGCGACTCCACCCCGAGGATCAGCATGTGTTCGGCCATCCAGCCTTCGTTGCGGCCGAGATAGGAGCCGATGCGCAACGCGAGGCACTTTTTCCCGAGCAGCACGTTGCCGCCGTAATTGGAGCCGACAGAGATGACGGCGTTGTCCTGCGGAAAATGCGCAATGAAACGGCGGTCGGGATTTACATCCAGCATGCAGTGCAGGCCGCGGTTAAAATCTTCGCTGTCGCCGAGCTGGGTGTAGGCTTGTTGTCCCATGCGCGCCATGACGCGCATGCTCAATACGACGTAGATCGAGTCGGTCAGTTCCACGCCGACCTTCGTGAGCGGCGAGCCGAGCGGCCCCATGAGATAGGGTACGACATACATTGTGCGGCCCTTCATCGAGCCCTCGCACAAGCCGCGCATCTTGGCATACATTTCTTTCGGCGCCATCCAGTTGTTCGTCGGCCCGGCCTCCTCCTGTATCGGCGTGCAAATGTAGGTGCATTGTTCCACGCGCGCCACGTCGTTGGGGTTGGAGCGATGGTAGTAGCAGCCCGGTAATTTTTTCTGGTCCAGCTTGACGAGGATCCCCTTGGTGACGGCTTCGGCGGTCAAGGCGTCTTTTTCGGCCACCGAGCCGTCGCACCAATAGATGTGGTCCGGTTGGCAGAGTTTGGCCTGCGCTTCAACCCAGCGGATGACCGTCGGGTTTTTGGTGTTACAGGTTCCAGGAATACATGTGCTCATAAATCGGTTTCAACAGTTCTTGGTTTGTTCAAGTTTCAGTCGCACAAAAGGTAGTTTGGAGGCGGTTTCCATGCTTTGCATATCTTGGCAGGATATATGCGAAAAAGGCCGGCTCGCGCCGGCCTTGGTTTCGGTCCGCCAAATCATTGTCCGGGCGGACGCATCATACCACCCATCTGCTTCATCATCACCGCCTGCATCATCTCTTGCAGGGAGGCGTATTTGGTGAAGCCGGAGGGGGTCTCGAAGTTCCCGGCATCCGGCTTGGCCAAGGTGACATCCTTGAAGAACATCGCGGTCTTGCGGCCCTGGTCGGTCGTTTCAATTTTCACCGGGAAGTTCTTCAGGTCCTTCGCGTTCCAGACGGTGGACTCCTGCTTGGTGCCGTCCTTGGCCGTCACCACGACCTTGTTCTTCACGCAGTCGTGGCCGTCCACGACATCCTTGCCCAACTCGGTGATCTCGGATTTAAAGTCATCTGCGCTGGCGGAGTCGTTTTTATCTGTCAAAGGGGTTTCCACATAACCCTGCATGCCGGGGTAGACAATGTAGGCGACTTTTCGGTCCGGACGGGAGATGGACACCATGGTATCCATGCCCATCGCCTTCATCTGGGCGGCGGCTTCGGGTGGCATCTTGGATCCCTTGACCTCCGCCAGGTTCATCTCAAAACGGGACTTGCCGGAATCAAAGATCATCTTGCCTGGCATCGTTATGACCTGACCGGAGGAGGGATCGGGCATCTGGAATTCCATCTGGGCGGTGAAGGTCTGGTTTTCGCCGAATAATTTGGTCAGCGCGGCGCCCAGATGGGGGCCGCTGCCCTGACGGGGTTGGGCCTGCACGGTCGTCAGCGTCAGGAGGGTCAGGGCGGTCAGGATGAATATTTTCTTCATGTCAGTGTGTTGTTATGACTTTCAAATGCGGCAATTCTTTAGCCAAGTCCAGTCTAAACTATTTCTTCGCGCCCGTCCCGCCGCTGTGCTAATTATCAGGCGATGAGTTCAGAACACCAGCATCCGCATGGCGTAGGCTGCCTGGCGCGTTCCGTCGCCGATACGCTGGCGGAGGAACCCGCCTTGGAAGCGGTGACGTTTGATGCCGCGCAGAAGAAAATTTCCGTCGCCACCCTCGGCCGCACGGATGTGGAGAAGTTGACGCAGCGGCTCACCGGGAAGATCCAGGCGGCGCAAAGCGCGGATGGCCGCCACACTTGCTCGCTGCTTTCAGGGCAGGGCGACTGCGGTTCCTGTGATTCCCCGTTGTCCGAGGCCGAACGGCAGCGCATCACCATCCAGCGCGATGGCGACGCCACGACCATCGCCCGCTTGACCTGCCCGACCGCGCCGAAGTTCTGGCGCTGGCGCGACCTGCCGCTCCCGCGCATCGAGCCGCGCACGATGGAGATCCCCGAGGACGATGACCATGACCATCACCATGCGGATGAATGGAAGCTGCAATTAACCGCAGCGATCATTTGCGGCATCTGCGGCCTGCTGGCGGCGTTTGCCGTCCCGGCACAATTTAAAGTTTTCACCTTTGTGGCCGCCTATCTGGCCGGCGGATTCTACCCGGCGGAGGAGGTCTGGGAACGTCTGCAGAAACGCGTGCTCGACGTGCATTTCCTGATGCTCGCCGTGGCCGTGGGCGCGGCGTGCATCAACGCGTGGGAGGAAGGCGCGACCCTCCTGTTTCTGTTTTCTTTTTCCGGGGCGCTGGAACATTACGCGCTGGGCCGCACACAAAAGGAAATCCGTTCCCTTTTCCGTGACGCCCCCAAAACGGCAACGGCCATTGATGCCGCCGGAAATGAGACCGAAGTCCCGGTTGCCGGCCTGCGTGCCGGCAAGCGGCTGCTCATCAAGCCCGGCTCGCAATTTCCGGTGGACGTGGAAATTGTCAAGGGCGCCACGGCGGCGGATGAATCCAACCTCACCGGCGAAGCGGCCCCGGTGGAAAAGGCGGTTGGCGACGGTGCTTTCGCCGGCACCATCAATCTGTGGGGCGCGGTGGAGGTCATCGTCACCAAGCCAGCGGCCGAGAGTTCGCTGCAAAAGATCATCACGCTCATCAAGGAGGCGCAGCATCAGAAAGCGCCCGCCCAGCAGTTCGCGGACAAATTCAGCACCTATTATACGTATGGCGCGCTTGGCCTGTCGCTGGTGATGTTCTTCGTTTGGTGGCTGGGTTTTGGTCTGACCGCCTTCACCTCGACCCCGGAGGTTCGCAGCGCGTTTTACCGGACGATGACCTTGCTCGTCGTGTCCTCGCCCTGCGCCCTGGTGCTGTCCATTCCCAGCGCGGTGCTGGCGGCGATCGCGTGGAGCGCGCGGCACGGGATTTTATTTCGCGGCGGCGCGGCGGTGGAAAAGCTGGCGAGTGTTGATGTCGTCTGCCTTGACAAGACCGGCACGCTCACCACCGGCGAACTGCGCGTGGAAAAGATCGAAAGTTTTCCGGCCGGACGCGAAAGCGAAGTCGCCCGGCTGGCGTATTCGCTGGAAAAGCTTTCAACGCATCCGCTGGCCCGGGCCATCACGCTGCACGGCAAACGGCAGGGTTTGACGGCGATTGAATTTCCGAAATTTGAATCCGTGACCGGGCAGGGTTTGCAGGCAAAGCATGAAGCCAGTGAGGTTTTTCTTGGGAAACGGGCATGGGTGATGGAGCGACGGGCTGCGGACCGGCGGGAGCCATCCGGCGGTCCCGAGACCGGCGCTCCGACGGATATTGGCACGTCAGAAGTCTGGGTGTCGGCGGGCGACTTGCTGGGACGCATCATTTTGCGTGATGACATCCGCCCGCAGGCCGCGTCCGTCCTCGAAGATCTGCGGCATGAAGGTCTACGTTCAGTTGTGCTGACCGGCGACAACCAGGCTGCGGCGGAACATCTGCGGACGGAATTGAAACTCGACGATGTGCGCGCGGGATTGAAGCCCGAAGAAAAGGTCGCCGCCATCCGCGAATTGAGCGGGCAGGGCCGACACGTGGCGATGATCGGTGACGGCGTGAACGACGCGCCGAGCCTGGCCGTGGCGCACATTGGCGTGGCCATGGGCGCGCGCGGTTCCGATGCCGCGCTCGAGCAGGCGGACGTGGTGCTGATGCATGACCGCCTGGAAAATTTCCTGGCGGCCTTTCGTCTGAGCCAGCGCGCCAGCCGCATCATCAAGCAAAACCTGTTCATCTCGCTCGGCACGGTGGTGGTGTTGGTGACTTTTGCGATGCTGGGAAAAATTCCGCTGACCCTTGGCGTGGTCGGCCACGAAGGCAGCACGGTGGTGGTAGTGATGAACAGTTTGCGGCTGCTATTCGGTAAAGCTCCAAATTCCAACCTCCAAGCTCCAGATAAACTTCAAATACCAAGCTCCCAAAAGCAGCGCGCGGCATGAGTGTCAATTGGACATTGGGATTTGGTGCTTGAAGTTTAATCGGGTTGAATGTGTAAAAAGCCTGTGCAATCAGGCATTCCTCTGGCTAGAATTAACAAGATGAAGGAGCAATTTATGCGGGCGGCCATCCGGCTGTCGCTTTCAAAGATGCGGGCCAATTGCGGCGGACCGTTTGGCGCGGTCGTGGTGCGCAAAGGCAAAATCGTCGGGCGTGGCTGGAACCAGGTCACGTCCACGAACGATCCCACGGCGCACGCCGAGGTCACGGCCATCCGCGACGCCTGCCGCCGGTTGAAAACATTCCAGCTCGGTGACTGCGAACTTTACACCAGTTGCGAGCCGTGCCCGATGTGCCTCTCCGCCATCTACTGGGCGCGCTTCGACAAAGTTTATTATGGGAACACCCGCAAGGACGCGGCGAAGATCGCCTTCGACGATGATTTGATCTACCGCGAAGTGGCCAAGCCGATCTCCAAACGGCTCATCCCCATGAAACAACTGCTGCGCCCGGAGGCGTTGAAAGTGTTCACGGAATGGCAGACCAAGACCGACAAAGTCCGCTACTAGACCAGGATAGACTTCGGCAATGGCGGGTGTTGTGAGTTGGACGTAAATACTCCAGTGCGCCATTTGCGGTGGAGCAGAGACGGATACATGATTTTCTTGTGTCCGGATAACTCAGGCTGTCCGCCAGATGCCGCTTCAAACAAGCCGCCCGAGCGCCGGGTGGATGCGGGATTGGATGTCTGACAGATAGTCATGATCTTGACCCCAATGTTTCCAGACGGGAAACAATGGTCTTCTTGCTTGCCACCCCGACAACTTGATCATGGATCAAACCGTTGTGGTAATAAACGAGCGTCGGGATGGACTGGACGTGATGCTGCTCGGCGAGTGTGGGGTTTTCATCCACGTTAACCTTGGCGATCTTCACCCGGCCGGCATGTTCGGTGGCGATCTCTTCGAGCACCGGGGCAAGCATCTTGCACGGCCCGCACCATTCGGCCCAAAAGTCCACGAGGACGGGCTGGGTGGCTTCGAGCACTTCACGCTTGAAATTGTTGGCGTTGACGGTGACGGTCGATTTCATTGTTTGTGGCTGTTGGAGATTGGGAGACTGGACGGGCTGACGCTGGCGAACACCTGTGGCGCGCTCCAGCCGCCGCCCAGAGCCTTGATGAGCTGCACGGTGGCGATGAGGCGCTGGCCGGCGAGTTGGGCGTTCGCGCGATCGGCGGAAAGGGCGTCACGATTGGCGTCCACCACCGACAGGTAAGAGACGATGCCGGAGCGGTAGCGTTGATCGGCCAGATCTGCTGCCTGTCGCGCAAACACCACTGCGCGCGACTGCGCCGCCGACTGGTCCACGAGGTGCCGGATGCCGGACAGGCTGTCCTCCACGTCACCAAAGGCCACGAGCACCTGCTGGCGATAGAGGGCGACCGATTCTTCGTAAGCAGACTTGGCGCGCGACAAATTCGCCAGGTTGCGGCCACCGGCAAAAATCGGCAGGGAAACACTCGGGCCAAAGGACCACGTATGGCTGCCCCAATTGAACAGGGTTTCGATATCGCCGCTCAGGTAGCCGCCCGAGCCGGTGAGCGTGACCACGGGGAAGAACGCCCCCTTGGCGACCCCAATCTTGGCGTTGGCGGAAGCGAGCTGGCGCTCCGCGGCGGCCACATCCGGCCGGCGTTCAAGCAGGTCGGCGGGCAAACCGGCGGGAATCAATGGCGGCTGAGGATTCCATTTTTTATCCGCCTCGGCCAGCGCGGCGAGCCGGAAGTTGGCCGGGTTTTCGCCGACGAGGATGGCGAGGGCATTTTCCAACTGGTCACGTTTCTGCGCCAGCGAGGCGGCTTCGGCTTCCGTGGTGGCCAGTTCAGTTTCCGCCTGCGCGACATCCAACTGGTTGCCGATGCCGCTGTCAAAGCGGTCATGCACCAGCTTGACCTGTTCCTTGCGCAAGGCCACGGTGCCGATGACGGTGGCAATCTCCGCGTCCAGTGAACGCAGGGCGAAATAATTCTGCGCGACATCCGACTGCAGCGTGAGCAAGACATTGAAGTAGGTTGCGAGCGAGGCCTGCGCATCGGCGCGGGCGCTTTCAAAACCCCGGCGCACGCGGCCCCAGAGATCGACCTCGTAGCTCAAATCCAGCGGGGTGCTGAAGGAGTTGGCTGTGACATTGCCAAAGCTGGGATTGGCATTGGGCGAATAGCGCTGACGCGTGTAATCCGCGCCGGCCGTGATGCCGGGCAGCAGGTCAGCGCGCGCCACGCGGGCAATGGACCGCGCCTGAGCCACGCGGGCGATGGCGGCCTTGAGCTCTTGATTGGACTGCGCGGCCCGCGATTCCAAGGTGTCCAAGGTGTCATCGTTGAAAATCGCCCACCAATCTCCCTTCGGCACCTGGTCGAGCGGCTGACCGACTTTCCAATTGCCCAAATCCGCCGCCTTATAATTGGCCGGGACGGAATTGCTGAGCGCCTTGTAATCCGGACCGACCGTCAGCACCCCGGCATTCGCCGAAGCGAAGCTGAAGAGCAGGGCGGCGGTGATGATACCGACCGTGGCGGTGCTGGCACCGGGCAGGATGCCATTGGGTTCCGCTGTGGGCGCGGCTTTCTTCTTCAAGCCGAGCTTCATCAACGTGACGTAGAACACCGGCGTGAGGAACAGGCCGAACAGCGTGACCCCGATCATGCCGGAGAACACCGCGATGCCCATCGCCTGGCGCATTTCCGCACCGGCACCTTTCGCTACAACCAGCGGGAACACGCCCGCGATGAATGCGATGCTTGTCATCAAAATGGGCCGCAACCGCAACCGGCACGCTTCGATGGCCGCCGCAAAGGGCGTCATGCCTTCGTCCTGTTTCTGCTTGGCGAATTCAACGATGAGGATGGCATTCTTGCACGCGAGCCCGACCAGCACGATCAGGCCGATCTGGGTGAAGATGTTGTTGTCGCTGCCCTTGAGCCAGACGCCTGCGATGGCGAACAGCAGGCACATCGGCACAATCAAGATGATGGCCAGGGGCAGGCGGAAACTTTCATACAACGCCGCGAGCACGAGGAACACGAGCAGGAGGCACAGTGGATAGACCACCAGGGAAGCATTGCCCGCGAGGATGCGCTGGTAGGTGAGTTCCGTCCACTCATACGACAGGCCGCGGGGCAGGTTTTCCGTGGTGAGTTTGGACATCAACGCTTCGGCCTGGCCGGAACTGTAACCGGGCGCGGGGCCGCCGTTGATTTCCGCCGCCGGATAACCATTGTAGCGCATCACGCGGTCGGGGCCGTGCGTCTCTGTGACCTTGACGATGGCGCCGAGCGGAACCATGTCGCCCTTGTCATTGCGGGTCTTGAGCCGGGTGATGTCCTCGGCATGGGCGCGGAAGGGCGCGTCCGCCTGCGCGATGACTTCGTAAGTGCGGCCGAACTTGTTGAAGTCATTGACATACAGCGAGCCGAGATAGATCTGCATGGTCTCAAAGAGATTTTGCAAGGGCACGCCCTGGAGCTTGGCCTTCACGCGGTCAACGTCCGCATCCAACTGGGGCACGTTCACGGTGAATCCTGAGAAGACGCCGCCGAGGCCCGGGGTCTGGTAACTTTTGCCGATGATGCCATGCAAATTCTGGTACAGGGCGTCGTAGCCCAGGTCGGCACGGTCTTCGACGTAGAGTTTAAATCCGCCGATGGTGCCCAGCCCCATCACGGCCGGCGGCGGCACGGCGAGTACGAACGCCTCTTTGATGGAGCTTAATTGCTGGTTCAACGCGGCGGTGATGGCCGGACCGCTCAAGTTTGGCGTCGTGCGTTCGTCGAAAGGCTTCAAGGTGAAGAAGACGATGCCCGCATTGGGGGCTACGCTGAAACCGCTGATGCTCAAACCGGGGAAGGCGACGGCGCTTTCCACGCCAGGCAGTTTCAGGCCGATGTCTGACATGCGGCGGATGACGGCTTCCGTACGGTCGAGCGAGGAGCCGTCCGGCAACTGCGCGAACGCGACGAGATACTGCTTGTCCTGCGTCGGCACAAAGCCCGTCGGAATCTTGTCGAAGCTCCAGCCGGTCAGAAAGACCAGGCCGCCATAGACGAGCAGCGCGATGAAGCTTTTGCGCAACACCGTGCCGACGCCGGTGGAATACTTTTCACCCGCCCAGGCGAACACGCGGTTAAAGGGGTTGAAGAACCAGCCGAGCGACTTTTCCATCACGCGCGACACCACATCCTTGGGCGCATGGTGGTCTTTCAGCAACACCGCGCACAGGGCGGGCGAGAGCGTCAACGAATTGAACGCGGAAATGACCGTCGAAATGGCGATCGTCAGCGCGAACTGCTTGTAGAACTGGCCAGTGAGGCCGGTGATGAATCCCGTCGGCACGAACACCGCGCACAGCACCAGCGCCGTGGCCACGATGGGCCCGGTGACTTCCTTCATCGCCTGCCGCGCGGCATCTGGCGCCGACAAACCGCGTGCAATGTTCCGTTCCACGTTTTCAACCACGACGATGGCGTCATCCACCACGATGCCGATGGCCAGCACGAGGCCGAACAACGAAAGCGCGTTGATGCTAAAGCCGAATGCCAGCATGATCGTGAAGGTGCCGATGAGGGACACAGGCACGGCCGCCAGCGGGATGATGGCCGCGCGCCACGTTTGCAAAAAGATGATGACCACGATCACAACGAGCAGGATCGCCTCGAGCAGCGTGTGGATCACGGCCTCGATGGAATGCCGCACAAACACCGTCGGGTCATAAACGACGTTGTAGTCCAAACCTTCGGGGAAGTTCTTCTTCAACTCCGCCATTTTGGCGCGGACGTTCTTGGACAGCTCCAGCGCATTGGCGCCGGGGGTCTGGAAGATGGGGATGGCCACCGCCGTCTTGTTGTCCAGCAGGGACTGCAGGGCGTAGCTGCCGGCCCCAAGTTCGATGCGGGCCACATCCTTGAGCAGGGTTTTTTCGCCGTTCGGCCCGGTCTTGATGACGATGTTGCCGAATTCCTCCTCGGAGATCAGCCGGCCTTTCACGTTCACCTGCATTTCAAAATTCACCGGGCTGGTGAGCGGCTGCTGGCCGATCACGCCGCCGGCGACCTGCACGTTTTGCTCGCGGATGGCGGCCACGACATCGCTGGCCGTGAGGTTGCGCGCGGCGACCTTGTCCGGGTTGAGCCAGATGCGCATGGCGTAATCGCCGGAGCCGAACAGTTCCACGTCGCCGGCACCCGGGATGCGGGCGAGCGCATCCTTGATCTGCAGGGTGGCGTAGTTGCGGATGTAGACCTTGTCGTAGCGGTTGTCCGGTGAGAACAAGTGAACCACCATGGTGAGATCAGGTGACTGCTTGGTGGTGGTGACCCCTAGATCACGGACCTCTTCGGGCAATTTGGGCAGCGCCTGGGAGACGCGGTTTTGCACCTGCACCTGGGCCTTGTCCGGATCGGTGCCGAGCGCGAAGGTGACGGTGAGGGTCATCACCCCGTCGCCGGTCGCCTGCGAGAACATGTAGAGCGAGCCTTCCACGCCATTGACGGCCTGCTCCAGCGGCGAAGCCACGGTCTCGGCGATGGTCTTTGGCGTCGCGCCGGGATAGGTTGCCCGCACGACGATGGTCGGCGGCACGACTTCGGGATATTCGCTGATGGGCAGCCGGAACAGCGCGAGCAGGCCCATCACAAATATGGCGATGGATAGGACGGCGGCAAAGATGGGACGTTTAATGAAGTAATATGAAAAATTCATACTTCGGACAGATTCAGGTTGGATTGGGTTTTTCGGGCGGGGAAGCGGCTCAGCGTTGCGCCAGCTTTGGGGAAGGAGATTTTGCCACGGCTTCCGGCTCCGGGGTCACGGGCATGCCGGGCCGCACCCGTTGCAGGCCGTTCACCACAATCCGCTCACCGGCGGCCAGGCCGGAGCGGACGATCCGTTTGCCATCGTTGAGCGGTCCGAGCTGGACCTGCCGGTAGGCAACGGTGTTGGTCGGGGTGACGGTGAGGACGAATTTCTGCGCCTGGTCGGTGCCGATGGCGCGTTCATCCACGAGCAAGGCGGCGTGACGTTCGCTCAACGGAATCCGGATATGTGCGAAGAGTCCGGGCACGAGGCGGTCGTTTTCATTCGTGAACACGGCCCGCACCAGGATGCTGCCCGTGTTCGGGTCCAGCCGGTTGTCAAAGGATTCGATGTAGCCCTGATGTGAGAATTCGGCCTCATCGGCGAGCTGCAGTTCAACAGGCACATGGCCGTCGCTGTCGGCATCGAGCTTTTGGGCATGCACGAGGTTGTTGTATTTCAAATAGGCGTCTTCATCAATGGTCGCATACACATAGACCGGATTGACGGAGACCAGCGTGGTCAGCAGGGAGGAGGCGCCGGCGATGCCGCTGACATAGTTGCCCTCGGTCAACAGCGCACGGCTGACGCGTCCGCTGATGGGCGCGCGGACCTCGGTGTATTCCAGGTCAAGTTTTGCGGAATCCAGGTCCGCCTTCGCGGCCAGATACCGGGCCTGGCGCGCGCCGGCCTCCTCCTTGGAGATGGCGTTGTTCTTGAGCAGGCTTTCGGTGCGGTCATTCTCGCTCCGGGCCTGTTCGAAAACGGCAAGGCGCTGATCGTAGGTTGCCTGGTTCCAGCGCGGATCGATGACGAAGAGCACATCGCCCTTGTTCACGAGCTGGCCGGATTTAAAACGCACTTCCTGGATGTAGCCGGAAACGCGCGGGCGGATCTCAACGGATTCAATTGGCTCGGTGCGCCCGGTGAATTCGCTCCACTCGACGATTTCTTTTTGCTGCACGGCGGCGACAGTCACGGCGGGTGGCGGCGGCGGTTGCGACTGGGCCACGGCGTGGTTGCAGCCGGTGATGAGGCTGGTGGCAGCGCTCAAAGTGAGGGTGATCAACAGGGGGCGGACAAAATTTTGGCTCATGGTATTCTTGCGGTTTGTGGTTTTGGTTGGGTTGGGGGCCGGGCGGATGGCTTACGCCGCGAGGGCGTAGGCCGGTTGCAGTTGCAGCAATGACTGCTGGCGCAACTGCCATTGCCTGGCCGCCTGAATTTTCTCGGTGGCGAGCGCCGGAAATAACAAGTGCGGATACTCCGTTTGTTGCGCGAGGGCATCGGCCTCGACGATGGCGAGCTGGAGCAGCGACTCCCGGTTTTGGAACGCGCCCCGGAACTCGGTGACAAGGTTGTCCTTGGCCTGAGTAATCTGGGCGGCGAGCTTTTCGCACGCACCGCGGCAGGCGGCGGTGAAGGCTTGAGCATTTATTAAGTTCTTCTTATTGGCAGCGTTGGTAGTATTCATATTTGTTTTAATAGTTGTCTGTTTAGTAAAGTATTCCGTCAAAAAAAACTAAATTAAGCGGTCACCGTTTGGCTTTCTTTAACACCCAGCAGGCTGAACAGGCCGGGCACCGTCTCCTGCAGAATTTCAAGGTTATTTTGTATCCGCGCCTGCGTCATCAAGCCATGGATATAGGCCATGGCCATTCGGCCCATGATGGCCGGATCGGCCACATGGGTCAGCCCGGCGGCGTTGGCATCGCGGATGGCGGATTCGATGTATTTGTATTTATAATCCATGATCGACTGGATTTTTTTCTGCAACGCATCTTCTTGCGTGCAGACTTCACAGCCCAAAGAAACCTGCGGGCAACCGAGCACCCGCCCATACTGGGCTTTGATTTCGCCCTGTATTTTATAGTTAAATTCGCAGTATTTTTGCAGCCGTTCCAGCGGAGGAACCGTCACGGAAAAAATCTGATCCAGTTCGACGCGCCGTGACTGCCAACTCACCTCCAAGGCCTCGGCGGCCAGTTGGGCCTTGGAATCAAAGAAGTAATAAAAGCTGCCCTTTTTGACGCCGGCCTTTTCACAGATGTGGTCGATGGTCGTGTTGCCGTAAGAGCCGGTCCAGATCAGCTCGAGGACGGCATCCATCAATTTCACTTTGGCATCACTAACACGACCCATAATTTTTTTATTTAGTTAAGGAGTGGCAACATTGCCGCATCCACAACGACACCTTACCATAGTAGACTAAATAGTCAACTACTATTTTAGAAATGTTTCTTCCGGCCAAAAAGCAGGTTTAACTGCTGGAATGCGTTGAACATTAAGGATGGCATGTGACCCGTAAGTCACAGTCCGGCGGCCCTTTCATGATAGGGCAGGCCTGAGCGGTAAAGTGGCAGAAGCTGATTATTGAGCGCGGCCATATTGTATTCACCATTCGCCATCTGCATTTTAACCGCCATTTCGGCGGTGGAGATCGCCTCGGTAAAACGTCCTGCTTCCGCATACGCTGCAGCGAGTGTGCTGAGGGCGCGTGTCTCTTTGAACTCGGTCAGGTGACAGGCTCGTTCGGCCAGCCGCACCGCTTCCACGCCATCACGCAGGGCATTCTCGGATGATGTGGCGAGCAACCATGCCAGATTGTTCATGGGTTCCGTCTGATCCGGGCTGACGGCCAGAGCTTTCCGGAAGTGGACGATGGCCTGGCGCGGGTTGCCACTCTGGTGCAACATGCCAGCGAGTTCCACATGGGTTTGGCCATCCGGTCTGGGGCTGAAACAGAGCGCCAGTTCAAGCTGGTGAATGGCCTCCTGGATTCTTCCCTGCCGCTGCAAGGCCCGCGCATATTGTTTGTGCGGAGCGGGATCTTCCGGGTTGGACCTGATCGCCGCCAAAAAAAGCGGTTCCGCCCCGGCAAATTTCCCCTGCATCGCCAGGATCTGGGCGAGGTTTGCGTTGGCGGTTTCGTCCGCCGGGTTCAACCGCAGCGCCGCCGCAAAATGTTCGCTGGCCTCGGCGTAGTTCTTTTTTTCCGCCAGCAATGTGCCCAGGTTGCTTTGGGCCAGGCTGGCACCTGGATTTTTGGCGAGGCTGTCACGCATCAACTTTTCCTGGGTGGCGAACACCTGCGACCGTTGAAAGGTCAAAAACGCCAGCGCCAGCACCACGGTGATGTCGGCGGCTCTCGCTTGCTTCAGGTTCACCGGATAGGCCAGCAACGCCGCCACCAGCGCCACCGGGGCGATCAAGGGCAGATATTGCAAATGATCCGATACCTGCCACGTCACCATGTATTGCGAATCGAAGAAGCCCAGCACCGGAAACAACATCACCACGAAGCAACCCAGGGCGAACAGCACATGCCATCCCCATTGTTTGCGGAAATGCCAGCACACTGCGAAGGTGGCCAGCAACAGGATGACTGGGAGGAACGCTCCGAACGCCGACATATCGGGCTTCCACGGTTTATAAAACAAGTTCAAATTCACCGGCACCAGCGCTTTCCCCAGATAAAACCAGAGCACATGGCCGGCGATCGCCAGCCGCTCCGGAACACTTTCGTGTGGCAGCGTTTGTCCGGCGCTCGCCATCGCCTGATGTTTTTGAAACCAGACCGACATCAGGCCGAATGCCAGCGCCAGAATGAAGAAAGGCGTGGTTTGGAACAGGTCCTGGCGGGTGATCCGTCGGCGTTGCCAGAGCGCGCAGGCCAGCAGCACCACCGGCAGCATGAGCGTGGAAGTTTTGCTCAAGGCCGCGAGGATGAACGTGATCAGCGCGGCCGCCAGCCACCATGGTGCACCATCGCGGCGGCCGGGAACCGCCGGGATCAGCCGGAGGGCCTCATAGCGGAGATAGAGCCAGAAACTCAGGATGAAGAAGGGCAGGGACAGTGTGTTTTTCAACTCGGAAACGCGCGCGACCGAGTTCACACAAACCGGATGCACCGCAAACAGCGCGGCCGCCAGGAACGCGCCCGGAATTTTCAGCCGTGCCAGCAAACGCCACAGCAACACCGCGCTCAACCCGTGCAGGGCGATGTTTACCGCGTGATACGGCCCGGGGTGTTCCCCCCAGGCCAGCCATTGCAGCCACCAACCGACCGCCGAGAGCGTAAAGTCCGTCTGAAACCAGAATGTCAGCGGGCTCAGCTCGCCATTCACCAGCGCGTTGTCCTCCTTGATCAGGCGATGGTCATCCAGCAAAAAGCTTCCTGGCAGGATCGGTGCATAGACCACGAACACGAGAACAAAAAGAAGCAGCACCCCCAGAATGGCACGATGACCTGTCGCCGCCACGAAAATGGCTTGGAGCCGTTTCATGGAAGGCGAAGGCCTGGTGTTGGCGTGAGTTGTGCGTTCATGGGTTGCCATTGGGTGGAAACAGCCGGGGCCAGCTTCTGAAACAGCCTCGGCGATTTGGGTGTTGCCAGCCTGATGTTTGTTCACCCCCATCATTGTTCAAGCCCGTCCGCTTGAATATCTGCCCTTTGGGGTATGTTTGAAGGTTGTTGATCGGCGGGAACAAAACTGCTGGCGGCATTGACCCAGCCCCAATCCAGAGAGTCAAACGCACCACCTGCGCCGCCCATAAAACTACCGGAATACTCTTTCGTGACATCTTCCCATGCTAACCGGACTCACTTTGCTTATGAGCACCTATTGGCGGGACATCAGGACTTGGGGTGGCTGTGATGATGCGGCGATGGAAAAGTGAGATAACCTTGGTCCGTTTCGTTCTGACAAACCTTCGCCGCCTGATTGTCGGAATCACCATTTCTGTGCTTTTGCCCGCCAAAAGACGGCGCAAATTCCACAACCAACGTAGAGCCGATGCGTTTGGATGACCCGAAATTACAGGGATGAAGTACGTTTGGCATGTTTTCCTGCTGGTGTTCACCGTTGCAGCGCTTTCTGCGTTCGCCGGGGTAAAAGATGGTGATTGCCTCGATTGTCACGGTGACAACACCCTCACCAAAACCAATGCCGGCGGCAAGGTCACTTCTTTGTTCGTGGACTATGCCAAGTTCAAGCTCTCGGCGCATCGCACCAATGCCTGCATCAGTTGTCACGCGGACATCACCGCCAAGCATCCGGATGACAACAAACTGGTGGCGCGGGTAAACTGCGCGACCTGTCACGAGCGGCAGGCGGAGACCTTCAATGCCAGCGTGCACGGCATCGCGCTCCGGGCGGGGCACGATGACGCGGCGACGTGCCAGGACTGCCATGATTCGCACAAAATCATTTCGGACAATTCGCCGAGCTCGCCGCTTTATTTCACCCGGCAGGCGGACACCTGCGGCGTGTGCCATCGCAAGGAGGCGCACGAGTGGGCGGCAAGCGTCCATGGCAAGGCTGTGGCCGCCGGTTCGCATGACGCGCCGACCTGCACCGGCTGCCATGCCGAGCACCAGATCCGCTCCCTGAAAAATACCGGCTCCATGACGGTTTCCGCCGAGGTGTGCAGCCGCTGCCATTCGTCGGAACGCATCAACTCGCGGTACAACCTGCCGGCCGACCGCGTGAAGACATTTTTTGAAAGCTACCACGGCCTCGCCGGGCAGTACGGTTCGACGGTCGCGGCGAACTGTGCGAGCTGCCATGGCTGGCACAAGGTGCTGCCGTCGTCGGACACCAATTCCACGATCAACGCCGCGCATCTGGTGCAGACGTGCGGGCAGTGTCATCCGGGCACGGGCACGAATTTTGCGCTTGGCAAGATCCATGTCGCGTCCGACGGACAGGCCGCCGGCGCAGATTGGGGCAGCCGTCTGAACCGCCTGGTGCGGCAGGTTTACATGGTGCTGATCGTCGTGACGATCAGCGGCATGGCGCTGCACAACGGAATTTTATTCGTGCGCAAAACGGCGGCGCGGCTGCGCGCCACGGCGCGCCCGGTGTTGCGCATGAGCGCTTCACAGCGCTGGCAGCACTTTACCCTGGCCACGAGTTTTATCCTGCTGGCGATCTCCGGCTTTGCGCTGCGGTTCCCGGATTCCTGGCTGGCGAAGGGGCTGGGTTCGTACGAACCGTTCCGCCGCTGGCTGCATCGCATCGCGGGCATCGTGCTGCTGGCCGTCGGCGCGTATCACCTGGTCTATATTCTTTTGACGAAGGACGGGCGCAAGCTGGTATGCGACCTGTTCCCGGTGAAAAAGGACCTGGCGGATGTCTGGCTGGCAGTGGGTTACCTGTGCGGTTTCCAGAAGCACAAGCCGCAGATCGGCCGCTTCGGCTACGCGGAGAAGATGGAATATTGGGCCGTAGTCTGGGGCACGATCCTCATGGGTGCCACCGGCCTGATGATCTGGCTGAAACTGGACGTGACTCGTTTTCTGCCGCGCTGGGCCATCGAGGTTGCAACCACCATCCATTACTACGAGGCCGTGCTGGCCTGCCTCGCCATTGTTGTCTGGCACTTCTACCACGTCGTTTTTGATCCGGATGTGTACCCCCTGAACACGGCGTGTCTGGACGGGAAGATCTCCGAGGAGTTCCAACAGCACGAGCACCCGCTCGAAGACCGGAAGCAGCAATAATTGTTGATGCTTACACAAGGAATGGTGAGCAGCGGGGGCGGGATGAACCTAGATTTCTAATATGAAAATCTTAAACCGATTAGAAGTTGCCGGGCGGCAGCACAAAATCGGTTTAATTTAACAACACCATGAAAATCTTTGTCGCAGGTTTGAGCTACAAGACGACGCCCGTGGAGGTGCGTGAGAAACTCGCCGTGTCACGCGCCCGCCTCCAATGCTGTGGCTGCCGTTTGAAACTGCGCGGCAATCTCTCCGAGGTGGTGCTCCTCTCGACCTGCAACCGCGTGGAAATCTACGGCGTCTCGCCCTGGATCCACGGCCGGGTGCAACAGCTCTTTCAAGAACTGACGAACACGGATTTTGATTTCACGCCCCATCTGTACGTCAAGGAAGGTGCCGAGGCGGCCAAACATCTGTTCGCGGTCGCCAGCGGGCTGGATTCCATGGTGCTGGGCGAGACGGAGATCACCGGCCAGGTCAAGAATGCGTATCAAGCCGCCAAAGACGCGGGGCTGACCGGCAAGAAGATGAACCGGCTGTTCCAGACCGCCTGCCAGGTCGTGAAGCAGATCCGCACCAACACAGCGATCGGCCGCGGCGCCACCTCCGTCGGCAGCGTGGCGGTGGAATTGACCGAGAAAGTTTTCGACCGCGACCTCAGCGACAAGACGGTGATGATTGTGGGCGCGGGAAAAATGGGCGAGGCCTGCGTGAAACATCTGGCCAAGCGCGGCGCGAAAACGGTGCTCGTGGCCAACCGCTCGGTCGAGCGCGCGGAAAAGCTCGCCGCGGAATTCGGCGGACGCGCCGTGCGCATCGAGGATTCTGCCGCGGCGATGACCGAGGCCGACATCCTGGTCAGTTCGACCGGCAGCCCGGGCATCGTCCTGCGCCGCGAAGACATTGAAAAGATTTTGCCCGCGCGCCGGAATCGCCCGCTCGTTCTGGTGGATATCGCGGTGCCGCGCGACATCGACCCCGCCGTGGCGGAACTGCCAAATGTATTCCTGTACGACATCGACGATCTGGAGGCCGTGGTCCGCGAAAACACGAAGAACCGCGAACACGAGCTTTCCTTTTGCAATGAAATCATCGCCGGCCGCGCGGCCGAACTGATGAGCAAGCTTGAATCGTCCCCCGGCAAAAAGCGCCGGAAGCCGTGGAGTTGTTGCCCGGCTGGATCATGGGCGGTGTGGCCGCCTGAAAGAATTTGTCATGAACAAAACATTTTCAACGAAGAGTCAGGCGCAGAGTACGTGCTTGGTTTTTCGCTGGAACCGCCCGGCGTCAGGCGACTTCGGGATGGAACTAACTAAAAACAGCACGTGCACAATACAACTATGAAAAAACTAACAATGCTCCTCGCCTTGGGAGCCACGGTGGCATTGATGCCATCGGTCAGCAAGGCAACGTTAATTGGATCAACCCACGACTTCAGTTCCGGCACCAACGGATATGCGACCTATATCTATGGTGGCGAGACGACGACCTACAACAATCCCTGCCAGATTTGCCACATCCCGCACAAAGCGCCGGATGCCGGCCAGACCCACGCCCCGTTGTGGAATCATGCCGCCTCGAAAAACAGCAGCTATGTCACGTATGATCAAGGCAACAGTCTCACGTTCAATGCGTTGAACCTCACCGCGACACTCGGTTCATCGGCCGCCTGTTTGAGCTGCCACGACGGTTCCGTGGCGGTCAATCAGAGCTATGGTGCGACGCTGCCCAGCCAAAACGGCAAGACCGCCGGGGCCACGGCGTTCTATGTCCCGACCTTTGCCGTGGAAACGACTGCCGCCACCGCTGGCGACTTTGTGCGAGCCACGGGCAGCGGCCCCTATCTGGGCAATAACAACCTGACCCATATGCACCCGATCGGGGTCAGCTATTCGGCGGCAATCGTCGCGGATCCGACCTTACGTCCCTTGCCGGCAGCCGGTACGGTCTTCGCGCAGATGTTGAAGGGCCCGCAGCAAACCGTGGAGTGCGCCTCCTGCCATGACATCCATCGTGTCGTCGGCGCGTCGGCCACGATCAGCCACGACCTGATTGTGGACCTGAACAATGCGGCGCTCTGCGAAACCTGCCACCAACAGTAATTGAATTGCAAACAACCGCACCGGTTTCGGCGCGGTCATCGCGCGAGACCCTGATCAAACAGGGTCTCGCTTTTTTAGGGACACGGCTTGGAGACCGATTGGTGGCGATGGGCGGAGGACGGGGCCAGCGTCGTCAAAATTCCGACTACACAAATTATGCGGATACAAAGACAAGATAGGTTTAGTCATGCGTGCCGGAGTGGGAGATGCTTATGCAGAACCAACGGGGAGCAGAACCCCTGTACAACCAAACCAGACATATGAATAAATCGATCCAAAAAACGTTGGACAATTTACAATTAACGGGCTTGCGCGTGGTGATTGCGGCCGCAGCCCTGGGCCTGATCGCCGGTTGCGCCACGTCCAACCAGACGGCCAAAAAGACCTATGAATTTTTCCCGCCGCCGCCGGACGAGCCGCACCTCCAATTCCTAACCGCTTTTCATACTGAGAAGGAGTTTCGTGGCGGGAATGACCGCAGTTTCATGTCGTACGTCACCGGCCAGAAGCCGGCCACCAAGGAAATCTCCAAGCCCTATGGCGTGGCCGCCAGTGGAAAGAAATTTTACATTTGCGACACGGACTACGGCGGGTTGATCGTGGTCGATTTGCAGACGCGGGAGATGCACCTGAAGGGCTGGGATGGAGAGGGACGGCTGAGGGTGCCACTGAACCTGGCGGTGGACACGGATGGCGCCCTGTATGTCGCGGATTCGGGCCGCGACCAGGTGGTGATTTTTGACAAGAACCAGGATTATGTGGCGGCGCTGGGCAAGGTCGGGGAAATGAAGCCGCGCGATGTGGCGTTGAGCCGGGACCGGATTTATGTGGCGGACATCCAAAATCACTGCGTGCATGTCTACGACAAGGCGACAAGAACCAATCTATTCGATATTCCCCGGGGATCGGATGGTACGAACGTGGCGCGCCGCCTGTTCATGCCCACCAATTTGGCGCTGGATTCGCAAGGCCGGCTTTACGTTTCGGACACGGGGGCCTTCCGGGTGCAGGTGTATGACGCCGACGGGAATCATTTGCGGCACGTCGGCGGCATGGGCGACAGCACCGGACAGTTTGCGCGGGTGAAAGGCGTGGCGGTGGACCGGGAGAACCGCCTTTACGCGGTCGATGCGTTGTCGCAGGTGGTCCAGATTTTTGACGAGCAAGGACGGCCTTTGACCTGGTTCGGCGAGCCGGGAGCGACCCGGGAAATCCAAAACCTGCCGGCCAAGGTGGCACTGGATTATGACGACGTGGGTTATTTTCAAAGCTACGCCGCGCCGGATTTCAAGGTGGAATACCTCGTGATTGTGATCAATCAAATGGGCACCCACAAGGTGAGCATCTACGGTTTTGGCCATAAAAAATAAATGATTCACGGTGGTCGGTCCGCTGGCGGGGGCCGGGAAACGCAAACATGAAATTGAACCAGCTATTTTTCCGGGGCTTGATGGCCGCGTTGGCGGGGCTGTTGCTGACCAGCGGCTGCACCACGGCGACCAATCGGAAGTGGCTGACCTTTTTCTTTGACGGTGTCCCGGCGGAAAATGCCTCGGTCACTTCCACCAATGTTGTCAAGGGGGTGGTGGTCACCACCAACACCGTGGCCGGAACCGCCCAGCCGGCGGAAAAGCCCAAGCCGCCGGGAAACTATTTTCATCCGCCGTTCATCCAGAACAAATGCGCGGAATGCCATGTCTCGTCGTTTTCGCAGCAACTGACCGCCCCGGCGCCCCAGCTTTGCTTCAACTGCCACAAGGACTTTCTGGCCGGGCAGAAGGTGAAGCACCAGCCGGTTGAAAACGGTGAATGCATCAGCTGCCACTCGCCGCACCAGTCGCCCAACCAGCATCTGCTGGTCAAGAAAGGCAACGATCTGTGCCTGACGTGCCATGACGATCCGCTGGCGAAGATGAAATTCAAGCATCAGGCGGTCGAGGCCGGCGACTGTCTGGACTGCCATGCGCCGCACGCGACCAACTTCAAGGGCCTGCTCAAGAAATCCGTGAAGGACACCTGCATGGATTGTCACGATGACATCGCGAAGAAGAAATTTGTCCATCAGCCCGTCAGCGACGGTGACTGCCTGGCCTGCCACGCGCCGCACGCCTCGAACAACAAGAAGCTGGTGAAAAAAAACACACCGGCACTGTGCTGGGATTGCCACGACAATTTCCTGGAGAAGGCGAAGTTTCAGCACGACGTCGTGGAGGATTGCGCCGGCTGCCACAACCCGCACCAATCCACCGAGGACAAGCTGCTCCTGAAGAACACCCTCAAGCTCTGTGGCGACTGTCATGACGACAAGGATTTGAAAGCCGTCAAAGGCCATGCCGGCGCGGAGGGCAAGAGCTGCACGCTGTGCCACGATCCGCACGTCGGCACGGATAAAAACCTGTTGAAACCTGCGGCGAAACCGAAATGAATCCGCGCCCGCATCCATATCTCAGGTATCTGCCGGCATCCATCGCCACCTTGGTGCTGGCGACCGGGGCGTCGCGCGGCCTGGCGCAGAGCGGCGGTTGGGGGCTGTACCGGGAAGACCCGCTGTGGACGATGCTGGTTCCGCATGTGACCTATGTTAAAACAGACGTGGAGTCGCAGCGCAGCACTTACAAGTCCTCCGGGGGCGGCAACGTGCCGGATTTGTTCTGGGTGTCCGTGATGCCCGCCGTCGGCATCCAATGGAACAATTACGTTTACCATCCGGATTTGCTGACCTATTCGCTGCTGTTTGAGCCGGGTTATTACTGGCAGCAAACCCGGTCGGGATCGTCCAGTTCCCAGACGGAGGAGATGATGTTGAACGGCCACGGCTCGGTCACCCTGCTGGAGGTCAAGCCCTATGCCACCACGTTTTCCTTCAACCGGTCGCATCAGGACGTGCAATATGATTTTTTCAACTCGGAGACCGTGGACTCGAGCGGCTGGGGGGTTTTTACGGGCTATCGCGATGGGCTGGTGCCGGTGACGATCAGTCTGGAACAGCTCGATGAACAACGCGACGCCTACAGCCAGACTTTCGACACCTCGCAGCTCAAGCTGGACCTGCACGCGAACAATCAACGAAAAGGACTGGACCAGACGGACCTTGGCTACCAATTCAACGAATATGAAAACCAGACCCAGAATGGCGGCACGTCTTATTCCAGCCAAAGCAGATCCCAGCACGTCGCCCTGACGGACTCCGAACATTTTAATAAAAACACCCTGGCTTCATCGTTATATTTCACGGAGCAGGATTATGGCGGCACCAGCGCCTCCTCGCTGAATGCGGCGTTGAACTTCAACATGGAGCTGACGCCGCACCTGCAAAATTTCTACAACTACGCGTTCAACGACAATTTTGGCAATGGCTACGATGCAATTCAAAACAACGTTTCGGCTGGTCTCCGTCACGAGCTCTTTGACAGCTTGGCATCCCAGATGGATGTGCACGGGTCGACGGTGAACAGCAGTTACAACGACTCCAGCATTGATGCGAAGAGCATCGGGACTTCGGAGTCGGCGGACTACACCAAGCGGCTGGGTGATTGGGGGCATTTATCCATCGATAACGGGATGTCTTATGACCTGACGGACCAGCAGGCCACCGGTCCGGAAACGACGGTCCCGGGTGAATCTTACACCATTCCCGCGCAGGGCCCGATGATCATCACCCTGCGGACACCGGGGGACATTGCCGTTACTACCATCACTAAAAATGGTGTCCCGCTGGACAGCAACGAATGGGTGGCGAACACGGGCACAGATCCTTGGCGGATCCAGTTTTTTTCGGGCGGGCTGCATAACGTCAGCAATGGCGACGTGGTCGCCATTACGTATGTCGTGCAGTCGAACCCCTCGGGCAGCTACTCGGTGTTCACTTATCAGGGGCAGATCAGCCTGCGTTTTTGGGGGGATCGGGCGGGGATTCATGCCGGTTACAGCCGGACCATGAATCACGCGAATGCCGCCGGGTTTATTCTGCAGGACATGGAAGAAGTTGATTTTGGCGGCGATGTCAACTGGCATAACCTGCATGCGGGTGCGACTTACACTGATCAACGTGCCACGTATTCCTCGACGCGGATCTATTCCCTGGTGGAGAGTTATGCGACCCCGCTTTCCCTCCATTCCAGCATGAGCATCAATCTGAACCAGCAATGGAACCATTTTTCGGCGGGCACCGAATATGGGGACACGCCGGCCCAAGATCTGGCTTTCTACAGTTATATGCTTCATTATGACTGGCATCCGCCCGGCCCCTTGAGTGTGAATGCGGAGGCGGGCTTTCAGCAGCAGCGCGGCGGCGGTTATGACGAGGATATGTTTGCCGGGCGCATTTATCTGGATTGGACGGTCGGCAAACTGGAATTTCACGCGGGTTATCAGCATGATGACCAGCAGTTCTCGACGGAGACCCGCGAACGTGATTACTTTTTCATACGCATGCGGCGTAATTTCTGACATGAACGCACGGTCCACATGGAAAATGATGCTGGCCGGCCTGACGGCCAGCCTGCTGGTCTCGTGCGCCACGCCGTCGTCGCGGGTGGTGACGACGGAAACGCCGGCCCCGGTCTGGCCGCCGGCCCCCAACGAGCCGCGCATCCGCTATGACCACAGCCTGCACGGTCCGGCGGACATCGGCCAGCAGCCGGGGGCATGGCACAGGCTGGCGGGCTGGTTGACGGGGGACACAGGTGAAAGGTTTAATCTGCGCAAGCCGTTCGGGGTGGCGCTGGATGAGGCCGGCAATCTTTGTCTCACGGATACGGATGCCAACCTGGTCTGCTACGTTGATTTCGGCCGCAAGAAATGGCGGCAATATGCCGGGGTGGGGAAGGTTAAATTCGCGTCACCGGTCGCCGTGGCCCGGCGCGGCGGAGTTTTTTATGTGGCGGATTCAGAGCTGGCTAAAGTTTTCGCCTTCCGCGACGACGGCAAGGCGGTTTTTGAAATCAGCGCGCCGCTGAAGCGCCCGGTGGGGCTGGCCATCGCCGGTGATGCCTTGTTCGTCGTGGACGCACAGGCGCACGCCGTTTTTGTTTTTGGGCTGGACGGCCAATTCCGCTCCAGTTTCGGGAAGCGCGGCACGGGGCCGGGCGAATTCAATTTTCCCACCTGCGCCGCCGCCGATGCGCGCGGGCATCTGCTGGTTGCCGACACGATGAATTGCCGGGTGCAAACGTTTGACCTGCAGGGGAATTTTCTGTCGCAGTTCGGCGGCAACGGCGACACCTCCGGCCATTTCGCGCGGCCCAAGGGGGTGGCGGTGGATGCGGAGGGGCACAGCTACGTGGTGGACGCGGTGTTTGACAATTTTCAGATTTTTGATGACGCCGGCCGGCTGCTCCTCAATGTTGCCGCCGGGGGCAGCGGCCCCGGTGATTTATCCCTGCCCAACGGGATCGCCATCGGCGCAGACAACCGGATCTACGTGGCGGACTCGTTCAATCACCGCGTGCAGATTTACAAATACCTCGGTCAGCCATGAAAAATTTTCCTCCATTATTGGGTGTGCCGGATGGTCTGCGGACCTTTTGGCGGCAACTGGGCTTGATCCTGGTTGTGCTCACCTGTGCCGGTCCGGTCAGGGCGGACAGCGTCATTAATTCCGTCCACAACCTGTCGGCCAGCGGCCCCGGCACCATCAAGTCCGCCTCCCAAAATAATCCGTGCATCTTCTGCCACACGGTACACAAGGCCAACGGAGTGACGCCGCTGTGGAATCACTCCATGTCTTCGGTGAGCAACTACGTGGTGTATACCAGCTCCCGGCTGCAATCATTAAACATCACGATCCCGCAGCCGAGCGGTTCCTCGCGGCTTTGCTTGAGCTGCCACGACGGCACGGTGGCGCTCGGCAGCATCAGCACGAGCGTGATGCCGGTGTCGGTCACTCAAAACGGTGCGACCATCACCACCATGCCGGTCGGAGACCCCGCAAATCTCGGCACGGACCTATCCAGTGACCATCCCATTTCGATGAATTATGACCTGTGTGCGCAGGCTGATTCCACGTTGCAGCCGCGGCTAGGGCTGAATCCAGCGGTCAAGCTGGAGCTGTTGAACGGCGAGTACGATGTGCAATGCACCTCCTGCCACAATCCCCACGACAACCAGTTTAACAATTTCCTGGTGATGAACAACAGCGGTTCGGCCCTGTGCGCCGTGTGTCATCAGCCGGGGCAGTGGACCACCTCCGCCCATGCCATTTCGCCGCTGCCCGTTCCGCAGTCGATCGTGGCGCGGTTCGCCAAAAAGTCCGGCGCCTCCAGCAAGGCGGCGTTGTCGGCCAAGGCCATGGGCGCGAGCATCCAGGCCATGGGCTGCGAAACCTGCCATATGAACCACAAGTCCGGTTCCAGCAAACATCTGCTGCAGTCGGCGGTCCCGGAGCAAAATTGCTTGAACTGCCACGATGGCGTCACGGTGAAGAAAAACATCGCGTCTGATTTTCAAAAGATCAGCATCCATCCCATCACGCTCAACCCCCGGGCGCATTCGCCGTTGGAGGACCCCATCAATCCGAAGGAACGGCATGTGGTCTGCGCGGACTGCCATGATGCCCACGCGGCCAACGCCACGGTGGCGGCCGTGCCCAACGCCTCTGGCGCGCTGGCCGGGGTCACCGGAGTCACCGCCGCGGGCGGCGTCATCAAGCCCCTGTTAAAGGAATATGAATTGTGCTACCGCTGCCATGCGGACAGTGTCGCGCGCGGTCCGGCGGCAGTCACGCGGCAGTTCCCCGAGACGAATACGCGCCTGCAATTTTCCAGCGCCAACCAGAGCTTTCATCCGGTTGAAATGCCTGGTAAAAACCCGGCCGGTGTGCCCAGCCTGATCACCCCGTGGACGCGGAACAGCCTGATGTACTGCACCGACTGCCACAACAGTGATACGGGGCCAAAAGCCGGCGGAGCCGGGGCCAACGGCCCGCACGGTTCCATCTACCGGCCCATCTTGGAACGGAATCTCACGCTGGTGGACAACCAGCCTGAAAGCACCGTCGCTTACGCGCTCTGTTATAAATGCCATGACCGGAACGTGGTTTTGAGCGGCCGGAGCTTCCCGCTCCACAATTCACACGTCGTGAAGGACATGGCCGCCTGCACGACCTGCCACGATTCCCACGGGGTTGCCACCGTGCCGCACCTCATCAATTTCAACACCAGCTACGTCACGCCAAATTCACAGGGGCTGCTGGGCTACATTTCCACCGGCACGTTCAAGGGCACTTGTAATCTGATGTGCCACGGTGTGGATCACAAGAACAGTGCCTATTAAAAGACGCGGCGAAATTTTAACCACCAACCCAACATAACATGAATATGAAACGTCTCCTGTTGATTGCTTGTCTGGTCGTCCCCCTCCCGTTTGCCGGCGCCCAGCCGGCGGCTCCGGCCGTTTTTGCCACTGAAGGCAACCTCACGGGCAAGGTGGTTGAAACCATGGACGCCTCCAGCTATACGTACGTATTGGCGGATACCGGGACGAACAAAGTTTGGGCCGCCTCGACGCGGTTTGCCGTCAAAGTGGGGGATACGGTCACATTCGCGGCGGGCGACCCGATGCAAAACTACCACAGCAAGACGTTGAACCGCGATTTTGCCCTGGTCTATTTCACCGGCAGCATTTCGGTCAACGGTGCCGCCAGCCCGGAGGCAGCGTTGCCGCCCGGACATCCGCCCGTGGCGGGCATGCCGGCCCAGGCTCCGCCGCAAGTCCTGCCACCGGGACATCCGCCCCTCGCCGGTCAAACCGCGACCCCCGACTTGAGCCTGACGGGAATCAAACCGGCTGCCGGCGGGAAAACGATCCAGCAAATTTTTGCGGCCGCCCCCTCGCTGGCCGGCAAACCGGTCACCGTACGCGGCCGGGTGGTCAAATATAACGCGATGATCCTCGGGAAAAACTGGCTGCACATCCGGGACGGTTCCGGCAGTCCCGCTAAAAATGATCTGGACCTGGCCGTCACGACCACTTCCCCGGCGAAGCTGGGCGACATCGTGCTGGTGACGGGAATCCTCTCCACGAACAAGGACTTCGGATATAATTACAAGTTTGATGTGATGATGGATGGCGCGCAGGTGGTTGTAGAAAAATGACGGTGAGAGGGGGCCTGTCGCACACTTGCGGAAGGGAAAGATATGCGTCCCGGTCGTCCGGTTCCGTCGCCTGACGCTTCGCTCGGCGACGGGGAGACTTAGCAGTCGGCCACCACGCAGTGCGGCATCCCTACCTATTCATGATGGATGGTTGCGCCGCAAAAAATTCAACCGGGTTTGCAAAAAATCGACATGTGCCGTGCGGGCCGGATGACTAATATGGCGACATGAAATCCAAATTTCTTTTCTTGGCCGCCGCCTTGCTTTGTTCCGCCGGAGCGATGGCGGCGGATGACGCCAGGCCGGCGAAGGTCAAAATCATCCTCGTGGGCGATTCGACGGTGAATGACCGGACCGGCTGGGGCACGGGCTTTAAACAATTACTCACTGACAAGGCGGAGTGCATCAATACTGCGGCCAACGGGCGCAGTTCCAAGAGCTTCATGGCCGAGGGCCGGTGGACGAACGCGCTGGCCTTGAAGGGGGATTATTACCTCATCCAGTTCGGTCACAATGACGAGCCGGGGAAGGGGCCGGAGCGCGAGACGCAGCCGGAGACGACCTACCGCGAAAACATGACGCGCTACGTGGATGAGACGCGGGCCATCGGCGCGAAGCCGGTACTGGTCACGTCGCTCGTGCGGCGGTCATGGAACAAAAATGGCGACGGTAAAATCACGTCGAGCCTGGTGCCTTATGTGGAGGTGGTGAAAAAGATCGCGGCGGAAAAGAACGTGCCGTTGATTGATCTGCACGCCAGCAGCAAGGAATTGTGCGAGCAGCTTGGCGTTGAAAAGTGCAATGAGTTGAGTGCGCGCGTCAAGGGGACCAATGCCGTGGAAACGGTGGACAACACGCACTTGAATGCCGAGGGCAGCACGGTCTTTGCCAAGCTGGTGGTGACGGGGCTGGCCCAGTCGGTGCCGGAACTGGCACCCTGTCTGAAGACGGCGGAGGCGGGCGAGCCCAAGGCGGCTGGAAAATAAGCAGCGTGACAGCGGAGGGCCGGGACGTTAGCGGGACAATGGTTCACAACCAGGCAGGCTCATTCGGGATGTGGAAAACGATTTCTTTCCCCGCATGAGATCACACTGCGTGGGGTATTTCACAGTGAGCGCGCACCACGCACACCATTTCATTATTAATCATCTATAACAGTTCTTGCCAACATTGGCATCGGTAGGGCGCGTCACTCCGTGCGCGCCGTCGTGGCAAGCCTGAACGTGTTCGTTGGCAAGCGGCGGCGGGCAGAGGACTGCCCGCCCTACCTGCCGCCGTGCAAATATTAAGTTCAACTGCCATAGGTGTGTTGGTGGGGACGTAAGGGATTTGGCCCCTATGCTTTTATAGGGTAGAGCCATGGGCGTGGCAGGGTATTATTAACTACCAAAACAAACACAGCCACCTCGGACAGCTTGTTCGACATCCCATGACTATGCAAATTATGAAATCGCGATTGACTACCAAAACCGTTGCTGGGTCGCGTATCGGCCGGCGGTGCGGCCGAGGAAGAGGATTTACTTTAATTGAGCTGCTGGTGGTCATCGCCATCATTGCCATCCTGGCGGCGATGTTGCTGCCGGCCCTGGCACGCGCCAAGGAACGGGCCAAGCGGATTTCCTGCTTGAACAACCTGCACCAGATCGGCATTGGCATGACGGTGTATGCCGGCGACAACAACGACTATGTGATTGAGGCGCGTTCGGCCACCGGAACCGCCAGCGCCACCGTCAAAGGCTCTTATAATCAACATGCGATAAATCCGCCGCAGGCCACCTTGTCCAAGGATATTTCCCTGGATCCAACGCAAACGAACGCCTCCTCCGTCTGGGCCTGTCCATCGCTGGGCATCGGCAGCGTGGCCTACAACGACGGCCTAAGCAGCCAAACGCCTCCCCAGTGGAATATCGGCTACCAGTATATGGGCGGGATTTATTGGTGGTATAACGTGGTCAATACGACCGGCATTGCCTCATGCAGTCCCACAAAATTGAGCCGGTCCAGACCTTCATGGGTCCTGGCGGCGGATTTGGTTTGCAAGAATCCGTCGATAAGTTCTGGAAATCCATGGGCGGATGTAACCAGCCCGCTAAAGTTGGTGGCCCATCAACGTCCGAACGCGGCATTTCCGGACGGGGCCAATCATTTGACCGTGGATGGTTCGGTCGCCTGGATCAAATGGGAGAAGTTGTTGCAAATCACAACCTTTAGCACCAGCTCGAGACTTTTCTACTTTTACCAGGAAGACCTTGGTCAAATCAATCCGGCGACCCTTTCGCAATTACAGATAGCTCCTTGATTTGATCTCCACAGCGATGATCATAATCCGCCTGATGAACCGCCTCTGTGAATGAATTTTATCCGCGCGCGCCCCGGTTTGTTCGCAAGAGCTGCGATGATCATTTTGCTGCTGGCCCGGGCCTGCGCCACCCAGGCTGAAACGCTGAAGGAGGCGGCGACAAACTGGCCGGGCTTGAAGATCGGTTCCGCCGTCCAGCCCGCCATGCTGACCACTCCCGCCTACGCGGGCACCCTCCGCTGGCAATACTCGTTGTCTTCGCCGGAAAATGACCTGAAGTGGGCGGCCCTGCGGACGCAGGAATACTTTTATACCTGGTCGAACGCGGACACGACCCTGCGGTTTGACGCCGCCGGCGGACAGGCGGCGCGCGGCCATACGCTGATGTGGTACCAATCGCTTCCGAGTTGGCTGACCAACGGGGGCTACGCCACCAATCAGATACGGAACTATCTGTTTCATCACATTGACACGGTCGCCGGACGGTATCGGGGCAGCACCTTCTGCTGGGATGTCGTGAACGAAGCCTTCAACAGCAGCGGCCAGATCCGGACCACAAATTTCTGGTATGACAATCCGGGCATTGGAGATTTTAACCCAGCCAACAGCACGCTTTACATCGAAGACGCGTTTCGTCGCGCCAGCGCCGCCAACCCGGATGCACGGCTGATCTACAACGATTATTCCACGGAAACCACCAACGCCAAATCCGACGCCATCTATGCGATGGCGCAGGATTTCTTGGGCCGCGGCGTGCCGCTGAACGGGATCGGTTTTCAGATGCACGTGGGCGAAGGCGGTTTCAATTACAGCAGCATGCTCGCGAATTTTGAGCGGTTCAACAATCTGGGCCTGGATTTGCAGATCACTGAAATGTCCGTACCCATACCAGAAACCAATGGGGTGGCCTTACCGGTGGACCTGGCGGCGCAGGCAGAAGTTTATTGGAACGTCATGAGCGTGGCTTTGAGCCAGCCGCATTTCTCCGTTTTCCAAACCTGGGGATTTACGGATGCCAGTGACAACGGCTACACCGGCGGATTTCCGTTCGACCAGAATTATCAGAAAAAGCCCGCCTATTGGGCCCTGTGGAATGCGCTGGCCAACCAGGCCGAAAAACTCCCGGTGCTCGATGTCTCCAGCGGCGACACGACCGGCGTGTTCAGCCAGGACACGCTCAGCGCCGGCGCGGGGCTGCAACTTGCAGCCAACGGCGTTAATGACTACATGACGCTCGGAGTGGCAGTTCCTTTCCCGGGGCCATGGGACGTGAAGATCGGCTACCGGCAGAGCGGCGCGTCCGGCAAGTTCCAGACGGCCATCGCAGCCTCCAACAGCCCCGCCTTCAGCAATCTTGGCAGCGTGGTGGATGCCTACGTTGCGGGTGTCGGTGCGAACGTGACTGACCTGGGCACCGCGACCTTCACCAACGCCGGCACCTGGAAATTTCGCTTCACCGTTACGGGCAGCAACCTGAACTCAAGTGGTTATCACGTTACAATCGATTACATCCGCATCACCCCGCTGGCTTACACCAACACGCCGCCGCCGATCTCCAATGTTGCCGATCAATCCATCAATGAAAATGCGGTGGCGGGACCGTATGCATTCACGGTGGGCGACGCGGAAACTCCGGCGGGGTCGTTGACGGTGCAGGCGATTTCGTTGAACACCAATTTGTTGCCGGCGGCGAACATCGTTTTGGGCGGCGCGAATGCGAGCCGGACCGTGACGTTGACGCCGGCGGCGAATCAAAATGGTTCAGCCGGCGTGCTGCTGCTGGTGGGCGATGGCACCAACCAGACGCCGGAAACCTTTACGCTCACGGTGAAACCGGTGAACACGCCCCCGGCGACGGCGGGCACCAATTTAACGGTGGTGACCAACACCTATGTGGACCTCGATTTGCGTCCGCTGGTTTCGGACATCGAGACACTGGCGACGGGAATGTTTTTTACCGTCACAAATCCTGCCGGCGGCGCGGTGGCTTTGTTGGGCGATGGCCACACCGCTCGGTTCGCCGCCACCAATCATGTTGGCGCGGCGTCGTTCAATTATGTCGCAACCGATCGGGGTCCGGACCCGCGCTGGCTGTTATATTACAATTTTGAAACGCCGGGCCAGGCTGCGGACAAGCGCGTCACCGACAGCTCGATTTATGGATTGACCGGCGCGGTTGAAGATTTTGGTGGCGGCAGCAGCGCTTACGACACCAACGTGCCCGCAACCCTGGCCACCAGCAGCACCCAATCGCTGGCGCTAACGGCGGTTGGTGACGGCAATGGGACGCGCCTCGCGACCTGGCTGCCCGCCAGCACCTATAATTTGGCGAACGCGGACTGGACGCTGGCCACCTGGTTCCGGCATACCACGGTTCCCAACGCCACCAATGTTGATTTCATATTTTACACGGGGGCAGGGGATGCGTTTGGCGGCACGGGAGATGAGCTTTGTCTGTATATCAACAGCAGCAGCCAGATCCAGTTGCAGCACTTTAACACCAGCAGTGTGCAAGACGTGAATCTTATCGGGGGCACCATTCCCGCCGGCGCTTGGCATCATGTGGCCGTGGTGTTTACCCGGACCAACAGCAATGCCGGCCAGTTGGGTTTGTACCTTGACGGCGTCAAGGTCGGCAGCGTGGCACCGGTCAACTGGCAGCTCGACCAAGCTGACCCGCTGGTTTTCGGTGGCGTCACCGCCGACCGGCAGTCGCGCTGGTTCACCGGGAATCTGGATGATCTGGTGCTGTATGGCGCCGCATTGAACGCTTCGGACCTCGCAAAACTGGCGGGCGGCATTCCGGTAGCGCAACTTGGAGGGCTCAGCGCCACAAACACCGTGAACTTGGCGGTTCAAACCTTGCCGCCTCCGCAGCTTTCGGGCGTGCAGTATGGCAATGGCCGGTTTCAGATGAGTGTTACCGCGTATGGGGGGTCCGGCTACACCGTGCAGTCCTCCACCAATCTGATCGCATGGGTGACGGCTTTTGTGACCAATGCCGTGCCATCAGGGGTTTTCATATTCACCGACCCAGCCCCCACCAACGCCCCGGCAAAGTTTTATCGGGTCCGGTCAGGGCCTTGATCTGTGGAGATTTTCACCCCCTATGGTTTTGTAGGGTGGAACAATTTTTTTGAACCGTTAGTTTAGAGTGAACCATCCGGCCTTAAGAGCGCTTAACAGCGTTCCGGCCTGATGCCGTAAAGAATCAACCGCCAACACCCAGAACCAAACCGATATGAGACACTTCCGCCCGATGCAGACCGCCGCTTGGAATACATTATTTTTTACGGGGATTTTTTTGCTGGCAGGCATGACCGCCCCGGCGGCGGTCATCTACCAGACGGTGAACCAGTCCGGGGCCGATGCCAACGGCTGGAGTTCAGCGATCTGGGGCACGCCGGCGGCGGTCGCCACCGGTGGCAACACCTACTTCACAACCAACACATTTTTTGTACGCACGCCCAATGTTGCCACCGCTTCCACTTTTGCCGGCAGCAGCCTGACGCTGAGCAACGGCACCCTGTATCTGAAACACAACAACGGGGTGGCGACGGTGAACCTAGTGCTGAACCCGGGAACGATCACCTATCACGGCGGACCCGGCGGCTCCAATTCGCCGATTGCGGGAACGCTGCAGGTGCTGACCAATTCCACCTTTACCACTGACCAAGGGGTTGCCACCCGTGACATCGGGCTGTTGTCCACGCTAAGCGGCAGCGGCAACCTGACCGTGGCCATGATCACACAGACCAACGCGTTGATTGTCTCCGGCACGAACACCGCCTACACCGGCAATTGGACGAATACAAGCGGCGTCCTCCAGATTGCGAGCGGCACCACCAATGCGCTCGGTTCAGGCAACGTCACGCTCAACAGCGGAACCTCACTGACGTTCAACACCACGAATAATCTGGTCGTCAACAATCTGATTGGCGGCGCGGGCTCGGTGATCAAGCAAAACACGGGCACCGTTCTCCTTGGGGCCAACAATGTTTGGACCGGCAACCTGTCCGTTCAAGGCGGCCTGCTGGCGCTGACCGGCACCGGCACCCAAAATGTCACCACCATCAGCACGAATGGCGTGTTGCTCATTGCCAACAGCGCGGCGTTGCCCAGCCCGTCCACGCTGACGATCAGCCCGAACAATGCCCAGACGGGCGGGATACAATTGTCGAACAATATCACGCTTGCGACCGGCAACGCCATCAGCGTGGCCCAGCGCACCGGGCCGACGGTGGCGATCGAAAACATCAGCGGCAACAATGCCATCAGCGATGAGATCAGCCTCTCCTCCGGCGGCACGTCATTTGTCGGCATTCAGGCGGACGCGGGCACGACGCTGGCCTTGAGCAGCGGCATCACCTGCGGGGTGACCGGCACGCGCGGAGTTTTGCTCGAAGGGGCGGGCAACGGCTCGGTTGCGGGCGTCATTGACAACGGCTCGGCCACCACGGTTTCCCTGACCAAGGACGGCAGCGGCACCTGGACACTGAACAGCGCCAACACCTACTCCGGAAATACGATCATCACCAACGGATTGCTAAAGCTGGGCGCCAGCGCCTCCCTCGCCAACACAGCGGTGATCGAAGTGGATACGAACGGGACGCTAGATGCCACTCTGCCCGGCGGGCTTACCCTGGGTTCGGGCCAGGTTCTGCGCGGCGGCGGCGCGGTGCTGGGAAATGTGGGCACGTCCGGGGGTTCGATCATTCAAGCCGGGATCACCAACCAGTTTGGCCAGCGGCTGGCCTTGAGCAACAATCTTGTCTTCGCCGGCGGGGACACCATCCAATATAACTTCACGACCAGCCCGAACAATGTGCTGAACGTGGCGGGTTCGTTGACGCTTAACGGCGCCACCACCATCCAGATTTTTTTGCCGACCGGAGTGGCGGGGAACGGCACTTTTCGCTTGATCAATTACACCGGCTCGCTGTTGGGCGGCGGTTCATTCGCACTCAGCGCCCCGGTCACCAGCCAGACCTTCGCGCTGGACACTTCCACGCCGGGACAGGTGAACTTGGTTATTACGGGCTCGCCGCAGAATCTGGTCTGGTCGGGCGACGGTTCGGGCAATGTCTGGGATGTGGCGGGCACGCCGAACTGGACCGGCTTGTACTTTAACCAGGGCGATAATGTCACGTTCAATGACTCCGGCTCGGCCACGCCCGACATCAACGTGTCGGTGGCGGTCACGCCCGGAACAGTCACGGTGAGCAACACGGCCGAGGCCTACACGTTTGACGGCTCGGGAATTTCCACCAGCTATCTGCTGGATAAACGCGGCACGAACGTGCTCGCGCTGACATCCAGCGGCAACAACTTCAGCGGTCCCATCTTGATCGAGGCCGGAACGCTTTCCCTCGGCAATGGCGGCAGCACCGGCAGCCTGGGCAGCGGCCCGGTCACGAATAACGGGCAATTGCTCCTAAATTTATCTTCCGGCGGCATCGGAGTCAGCGGAGCCATCAGCGGCACAGGCACGATCCGGCTGACGGGCGGCGGCGGCGCGCTGGTCGTTTCCGGCTCCAATTCTTACACGGGGCTGACCACGATCGAAAGCGGCTGCCAGCTCAACATCCAAAACAACAATGCGCTGGGCAGCACCAATGCCGGCACGGTGGTGCAGGCGGGCGGCAGCGCCCGGTTCACCAGCTTTGGGAACTGGACCGTGGCGGAACCGCTGACGATCAATGGTTACGGCCTCGCCGTTTCCGCCGGGGCGCTCTATGCCAACACCACGAGCAACCAGGTGGCTTGGACGGGGCCGATCACGGTGGGCAGCCCATCGCAGATCCGGATCGTGAACAACAATGTGCTGATGACCCTGGCGAATTCCGTGACCGGCAACCAGCAGGCATTGCAATGCTCGGAAGTCAACGCGGGCGACATCCTGACTTTTCAGAACACGCTCTCATTGGGCAATGATCCGGTGCTGGCGGCGCTGACCAATGACGGCGTGGGCACCATCGTGCTGGCCGGCAACAGCAATCTGTGCGGCAGCGTGACCATGAACGGCGGCACCTTTGAGATCACGACCACCAATGCGCCGCAGTTGGGCGACATCACCGTCAACAGCGGCACCTTGCAACTCGGCAGCGGCCTGGCGAACGGCTCGATGCCGCCCGGCACCATCGATCTGGCCGGCAGCACCACCAAGCTGGCGATCAATTCCAGCAATAGTTTCGTGTTGAACAACCAGCTCTCCGGGGCCGGCAGCCTGAGCTTGATCAACTATGGAATCTTGACCATCACTTCCAGCAACACATTCACGGGCAATGTCACGACCGGCGCGGGCACGCCCGTGTTCGGCGGCACCCTCGTTTTGTCCAACAGCTACGCCCTGGGTGATGGCACCGCCGCGAAAACCGTGACCCTTATCCACGCCAGCGCGCAACTGGAGGGTGGCATCGACATTCCGGAAGCGATCTCCTTTGTGACGAGCAGCGGCAACACGCCTTCCGACACGAACGCCGGCGTCACGCAGGTGATTCGTAACCTAAGCGGGAACAATACCATCGAAGGCAGCATCACGCCGGGTTCCGGCGCGGGAAATTCTGAAATCAACGTGGCCAGCGGCCTGCTCACCTTGAACGGCGCGGTGTCGCCGAGCGTCACGGGCCGCATCGTCATCCTGAGCGGCGCCGGCAACGGCGTGTTGAATGGCGCGTTGAACGACAACGGCGCGAACGTCCCTGCCTTGACCAAACAAGGCACGGGCAAATGGACGTTGAACAACGCGAACGTGTATTCCGGTGTGACTGTGGTCCAAAACGGCACGCTGGCGCTGGGCGCGGGCGCCACGATCGCCAGCACCCCGAGCATCCAACTCAAGAATCCGGCGACGCTGGATGTCAGCGGGGTTTCAGGCGGATTCACACTCGGCGCGGCCCAAACGCTCGCGGGCACCGGCAATATCACGGGCAGCTTCAACGTCACCGGCACGGTCAGCCCGGGTCCGCTGGGCACCCTGACCTTTTCCAGCAACCTGACGCTGTCAGGTACGACGTTGATGGAACTCAACCGCACCAATGTGCAAAATGCAGACCTGATCTCGGCGGCGACACTTGCCTATGGCGGCACGCTGACGGTGACGAACTTGGGGGACGCGTTACAGGCGGGTGATACGTTCCATTTGTTTTCCGGCACCATCAGCGGCGCGTTTGCGGTGACGAACCTGCCGGCCCTGTCCTCGACGAACCAGTATTGGGATGTCTCGCAACTGGCGAGCGGCATCATCAAGGTGGGGGCCAACGTTCCGCCCACGCCATTCATCACGTCGCCAGCGGTTAGCGGGACGAATTTCACCCTGCAAGTGGCGGCTTCGCAGTCTGGGTTTAATTATGTGCTGCAAGCGACCCCGACGCTGGCACCCGCAGTCTGGACGGGCGTCCAGACCAACGCCGGAACGGGCGGGACGCTGAACTTCACCTTCCCCATCACGCCGGGCAATCCGCAGCAGTTCTTCCGCATCAGCGCCCAATAATAGGTTGGGTGGCGGCGGTTCAAGCCAAGGCCGGCGCTGACCTGGTGAAGTCCAGGCAGCGCCGGAAATTCGTCGTATAGTTGGAAAGCAAAAGGGGTTTCCGGTATGATCAGCCAAGTCCGCGTGAAAACATTTTTTTCCAGCTTATGCTGCGTCGTCTGGTTCAGCCTGGTTCCCCACGCGCTGGCAGACAACGAAATCCCCTATTTCGCGCGAACGTGGCTGGCGGAAGACGGCCTGCCGGATAACCGCGTGGTGGGGCTGGCCCAGACGGCGGATGGCTTTTTGTGGGTTGCCACGCAGGGCGGCACGGTTCGTTTTGACGGGGTCCGATTTCAGCGGGTGAGCATCGCCAGTTCTCCGGGGCTCATCGCCGGTACGATGCGGGTCCTGCTGCTGGACCGGGAAGGGCGTATCTGGCTGGCGAAGGATGAAGGCGGGGCCGTGTTTTGTTTTGACGGAGCGCAGGTGCGGATGCTCTCGGCCGATCAAGGCCTGCCGAAAAACGACACGCAACGTTCGCTGGCGATGGACGGCAAAGGCGATCTGTGGGTCACATACAGCTCGGGCAAAGTCATCCGTTGCGCCCGGGATGGCAAGGTGGACACCTTTACCAGCAAAGACGGCCTGCCCGGCGATATGGGCATCTGCTGGCTGACCACCAGCCGGGATGGAACCTTGTGGTTTGCGAAAGGCAGCCAGGTCGGCGTGTTTCGCAACGGCCGCTTCAGCGTCCTGGAAAATTTTGGCTCCCCCGCGCTGCGCATCGCCCCCGCCCATGCCGGCGGCATCTGGGTCTGTGCCGGGCAGCAGGTCCTGAAATTTGATGAAGGGGTGGAAACCGTCGAACTGGGAAAAATCATGCCTGACCAGGACGGTGGCCGATCGAGTTTCGAGCCATCGGCGTTGTTTGAAGATCGCGAAGGGGCGGTGTGGGTGGGCACAGTTTCCGCTGGTTTGTTTCGGTGCGACAGCAACTCTGTCGCGCGGGTTGAAGTGTCCAATCCATCCATTCTCAGCCTGGCTGGAGACCGGGAAGGCAACTTGTGGGTGGGCACGCGCGGCGGTTTGAACCGGCTGCACCGGCGGCTGACTTCCATGATCGGGCCGGCAGATGGGCTGCCGTTTCAAGGAGTGCAATCGGTCTGTCAGGACGCGACCGGCACACTTTGGCTGGTGGGCGAAAACGGCGTGCTGGTTCGCGGCCAGGGAACAAATTGGATCGTGCAATCGCCGGCCGGCGCTCCGGCGAAAACCTATGTGACGTGTGCCACCGCTGATACGAATGGTTCAGTCTGGATCGGCGGCCGGCGCGGTGCCCTGTATTGCTGGACCGGCGGCGAGTTCAAGGATTTAGGTCGCCGGGTCGAATTGCACGAGCGGGCGGTGCGCTCGTTGTTGGTGACCCGCCGGGGCGATGTGTGGATCGGCACGGACTCGCCGGAAGTCATATACCGGTTGCGCGGGGACACGCTGCAACCGTTCAACTTGCCGTCCGGCTACCGTTTTATCCGCGCGATGGCGGAGGACGCGGCGGGAAATGTCTGGGTCGGCGCGTCGGACGGCTTGCTGGTGCGCGTGACGGGCGATGCCTTGGTGAACGAGACCGTCAAGCCAATTAAGGCCGCCTGGTCCATCCGCTGCCTGCATGGGGCGGCGAACGGTGATTTATGGATCGGCTTTGCCGGGGCCGGGGTCGGGCGGCTACGGAACGGGAACATCAGCCGGTTTAGCACCGATGAGGGTTTGCCGAATGATTACGTCGCCCAGATTCTGACGGACGACCGTGGCAGCGTGTGGTTCGCGGGCAATCAGGGGATTTATGAGGTGCGCGAACAGGATTTTGATGATCTGGCCAATGGTGCCGCCACCCGGGTCTGGCCGGTCATTTACGGCCGCAGTGAAGGGTTGCCGGGATTGCAGGCGAGCTTTGATTACTGTCCGGACTCGTTGCGGACGTCAGACGACCGGCTGTATTTCTCCATGCTTTCAGGTCTGGCCGAGGTGCGGCTTGATTTTGCCCGGCTGAATTACCGGCAACCCGATGTATTCATCGAACGCGTCATCGCCGATGGCCGGATGTCCGCCGTTTACCAGGATCTCAAACTATCAACGCCGACCAGCACACCCGCGCCGGCGCGGCCGGGCGCGGCCGGCAACAAGGAGGGGCTCCGGCTGCCGCCGGGTGTGCAGCAGGTGCAGTTCGAGTACACCGCGTTGAGTTTTGTCGCCCCGGAGAATGTTCAGTTCCGGTATCAACTGGAGGGCTTGGACAAGAACTGGGTGGATGCCGGCACGCGCCGGGTGGCCAGCTACACCCATCTGCCGCCGGGCAGCTATCGTTTTAAGGTGATCGCGTGCAACAATGATGGCATCTGGAATAAAATCGGGGATACGCTGCCGGTCACCTTCGAACCTTACTTCTGGGAGACGCTCTGGTTTAAACTGGCCATCAGCCTGGTGAGTTTCGCCAGCCTGTTCGGGGTCGTGGTGCTGGTGCTGCGGCGACGTCACCGGCTGGTGGTGGAACGGCTGGAACATCAGCGCGCCCTGGAACTGGAGCGGAACCGGATCGCGCGTGATCTGCATGATGACCTGGGCGTGGGCTTGACCGAAATCGGCCTGCTCGGTGATCTGGCGGGCACGAGCAATGAACTGCCGCCGGCCGATCGGGAACGCCTGGAGGAGATCACCGGCCGGGCGCGAACGCTGGCCGCGTCGCTGGACGAGATCGTCTGGGCCATCAACCCGGCCAACGACACGTCGCAATCGCTGGTGGACTATTTGTTTCCGTACGCGCAGAAATTGCTCGGCAGCGCCGGAATCCGCTGCCGGTTGGAAGCGGCCGAACCGCTGCCAGCGGGCAACTTGAACGCGGAAGAGCGCCATGAATTTTTCCACGCTTACAAGGAGGCCCTGAACAACATCATCCGCCATGCCGGCGCCACGGAGGTGCAGGTGACGATGGCGGCGGCGGCGGGCGGCCTGTTGATCCGCATTGCCGACAATGGCTGCGGCGTGGAGGAGGTGGCGGGCAAGGGTGCGCACCACGGCCTGGCCGGGATGCGCGAACGGCTGATCCGGCTTGGCGGACGTTGTGAATTAACCAGCAACGCCGGCGGCGGCACGGTGGTGACATTTCTAATACCGGTCCAACCCGAAACATGAAGACGATCAAAATTGCCATTGTTGAAGATGACGCCCGTTTTCGCCAGAGCCTGCGCCGCGTGATTGAGTCCAAGGCCGGTCTGTCCTGCATTGCGGAGTATGGCGCGGGCGCGGAAGCGATCGAAGGCATTCCGCGCGATCGTCCAGAGGTGGTGCTCATGGACCTCAACCTGCCGGACTTCTCGGGCGCGGAAGTGACCGCCCGCATCAAGCCCCAACTGCCCGATGTCCGCGTGGTGATACTCACGGTTTATAACGACGCCGAACACATCTTCAAGGCGTTGCGGGCGGGCGCTGACGGCTACCTGCTCAAACAAGCCACGGCGGCGGAAATTCTCGAAGCGGTGGCGGATGCCCACCGGGGCGGGGCCCCGATGAGCAGCGATATCGCCCGGAAAGTCATCGCCGCGTTTCACGAGCCAAAACCCGCGCCGACGGCAACGGAAGCGCTGGCGCCCCGGGAACGGGAAATCCTGGAGCTGGTGGCCAATGGCTACGCCAACAAGGAGATTGCCGACAAGCTGGCGATCACATTAAGCACGGTCTGCTGGTATCTGCACGAGATCTACAAAAAACTCCATGTGCAGAGCCGGGTGCAGGCGGTCAACAAACTGCGCCAGTCCCCGGCCCGTAACCCGCCATCCTGATCGGTGGTGCTTGGGCCGGCCGCAACGGAAGTTTCCGGCACCCCTTTGTTTTGTAGGGTGGAGTGTTCGCCCACGCCGCTTAGAATGACACTGTTTCCCGCGCCATGTTCCTGAAGGCGCGGCGTAACAACCATTGAAATGAAACCGCTTCACATGCTGTGTCTGTTGCTGGCGGCCGGTCGGGTGGTGACCGCCGCCGATGTCCGCGTGGAACGTGACGTGGCGTATTTGCCCGCCGACCGGACGGAACACGCGGATCTGTATTTTCCACTGGAGCTGCCTGCGGGCAAGCGCCTGCCCGCCGTCGTGATCATCCATGGCGGCGGTTGGAATGATGGCAAGCGTGATGCCAGACGAGAGATCAGCACTGGCAGCACGCTGGCGCGCAACAGCTATGTCGCCATGAGCATTGATTACAAGCTCGCGTGGGGCAAATATGTTGTGTGGCCGACGAATTTATGGGACTGCAAAACGGCCGTGCGCTGGCTCCGAAAAAACGCGGATCGGTTGGGCATCGACCCCAGCCGCATCGGCGTGCTGGGTGAGTCCGCGGGCGGACATCTGGCGGCGATGGTTGCGCTGACGGCACCAGCGGACGGCCTTGATCCGGCTGGGCCGGATGGTGATATTTCCTGCGCCGTGAGCTGCTGCGTGGACATGTATGGCATAGCTGACGTTGCCGCGTTCGAACAGCACCCGAGCATGTTGCCCAAAACCGCCGCCGAAGCACCGGAACTGTACCAGGTGGCGTCGCCGCTCACCTACGTGCGCAGCAACTCGCCGCCCTTCCTCATTTTGCACGGCACGGCCGACAAGCTCGTGAGCATCGAACAGTCGAAGCGGCTGGCGGCGGCCCTGGAAAAGGCCGGGGTCGAACACGAGTTCATCGCCGTTCCGGACGCGCCGCACAGTTTCGATCTCCAGCCCGTGCAACGCGACCTGCGTCCGGTGGTGCTGGGCTTTTTGGACAAACACCTCAAAAATTTACCAACCAACAAATGAATTCCAGTTTCACAAAGACGCCAAAACATATTTTAACCGCAGGTTGTTTGATCTGCCTGCTGGGCGTCAATCTTCCGGCGGCGGAAAAAAACAACCCCGGTTCACGGGCGGAAGCACTGCTCGCGCAGATGACGCTGGATGAAAAGATCGGCCAGATGGTGCAGGTGGATTCGAAGGCGCTCAAGGACCGGGCCGACGTGCAAAAATATTTTCTCGGTTCCGTTTTGAGCGGCGGCAGCTCCGATCCGGCGGATGGAAATTCAGCGGCGTCCTGGCTCAAATCCGTGACGGAGTTTCAAGATCAAGCGCTGCAGACGCGGCTGAAAATTCCGCTGCTGTACGGCATCGATGCCGTTCACGGCCACAACAACATCGATGGCGCGGTGATCTTTCCCCATCACATCGGCATGGGGGCGACCCATGATCCAAAGCTCGTCGAACGCGCCGAGCGGGTGACCGCCGAGGAGGTCGCCGGCACCGGCATCCGCTGGGCGTTCGCGCCCTGCATCACCGTCCCGCAGGACCCGCATTGGGGCCGCACGTACGAGGGATATGGCGACGACCCCGCCTTGGTTTCCGAACTGGGCGTCGCGGCGACGATTGGATTGCAGGGCAAGCAGCTTTCCGCCGAACCGGCCTCGGTTTTGGCCTGCGCCAAACATTTCATCGGCGACGGCGGCACCACCAACGGCGTTGACGAAGGCAACACCGTTTGCGACGAGGCGACGCTGCGGAAAATCCACCTGCCACCGTATCAGGCGACCATCAAGGCGGGCGTCGGCTCCATCATGGTTTCCTACAGCAGTTGGAACGGAGTGAAAATGCATGGGAACAAATACTTGCTCACCAATGTGCTGAAGGGGGAGCTTGGTTTCCAAGGTTTTCTGGTTTCCGACTGGGCGGCGATCGACCAGATTTCGCCCGACTTCAAGCACGACATCGAACAGTCCATCAATGCCGGGCTGGACATGATCATGATCCCAAACGGCCCGGGCAAGGCGAACAACTACGTTGAATTCATCGCTGACCTGAAAGCGTTGGTGGCGGCCGGCAGGGTGCCGCAAGAACGCATTGACGACGCGGTGCGCCGCATTTTGCGCATCAAATTTCAGATGGGACTATTTGAAAGCACCGCGACCGATCGGCAGTTGACGGCCACCGTCGGCTCATCGGAACATCGCGCCGTTGCGCGCGAATGTGTGCGTGAATCGCTCGTGCTGCTCAAAAATGAGAAGCAGGTGCTGCCGCTGGCAAAGACGATCAAGCGCCTGGTGGTGGTCGGGGCGGCGGCGGATGATTTGGGTGTGCAATGCGGCGGGTGGACCATTGGCTGGCAGGGCGGACATGGCAATGTGACCCATGGCGGCACGACGATTCTCGCGGCGATTCGCCGGACGATTTCACCAGCGACGCAAGTTACTTTTTCACCTGATGCGAGCGATTTGAAAGACGCTGACGCCGTGATTGCCGTTGTGGGCGAACCGCCTTATGCCGAGATGAAGGGCGATCGCAAAGAGCTGAACCTGGCGGCGGCGGATGTGGCATTGATCGCCAAAGCCAAGGCCTCCGGCGCGCCTGTGGTGACGATTTTATTATCCGGTCGCCCGCTGGTTTTGAATTCCGCCCTGAGTGACAGCGATGCCTTCGTTGCCGCGTGGCTGCCCGGCACGGAAGGTTTGGGGGTGGCGGACGTGCTGTTTGGGGATTTTAAATTTACCGGCAAACTTCCGCGCGTCTGGCCGGCCAGTGGCGTCCGCAGCAACAGCTTCGAAAAGCCGGAGCGCCCCCTGTTCCAGACTGGTTTTGGCCTGACTGATTAAATCAACATGAAAACTTTCATCAAGAAACCGGCATTTGCCCTCTGCCTGTTGGTCGTTGCCACGCTGGTCCGGGCTGAACCGGGAATCGTCCCGGTGCAAGTTCAAGTTGCCCCCGGCAAGGATTGGACGAATTATCCCACGCGCACGCTGGCCGCGCTGCCGGCGGCGGTGACCAGCCAGACAGATCTGGGTTTGGACCAGTACGGGGGGCTGCTGGCGCACAAGGAAAAGGCCACCGGATTTTTTTACCCGACAAAGATTGGTGACCGCTGGTGGTTGATCGATCCCGACGGGGACCGGTTCCTGCACAAGGGGGTCGTCGCCGTGACGCAGATGGGCGGACCGGGCGGGAGGGCTGCTTTCAAAGAGAAATTCGGCAGCGACTCGAACTGGGTCGCCCGCACGTCTGGCCTGTTGCACGCACAGGGCTTCAACGGCCTGGGCGCCTGGTCGGACACCGAACGGCTGCGGCAGGCTTCGCAACCGCTGGTTTACACGCGCATCTGGGATTTTATGAGCAGTTACGGCCAGAAACGAGGCGGGACGTATCAACAGTCAGGGCATGTGGGTTACCCGAAGGACTGCATCTTCGTTTTTGATCCACAATTCGAACAATTTTGCGACAGCTATGCGCGCCAGTTGGCCAAGGGTAAGGATGATCCCTGGCTGCTAGGGCATTTCTCCGACAATGAAATGCCGTTCAAGCGCAACGCCATCATCAACTATCTGCAATTGCCCGACAATGATCCCGGCCATCAGGCGGCGCTGGCGTGGTTGCAGGCGCGTCATGGGCTGGCGGCGACGGTCAAGGACATCACGGAACAGGACAAGAAAGATTTTCTCGCGCTCGTCACCGACCGTTATTACGGGATCGTTTCACGAGCCATCAAAAAATACGATCCGAATCATCTCTTTCTGGGCTCACGTTTTCACGGGGAGGAATTGAACTATCCGGAAGTCATCAAATCGGCCGGCGCTTATGTGGACGTGCTGGCCGTCAACTATTACCGCACTTGGACGCCTTCGCAGGAGAAGCTTGCGATGTGGTCGCAGGAATCCGGCCGGCCCATCCTGATCACGGAATGGTATGTGAAAGGCGAAGACTCCGGGTTGTCCAACAACAGCGGGGCCGGCTGGATTGTGAAATCCCAGCACGACCGCGGGCTGTTCTACCAAAACTTCACGCTCGGGCTGCTCGAATCAAAGGTCTGCGTGGGCTGGCACTGGTTCAAATACAGTGACAACGATCCTTCCGAGCCGAACACCGATCCGTCCAATCGCGACTCCAACAAGGGCATCGTCACCTTCCGCTACGAGCCCTATGCGACCTTGCTGGAGGCGATGAAACCATTGAACGAGCGGGTGTATCTCCTGGCAGATTATTTTGATCGAACGGCGAGCCAGGCGGCGAGGTGAAAAATCTCCGCCCGGAATGGTTGCGGCATTTTTTCAAACGTCCCAAGGGGTACATTCAAAATACGGAGTGCGGTCGTCCTAGCCGCAGCCATTTCCTATGTGCGGAGGGCTTCCGTAAATTTCACGCGGCCCGGTGGATGAAAGTTGCTGCGCCCGGGGACGGGCGCACTCCGGGGCAGGTTTTTCGATTTTGACAACGCGTCCTAGTTCAACTGCGGTGGGCGGGGAGTGAAGACGCGCAGGGTCAGGCCGTCAGCGGTGGCGCCGGCGGTGAAGACGGACATGTAGAAATATTTCGACACTTTGTCGTAATCGGGCAGGAGAGTAAAATCGGCCCATTCACGGAACTCCTGGGGGATTGCCCGCATGGCCGGATCCAGGGTGACTGCATCCTTGAACAGCTTGAAGGAGATGCGCATGCCTTCGCGCTGGTTCTGGTAGCTGAACAGGCCGGTGCTGGTGCCGCCGACACGCGCGGCGGCCTCGCTGAGGCCAGCGGTCTCGCGCAGCGGTTTCACGTTGGCGTCGGCGCTGCGCAAAAATTCCTCCATGATGCCCGCATCCGTGGTGAAGGCGATGTACCCGCTGGCGGAACTCACCAGCAACGGCGGCTGCGGCTCGTTGCCATTGGCCGTGCGCTTGGCGCGCAGGGCGATGGAATGGATCTTGTGGCCGTGGAAATCGCGCGGCTGCACGGCGGAATCCTGGGTGGCGATCAAGGCGCCCAGCACCTTGACGGCCTGGATCATCTCGTCGGGTTTGGGCGTGGCAAGGAGGATGATGTCCGGCGGGTTGGCCATCTCCTTCAAAGAATCGCCGATGGGGGCCTTGGCATAGGTGATGAGGTCATCGCCCAGGTTGCCAAAGAGATTTTTGCGGAGATCGAAGCTCGGGTCTTTCTGCTGGGCGCTGGCGTTGGCCATGTCCACGACGGAGTTGACGCCGGCGAGCGCCTGCGGGGAAATGCCGGCGAACATTTTCTGGAGGTCATCCCACGCCTGCTTGCCGTCCAGACGGATGCGCGTGTACTTGATCGCATCGGCGGGGACGAAGGCGGGAGCGCTGGCGTCCTTGGCGGGCAGGGAAATGATCTTCAAGATGCCGCTGCGGTCATCGGCGGGGACGCTGATATGCACATCGGCGGTCGAGCCATCGCTGGCATCGCGGATGGCGAAGCTGGCGGATTTGATGCTGCCCAGGCCGGTGGCGCCGAGCATCTTGGTCACGGACATTTTCGGCATCATGGCCGGGGAATCAGAGTCACTGCTGTCGGGGGTCTGGGACACGAGGTTGAAAAAGACCTTGCCGTTGAACCAGCCGTAATAGGTCGGCGGGGTGCGGAACTGGGAGAGCTTGTCGGCGGCAAAATTGGCGTCGTCGGCCAGCGCCGGCACGGAGCCGCCGGTGAGGTGCGCGGCGATGGCATCGACCAGCTTCGAGGAATTCGCGGCGATGAGCAGCGATTCATACTGGGTGAAATAGATGTTCACGGGCTGCTCCGGTTTGGGTTCCTTGCCGATCTCCGAGACCGGCGTTTTCTGGCCGAACAGGCTGGAAAGCTCGTTGGTGGACAGCGTCACGACCGTGAAGGCGAGGCCGCGAATCTTTTCGGTGCGGAGCGCGCGACCGCTGTCGGTCATTTTTTTGGTGAGCGTGGCGAGGTTCGTCTTGAGCTGGAGGCTTTTATCCTTCACGTCCAGCAGGACGACCACGCCGGGCGGGACGTCGTCGTGTCCGTTGGAGCCGTTGACGGTCGCAGCCACGGTGAACTGTCCCTGAAGCAGGGCGGTGAAGTCATCCGCCTTGAGGCCGAGGTCCTTTTCGAGGGGCGCGATGTATTTCTCGGTGACCTTGCCCATAAACTTGTCATGGAACGGTTTCATGGCCGGGTCATTCCAAAACATCAACTGCGGCGAAACCTTGCTGGCGGCGCGGAGCGCATTACAGTCCGGCACGGTGAAAAACGCGATGGTATCGGCCGGCAGCAGGTTTTCCGCAGGGGCGATGGCGGCGTGGAGCAGGGCGGCGGTTGTCAGGAAAACGCCGCCAAAAGCGAGGCGCAACAAGTTTGTGATCATGATAAAGTATTTCTGACCCGGAAAAGCCCGGGGACGCTCATTTTGCCTCCACCGGCTGTTTGGTGCGGCTGGGCGGTTCGAGGTAGCGGAACGGGTTGTTCGGGTTATCGGTCGAATAGGCAAAGGCATCGCGGTGGTCGAGGAAACTTTTCACGAGTTCGACGGGGATGGCAAAACCGAGGCCCTCGCCGAAGGTGATCTTCATGTTGGTGACGCCGACGACTTCGCCGGCGAGGTTGAACAACGGGCCGCCGCTGTTGCCGGGATTGATCTGGGTGCTGGTCTGGAGGTAAAGCTCGCCCTCGAGCTGGCGGGTTTTGGTGCTCAAGATGCCCTGCGTGACGGTGCGTTCGAGGCCGAGCGGGCTGCCGATGGCGAACACGCCGTCGCCGACGTTGAGGGCATCGGAGCTGCCGAGCGTGACGGGCTTGAACCGGGGCGCATTCTTGTCTTCGATGTGCAGGAGCGCGAGGTCGTGGAATTTGTTGATGGCGATGATCTTGACCGCGCGATAGGTCTCGCGGTCGAGCTGGCCATCGGTCTGATGATAAACTTCCACGGAGATCTCGGTCTCACCTTCAATGACGTGGAAATTGGTGATGAGATAGCCGTCATCGTTGATGAAAAAGCCGGAGCCCAGCCCGCCCGGGGTCTTGACCTGCACGACGGCCTCACCGATCTGCTTGACGAGCGTGCTGACGTCGCGCGGGGCCGAGGTTTTGGTAGTGGCGGCGTAAAATTGTCCGGCGGCCGGGGCGGTCACGATGGCGGGCGCATTGGTTTCATTCGCCTTGGTGATGCGGGTGATGGCATTGCGGGGGACGATGAGGACGGTGTAGCCGAGGTCGACGACGACGGAGTCGGATTTTTCCGCAAGGATCTTGCCGGTGACGGCGGATTTATCCTTAAGCTGGAGGGTGTCGGCAAAATTCAATTGCATACCGCCCACGAGGAGGGCGGCGATGATGAGGTGTTTCTTCAACGACATTTGATGAAATTAGACCACAGCCTTTGATTTGACAAGCGGCGGGACGTTCAAACTTGGCGTAAAATCTTTTCATATGCCTTGGATTTGGCAGAATCGGCCAACATGTCTGGCAACCAAGACAAACCGCCACAGGGTGGGCTTGCCGCAAATCCAGTTGCTTGCTCTCTGCCGCCCAACCCGGACACGGCCCTCCGAAGCAACAATTTCAACGTGCTGCGGCTGCTGTTCGCGTCACTGGTCATTTTATCGCATTCGTCTGCGCTGATCGATGGTGATTCTCACCGGGATATCCTGATGTGGCTATTCCACACGGAAACACTGGGCGGCGTGGCGGTCGACGGTTTTTTCCTCATCAGCGGTTTCCTGATCGTGCAAAGCTGGCGGAGCAACCCGTGGTTGCCGGATTTCATCAAGAACCGCGTGCTGCGGATCTATCCGGCATTTGTTTTTGCCTCGCTTCTCTCCGCATTGGTGGTTGGTCCGCTGGGTTCGGACCCGGGTGTGTATTTTGGGCAGTTCAGCGGCTGGCAGTATGTCAAAAGCGTCTGCCTGTTGAACATGCCCGTGGTTCCCACCGTCTTTGCGGGGCAACCATTCCAGTTCGTGAACGGTTCGCTGTGGACGATCACATACGAATTCCGGTGTTATCTGCTCGCGGCGTTGCTCGGCCTGTGCGGGGTGTTTTACCGGCGCTGGTGCTGGGCGGTTTTGACCGCCGGCGTGATCGTTATGGCGCTGGTTTTGGACGTTTTGAATCGCATCCCATTTTTGAGATGGTTGGAGGTGGTGACCGTCAACCCGGTGGAGCTTGCAAAATTCTTCGCCTTTTTTTCCGCGGGCGGATTTTTTTACATGTTTCGAGATCGCATCCCGCGCCAATCCATCTGGGCGCTGGTGGCGATCGCGATCTTGATTTCGTGCCTGTTCTGGGCCAGGACGGCGGAAATCGCCCTGGCGACGGCTGGTGCTTACCTGCTTTTTTGGTTCGCGTTCGCCCGCGTTCCCTGGCTGGAACGTTTCCAGACCTGTCCGGATATCTCATATGGGGTGTACCTGTATGGCTGGCCGGCCCAGAAATTGTTGCTGTGGTACCTGCCATGGCTGACCCCATGGCTGTTGTTCCCGGCCGCGCTGGGGGCAAGCTGCCTAGCGGGCTGGTTAAGCTGGCATTGGGTGGAACGCCCCTTTCTGAGTCTGAAACGACGGCCCGACCGGGCCCGTTTGCCAGCGTGACGGGCCCGGAATGGTTGCAAATGTGGCGGGAAAACTTTTCATCGGGCCGGGCTTCTGCCAGACTAGGCGACCGTGATTGACACAAAAGAAAAGCTTTCGGCATTTCTGCCCGTGGTGAAATCCGCCGCCTGGCTGGCGATTGACACCGAGGCAGACAGCCTCCACGCCTACCCCGAGAAGGTTTGTTTGATCCAGATCAGCACCGCCGCCGGCGACCGGCTGGTGGATCCGCTGGCGGAAATGGAGATCGCCCCGCTGCTGGATGCACTGTCGGGGCGGGAGCTGATTTTTCACGCCGCCGACTATGATCTGCGGCTGCTGCGGAAACACCACGATTTCACGCCCTCTGAAATCTTTGACACGATGCTGGCCTCACGCCTGTTGGGCGAGCGGCAGTTCGGGCTGGGTTCACTGGTGGAACATTACCTGGGGGTGAAGCTTGACAAGGGCCCGCAAAAGGCGGACTGGGCCCAGCGCCCGCTCACGGCGCGCATGGAGGAATACGCCCGCAACGACACGCGTCACCTCAAGACGCTCGAGGAAAAATTGCGGGCCGAACTTACTGCCAAGGGGCGGCTGACGTGGCATCAGGAAAGCTGCGCGCGGCTCATCGCCGAGAGCTCGCTGCCGCCGGTCATTAATCCGGACGAGGTGTGGCGCATCAAGGGCAGCACCTTTCTGGAACGGCCGGCGCTGGCCATCCTGCGCGAACTTTGGGCCTGGCGCGAACGTGAGGCGGTCGCCGCGAGCCGGCCGCCGTTTTTTGTGCTGGCGCATGAAACGATGATCGCCATCTGCGTGGCCGTGGCCGAACATCAGCCGTATGAGCAGTTGATCCCGCAACGGATGCATCCGCGCCGCCGGGAAAACCTGATGGAAGCCATCCGCGCCGCGCAGGCGGTGCCGCCGGAGAAATTTCCAAAAAAAATCCAGCATCGTTCCCAACGACCGACCGAGGCGGAGTTCCGCCGGTTCCGGGAACTGGAGAAGGTGAGAGATCGTCATGCGCATGAGTTGCAGATCGACCCCACGCTCATCGCGCCCAAATCCGTGCTGGGCGACTTGGCGCGGGATTGGGAGAAACATGCGCCGGAATTGATGAAATGGCAGCGGGAGTTGTTGTCGCCGAAGGGTTAGGGGCGAGGATGGATGATGGCGGGGATAAAGAATGACTGTCGCATGTTCGAAAGCGGTGTCGCCGCTCCGCTTTGCCACCGCGGTCCATGACGATTTTGGGCAGGGCTGCGGTGCCGGTAATTATTTTCATTCAGGGAATATCCAGCCACAAAGTGCCCGCTGCGCGGGCATACACTGTCGCAACGCGGCAGTGTCCAGCGGCACCGGGTTTAGGGGGCGGCTTTTTTCAGGCCGGCCTGAAAAACTTCGGTCGCGTTCCAGTTGATTTCCTTCGCTGAGATTTTCGGATGGGCTTTGATGAAGGCGTCCCAGATGCCCAAGGATAACACGGCGGCGCCGCGCGGGGTGGGATGCAGGCCGTCGGCCTGGAGCAGGGTGCGGGTCGAGCCGGCGGGCAGGGTGGCGTTATGCAGTTTGATGGCTTCATCCGATTTCACGGCGCGCATGAATTCGGCCAGCGGAACAATGGTCACATGGGGATGAGCGGCCGCCCATTTTTTTAAACGTTCATTCGCCGCGCGCCGGGCCGGTTCGCCGGGCACCTGTTCGCTGCCGATGATGCCGGTGTTCGTGGCGGACGAGGCGTCCGGAATATCGCCGACGATGAGGGGGCAGGGGATCTGTTCGAGCAGCTTCAGGCCATACTCAAAATGTTGGGCGCGGGCGGCCTCGGAATCCTGCTCGCCGTAACAGAACCAGAACAGAAAATCCACGGCCACCACGAGCGTGGGGCGATTATTCGTGACGGCTTGGATTTCCTGCACGGCCATGGCATCGGGGCTCAGGAAAAACATGGCGGTGCCGAAATTTTTCAGGGGCGCATGCGGTGTGGTGAGGGCGGCATCGAGATAGTAATGCAGCTTGCAGTTGGTGGTATTGGTCCCGCCGAAAGGTTCGGCGAGGACAAAGCCGCCGGACGCGCTGGCACCGATGACGACGACGCGCGACCAGGGAGATTCGGCGGCAAAGGTTACCGCCTGGAGCAGAACAATAAAGACGCAGAGAAATCTGCCGAGAACATGACGCAACTGGTTTACCTGCATAAATAGAGCCGTAGGTTGCTGTGTGCAGGCTGCAGATTCAAGGCCACAATATTAACCCCTTCGATTAATGTTCCAGATAAAAGTCAAACGCCGTGGGTTTTGGGCTTGGTGTTTCTAATGTTGAGTTGGTTTGCAGCTAATTATAAATCTGTTATGAAATTATAATGGCTAATGAAATGAGGGCCGTGTAACCAGTAGTAATTATGAAATCCCTGAGTTCAAAGCTGGTAATCATCTACCTGTTAATCTTCCCATTTACGGTCAAGGCCACGATGCACTATGTGAGCCTGGATTCCACGAACCCGGTATCGCCCTACACGAGTTGGGCGACGGCGGCCACGAACATTCAAAGCGCCGTGGATGTTGCGGTGTCCAACGATTCGATCTTGGTGACGAACGGGACATATCAAACGGGAGGCCGCTCGTTAGCGGGAACAAACCGGGTGACGGTGGACAGCAAGGCGCTCATCGTGCAGAGCGTCAACGGCCCGGCGGTCACGGTCATCAAGGGTTATCAGGTGCCGGGAACCACCAATGGCACAAGTTCCGTGCGTTGCGTCTATCTGGCCAGCGGGTCGATACTTTCGGGCTTCACGCTCACGAATGGTTCCACCAGCGGGAGCGGCGGGGGAATCAATTGCCAGTCCAGATCCGTGACGGTCTCCAACTGCGTCGTCACGGGGAACAGCAGCAGCAGTGACGGCGGCGGAAGTTATTCGGGCACGTACGTAAGCTGCATCATCAGCGGCAACACGGCGGGTTCGAACGGCGGCGGCAATTCGGGCGGGTCGTTTATCAATTGTGTCCTGAGGGGCAACGCGTCCAAGTCGGAAGGCGGCGGAGCCTACTACCCCGGCAGCCTGGTGAACTGCACGGTTGTCGGTAATAATGCCGGTGCCGAGGGCGGCGGAGTGTATGCCGGGGTGCTGGCGAATTGTGTTGTCTACGACAATACATCGAGCTATGGCAGCAACATCTTCAACACGTCATTGGTCAGCAATTGTTGCACCTACCCCACCAACAATTTCAATGGTCTCAATGTCACCAATCCGCCGGACTTCGTGAATTTGAGCGGGGGCGATTTGCACCTGCAACCATGGAGTCCGGGTGTCAATGCAGGAAACAACGGCTTCATTACCAATGCCGTCGACCTGGACGGCAATCCGCGCGTGGCCGGCGGCACGGTGGACATTGGGGCATATGAATTCAAGGCACCAGTGCGGTTTGTGAGCCTGGGCAATGCCGCGCCGGTGTCCCCGTTCACCAACTGGAGCACGGCGGCGACGAATATTCAAGATGCCATCGATGTGGCGAATGCGGGCGACTGGATTGTGGTCGGCGACGGGATGTACCAAACCGGCGGTCGCGCGGCTTACGGAATCGCCACCAACCGGGTGACCGTGGACAAGTCCGTCACCGTGCAAAGCGTCAATGGCGCCGGCGCGACAACCATCGCGGGCGCAACGTTCTCCGGTTCCGATTACCAGGTCCGGGGGGTGTATCTCGCCAGGGGGGCGGTGCTGATTGGATTTACCGTGACGAACGGAGGGTGCTGGCACACCGGCGATGTGGTGCGAGAAGAAAGCGGTGGCGGCATCTGGTGTGAAGACAACAGTGTGATGATTTCCGATTGCGTGCTGGCTGGTAACACCGCCCCGGCCTACGGTGGCGGCGCTTATCGCGGGACGCTTTTGAACTGCACGCTGGCGAACAATTGGGCAGGATTTGGCGGCGGGGCCTGTTCGAATATTTTGATCAATTGCACTTTGGTGAGAAACACCGCCAATCAGCAAGTGTTTAACAGTGGCGGCGGCGCGTTCGATTGTACGCTGAGCAATTGCCTGGTGGTCGGTAATGTCTGTAACGGAGGCACCGGCGGCGGCGCGTGTTTCAGCACGCTGACCGGCTGTGTGGTAAGCAACAACAGCGCCGCCTCCGGTGGCGGCGTTTGCTTTGGCGGCTCGTACAATTCGCTCATCTCGAGCAATCGCGCCTCCAGTTCCGGCGGCGGCGCCTGCTCCAACGCGCTAAATAACTGCGTGGTGCGAAATAATCGGGCGACCATGGACGGTGGCGGCGTTTACAAGGGGGTTTTGAATAATTGCACGGTCGTCAGTAATACGGCCGCGTTCGGTTCGGGTGGGGGATGCATCTCCGCCCTGTTGAATAATTGCATCATTTATTGCAATTCCAGCCCGCAGGCGGCCAATTTCACCGGCGACAGTGTTCTGTCTTTTTGTGATACGACTCCGCTGCCGGCCAGCGGGACGGGCAATATCACAAACGATCCCGTCTTTCTCAATGCCGCAGCGGGCGATTTTCATCTGCAAGCCGGTTCGCCCTGCATCAATGCCGGGAATAATGCTTACGTCGCAGGTTTAACCGACCTGGATGGCAACGCGCGGATAGCCGGCGGCACGGTGGACATTGGCGCGTATGAAGTCCAATCACCGGCCTCGGTCTTGTCTTATGCCTGGGCGCAACAATATGCCCTGCCGACCGACGGTTCGGCGGATGCCCTGGATTCCGACGGCGACGGCATGAGCAACTGGCAGGAATGGCGTGCGGGAACAAATCCCACCAATTGCCTCTCGTTGCTGCAAATGTATTGCCCCGCAAAGGCCGGGCAATCGACCGGGCTGACTGTGAGCTGGCAAAGCGTGGCCGGCGTGAAGTATTGCGTCCAACGCGGCTCTGATTTGTCCGCCAGGCCACCGTTCGCCACGGTGCAAAGCGACATCATTGGGCAGGCGGGCACGACAAGTTTTACCGATGTGACGGCCACCAACAGCGGGTCATATTTTTATCGCGTGGGTGCGCAATAAAACGCTTACCTTACCTTTTCAAAGGCGAAGCCCTTGAGGTATTCCGTTTCGGGAATCATCGGAATGATGGGGTGGTCGGGGCTCTGGGCGTAGGTGGCGACGCGGCGCAGGACGTTGCGGGTGTCATAGGCGGCGGAGAGCAGCGAGTCCTGGAACAGTTCGGTGCCGACGTGGTGCGAACAGCAGAAAGTGGCCAGGGTGCCGCCGGTCTTCAACAGCTTCAAGGCGCGCAGGTGGATTTCCTTGTAGCCGCGCAGGGCGTCGTTCACGGAGGCGCGGTTGCGGGTGAAGGATGGCGGGTCGAGGATGATGAGGTCGAAGCGCGGGATGACGCGTTCGTGCGGCTTCACGGCGGTGGCGGTCTTCAGCCAGTCAAAGACGTTGATGGTCTCGAAGGTGCAGGTCTTGTCCAGCTGGTTGGTCTTGGCGTTGCGTTCGGAGGCGGCGATGGCATCGGCGCTCTGATCGAGCAGATGGACGTGGCCGGCACCGGCGCGGGCGGCGTGGAGCCCGAAGCCGCCGAGGAAGCTGAAGCAATCGAGGACATTGCCACCCCGCGCGAACTGCGAGACAGCCTGATAGTTGGCCTGCTGGTCAAGGTACATGCCGGTCTTGTGGCCGGCGATGAGGTCGGTCTCAAATTTCAGGCCGTTCAGGTTCACGGAGATTTTGCCGTCCGATTCGCCGGCGAGCAGGCCGTTCGATTCGGTGAGGCCCTCGAATTTGCGCGAGGCGACATCGCTGCGTTCCATGATGGCGCGCGGCGAAAAGATTTTTTGCAGGGCGGCGACGATGTTGGCCTTGCGCAGGTCCATGCCGAGCGAGGAAATTTGGACGACGAGGACATCCTCGTATTTGTCGACGATGAGGCCCCTCAGGAAATCGCTATCGGCGTTGACGACGCGGAAGGAGGTGGCACCGGGCAGGTGGCGTTCGCGGACGGCGAGGGCGGCGCGGATGCGTTCCTCGAAAAATTCCTCGTTGGGGCGGATGCGGTCGAGCGCGAGGAGGCGGACGCCAATCTTGGATTTGGAGTTGTAAAAGCCGGTGCCGAGGAGGCGCTGGCGGTGATCCTTGACCTGCACCAGGTCGCCATCGGCGGCGGGCTGGGTGAGGCGGAGGATTTCGTTGGAGTAGACCCAAGGATGGCCGGCGACGATGCGGTCAGCTTCACCGGGCTTGAGCAGGACAGTTGGTATGGCATCCGTGATTGTAGACATATCACAGTATCATCGCAGGCGGGGGTGGGGCGGGGAAGCAAATAAAACCGGCGCACTTTCCGGCTCCTGGCTTCTGGCGGTTGCAGGCTTGGTGGAATTTGGGCGGTGAAAAAACTTGACCCGGCATAGATTTATGTTATTCCTGTAAATACAGAAATGAAATCCGACCCTGTCATTGAAAAGCTGGTTTTGCACTGGGGCGAAATGGGCGCGCGTTGGGGCATCAGCCGCATGGTCGCGCAAATTCATGCCTTGCTGTATTTCTCGCCCAAACCATTGGCCGCGGACGAAATTGTGGAGGCCTTGGGCGTTGCCCGCTCCCATGTTAGCAATAGTCTTAAGGAACTTCAGACTTGGGGTGTTGTCAAAGTGGTTCACGTCATTGGCGACCGGCGCGAGCACTTCCAATCCATCAAGGACGTGTGGCAATTATTTGAAATCCTCCTGGATGAGCGCAAACGACGGGAGATGGATCCAACGCTTAAAATGCTTCGAGAAACGCAGGCTTTGCTTGATGACGACGTCAAGACCGATCCTCACACCCGGGAGCGGTTGAGGGAGATGCTGGAGTTTTTTGAATTGATGGACGGCTGGTTCGGCGAAGTTCGGCGGATGCCCTTGGAATCCCGGGTCAAGCTGGTGAAATGGGGGGCACGGATCCGGGGTTGGTTGAAGTAATTTTTTTTTGGATCTAATTTTCATAAAATACAGGAAAAACAGAAATATGGACAAAAGCACACTTCACGCCGTCACCGGGGCGTATGGTTATTCCGGACGGTATATCGCATCCCGGTTGCTGGACCAGGGGCAGAGCGTGGTCACACTGACGAATTCAGGGAACCGTGTAAATCCGTTTGGAGGCAAAGTCCGGTCATTTCCACTTGCCTTTGACGACCTTGGTAAATTGACGGCGGCGTTGGCTGGCGTTGATGTGCTCTATAACACCTACTGGGTGCGCTTCAATCACCGCCTGTTCACCCATGCGCAGGCGGTGGCAAACACGCTGGTTTTGTTTGAGGCGGCGCGGCGCGCTGGCGTGCGGCGTGTGGTGCACGTCAGCATTACAAATCCGGCGGAAGATTCGCCGCTGGAGTATTTTTCCGGCAAGGCGCGGTTGGAAGGGGCATTGCAGGCGAGCGGACTTTCCCATGCCATTCTACGACCAACAGTTTTGTTCGGGCGCGAGGATATTCTTATCAATAACATTGCCTGGGCGCTCCGGCGTTTTCCCTTTTTTGCGGTCTTTGGCGACGGGACATATCAGTTGCAGCCCATTCATGTGGATGACTTGGCTGCTTTGGCGGTTGAACAGGGGATGCGGTCTGAAAATGTGATCATCAACGCCATTGGCCCGGAAACGTTCACTTATCGGGAGTTGGTGAAGGCGGTTGGCGATGCGATTGACCGGTCAAGGCCGTTGGTAAATGTACCGCCGGGCCTGGGTTGCTTGCTGGGGAAAATTGTGGGTTGGTTCATGCGCGATACTTTTATCACCCGTGACGAGATTCGCGGGTTGATGGCCGGGTTGCTTCATGTGGACACCCCGGCGGTTGGGCGGACAAAGTTGACAAGTTGGATGAAGACAAATGCTGCCACGCTGGGGTTGCGCTATGCCAGTGAACTAGATCGCCGTCGCAACCGGCAGACGCCGTATTTTGCGAACGAAGCATGACGAGCTTGTCGTAGTGGGATTTTGAACTTCACCAGCAAAATAAAAAAGCCGCCCGGCATTTATTACCGGGCGGCTTTTATTAAGATCAACCCTTACGGCAAATCCGTCTTGCCCATCAGGAAGCGGTCGCATTCGCGCGCCGCGCCGCGGCCTTCGTTGAAGGCCCACACCACAAGGCTCTGGCCGCGGCGGCAATCGCCGCAGGCGAACACGCCCTTGAGGTTGGTGTGGTATTTCTCGAAGTCCGCCTTGGCGTTCGTGCGCGGGTCGCGTTCGATGTTGAGCGCCTCGAGCAGCGGCTGTTCAGGTCCGAGGAAGCCCATCGCCAGCAGCACGAGCTGCGCGGGGAGGACCTTTTCCGTGCCGGGGACGTTCTTGGGGATGAACTGGCCCTTGTCGTTCTTTGTCCACTCGACTTGCACGATGTGCACGGCCTTGACCTGGCCTTTGGCATCGGCTTCAAACTTGGTCGCGGTGGTCAGGTAGATGCGTGGATCGTTGCCAAACTTCGCGGCGGCCTCTTCCTGGCCGTAATCCACCTTGAGCGTCTTGGGCCATTCGGGCCACGGATTGTCCTTGGCGCGCTCCAGCGGCGGCTTGGGCAAAATCTCCACCTGCACGATGCTCTTGCAGCCGTGCCGCAGCGAGGTGCCCACGCAGTCCGTGCCGGTATCGCCGCCGCCGATGACGACGACGTCCTTGCCTTCCGCCGTGATCGCCGTGCCGGGCTTGACGCCATCCAAAAGGTTCTTCGTGTTCGCCGTGAGGAAATCCATCGCGAAATGGATGCCGTTTAACAGCCGGCCTTCGATTGGCAAATCGCGCGGCTTGGTCGCACCCGTCGCGAGAATGACGGCGTCGAACTCCCGCTGCAGTTTTTCCGCCGGGTAATCCCTGCCGATCTCGGTGTTGCAGACAAATTTCACGCCTTCCTTTTCCAGCAAAGCGATGCGGCGCAGGACGACTTCCTTCTTGTCCAGCTTCATGTTGGGGATGCCGTACATGAGCAAGCCGCCGGGGCGGTCGGCGCGTTCGAACACGGTGACCTCGTGGCCTGCCTTGTTCAACTGCGCGGCGGCGGAAAGCCCCGCGGGACCGGAGCCGACGATGGCGACCTTTTTGCCCGTGCGCTTTTTCGGCGGTTCAGCCACGACCCAGCCGTTGGCCCAGCCGTGGTCGATGATGCTGACCTCGATGTTCTTGATGGTGACCGCCGGGGCCTTCATGCCGAGCACGCAGGAGCCTTCGCAGGGGGCGGGGCATACGCGGCCGGTGAATTCCGGGAAATTATTCGTCTTGTGCAGGCGTTCGAGCGCTTCCTTCCACAGGCCGCGATACACGAGGTCGTTCCACTCGGGGATGAGGTTGTGGATGGGGCAGCCGCTGGCCATGCCGCTGACGAGCTGGCCGGTGTGGCAGAACGGAATGCCGCAGTCCATGCAGCGCGCGCCCTGTTTCTTCAGGTCGCCTTCGGACTGGTGCAGGTGAATCTCCTGCCAGTCGCCGATGCGCGTGAGCGGTGAGCGGTCGGGCGGCAGTTCGCGGTTGAACTCCAGGAATCCAGTGGGTTTTCCCATGATTTAGTATGTGCTTGGTTGAATCGGAATAAACGCAGAGGCGCAGAGGACGCAGAGTGGCGCAGAGCAGGAATATAAATTCCGCTCCGCGAGCCTCGGTGTCCGCTGCGTCTTTGTGTTGAACTTCATGTTAAATTAAATCCGGAACGAACCGGGTTCGGGCGGCGACGATTTCAAGCCGTTGACCACCCGCGCAATGCCGGCTTTCAATACAACTTCATGAAAGTTGATGATCAAGCCCAGCCGCAAATCTGACAGGCGCAGGTAGCTCAGGAGCTTTGCCCGGTCAAACGCATTCACTTCTTCTTTGGCTTTCAAATCAACGATCACCAGCTCTTCGACGATCAAATCCAGCCGCAACGGCACGCCCAGTTTTACACCCTTGTAAAAGATGGACACCTGTTTCTGCCGCTCGAAGCGGAGGCCACGCAAGCTGAACTCGTGGCACAACGCCTCTTCGTAAACCTGTTCGATCAAACCCGGCCCGTAAAACTTATGCACTTCAATCGCCGCGCCGATAATCCGCTCCGAAACCTCGTTCTCGTGCATATCGTGCGATTCCATTTTACGCGCAGATGCGGAGGGTGCCGAGGCCCGCAGGGAATTTTTACTAAAATTCTGCGTCTCTCTCTGCGTTCTCCGCGCCTCTGCGTTTCTCGGATTTCATCTTCAATGCCCACCTTTGACGTTCTCTTCGAACGCGGCCATGATGGCTTCGTCGCCGGTCAAGCCCTGCGACTGCACCCGCTTGAGCGAGGACAGGACGCGGGCGTAATCCTGCGGCATGACTTTCACAAATTTCGGCACGAAAGCTTTCCAGTCCGCCAGAATCCGGGCGGCGTTGACGCTCTGGGTGTAAGTCTGGTGGCGCTGGATGAGTTTCCAGACCAGCTCGATCTCATCGGTATCCACCAGTTTTTCGAGCGCGACCAGCTCCATGTTGCAGCGCGAGGCGAAATCGCCCTCCTCGTCGAGCACATAGGCCACCCCGCCGCTCATGCCGGCCGCGAAATTGCGTCCCGACTTGCCGATCACGATCACGCATCCGCCGGTCATGTATTCGCAGCCGTGGTCGCCCACGCCTTCGACGACGGCGTTCACGCCGGAGTTGCGCACCGCAAAGCGTTCGCCCGCCATGCCGTTGACAAAAATCTCGCCCGCCGTCGCGCCGTACAGCGCCACATTGCCGATGATGATGTTGTCCTTGAACACGAAGGTCGAACCCTTCGGCGGATAGACGATGAGTTTGCCGCCGCTCAGGCCCTTGCCGAAATAATCGTTGGCGTCGCCTTCCAGTTCGAGCGTCATGCCACCGGGCACGAAGGCACCAAAGCTCTGGCCGGCACTGCCGTTGAATTTCAACTGCACCGTGTCTTCAGGCAATCCCGCCGGGCCGTGCTGCTTGGTGATCTCGCTGCCGGTGATGGTACCGACCACGCGGTTCACGTTGATGATCGGCAGTTCGGCGCGCACTTTTTCGCCGCGCTTGATGGCCGGCTGGCAGATCTCGAGGAGCTTGGTCACGTCGAGGGATTTCTCCAGACCGTGATCCTGGTCCTGCGAGCGGAAGCGGCCCACTTCCGGGCCCATGTCCGACTGGTACAAAATCGGCGTGAGGTCGAGGCCGTTGGCCTTCCAATGCTCGATGGCCTTCCAGGGAACCAGCTTGTCCGTGCGGCCGACCATGTCCTCCAGCTTGCGGAAACCGAGCTTGGCCATGATCTCGCGCAATTCCTGCGCGATGAAGCGCATGAAGTTCACGACATGTTCCGGCTCGCCGGTGAAGCGCTTGCGCAAAACCGGGTTTTGCGTGGCCACGCCCACGGGGCAGGTGTTCAGATGGCACACGCGCATCATGATGCAGCCCATCACGACGAGCGGGGCGGTGGCAAAACCAAATTCCTCCGCGCCGAGCAAGGCGGCCACGGCCACGTCGCGGCCGGTCTTCAACTGGCCGTCCGTCTCGACGTAGATGCGGCTGCGGAGATTGTTCAAGACGAGCGTCTGGTGCGTCTCGGCCAGGCCGAGCTCCCACGGGCCGCCCGCGTGCTTGATGGACGAGAGCGGTGAGGCGCCCGTGCCACCATCGTGACCGGAGATCAAAACCACGTCCGCATGGGCCTTGGCCACGCCGGCGGCGATCGTGCCGACGCCGACCTCGGCGACGAGCTTGACGCTCACGCGCGCATCGCGGTTGGCGTTCTTCAAGTCATGGATCAGTTCCGCCAAGTCTTCGATGGAGTAGATGTCATGGTGCGGCGGCGGCGAAATGAGGCCGACCCCCGCCGTGGTGCCGCGCACCTTGGCGATGGAGGGATAAACTTTCTTGCCGGGCAGCTCGCCGCCTTCGCCGGGCTTCGCGCCCTGCGCCATCTTGATCTGGATTTCCTTGGCATTGACCAGATAATGGCTGGTCACGCCGAAACGTCCGGAGGCCACCTGCTTGATGGCGGAATTCTTCGAGTCGCCGTTCGCTTCCAGCACGTAGCGGGTCGCGTCTTCGCCGCCTTCGCCGGTGTTGCTGCGCCCACCGAGGCGGTTCATGGCCACGGCCAGCGTTTCGTGCGCTTCCTTGGAGATCGAGCCGTAGCTCATCGCCCCGGTCTTGAAGCGCTTGACGATGCTTTCCACCGATTCCACTTCCTCGATGGGCAGCGGTTTTTCAATGAACTTGAAATCCAGCAAGCCGCGCAGGGTGCAGAGGGACTTCGCGCGGTCGTTGATGAGGTCCGCGTATTCGCGATAGATCTTTTCGCTGCCGGTGCGGCAGGCCGTCTGCAGCTTGTGGATCGTCTGCGGGTTGAACAGGTGCTGTTCGCCGCCATCGCGCCACTGATATTGTCCGCCCGCTTCGAGCTCGGGATTGACCGGCATCGGCGGGAAGGCCCGGCGATGACGTGACAGCGCTTCTTCCGCGATGACCTCCAGGCCCACGCCCTGGATGCGCGTGGGCGTCCAGGTGAAATATTTTTCCACCACCTTGCTGTTGAGGCCGACGGCTTCAAAGATCTGCGCGCCGCGATAGCTTTGGATGGTCGAGATGCCCATCTTGGCCATCGTCTTGACGACGCCCTTGATCGTGGCCTTGATGTATTTCTTGATCGCCGTCTTGTGGTCGGTCTTCTGCAACATGCCCTCGTGGATGAGGTCGTCAATCGTCTCGTAGGCGAGATACGGATTGATGGCGCTGCAGCCGTAGCCGATGAGCAGGGCAAAATGATGGACTTCGCGCGGTTCGGCGGACTCCAGCACGAGGCCGGTGCGTCCCCGCGTGCCGGTGCGGATGAGATGATGGTTCAAGCCCGCCATCGCCAGCAGGGCGGGGATGGGCGCCATTTCGGAGGAAACGCCGCGGTCGGACAGGATCAAGATGTTGGCGCCGTCGCGGATCGCTTCATCGGCGGAGGCGAACAGTTTCTCCAGCGCGGTCTCCAAGCCATCTGCGCCATCCGCCGCTTTGAACAGGATCGGCAGCGTCTCGGACTTGAAGCCGGCGCGGTCGATGAAACGCAGCTTGTCCAGCTCATCGTTCGTCAGGATGGGCTGTTCGAGCCGAATGAGCGCGCAGCTTTCCGGTCCGGGATTCAGCAGGCCGCCGCGGCAACCGACCATCGTGTGCGTGGCGGTGACGATCTCCTCGCGGATGGGGTCGATCGGCGGGTTGGTCACCTGCGCGAACAACTGCTTGAAATAATTGTAGAGCAGTTGCGGCTTTACCGAGAGCACCGCCAGCGGCGTGTCCGTGCCCATCGAGCCGAGCGGCTGCACGCCGTCATTGGCCATCGGGCCGATGATGAAGCGCAGGTCCTCAAAGGTGTAGCCGAACGCCTGTTGCATCTGCAAAATTTTGCGATGCGCCGGGTCGGTGTGCTGGGCCGGCTCGGGCAGTTGTTCCAGCAAAACGTGGTTCTCGTCCAGCCACTGCCGGTACGGATACGCGCCCGCGTATTTCTGCTTCAGCTCCTCGTCGGCGATGATACGACCCTGCTCGGTGTCCACCAGGAACATCCGGCCCGGCTGCAAGCGGCCTTTTACGGCCACGCGTTCCGGGGCGACCGGCAGCACGCCGGCTTCCGACGCCATGATGACGACGTCGTCCTTGGTGACATAATAGCGCGAGGGGCGCAGGCCGTTGCGGTCGAGGCACGCACCGATCCGGATGCCGTCGGTGAAGGCCATCGAGGCGGGGCCGTCCCACGGTTCGATGAGGCAGGAATGGAATTCGTAGAACGCGCGGCGTTCGGCGTCCATGCTCTCGTGATTTTCCCACGGTTCGGGAATCATCATCATCATCGCGTGCGGCAGTTCGCGGCCGGCCATGACGAGCAGTTCCACGCAGTTGTCGAACTGGGCGGAGTCGCTGCCGTCCGCGTTGATGACGGGGACGACCTTCTTGATGTCGCCGCCGAGCGTGGCGGACTTGAAATTTGCCTGGGCCGCCTTGATCCAGTTGACGTTGCCGCGCAGCGTGTTGATTTCGCCGTTGTGCGCGATGCAGCGGTTGGGATGCGCCCGGTCCCAGCTTGGGAAGGTGTTGGTTGAAAAGCGTGAATGCACCAAGGCCATGGCCGTGACCATCGTCTTGTCGCCCAGATCCAGATAATATTTCCCGACCTGCTCGGACATCAACATGCCCTTGTAGATGAGCGTGCGCGCCGACAGGCTGGACACGTAGAAGATGCCGCCGCCGGCGATCTTGCCGCCGTAACGGATCTTCCGTTCCGCCACCTTGCGGATGACGAAGAGTTTCCTTTCGAACGCCTGGTCGTCCTTGATCTTCTCGTTGCGGCCGACGAAGACCTGCGCCATGAAGGGCTCGGCGGCGACCGCGGTTTTGCCGAGCGATGAATTATCCACGGGCACATCGCGCCAGCCGAGGACGGTCTGGCCTTCGGTGGCGATGATCTTGGCGAGTTCCGCCTTGATGACTTCGCGTTGGGTGGAATCCTTGGGCAGGAACAACTGGCCGACGCCGTATTGTCCGGGGGCGGGCAGCTTGAAGCCGAGCTTCGCCGCCTGGGCCGCGAGAAATTCATGCGGCACCTGGATGAGGATGCCCGCGCCGTCGCCGGTGTTCGCCTCGCAGCCAGTCGCGCCGCGATGGTCGAGGTTGACGAGGATCTGCAGGGCGTCGCTCACCATGGAATGGGATTTCTTCCCCTTCATGTTGACGACGAAACCGAGTCCGCACGCGTCGTGCTCGAATTGCGGGTCGTAAAGGCCCTGTTTCAGCGGCGCGGAAATCCGGGGTTCCGCCTGCTGGTTATTAGAATTTTTTGTTGAATTGCTGGTCATCGTACGGCTGATAAGCCTGCGTTCCTTTATTTTTTACAAAAATGTTTCCTCTGTGCAATAAATCATTTCGAAAAATGCGGTCAAACCAGCATTAGCTGCCCCCGCTTTTTCACGGGCTTGTAGAAGTTTTTAACAGGTCAATGCGCCAGCGCCTCCAGACGAGCCCGGATTTCGCGGCGTTTGGGGCCGTCGTTGGGCGTATTAGAGAGGCAAAGCGTGAAATGTTGCACCGCCAGGTTGGTGTCGCCCCGGCCCAGCGCGATCTGCCCGAGGCCGTAATGGACGCTGAACTGGTCCACGGCCGCGTCCAGCAACAGGCCATAATCCTTTTCTGCCGCGGCCAGGTTCGTCACCTGCAGGTAGGCGATGGCGCGGTTCAGCCGGATGGAGGGGAGGTTGGTCAACGTCAGGGCGCGGTCGAGCACGGGGATGGCCACCGCCGCCTGCCGGGCCTGGATCAGGAGCGCGGCCTTGTTGTTGAGCGCTGCGATGCTGTCCGGCGTCTTGGCCAATTGCGCTTCCGTGATCGCCAGGGCATTGGTGAGTTCGCCAAAAGCCAGATAGGCCTTGAACACCATTTCCGTGAACGCGGGCGACTCGGGATGGGCGAGCAGGAGGTTTTCGAGGATCCGGTTGGCGTGCGCCGGGTTGGTCTGGGAGATCCACGATTTGGCCTCCAACATGGCCAGTTCCACTTCCAGGGCCTGGCCGGCGGGCGAATTCGTCACCAAGGGCCGCAGCCGGCCGACGGTTTCAAAGACCTCGGCGTCGAAACGGAAGCGTGAATAAATTTGTGCCTGGGCCAGTTGCGGCGTGATGGCGTCGGGTGCCAGCGCCCCGGCGCGGGCGAACTCCTGCCACGCCTGGCGCGGCCAGCCCGCCTCCAGCCAGGCATTGCCGAGGACGCAGCGGATGCCGGGCTCGTCAAATTCGCCATACAAGCTGATGAACTGCTCCAACTGGCGGAGGTTGCGGAATTTTTCCTCGGTCTGGGCGGCGCCCACAAAGGGCAGTTTTTTGCCCGCCAGCAGGTTGGTGCAGCAGTTCAGGTTCACTTCCGCCGCCACATTGTTGGTGGTGAGCCTCAGCGCCTGCTCGAACCGCCGCTGTGCCCCGGCGGCGAGGCCGGCCTGCTCCAAGGCCACGCCCCAGTCGTTGAACGCCGCCGAGAACCAGTGCCCGAGCTGCAGGCTTTGATCCCGCCGGGCCGGCTGGATCGCGAAATGTTTTCTCAGAAATAGTTCGGCCCGGGATGGCCGCGAGTCCGTCTCGGCAAGATCCGCCGCCCCGGCCCGCCAGGCGTCGTCCCAAAATTGTTCCTGGCTGGCGATGTCTTTTGGCAGCAGGGCGGCGCCGTCAAAGCGACGCACCGCGTAATGCTTGAGTTCATGCACCGCGCCCAGCGGCGATGCGTTGAACCGCTCGAACAGCGGATCCCCATGGCGCGGTTGCAGGAAAAAAATCCGGTTCGTGCGGGCCAGCCCGTCCAGCAGTTGCAAGAGCTGGTTCGGCTTTAATTCGCCGTCGCCAGCGGTGCCGGCCCAGACTTCCGGGGCCAGGCGTTCCAGCCGCGCCCGGTATTTTGGATTGGGCAGCAAGCGCAGGTTTGCGACCTGCCAACGCCGGCGCTCGGCGCCGCCGGCCAGCGTCGCCTGCAGCACGGTCAGCTTCGCCAGGTCTCCGCCGAGCACGATGCCGCCGCCCGGCGGGAGCGAGCGCGCCAGCAGCCCGCCAAAGGCGGACAGCGGCTGGTGGTTGAACGACCGGATTGCCGGCAGGTTGCGCGCCGCCAGGCCCGCGATGACCACCAGGGAAATCCCCGCGAGCAACGTCACTGTCTGGCGCCGCAGCAATGAACTTAATTTTTCCAGCGGGCCGCGCGAGCGTCGCCGGGGCGGCACTTGCGACGCGAATAAAAGATTGCCCGCAAGAAACGCGATGCCCAGAGCGTTCACCAAGTCGAACGAGAGCAGAGGCAGCGCCATGCCGAGCTGCTGCCGGACCATTTCCCGCGGGCCAATCACGGGGTCGAACGCCAGCCACAGGCATGCGAGCAACAGCGCCACGCGCAGCGTCCGAAAGAGGTTGACCTGGAAACGGTCGATCTTGGACAGATTGATGGTGGTCTGGGTCTTCAGCCGCAGGAAGCACGGCAGCGCCGGCACCAGGAAATACAGCAGCACGGCCACGACCAGCAGCCGGTGTTGCATCCAGAAACCAAAGTACAATGTGTGGAAAACGCTGCTGGTGGAATGCAGGGCCGCCAACCACGCCTCCGCAAAACTATACGGCGAATGCGGTGCCAGCCAGTTCACCAGCGGCAACAGCACGTAAAGGGAAAATCCCGCCAGCCCCCACAGCGCCATCCGCAGCAGAAAATTCACCTTAAAAAAACGCATCTGGCGCAATGCGATCAAGGCGGCCACGAACAGCGGCAGGGTGGCCAGCATCAACCAGTTCTCCGCCATGCCGAGGCCCCACACAAGCGCCGCCGCGCCCAGCCAGCGGGTTTCTTTTTCGACGCGATATTCCAGCAGGCACCAGACCGCCAGCGCGAGCAGCAGCAGGTCCGTCATTTCGCCCGTCGCGGCCACCGCCTCCTGCCAGAAGGAAAATTCCAGCCCGCACACCGCCACCGCCAGCAGCGCCGGCAGTTTTGCGGCCCAGGGCTTTTGGGTGTCCGGCGGGCAATCCCACGGAAACAGTTGCACGCACCGCGCCAGGAGTCCCAGCGTCAGCGCCGCCATGGCGGCGGAAAAAAGATTCAGCGCGACGGGGATCCAGCCCGCGGGCAGCAGATGAAGCGGCAGCGTCAGCAGCCAGGTCAGCGGGCGGTTGGTCATCGGGAGCCAGTCCCAGCCGGCGATCTTTGCCGCGAGCCCCATGCTGTTCAACGTCATGCCCCGGCTCAAGGTCAGGGCATAGAGGATGAAAGCGGTCAGCGCAACGATTTTAGGAAATCGCATCCGATTTTCGGTCACGCGGAAAAGTGTTCGGGAATCCGGGGCCGAAATCCATCACGAAATTGATTCGCGCAGGGCGGCAAACAGGCTTTTGCCGGATTCGGCCGCGATGGGTGTCCGCGATTTGGGGTCGGAATGTTCCACCAGTTCCTCGGGCAGCTCCTTCAAGAATGGCGAGGGATGGCAGGGGAGCAACTGTCCGTATTTTTTGCGCCCGCCGCAATGGCTGATGGCCAGCGTCTGCATCGCGCGCGTGACGGCCACGTAAAACAGCCGTCGTTCCTCGTCCAGCGTGCCCTCCACTTTTGAACGGGTGTGCGGCAGCAGCCCATCCTCCAGCCCCACGATGAAGACATGCGGGAATTCCAGTCCCTTGCAGGAATGCATGGTGATGAGCGTCACGGCGTCGCTCGTGTTCTCCTTGTCTTCCTCGCGGTCGCTGTCGAGGGTGATGTTTTCCAAAAAGTTTTCGAGCCGTTCGATGGGGGCGTTGCCGACGCCGTCCATGGTCGGCAGCATTTCGCGGATGTTCCGGATGCGGCCTTCCGACACTTCCGGGTCCTTGTCCAGCCGGGTGAGTTCTTTCAGATAACCGGTCTCGTTCAGGAAGTTGTCGGCCCAGGTTGCCAGCATCAGGCCGCTGGCGGGGTTCAACAGCTCGCCATGCACGCGTTCCACGAATTCCACAAACGCCTCGATGCTGTTGCGCGTGTTCGTCTGGAACGTCGTCGTCACCATCGGATTTTTCATCGCGGCGAAGACGGAGCATTTCCGGTCGTGGCTCGCGCCCAGCAGGCGTTCCATGGTCACATCGCTCAGGCCGCGCGCGGGGGTGTTCGCGATGCGCAGCAGGCTGATGTCATCGTTTGGATTCAAAAACATCTTCACGTAGGCGATGAAATCCTTGATCTCGCGCCGGTCAAAAAAGCTCTGCCCGCCGATCAAATGATAGCGCACGCCGGCCTTGCGCAGCTCGGTTTCAACCGGGCGCGACTGCTGGTTGGTGCGGAACAGGATCGCGCAGTCCTGCCAGGGAACGCGGTGGGCGATGCGCTTGAATTCGATCTGGGACACGACTTCGCGCGCCTCGTCCTCGTCGTGGTTGTAGGCGTTCAGCAGGATTTTTGCACCCGGACCCTTGTCGGACCACAGCGATTTGCCGCGCCGGTTGACGTTGTTCTTGATGATGGCGTTCGCCGCGTGAAGGATGGTCGTCGTGCTGCGGTAATTCTGCTCCAGCTTGACGATCTTGACCTCGGGAAAATGTTTTTCGAGGTTCAGCAGGTTGGCCACCTCCGCGCCGCGCCAGCCATAAATGCTTTGGTCGTCATCGCCGACCACGCAGAAATTCCGGTGCTCTTTCGTGAGCGAGTGCACCAGCTCAAACTGCGCCGCATTGGTGTCCTGATATTCGTCCACCATGACGTACTTGTATTTCGCACGGCAGGCTTCGAGCGCATCGGGATGCTCGCGGAACAAGCGCAACGTGAGCAGGATGAGGTCGTCGAAATCCACCGCGTTGCAGGCGTGCAGGGCGGATTCGTAGCGCTTGGCGATGTGCTGCGCGAGGGCGCGGACGCTCGGGTCGCCGAAGGTCGCGGAATTCTCGCCGCCGTTCTTGAACTTGCTCAACATCCCCAGCACCGCGCCGGGATCCGTCTTCTCGCCCTTGGCGGAGATGGCGGAAAGGATTTTTTTCACCGCCGCGAGCTGTTCCGATTCATCGTAGATGACGAAACTTTTCTTATAACCCAGCTTCTCGATGTGCTGCCGCAGGATGCGGACGCACAGGGAGTGGAACGTGCAGATCGTCGGGCGGTTGGCCTTTTCCTCGTCGGATTTGGCGCGCGGCCGTTTGGGCAGCAGCTTGGTGACGCGCTCCTGCATCTCCCGCGCGGCCTTGTTGGTGAACGTCACGCCGAGGATGTTGCCCGGCTTGACGCCCTTGTCCACCATGTGGGCGATGCGATAGGTGATGACGCGCGTCTTGCCCGTGCCGGCGCCCGCGAGGATCAGCACCGGGCCGTTGATCGTCGCGGCGGCCAGACGTTGTTGCGGATTGAGCGAGTTCAGGTTCACCATCGGGCGCGGAGTTTAATTTGCCCGGAAGCGGATGCAAGCGCGCAGCCAAAAATACTTTTTTAAAAATTCGCCACTACCTATCTCCTTAAAATGACATGATGGTCCGCGATCTGCTCAACGGATGAAGACTTCACATAGTCGACCGTTACATTTTTCGGCGAGACGGTCACGCGCACATGCCCGGAGTTGCCCAGAAAAACGCCTTGTTTATAACCGTAGTTTTGCAGGTCGCGGATGCGGTCGTTGCCGGCGAAGCTCGGTTGGGGAACCATCAGATAAAGGATGCCATTCAGTTCCTGCCGTGCATAAAAGTTGTCATGCGCCCGGAACACCGCCGTGACGTGGCTGCGCACCAGCAGTTGGCGAACCGGCATCTCCCAGCCGGGCCGGTGCTCCTTAAACCCATCGCTGCCATCCGCATTTTTACCACCCCATTCGTTGAACGGCGCGATCTCCACGCCGCCGCGGGAGGCGGGATCGCCGGTCAGCAGGTTGTGGATGAAGATGAATTTATATTTGGCCTGGCTGGCGGCCAACGTTTGCGCCAGCCATTGGTATTGCTCCAGACCGAGCGACCACAGCCAGCCGTCACCGCCGCTGCGTTGCCGCAGGGAATAACGGTAGGGATCCAGCACCACGAACAGGGCATCGCCCCAGGTCCAGGCATAATAATTTTCCAGCAGCCCACATGGCGGCTTGGGTGTGCCGTCCCCGGTGTAAAAACCATCGGGCACGGGATTGGGGAAATATTTTTTCCGGATCGTATTCGACCAGACTGCCAGGCTATCAGGCGAGCCGTCATCATATCGGCTGCTCTCGCCGTCGTGCACACCCAGTGCAAGTAACAGCGGGGTGGTCGACCCGATATGGCCGAGATAATACCGCTGGGCGAGATACTGCCGGCCGGCTTCATCGCGCGTCGCATGCTTGTCCGTCATGAACAGGTTGCCAAGGTCGATGTGGAAATCCGGCTGTTCGGTGCGGATGTTTGCCAGCGTCTGCGCATAGACTGCCGCGCTCGTGTGTTCATCCAGATGCGCATCCGCCGTCATGGTGAAAGTGAAACTGCCGCCGGGCGGTCGCGCAGTATGAAATGAAAATTCAGGGCTGATGGTGAATGGCATCGCGGTGGCAGTTCGGAAGCAGAATTGGTAGGAATATTTTGTATTGGCCTGCAACGTGCCCATTAAAAATTCAACGGGTATCCCGGCCTTGAATTGCCGGATCGGCGTACGATTGGTGCATGCGCCGGCACCCGTTCCGTAAGCCACAAAACCTTCCATGCCCTGATACGCCAGCGCGCTCAGCGTGATGGAGTCTTTTTCCGGGCGGGCGAGGATCAAATCATACGGGTGTGTGGGAACGGCGACGTTGAACACATTGGTGCCCGTCGGTGCACGGTTGCCCCGGCTGGCGTTTGACTTCCTGTCATCGCCGGGAGCACCGGGGGCAGACAGTGAAAGCATTCCGAGCAGTGCCAGGGCAGCCAAAGCGGCGTTACGCATGCAGCCCCTTTGCCTTGACCGTATAACTGTGTGCGATGTCGCCGGTTTTATTCTGTGCGGTCTCGTCTTTCGGCAGATAGCTGCGTACATAATCGACCTTCACCCCTTCGGGAGCGACAGTTACGCGCAGATGCCCGGAGTTTGGCAGCTTGACGCCGGATTGATACCGGTCGGCGTTGTAGGCGAAATACCCTTGATCGGCCGGCATCGGCACTGCTTGATAAATGATGCCATCGCGTTCCTGACGGCAAAAAAGATGGTCATGTCCTTGGAAAAAAATCGTGACGCCATGTTTCACCATGAGCTGATGCACCGGCAGCTCCCAGCCGGGCCGGCGTTGGGCAAATTCCCAAGCATCCCGCCGGTTGCGCCCACCCCACTCGTACAGGTCGCATTGATCCACGCCGCCCCGGCCCGAACCCATGACGTGATGCGCGAAGACGAATTTATACTTCGCTTTGCTCTGTTCGAGGGTGCGTTTGAACCATTGATACTGGGCATCGCCCAAAGTGAGCGACCACCAGTCGCGATCCTTGCCCCGTCCGCGATTGCCGCCGGCTTCTTCCTCATGAAAGCCGCTGTCCACCTGTGCCGGCGAATGCCAGTAGTTGTCCAGGATCACACACAGCGCGTCGCCCCACGTCCAGGCACAATAATCCCTCGGCAGGCCGATGGCTTTCATTGGCTCGCGATCACCGGAATAAAAGGCATCCGGTGCGGGCGTAGGATAAAACTGGTTGCGCGCATTTTGGGCATGGATCGCGACCGCATGGCGCTCATCAGCCTGGTTGAAGTTGAACAGTGACGCCTGCTCATGATTTCCATTCAGCAAAAAAACCGGCGCGGACTGCGCCACGAGCCCGAGAAAAGGACGTTGCAACGTGTAGCGTTGGGCAACTGATTCAAAATTCACTTCGTGGACCGGGGCCACGCTGAAATCATCGCCCATACAGATGTAAAAATCGGGCCGGTCCGCCGCCGCGTTGAGCAAGGTGCGGGCATACAGATCCGGGTCGCTCATCTGCGGGCGCTCCGGATGCGAGTCGCCCTGGATCGCGAATGTGAAAGTGCTGCTGAGGGCGCGCTGAGTGTGGAAGCGGCATTCCGATCGCGTTTGGAAATTGACCTCCCCCGGTTTGCGGTAATTCAGCCGGTAAAAGTACTCGGTGTTCGGCTGCAGTTGGTTGAAAATCGTTTCAACCGGTTTGCCTGCCACGAGCGTCAACAGCGCGGTTTTTTCGGTATAATGGCCGGGCACGGTTCCATGTTCAAAAAATCCCTCGATGGTCTCCAGGGCGAGCGAACTGACCGTCACTGACCGGTCGCTGACCCGTCCGAGGACGAGCGAGAGCCAGTTGAAGGCCGACAGTTCTTTGGGGAGCACATAATCATCGGCGCTACGCCGCCGGCCGCCACCCGGGCCGCGTGGTCGGGGCTGGTTCGGGTTTGGGTTTTGTTGCGCCATCGCCGGCGTCACGAACCAGAACAGAGTCGAGGAAAGCAGGGTAAGAAATTTCCGGCGGTTTGTTTCAAGGCTCATGCTGGATCAATCTGGGTTGGTTCAATCGATGCCAACCCGCCCGCCAAAAAGGAAATCTGCGTTTTCGATCTTTGGCATGGCGATGGGGGATGAATACAGGAAAGGGCCTTTCGGATCCAAAGGATTTATCGTGCGCATGGCCGCAAGTTTTTCCTTCTGCTGTGGGGTGAGTGTCCGGGCGACATCTACAAAGGCCCTAGCATAGAGATACGACAATCCACCATCCAATTCCCCGTAACGTTTCGACAGGGACAGAACTTTCGCCTGGTCTGCCATCTCATTTTTTTGGAAGCGGCGAAGTTCGGTGGCGATGGCCCGGCGCGTGGTGACGATTTCGGCCAGGTCCTTGCGTTGTTGATCAATCACGTCGGTGACGATTTTGCGCTGGGGGTTGGTCAGCGCGTCGAGAAAAGCCGCGCCACTGTCGCCAGTGAGCGCCGTGCTGATGGAATAATTCTGCTTGCCCATGGCGGGCGCGGTCTTCATGCCAAAGCCGCCAAAATACATCCCGTGCCGCTCCGGGCAGAAGTAGGTGTCCGCTTCCAGTGAACCGGCGTACCATGCAAACATCTCACTGGCGTAGGTCATCATCGCCACGTTGACCTCGTGCGACATGCTGCGCTTGTCGAGCTGCTCCGGCAACGTCGGCCAGGTCCGGGAGTCCCCGAACTTTAATTTGGCCAGAGCCGCTTTCTGCGCGTCGGTGAAGCTGTTGATGATGCCGCCCATGACCTGCGCCCGTTGAAAAGCAAGCAAGCCATCCAGTTCATAGAGGTCGGCCGAGTATTTCACCACGGCTGCCTTGTCCAACCCTTTGCTGCCGGCGGGAAGATCGTTCTCCAGATTTCGGCGGAACGCCTTGATCAACGGCAGCCGCTTTTCGGCGAAGTGCCGGACATCTTGCTGTTGTTGCGTTGCCAATGTCAACAACTGCACCTTTTGGTTGGTGTTCAAGACTGACAGCATATTGTTGGCGATCTGTGTCAAGAATGACGTGTTATGCCCGCCTTCCTTGGCGTCGATGTCACGCATGTACTGGAAGCCGAAGTAGTCGGAAACCTTTCCCGGGGGCAGAAAAGTATCGAGGCCGAAGTCGCCGGTCAGGAACGCCAGTCCGTCAAAAGCGATGGTATGGAGCTGGGCATTGTCCGACACCGCCTGTTCAATGGAGTAATGACCGGCTTGATTTGAATGGGGTGGATTTGGATCCTGTGCAGACGCGTTGGCTGCGAACCAGACGGAGAGTAGTGTGAAGGTGATGGCATGTGCTTTCATGCGGCAAGCTTGCTCCAATCAACCTTAAGAACACATGAAGCGGAAAATATTTTAGTTCACATTGGTTCAACCTTTAAACTTTCTTATGACTGCCGAGGGGGGCTGTTATAGCAGCGATGCAATTTGCCCGTGCCGGCGCCCGCGAGGATCAGCACCGGGCCGTTGATCGTCGCGGCGGCCAGACGTTGTTGCGGATTGAGCGAGTTCAGGTTCACCATCGGGCGCGGAGTTTAATTGCGAGGACATGAAATCCCAATCAGAAATGGTGGCATCATTGATTTTATTTTTGCCGGCAAGTCTTGACGCTGTTCAATTTGCTTCGCCGAATAAAATGACAAGACGCCATGGAACTTTACGGGGTAAATTTCAACCGTAGCCACCAAAGCATTGTGCGAACGCGATGGAAGCTTTATGCTCAAACATCATTACTTTGGAAGTTGCGGCAGCCCGCTTTGCCCGATAATTGCGTTCACCACCAGTTGTGCCGGGCTAAAATGCCAATGATAGCATCACTATGAAACAGGCCATCCCACTGGCAAGGCACCGGATTATGATTTTGAGGCGGTTGATCCTTATGCTGACGTTTTTGGGTTGTCTGGCCAGTCCGGCCACCATCCTGGCGGAGATCCGTCTGCCGCATATCTTTGGCAGTCACATGGTGTTGCAACGAGAAAAACCGATCACCATCTGGGGTTGGGCCACCCCGGGCGATAAAGTCACCGTCCAGCTTGGTGCCACAATCAAAACCACTAAAGCCAATGGCAGCGGCGAATGGAAAGTGGTGCTGCCAATCATGTCGGCGGGCGGGCCCTACACGCTCACCGTGAGCGGTTCGAACACTTTAATCTACGAGGATGTCATGGTGGGTGAGGTTTGGTTGTGTGCCGGCCAGTCGAACATGGAATTTGGCATCGGTCGCAGCGATAACGCCAAAGCGGAAATTGCCGCCGCCAATCATCCGGGCATTCGCCTGCTGATGGAGCAGAGCGATTGGGCGTCGCAACCCCAAAGCGACATGGAAGGGACTTGGAAAGCATGCACCCCGGCGACCGTCGCGGAGGGTGGCTGGCAGGGATTTTCGGCGGTCGCCTATTTTTTTGGGCGTGAGCTTAATGCCAGACTCGGTGTGGCCGTTGGCTTAATTGATGTCCATCGGGGCGGTACGCTGATCGAACTGTGGACACCGCCGGAGGGATTTGCCGCCGTGCCGGCCCTGCACGACGAGTATGAACGGATTGAGCAGGGCGATCCGCACACAGCCTCGCACCAACAGCGACTGGCCTTGGCGCTGGATCAGTTTGACCAATGGTCACGGGCGGCTCATCAAGCGATGACCAACCGGGAAGCCGTTCCGCCCATGCCATCCTATCCGGATGAATTGCTGCCCCCGCATGGTCTCTATTCGGCGACTTCGATATACAATGGCATGATCCATCCTTTGATCCCGTTCGCCATCCGCGGTGCGATTTGGTATCAGGGCGAATCCGATGTGGGCCACGAAATGCGATATGCGGAACACCTGAAAGCCCTGCTGGCCGGGTGGCGCACGTTGTGGGGTGAAGGTGATTTTCCCTGCTATTTTGTGCAAATTGCCCCCTACGATTATGGCGGCGATCCCAAAAAGGAGGCCGAAATCTGGGAGGCCCAAACGGTCGCGGCCAACACCATTCCCAAGACGGGCATGGTGGTCATCAATGACATTGCCGACCTTAAAAATGTCCATCCCACGGATAAGCAGGATGTGGGGCACCGGCTCGCCTTACGTGCCCTGGCCGAAACCTACGGGCACAATGAGCTGGTCGATTCAGGACCGACATTCAAATCCATGACCGTGGCCAGCAATACCATGCGCGTCAACTTTGACAACGTCGGTGGCGGTCTCGTGAGCCGTGACGGCAAGCCGCTGAATTGGTTTGAAATCATCGACGCGGATGAGGGTGGCTTTGTGAAGGCCGATGCCCGCATTGAAGGTTCGAGCGTGGTGCTTTCGTCGCCCGAGGTGAAACGTCCCGCCGCGATGCGCTTTGCCTGGAGCGGCCTGGCGCAGCCCAATTTAATGAACAAGGACGGACTGCCGGCCGGTGCCTTCCGCGCCGGAGAAGTGCCCAAACGCGACTGGCTCGGCCGGCACGTTCCGGAAGCGAAGGATTATCAAGTGGTTTATGACCTGGATCTGGCCGGTCTCGGCCCGGCCATCAAATATAAAATTGATAACCACACGAACCTGCCCCCGCACTTCGACCGGATCGCTTATTTTCTGGAATTACAAGACCCGGATTGGAATACCCGGGACATTTATGTCTCCATGGATGCGTTCACAGATGATCCCGGCAAGATCGGCATTCCCGTCTTCGGATCCGGGGCGCGTTTTCAGCAAAACGTGACCAACATGAATGTGTATTCCAACGTCAAGACGATCACGGCCGGAACGCAATTAAACAGCGGCAACATTGAATTTTGGCCGAACAATTATGACCAGCAAAATGCTGCGAAGGTGCCAAATGCATCCGGCGATGCGTTTGATTTCGGGGATGAAATGACTGACGTGGAGGATGGTTATGGCTGTCTGCAGATCCATGACCATGCGGCCCGGCAAACCTTGATCGCGGTCAATCACTGGCGTGAAGGCACGCACGCGGACATCGGCATCGGCAATCAACCAAAGGACAATCCCGATTGGACGTTTGCCGGCAATGCTGGAAATTACCGGGCCGTGCGGCTGCGTATATTGGTGCGGTGCCGGTAAAATTAAATATGGACTGGGCCCTTGATCGTGGCGGCGGCCTCACGTTGCTGCGGAATGAGCGGGAACTTGTCGGATAACTCAGCCCTTTTGTTCAAAGACATCTTTTTGCCAATTTGCAAAAGGTGTCCAGCCAGGCCCAAAACGTTTTGAGCATTCTTCGGGTGTAATGCATCCAGCAACTTCGCGAACCTTCGCAAGATCAGACCAAATTTTTACAATGTGGCCTTGGTTCTCACGCGCTTTTTTACTCCAAGCTATGACAATCCGATATGTCTCTGTTGTTGGACGGTCCTTAAACTCATCACAAGTCCACGTTGCCAATTCGCGAAGCACTCCCCACGCATAATTTAACGTAATTGCCGCGTCCTGCTTCGGAGTGATGCAAACGCCAATGTCATGACATTGGAACTCACGTCCGTCTGCCTTTTTTACGGTAAACGGGTGGTAAAAGAACTCATTGCCATACTTTTCACTCGGCTTCATCGTAAATTTATTTCATAACGCGTCGAATTTGGCCAGCGCCTTCCGCGTTTTCTCCGATGACTCATGGAGGATTATCCGCCAGCCCCGCGCCGCGCCGGCGGTGATGTTTTCCGAGCGGTCATCAATGTAGATCAAATCCGCACCGCGTCGGCCGCACATCTTTTCCATGGCTTCGTAGATGGCCGTTTCGGGCTTCATCGCGCCGACTTCGTAGGAGTAGATGTAGCCGTCAAAATTGGCGAAGAACGGGAAATTGCGGCGGACGTGCTCGATGGCGAGGTCGTTGGTGTTCGAGAAAATGTAGGTCTTGAAACCGCGCTGGCGCAACTCGGCGTGCAGGGCAATCGTCCCCGGCATTTCCGAAAAGATGTCCGCGAAGTAGCCGCCAAATTCCGCGAGGTCGCCGCGGAAATGGATGGCCTCGCAGATGGCCTCGTAAAAGGCCTGCCGGGTCAGTCGTCCGCTTTCGTAATCCACGAGCAGCGGCGAAGCGCCCAGAAACGCATGCAAATCCTGCGGTGACTTGTCGCTGCGCGCGGCGATCTTCCGCGCGGCGATGGAGTAATCGAAGTCGACGAGGACTTTGCCCAAATCGAATATGAAAACCGGAGAAGCTGTCATGGCGACGGGGAAAGCTCCAAATTCCAACATCCAAGCTCCAGAGAACATCCAAGAACCAAGCTCCAATCCGGAGCGGTAATCGCGGTGCTCATGTTTGGTGTTTGAAAATTGAAGCTTCTCTGGATGTTGGAGCTTGGAATTTGGAGCTTTAGCTGGAGTTTTTTCACAACATCTCCCGTCTGCCCTCCAACGCCCGATTCAACGTCAGTTCATCCGCAAATTCCAGCCCGCTACCGGCCGGCAAGCCGAACCCGATGCGCGAAATTTTCAGCCCGGGCCGCGCGAGCCGTTTTGCCAGGTAGTTGCTGGTGGCATCGCCTTCCACATCCGTACCGAGCGCGATGATGATTTCCTTGACGGGCTCGGTGGTCAGGCGCTGTTCGAGGCCGGCGATGTGCAAATCATCCGGCTCCACGCCGTCGAGCGGTGAAATTTTTCCGCCGAGCACATGGAACTTGCCGCGATAGGTGCCGGATTTTTCCACGCTCAAGATGTCCACGGCGCGCTCGACCACGCACACCAGCGAGGCGTCACGACGCGTGTCCGCGCAGGTGGGGCAGGGGGATTGCTCGGTCAACGCCCCGCAGGTGGTGCAAAACTGAATCTTTTCACGCGCGACCAGGATGGCGTCGGCCAGTTGCTTCACGATGGCGGAATCCGTCTGCACGATATGCAATGCCACGCGCTCGGCGGAGCGCGGTCCGATGCCCGGCAGCTTGCTTAGCGCGGCGGTCAGCGTGGTGATGGATTCAGGAAGCATTTTTAAAACACGTTACATCGTTAAATTGTTGAATCGTTACATCGTGCCAATTTAACGATGCACGATGTAGCCATGTAAGTATGCAACGAACTTTACATCATCCCGGGCAAACTAAAGCCGGCGGTCGCCTTGCCCATCTCGGTGTTGGAAATCTCCTTGCCCTGGTTGAGCGCCTGGTTGACGGCGATGAGCACCATGTCCTCGACGACCTGCGCATCGGACGGGTTGAGCGCCTGCGGGTCGATCTTGATGGACTTGATCGTGCCGTCGCAGGTGGCGACGACCTTCACGGCGCCGCCGCCGCTGGTGGCTTCCACGGTGCGCACGGCGAGTTCAGCCTGGATGAGGGCCATCTGTTGCTGCGCTTTCGCAGCCTGCTTCATGAGTTTGCCGAGGGACATATTAAAAAAAGTTGATGGTTCTTAGTTGATGGTTGATAGAAAAAATCAGGCGCGGACTTCGACAATCGTGCCCTTGAATATCTCCAGCGCCTTTTTGATGAGCGGGTCGTTCTTGAAATCGTCCTTGTTGAAGGCGATGGGCGCGGGTTTCTTTTCGGCGGCGGGCGCGGGCGTGGTTTCGGTGGTCTTGGTCGTTGGCGTCGCGGGGGCGGCCTTCGGAGCGGCGGGAGCCGGGGCCGGAGGCGGAGTGGCGACGGGGCGCTGCCAACCGGCGGGGGCTTCCGCCTTGACGAACTTGATCATGGCATTCGGGTGGCCGAGTTCCGCGAGCTTGGTGGCCAGCAACGTGTGGTTGCGTGAATTATCGACAAGGCCAAGGTGATCTTGAAACTCGGGGTCGTAGCCGATCACGAGAATGCTTTTCTCGAACGACACGGGGTGCGCATCGAGGAGATATCCGCGGGTGAAGGCGCTGACCCGGCCCACGGCATCAATCAGGCGGGTCCACAGTTCGTTCAGATTGCCAGCCGGTACGGCGGCCGCGGGCGCGGCGGCAACGTGAGCCGGGGGGGCGACCGGAGCCGGGGCGGCAGGTTTGGCAGCAGCTTGTGCGGCGACGGCTTCGCGCAATGATGAGAATGTCGGAGCGGTGGCGGGCGCGGTGGCGATTGAAGTCTCAGCACGCGGAGTGCTGGCGGCGGCCGGTGTGGCGATAGGGCGCGCGGCGGCCGCTGGGCCACCTTCACCGCGAAGCTGGTTGAGCTGTTTCAGCACCGCGTCGAGCGACAGCGAATTACGCGCCTCGATGGCGCGGAGCAGGGTGACTTCCAGCAGAATTTTCTTGGAGGCGGCATCGCGCAGGCGAAGCTCGGCATCGGCCAGGACTTCCAGCACGCGCGTAAAGGCATCGGTGGTCGCCAGCCCCGCTTGCTCCTTGAGCGCGGTGACCTCGGCTTCCGAAGCTTCGAGCAGGTTCAAGTCGCCTTTGGAAACTTGATAGATCAGGAGGTTGCGGAAATGGTTCAGCAGGTCGCCCAGCAGGCGGCCGAGGTCTTTGCCGCCGCGGGCGAGCTCGTCCAACTGGGTGAGGGCCGTGGAAATCTCGCCGGCGAGGACGGCGCGGCTGAGGATGAGAATCTGGTTCTGCGCGGCGAGGCCGAACATGGAGAGCACGTCGGCTTCCTCGATCTTGTCGCCGCAAAAGCTGATGAGCTGGTCGAGCGTGGATTCGGCATCGCGCATCCCGCCGTCCGCGCCGCGGGCGATGGCGTGCAGGGCGGCGGCGTCAATGGTGACTTTTTCCTTGCCGGCGATTTCCGCCAGATGCCTGGTGATGAGCGCGGCGGGAATCCGGCGCAAGTCATACCGCTGGCAGCGGGAGAGAATGGTTGGGAGGACTTTTTCCGGGTCGGTCGTCGCGAACATGAACTTCACATGCGCGGGCGGTTCTTCAAGGGTCTTGAGCAGCGCATTGAACGCCGCCGTGGAGAGCATGTGAACTTCGTCGATGATGTAGATCTTGAAGGGGGAATTGGCCGGCGCGTATTTGCAGGTCTCACGCAGTTCGCGGACCTGTTCCACGCCGTTGTTGCTGGCACCGTCAATTTCCAGCACATCGAGCGAGCGGCCTTCGGTGATTTCCTGGACGCGGGGATCGCTGTCATCGAAATCGATCCGGGGTCCGCCGGTGCAGTTCAGGGCCTTGGCGAAGATGCGGGCGATGGTCGTCTTGCCGGTGCCGCGCGGCCCGCAGAACAGGTAGGCGTGGGCGATGCGTTTCTGGCTGATGGCGTTGGCGAGCGTCTGGGTAACATGTTCCTGCCCGACGACGTCGGCGAATTTCTGCGGCCGGTACTTGCGGGCAATGACCTGGTAGCTCATGAAAATTAAAGTGTCAGGGTGACCACGGCAGATGCGGAGCAAACTGCCGTTGCTGCCTTCCGGCCCTGGCGGGGTTCGTAAGTCCACATTCCATGGGCCCTGACAAAAAAAATCTGCCGCAAATTTCGCCGCTTGTCGAGACAAAGGAATGGGAAGGCTGGCTGCGGGCGCATCTTGACACTGTCCGCGACGAAAATTGATGCCGGGTTTGGAGTTCCGCCTTTAGCCCAATCCATGCAGTTGCCAAAAGCCACCGTTTAGGGTGTGCTTGTGTTTACAATGAAAAGAACCACCCAGCACGCCGACGCATCGGGTCCCCAAACGGTGACCGACTTGATTGAAATCCATAACGGGCAGAAAACAAT
>JARLJW010000072.1 GCA_031290985.1 Verrucomicrobiia bacterium | reverse complement strand
CAGGCCGGGAGGCCTGACGCTACACGAATTGCGGGGGCCAGGCGGAAGATGAGAAACTGGCGGCGGGACGCCGCCAGAACTCGCAGGCAAGATGCCTGCGCTACGGCGGGCGGGAACACCGCAGCGGAGAATCAAGCCGCATCAAGGTGCATCAATGACGAAAACCGAATGACGAAAACCGAATGACGAATGACGAATGACGAATGACGAATGACGAATGACGAATGACGAATGACGAATGCCGAATGCCGAATGCCGAATGCCGAATGCCGAACATCGAACACTGAACGCCGAACGCCGAACGCCGAATGGGGCGGGCGGGGGTCAAACGGACTATGAAAGACCTTGGCCACTTTTTGAGGCAATCGCACGAGGCGGGGATGTGCCGCCCCCGCCCCGGTGGCAACAAAGCATCCGAGTGCGAGGAAGAGGAAGACGAAGAGGAAGAGGAAGATCATGCCAGATCAACCTATATCAAGGTGCATCAAGGTAGATCAACCAAAGCGAAACTGTTCCAGGAAAGTCAGAATTTATGCCGGGTGGCGAAAACTTTGTGCGTTTTTGCCGGCGGCGGTTGTTATATGGTGAAATGAACATGACCGACGGCGAACTGCTTCAGCGTTATGTGGGTGACCGGTCGGAATCCGCCTTTGCGGAACTGGTCACGCGGCATATCAATCTGGTCCACTCGGCGGCGTTGCGGCAGGTGAACGGCGACGCGCATCTGGCGGAGGATGTCACGCAATCGGTGTTCGCCACCCTGGCGCGCAAGGCGCCCAAGCTCCTGGCTCATGGTTCATTGACGGGCTGGCTCTATACGAGCACCCGGTTTGTGGCGACGAATGTCCGCCGCACGGAACAACGCCGCACCACCCGCGAACAAGAAGCCCATGCCATGAATGCCCTCTTTGCCCAGCCCGAAAATCAGCCCGACTGGTCGCACTTGCAACCGGTGCTGGATGAGGCGATGCACCAGCTTGATGAGCCGGACCGCGAGGCGGTGTTGCTGCGCCATTTCCAGAATCATTCGTATGCGGAGATCGGTGGGCGCATCGGATTGACGGAAAATGCGGCGCGGATGCGGGTGGAACGGGCGCTGGAAAAGCTGCACCGCATCCTCGCGAAACAGGGCGTGGCGCTGACGGTGATGGCGCTGGCGGGATTGTTGAGCGCGAATGCGGCGATGGCCGCGCCGGCCGGGCTGGCGGCGAAGGTGGTCACGGGCGCACTGGCGGGAGCGGTCGCGAGCGGGACTTTGGCGCTGGGCTGGGCGGGCGCGTTGGCGGGGTTGCAATCGAAGTTTGCGCTGGTGGTGACTTCAGCGGCGGTGCTGGGGGTGCTGGCCCTGGTCTATGAAACGCGCGGCACGGCGACGGCGCAAAACAACCCGGTCAAGGCGGCAGCAGCGGGGTTGACCAATCCCCTGCCCGCTCCGGCACCGGCGGTGGTGGCCAGCATCGCCGCGCCGGCCACCAATCCGCCTGCGACCAACGCACCGGCGAAGCAGCCCCGGAAACGTGACGGCCTGAACCTGCACCTGACGATCGTGACGGCGGATGGCAGCCAGCCCGTTCCCGCGGTGCCGATTGATTATCGGGGCTGGTCAGGCGACAAGTTCAAGGGCAAGCATTTCGTCTCGGACCGGTTCGGGGAGTGCGAGGTGGATTATCCGACGAACATCACGGAGCTGGAGTTGACGACGCGCAAGGATGGCTTTGCGGACACGCAACTGCTGTGGCGTCCGCCGAACGGCGAGGTGATCCCGACGAATTATGTGCTGCGGCTGGACTGGCCGGTGGCGATCGGCGGCACGGTGGTGGATGCGGATGGCAAGCCGGTGGCCGAGGCCAAGGTGGGCTGGAACAATCCGGATGACCCGGCCACCGCCAAAACCCCGCAGAGCCATAATTTCCAGTGGATCGAGACCACCACGGATGACAGCGGCAAATGGCGGATCAACCGCATGGCTGAGGAAGTGATCCCGACGATCTACGGCAGCGCCCGCCATTCGAATTACGTAGCGACCGGACTGGTGTTTGCCGGGCGCGACCCGGCGGTGGAAAAGCAGTTACGCACCGAGACTTATGTCTTTCATCTGGGGCGGGCGTTGACAGTGCGCGGGATCGTGGTGGATGGCGACGGCAACCCGGTGCCGGATGCCAGCGTCCTGGTCGGGTATGTGAGCGGTTCGGACAAACACAACACCAAGTCACAGAGCGACGGCACTTTTGAGGTGGGCGGCGGCCAGCCGGGCAAACAACTGGTAACCGCCGAAGCGAAGGGTTTTGCGGCCACGACGATGGAGGTGGAACTGGCGGAGAATGCCGAGCCCATCCGGCTGGTGTTGACGACGGGGAAAGTCCTGCGCCTGCGCGTAACGGATAATTACGGCACGCCCATCCCCGGGGCGACGATCTGGTATGATTGCGTCAATGGCCGCTCGCCGGGCGGTAAATATGTCCCGGCCCAGGTGGATTTTAATCCGAAGACGGATAAGAACGGCCGCGCGGTGCTGACAAATGCGCCGGACATGGAGATGAATCTGGAGGCGTATGCCACGGGCTTTCTGCGCAACAACAACATCAAGGTCCGCCCGGATGGCGAGGAGCATGTCATCAAGCTGCTCACGGCGCTGGTGGTGCATGGCACGGTGTGCGACCAGACGACGGGCGAACGCATCCAAAAATTTCGGATCGCGCAGGGCTGGCCCCATTGGAATCCCGGGGAAAACACGACGAATGTGCAGTGGAGTTCCATCGGCCGCTTCTGGCTGGATTTTGCGGGCGGCGCGTACAGCCACACCTTTGAAGAAGGGGTCGCCGGAGATACGGAGAATCCGGAGTATGTCTTGAAGTTCATGGCGGATGGTTATACGGCGTTCGTTTCCCGGGTCATCACCGCGAACGAGGGTAACGTGGAACTGAATGTCACCTTGCGACCGGCCACGACCACAACGGTGACGGTGAACAAGCCCGACGGCCGGCTGGCGGCGCTGGCGGACATCGGCCTGGTGTTTCCGGGGGCGAAATTGGAGCTGGCGCGCGGCGGATTTTCGCGGGTCAACCTCCAATCGGGCGGCTCCCTGTTGCGGGCGGATGCCACCGGGACGTTTGTGTTGCAACCGGACGACGCGTTGATCAAGGTGGTCGCTGCGAGCCCCGACGGTTACGGCGAGGCGACGCCCGCCGCGCTGGCGGTCCATCCGGTCATCCAGATGCAGCCGTGGGGACGCCTGGAGGCGATGTGCTACAGCGGGGGCAAGCCGGTGGCCGGGCGGGAATATGGACTGGCCTTCGCCGATGTTTCGGGCGAGGCGCTGGCGTTTGAATTCGATGCCTCGCGGGTGACTTCGGATGCGTCGGGGAAAATCATCGTGGACAAGCTGCCGGCGGGACAGCTCAACCTGGTGCGGCACCATCCCGTTGACCATGGTTGGTCGAATGGCACTAAAACACCCTTTGAGATCAAGCCGGGTGAGACCACGACGCTCAGCCTGGGTACATCCAATTACACGGTGTCGGCGCAGGTAGTCTGGCCGGCGGGGATGCCGCGGCAGCCGGGCTGGCAGATTTTCGCCTCGGTCCACACGCCGATGCCGCCGATTCCACAGGAGATCATGACCAATCCCGCCGCGATGAAGGAGCTGGAGCAAACCGAGGAGTTCAAGACGTTCCAGAAGAGCGCGCGGTCTTTCACGGCGAGCTTTAATGCAGACGGCACGCTTTCCGCGGAGGAGGTGGTGCCGGGGGATTATGAACTGGAGATTTATGTCTTTTCCAATCCGGGCGGCAAAGATTTCAAGCAAGTCGCCCTGGGCGGCAAGAAGCTGACGGTCCCATCCGACCCGCCTACGGGAGCTCTCGATGTGGGACCGGTGGAGATGAAGGCGGCTCCGCCGATGCCGTGACGGCGACGCTCTTTGACAAAATAGTTTTAGCAACATACAAAAGTGGAGTCGGGCGGTGTCTATTGGTTAAAACCATGTACCAATATGAAGACCCGCCGGAGGTCCAGTCGCCGGAACAGCGCTCGGTGGTGTTTGCGTCGCTGGCATGTTTGGTGACTTCCTTGTTCAGCATCTGGCCGAATGAATTCCCACCCGAATATTGCGCAAAGACCGGTTCACCGTTCTGGATCCGCATGACCATTCCCATTTTGGTTTCATTCGTCATCCTTTATCGAGGTGGCCTGTGGACCACATGGCCGAAATTGCGGCGGGCAGCGTCCCTGGCCTTGATAGCGGGCTTGATCGTTGTGGGCGAGCTGGTCTTTTTTTTCTGCACGGGAATCACGGCGATCTTGGCTTTGGCTAAAATTTGCCAGGTGCGAGACTGGAATTGAGACTGGAATTATTACTGGCACTAAAAATCGATTTTGTTTGCCACCATCGCCGAATGAGTTTCCAATCTGGGGATGAAGATGATTTTTGCCCTGGTGGTCATGACCGCGATCACCGCCGCCGTGGCGCGCGCGGATGGAACCAACACGCCCGCCCCGATCCGCATCGGCACCGCCGAGGCGGACAAGCACATTGATGAATCGGTGGTGGTGACGGGCAAGGTGGCGCAGGTGTCGATCCGGCCGGCGATTGTGTTCCTGAACATGGACCAGCCGTTCCCGGACTCGCCGTTCACGGCGGTCATCATGACGAAAAACACCAACGGTTTCGGCGACCTCAAGGCGCTCGAGGGCAAGGCCATCGAGGTCGCGGGCAAGATCAAGTCTTTCCATGACAAGCCGGAGATCGTGTTGGACAGCACCAACCAATTGACGGTGTTGGCGGCGCCGGCGGAAGCACCGGCGAAGAAATGACCACCGCGCTTCCCGGATCGCGCGCGGTCTGGCCATGACGGAACTCCATAAATCTCCCGAACCGCCCGCTTTTCCAGCGGGCGTGAAAAACGCGTGGCGCTTTTCGGTTTTCAACGCGTTGTCGTTCCAGATCGTCCTGGGCAGCCCGATGATCCTGTACGCGAAGACGCTCAATGCGAACGCCACGGTGCTGGGCATCATCGCGGGCATGATGCCGCTGATGGTGATCTTCCAGATTCCCGCCGCGCAATACATCAACCGCATCGGGTACAAGCGTTTTGTGCTGGCGGGCTGGGGCACGCGGACGTTGTTCACGTTTGGCATGGCGCTGGTGCCGCTGGCCACCGGTTTTCTCGACATGACGACGCGGCTGGTGCTGCTGCTCGCGCTGCTCTTCGGGTTCAACCTGGTGCGGGGCATTTCGAGCTGCGCGTGGCTGCCGTGGATCACGCATCTGGTGCCGGAAAACCATCGCGGCCGCTATGTTTCCGTGGATACGGCCGTGACCAATTTCGGCAATTTCCTGACCATTGTCATATCCGCTTTCTGCCTGGGCGAATCGCCGCACGCGTGGCAGTTCGCGTTGATCTTTGTGTTCAGCGCCGCAATGGGCGGCATCAGCCTGATGTTTCTGAACCACGTCCCGGATGTGCCCATCGCGGAAGAATTGCGCACCTCCAAACAGCCGGTGCCGTGGCTGGAGATCTTCCGGCATCCGCCGTTTCAAAAGCTGCTGCGGTTCGTGGTGGTATGGGCGCTGGCCTATGGGGGCTTTGTCACGTTTACCGTGGCGTTCTTGAAGTCGGAAACCGGCCTGTCGGAGGCGAGAATCCTGTTCGTGACGTCCGTGGCGTTTCTCGGCGGATTGAGCAGCCTGTGGCTGCTGGGGCACCGCCTCGATCATGTCGGCAGCAAACCGATCCTGGGCCTGAGCCTGTGCTGCTGGATTGTAATTGTGGCGGGCTGGGTCGCGGTCGCGGGCGGGGTGTTGCCACCGCATCTGCCGCTCATCCTGGCGCTGCAGTTTTTCATGGGGCTGTTCGCCGCGCTCGTGGGCATGGCCAACAGCCGGCTGGCGATGGCCATCATCCCGGCGATGGGGCGGAACCACTTTTTCGTGATGTATTCGGTGGCGGCAAACGTGTCGCTGGGTATCGCCCCGATCATCTGGGGGCTGATCATCGATTTGATCGGGGACCGGCACTTCCATCTGCTCGGCCTGAATTGGAACCATTACACCATCTTTTACAGCATGGTGGTGTTGATGTTCGTTGCCGCCCTGCTGATGGTCCGCCAGTTGCATGAGCCCAAGGCGGCGAGCTTCGAGGCGCTCATCACGGTGATCCTGATCGAATCGCCGCAACGCTTCTGGCTGCGCATCTGGCCGCGGGATTGAGGGCTGCGTCATCACCGCAACAACTCCTGAATCTCATCCCAGCTCAGAGAATTCGTGAAGGCCTCCTCGCCTTCGAGGGTGGCGGCGATAATTTCGCGCTTGCGATTTTGCAGGGTCAGGATTTTCTCCTCCACGGTGTCGCGCGTGATCAGCTTGTAGCTGGTCACGACCTTCGTCTGACCAATGCGATGCGCGCGGCCCGTGGCCTGGTCTTCCACGGCCGGATTCCACCACGGGTCGAAATGAATGACCGTATCCGCGCCGGTGAGATTCAACCCCACGCCACCCGCTTTCAAGCTGATGAGAAACACCGGAATCGCGGCAGTATCCTGAAAGCGTTGCACCACCGCGCCGCGATCCGTCGTGGAACCGTCGAGATAACAGAACTGGATCCCCTCGCCCGTGAGCTTGTCCTTTAACAGCGCCAACATGCTGGTGAACTGGCTGAACACCAGCACGCGGTGGCCGCCATCCACCACTTCCTCCAGCAACTCGCCGAACAGGTCCAGTTTGCCGGAGGCATTCGCCGGGTTCACGTTCTCCAGTTTCAACAAGCGCAAGTCACAGCACACCTGCCGCAGTCGCAGCAGCGCGGTCAGCACCACCATCCGGCTCTTCGCCAGGCCCTGCGCGCCGACCGCGTCCAAGACCTCCTTGCGGCTCGCCTCGATGACTTGTTGATACACACCGCGCTGGTCGGTCGTCAGTTCGCAGAACGACACCTGCTCGAGCTTGGCGGGCAGGTCTTTGGCGACCTCCTGCTTAAGCCGCCGCAGGAGGAACGGCCGCAACCGCCGCGCCAAACGCTGCTGCGCCTCGGCATTCTTCTCCTTGGCGATGGGTAGTTCGTAGCGCTCGCGGAAATCTTTCGCGGTACCGAGATAACCGGGCATGAGAAAGTCGAAGATGGACCACAGGTCGAGCACGGAGTTTTCCAGCGGCGTGCCCGTGAGCACCAGCCGGTGCTGCGCTTTCACGGCCTTGACGGCCTGCGCATTTTGCGTCTCGCGGTTTTTGATGTGCTGCGCCTCGTCCAACACCACCGTGTCGAACTCCAGCCCGCGATACCGTTCTGCGTCACGGCGAATCAGCGCGTAGCTGGTCACGATGAGGTCGCTGTCGGCGATCCTGGAAAATTGCGTGTGCCGGTCAGGGCCGTGCAATGCCAGCACTTTTAAAGTGGGCGTGAACTTCTGCGCCTCCGCCAGCCAGTTGAACACCAGGCTGGTCGGGCAGACGATCAACATGGGCGCGGCGGTGGGATTCTGCTGCCGGATATGGCGCAGGAGCGCCAGCGTCTGCAGCGTTTTGCCCAGGCCCATTTCATCCGCCAGAATGCCGCCAAAACCGTTTTCGCGCAGGAAGTGCAGCCAGGCCACGCCCTGCTTTTGATACGGGCGCAACACGGTTTCCAGATCACCGAGCGGCGGACATTCCAGCTTCGCCTCGCCGCTCTGCTTCGCCGCGCGGTCGCGCCACGCCGTCGGCGCCTGCACCTTCCAACTGCCGTGCTGCCGCAGCGTGGCCTCCACGAAACCCGCCTGCTGCTGGCTGATGCGGTAGCCCGCCGCATTTTGCTGCGGCGCACAATCGAGCAGCACCTCCTGCAATTCCTCCACCGCGCCGGTATCGATGACAGCCATCTTGCCGTTGGCCAAACGCGTGTGGTTCTGGCCGGACAGGATCAGACGCTGGATGTCCGCCGCGGAAAACTTCTCGCCGCTGCCCGTGGCAAAAACCACGCCCAGGTCGAACCATTGCACGCCCGACGACGTGATCTGAAACGTCGGCTCGACGCGCTCCAGGTTCTTCAGCGTGCGGTTCTCGAGTTGCTCGTCCAAGGTGACGCTCCATTCGCGTTGCAGTTTGGGATATTCGCGCGCCAAAAAGTTCAGGACGCCGTTCTGCCCGGCCAGTTGCAGTTTCCCCTGCCCGTCCACGCTGGAAAAGCCGCTGCGTTGCAACCGCGCCAGCGCGGCGCGTTCCCCGGCGAAATCACGCGTCGAGTAACGCGTCGACACGGCCGCATCCGGCAGCCAGATGTCCTCGTCCGCCGCCGTCACGCCCAGCGTCATGATCCGCGCGCCGTAGGCGCACTGCAGCCGGGCGGTCAATTGCGTGAGCCCGCCCTTGAGTTCGAGCAGAAAGCGCGGCGCCTGCGGTTCCAACGTGAAATCGGACAGTTGAAAATTCGCCTCAATGCCGCCGGCCGACAACTGCGGCCAGTGCTGGCTGAGAAACATCGGCACCTGCGAGCGCGGCACGCGCACGGGCGCTTGAAAAATAGTCTGCGCCACCGGTGGCAGGCCCAGCGGCTGCAACGTTTGATCGTGCCAGACCCAGTCGCCGGCCCGGACGAATGCCGCCGGCTTGCCCGCCATCGCCAGCGTGATTTCCCCATTCGCCTCCAGCGTGGCCCGCAGCGGCAGGGGCAGCGGGGTGCGGCTCACCGTCACCGCGTTCGACTTGCCGAGCGTCAGGTTTTGGTGTCCCACGAGCAAGGGCAGCAAGGCGGTGAATTCTTTCAGCTCCATCTGCAACATGGCCGGCGTCTCGCCGTTAGCCAAGGCTTCCAGATGGTCGATGATGGCATTATCCGACGGCGAAAAAGTGAAGGCGCGCCCTTTGGGCAAGGCATTCAGCGGACCGCGACCGCCATCCCAACGCGCCTCGATGACCAGCATCACCCGGCCACGCACGAGCGCTTGCTCAAAGTTCGGCGGAAAAATGATGCCCAACTCCGCCGCTGTGCCGGCGGCATCGCGTTGCAGGGAGGAGGCTTTGCGTGCCGGCGCGGCCGGCTTGGCAGGCGTCGGCGCAGCGCCAGATTTTGCGGCCGGCGTGGTGTCCGGCTGGTTGGCCTTCAACCAATGCAGGCCGACGGCCACGCCGTGCGCGCAGATCTTGCCCCATTCCCGCGCCTCGCGGCAGGTGCAGAGATTCTCGATATCGATCTCGCCCTTGATGACCAGCGAAGCGCGAAAATGCACATCACCAACGCGGACGACACCGCGCAACAGCGGCGGCACCCACGAGGAGCTGATGACCTGACCCTGCTCGCGATACGCGCGCGCCAGCTTCATCACATCCCAGCCGGCGGCGTTGCTGAGGAGTTTTTCTGTTAGGTCCACGGGCATCTTTTAAAAGGCTAACTGCTGAAGGCTGAAGGCTAAATGCTGAAAGTAGCCTTTGGCGTTTTTGTTGATGGTTGCGAAAATGGCGATCAGTTGGCGGGTTTCATCGAGCAGACCGGCCATGTTCGCCGCCAGCACGCAACCACTATCCACCAGCAATCCCAACCAATACTCGGTTTCCTCAATTTCCTTGAGGCAATCACCAGTCTTGGCGATGAATTCGGCTTTTGACCGGCCACGTGACGCCTCGCGATCGTTTGCGCCGACCGATGTGCCGGAACGCAACACCTGCTTGCCAGGCACTTGTGCCACCGTGTCGTTTTTCGGCAGGCCGGAATACATGCGGATCACCCGCAACACAAACTCCTTGGTTCGTGCCTTCAAATCTTTTGGTCGATTGCTCATGTTTTTATTTAGCCTTTAGCCTTTCTTCCGTCTACGCCAGTAATTTTTTAATTCTAGGGCTTTACGAAGCTTTACCAAGCTTTACGAACCTTGATGCCCAAGGCCTTGCATGGTTGCCCGTCCGGCTCGGACCCGTACGCTAATTGCCAGTCCGGCATCGGACTTTTTAAAAAATTCAAAGGTCCAACAAAGCCCAACAAAGCCCAACGGACCTTGATTCCCAAGACCTTGCATTGTGGCCGGCTGCAAAGTCCCCGTCCGGAATCGGACTCAGCGAGGACCAACGGCCCGCACCCATCCCAGCCTGGGGCAACACCCCAGAAAACGCGCCCCCACCAAAGCGAGGGCTGAAAGCCCGTCCTATGATCAATGCCTAATTCATGATGGCCCGTGCGGCTGGTGGCCCTATGCAAGTAGTTTTAAAAATTCTATGGTCGGATTTCGGCGGATTTCGGCGGATAAAGCCTGCCGGCGCGGCTCACACTTCCGCCCGCAGACTGCAAGTCCTCGTCCACAAGCGCCGGAGCGCCCGAATAATCCGCGACACCGTGTATCCTTTCTCGCCCCGCCCAACGGGGAGAGAACCGAAGAGAGGGGCCTGATCCGTCCCCGAGCCCCACGCCCTGCCCCTCGTGCTTCTTCCTGAACCCTTGACACGGAACACTGAACACAACCTCGCATCGGTCCATTCGTCATTCGACATTCAACATTCGTCATTCGTGCCCCCATTCTACCCTCTTCCACGAATTCCTTCATTCCGAATAGATTCCGAATAGATACCGACTTCATTCCGACCGATCTCGTAGCCGCCGACATCAGGAGGCTCTGACTTTTCCCTTCAATCTGGGACCCATTTTCGAGCCAATCATCAACCAACTGTTGTTGGAACAATCGTCCTCGAAGGGGGCGTTTGTCGCGCTGCCAGTGCGGCCTGCACTTGTGTCGGGAGACAGGGACCAGCCGCAGCGGCCGACCTGCAACCGCCACCGGCAATCTCGCCGCGTCATTCTGCATTCGACATTCGTGCTTCGTCATTCGTGGCCCCATTCTACCCCGCCCCAAAAATCCTTCATTGCGAATAGATTGCGATTTATTGCGACCACATTGCGATTTCATTCCGCCCCCCGTAGCCGCCGAGGTCAGGAGGCTCTAACTTTTCCCATCAAAGGTAGGGCATTGCGCTGCGATGTCCGCGCCTCCGCTTCCCCATTTTCGGGTGGCACTGCGATGGTGGGGTTCCACCCTCGTCCCTGCCATTTCAGACAGGCTGAAGGACAACGCCCCGAAAATTCACAAGCGCCGCAAGCGCGCAACACCCACCAACGCCTAGTTGGTCGCCGGTTTCCAAGTTCCGATTTGCGTCACCTATTTTATATCCCCTCTCCCTCGGGAAGAAGGTCAGGATGAGAGGTAGGCGAGCGCAGTGCCTTCATCCTTTTCAATGGCGATCTCCACGGCTTGCTTGGCTTTTTCCAGCAAAGCATGAGCTTCGCTGCGAGCCGCACGGGCGGCGGTGATTTGTGATTTTACCTTTTTGATTGTCGTGTCGTCAGGCAGCAAGAAGGGCAGGCGCATCGGTAAGGTCGTTGAAATAATTAGGGTCTTTGCGGTTGTAAAAAGAATACTGCTCTCCGTTTGACCAAACGCCGACCGGCGCACCCGTCCAATTGCAGTAGGATTTGAGCTGATCCTTGCCATCTTTCAGCTTCGGCTTCTTCAACTCCACGATGATGAAAGGCACTGTGGCACGCTCTTTATCAAAAACCACAATGTCGGCCCTTTTGACTTCCGTACCTGCATTCACCGGCCACTCAGCGGTGATGCGGGATTTTGGATAGCCATATTGATTGATCAGTTTGTGAATCCAGAGCTGCCGGATAATTTCCTCCGGTTTAGCGGGGCGGTCTTTATCTGTGGCGAGGCATTTGACGTAGGGCTTGCCATTTTTCTCAAACAGCATGGCCTCGATGGCTTTAAGGTCTGGCAGATCAAAGAGCGAAAGACGGTGGTGCGTTTCGCTGTCCCGGAAGATTTCAACAAGCGTCGTCGGCATAGCCGCGATGATGCAAAAAGCAGATGCCGACTGCACGGAAAAACACGAGGCATTGCCTCGTGTTCAGCAACTGGAGGATTGGCGAAGATTCAAGAGTGCCTGTCTGCAAAGAAAAATCCTGTCCGCATCGAATGCGGTTCGGGAGGAATCTTGCCAAGTTAAGAAAACAGAAAGGGCTGACGCAGGAGCGGGTTGCGGAAAAGATGGAAGTGTCAGCACGCTACATTCAAAACCTTGAGGCCGGGGATAATTTTCCGACACTACCGATTTTAGCTCAGCTGAAAGGGGTCTTGCATTGCAGTTGGAATGAACTCTTTGAGGGGTGTGAGCGCGTTCCCAAATAACTTTGCCAAGCGCTATAGCTGGTTTGCTGCCAACGTTCACATCGCAGCGTGATGGCACTCCCGTGCGGAGAACGAGAACGATCGGCACTTCGGAAGCGGCTGGAATTCGATGGAATCAAGGTAAATCAAACTTCCAGTTTTTAAATCACGGATAAACACAGATCAAAACGGATGGGAAATGGGGTGAAAATGATTCACGCAATGACCACGCGGGCGAGCCGCCCGCGCTCCGAGGCCAAGAAAGACCAGTCGAAGAAAATCGGGAGGCTGGCAAATAGCCACTTGCCGGAAGGCAATCAGCTCTTCACCGGGTTCTTCTGCTCCATGCAGGTGCGCACGGTGGAGGCGATGACGTTGGAGGAGCTGGGCTTGGGCAGGTAGATGAAGCCCGCGTCGGTGGTCACGCCATGCGCGCTGAATTCCGTGCTGTAGCCGCTGGAGATGATGATCTGCAGCGAGGATTTCTCCGCCCGCAACTTTTCCGCCAGTTCCAGGCCGGTGACGCCCTCGGGCATCACCATGTCGGTGTAGAGGAGGTCGATCTGGTCGCGGTGCTGCTGCCAGAGCGCGAGGGCCTGGTTGCCGTTGGCCGCCTCGAGGACGTGGTAGCCGAGCTTGCGCAGGTAGATGCCAATCGGGCGGCGGACGATGTCCTCATCCTCCACCAGCAGCAGCGTGCCGTGCCCGCGCAACAGCGGCAGGGGCGTGGTGTGCAATTCATCGGCGCGCCGGCCGTCCAGCTTGGCCGGCAAAAATACATGGAATGTGCTGCCCTCGCCCGGACGGCTCTCCACCTCCACCCAGCCGGAATGCTGTTTGATGATGCCGTAGGCGGTGGGCAGGCCCAGGCCGGTGCCTTTGCCAATCTCCTTGGTGGTGAAAAAGGGCTCGAAGATGCGCTTGATGATGGCGTCGTCCATGCCCACGCCGTTGTCGGCCACGGTGAGGCGCACAAAACTGCCGACGCGGCGGTCGGAATTATGCTTGGCGCCCTCGGCATCAATCTCCTGCAAGCAGGTGGCGATGACCAGGTTGCCGCCCTTGGGCATGGCATCGCGCGCGTTCACGGCGAGGTTCAGCAGGACTTGTTCGAGCATCCCGGTGTCGCCTTCCACGGACGGCAGGGTCTTGTCCTCGTCAAACCGGATGGCGATGTGTTCGCCCAGGAGGCGGCGCAGCATCTTGAACAGGTTGCGGACGACCTCGTTCACGTCCATCACGCGCATTTGCATCACGGAGCGGCGGCTGAACATGAGCAACTGGCGCGTGAGGTTCGCCGCGCGCTTGGCCTCGGATTCGAGTTCCTTGAGCGCCTCCGTGGTTTCCTCGTCGAGGTTCGGGTTCTGGTGCAGCAGGCTGAGGTGCATCATGATCGCCGCGAGGATGTTGTTGAAATCATGCGCCACGCCGCCGGCAAGCTGGCCGACGGAATCCAGCTTCTGCGCCTGGCGCAGTTGCGATTCCAACTGGCGGCGCTCGGTCAGGTCCGTGAGCATGGCGAACGAGCCGCGATAATGCCCGATGTCGTCAAACAGCGGCGACCCGGAAACCCAGGCCAGCAGTTCGGAGCCGTCCTTCCGGCGGAGCCGGCGTTCGAACTGGCAGAACTGGCCGCGCCGGCCAAGCTGCACCTTGAAATCGTGGTCCGTCACGTCCGCCGGCTCGATGAAATTCCGCACGGGCTGCCGCAGCAGCTCCTCCTCCTCATAGCCGAGCAAATCCGCCAGCCGGCGGTTCACGAAGGTCAGGTGATCCATCTCATCGGTCACCCAGATGCCCTCGTTCGCGGTCTGGATGATCTGGCGGTAGCGGCCGTCCATCGCGCGCAGTTCATCATCCGTGCGCTTGCGGTTTTCCTCCGCGCCGAGCGCCGAGGCCAGGATGCTCATCAGGCGGCGGTCCGCCTCGCTGGGCTGGTACGGCCGGTCAAAAAACAGGCAGATGACGCCCACCGGTTCCTGCTGGCGGCTGACGATCTTGCCGACAAAGGTGTGGTGTTCCCCGGGGGTGATGTTCAACCGGCTCAGGTCCGGATCCAGCTTGGCCTGGGCGACCTCCTGATAATGGCCGGCGGCATAGTCCAAAATTTTTCGGCACGCCGCGCACTGGCACGCGCCGCACGCCGGCAGGGATTCCGCGATGCGCCAGCCGGAAATCGTGACCAGCTTCCGCCCCCGGCTGGAGGCGAAGAAAACCATCCGGGCGTCCGTCTCGCGGGCGAGCAGCTCCGTGAGGCGCTGGGCGTTCTCGGTGAAATCCGGCCCCATGGTGGACAGCAGGCGGTTGATCCCCTCCAGCCGCGCCTCGGCATGTTTCCGTTCGTTGATGTTCTCCCATTCGCGCAACGAGCGCTGAACGAGGTGCGTCATGTCGGCGAACATCTCGGGGGATTTGACCACGTAGTCCAGCGCGCCGGCCTTGATGGCCTCCACGGCGGTGCGCTCGTTGCCAAAGGCCGTGAGCAGGATCACCGGGAAACGCCCGGCCGCCGACACCACAAATTCATCGCCGCGCCCGTCGGGCAGCCGGTAATCAACCAGCGCCAGGTCGGGCACCGCCAGCACCAGCATCTCCCGGGCGGCGGCGAGGTTGCGGGCATGAAGAATCTCGTAATCCGAAGGCGCCCCTTGCAGCGCCCGCCCGATCAATTCCGCGTGGTCGGCCTCGTCCTCGATGAGCAGGATGCGTTTCATGCGCGGGCCGCCTTCGGGGCGGGGTTCCGCCGGTCCGCCGCCGGCACCGGACCCAATCCCAGGTCGACCAAGGTCTGGAGCAACAACAGGCTGTCCGCCGGCTTGGTCAGAAACCCGTCCGCGTGCCCGGCGATGGCCGCCGCAACGTCCCGCTCCGCATCGGACGTGGTCAGCACGATCACCGGCACCTTGCGGGTCGCCGGATTATTCTTCACCAGGCTCAGGACTTCCATGCCGTCCAGGCGCGGCAGCCGGAGATCCAGCAGGATGACATCCGGCAGGGGGAACTGCGCCCGGTTGGAAAAAGGGGCGCGCCCAAAGACATAGTCCACGGCGGCCTCGCCATCCTCAACGTGATGGACGTGCGTCGGCACGGGGAAATGTTCCAAATCACGCCGCAACAGCTCGGCGTGGTCAGGATTATCCTCAACCAGCAAAATATGGATTTTTGCCACGCTCATGGTTGCAAACCTCCCGATGTTGCCCCACCCGGTGCCAGAGTGAAATAAAAAACCGTGCCCAGGCCGTCGGCCCCGGGTTCAACCCAGACGCGGCCGCCGTGAAACTCGACGATCCGGCGCACCAGCGCCAGGCCGATGCCGGTGCCTTCGCTGCGGGCATCCAGCTTGTTGAACAGGCCGAAAACCGTTTCCTGAAAACGCGGCTCGATGCCGCGACCGTCGTCCCGGACGAAGAAAAGCGTCTGGCCCGCCCGGATTTCGGCCCCCACCTCGATCACCGGCGGCCGGGCCTCGCGCCCGAACTTGAGCGCGTTCTCGATCAGGTTTTGCAGCACCTGCTGGAGCCGTTGCGGGTCGCCGTTGACCACGGGCAGGTCGCGTTGCACCGTGATGCGCGCGCCGCGCTGCTTGATGGAGCCGGAGAGCAGCTCCACCACATCGTCGGCGAGCTTGGTCAGGGAAACCCGCACGGGCGGGTTGATGATGCGCCCGACGCGGGAAAGTTCCAGCAGGCCGTTGAGCAGCTGCCCCATCTTGTCGGCCGCCACCACCACCCGTTTCAAATCATCCGTCAGCCGGTCCGTGCGCCCGGCCTTGGCGTCCGTCAGCAACGCGCCGGCAAACCCCTTGATCGTGATGAGCGGGCTTTTCAGGTCGTGCGACACGGTGTAGGTGAACCGCTCGAGCTCTTCGTTCTTCTTTTTTAATTCATCCTCCTGGTGCTGGCGGTCGGTCACATCGCGCGTGACGAGCATCAGCCCGCGCGCCACGCCCAGGCCGTCGCGCAACAGGGTGCCGTTCACCTCGGCCATGAACAGCGAGCCGTCGGCGCGGAGCATCATGAACCGCTGGTTGCGCTCGATGTTGCCCATGAACGCCTGGAGCAGGGCCTGGGTGACGCGCTCCCGCTCGCCCGGCGCGACAAATTCCAGCATGTGCCGGCCCAGCTTGGCATCCATGTCCGGCAGCCCGAACATCTCGAGGTCCTTCGGCGACGAAAAACGGATCCGCCCCTCCATGTCCATGACCGCGATGCCGTCCGGCGAGGTGTTGACCAGGGTGCGGTACAGCTCCTCCGCCTCGCGTTGCGCCGCCTCGGCCTGTTTGCGGAGGGTGATGTCGCGCACGATGGCCTGGATCACCGGCTCGCCGCGCAGGTCGATCCGGTTCAAGCTGACCTCGGCGTTAAAAGGCGCGCCATCGGCGCGGCAATGGATCCATTCGAAAAATTGCGGGTGCCCGGCCAGCGCGGCGCTGATCTTTTCCGCCGCCCGCACCCGGGACGGCACGCCGTCCGCCTGGTGTTCAGGTGAGAAATCGATGGGCGAGGTGCCGATGATCTGGTCCCGGTCGCAACCATAAGTCTTTTCGGCCTTCTGGTTGCAGTCCAGGAAAACCGCCTCGCTCATGAGCAGGATGGCATCGTTCGCCGTCTCGAAGAGGGTCTTGAACTTGTGCTCGTTTTCACGGAGCGCCGTCTCGGCGCGCCGGGCCGCGGTCACGTCGCGGAAGCTCCACACCCGGCCCACGACCCGGCCCTCGACGAATTGCGGGCGCGAGAACCGCTCCATGATGCGGCCGTCCGCAAACTCCAGCACGTCGAAGGTCTCGGACTTGGAAGTGTCATTGAACTGCTGCATCCGCCGGGCCAGCGCGGAAGGATGGCTCAATTGGTTGAGGAAAAATTCGCCCAGCAACAGCGCGTCGTTCGTGTCCAGGAGCCCCGGCGGCACGCGCCACAGCTCGACGAGCTGCCTGTTGTAGCTGGTGATCCGCCCGTTGCCGGACACCACGAGGATGCCGTCCGCGGTGGCCTGCAAGGTCGCCTCCAGCAAGGAGGTCTTCTGGCGCGACTCGGCCTCGAAATTTTTCCGCTCCGAGATGTCCGAGAAAACCACGGCGCACTGGCCGCGCTTCGGCGAGAACGCCCAGACATCAAAATGCTTTCCCAGCACGACGGAATAGATCTGATAGGCGACCGGCTCGCCGGTGGCGGCCACCTGGCCATAAATCTCGACCGACCGCTCCTCGACGTGCGTCATGACCTCCCGGGCGGTTTTTCCGATCACCTCCGCCGCCGGCCAGCCGGTCTGCCGCTCGAAGGCGGGGTTCACCTCCAGATAACGGTAGTCCACGGCCCGGCCGGTTTCATCGCGGATGACCTCGCTCAACGCGAAACCCGTGGTCATGTTGTCGAAGAGATGCCGGTATTTTTCCTCCCGCTCCTTGAGTTCCGCGACGGCCTTTTTCCGCCGCATGATGTCCACCGCCATGCAGAGAAATCCGGCCGCCTGATTTTCCTCATCCCGCAGCATCGTCACGGACAGGAGCACCGGCACGCGGGAGCCGTCTTGGCGCACGAAAGTCCATTCGGCCTCAAGTGGCAGCTTGTGCGCGGACAGGCCCACCACCGCCTCAAAATTGGGGGCGACCTCGCGCCCCTGCTGCGCGGACAGGTCCCGCGCGCGCGCCGCCAGTTCTTCCGGGTCGTGAAAATCCGCCTCGGACCGGCGGCCGATCACTTCCGCCGCCGGGCAACCGAGCAGCCATTCGGCCGCCGGGTTGAAGCTGGTGATCAGCCCCTTGGTATCGGTGGAGATGATGGCGTAGGCGGCTTCGTTCAAGATCGTCTGCTGCAATTTTGACAGGCGCCGCAGGGCGGCCTCGCGCGACCCGACGCTGGCGAGCAGCAGGTTGAGGTTTTTCCCCAGCACGGCGAGTTCATCCTGGCCGTCCGCCGGGACGCGTTCCCGGTAATTCCCATGCTCGGCCGCCTGCACGGTGGCGGTGGCCAGCCGTTCGATGGGGCGCAGCACCCGCTGGCGCAGCAGAAAGAACTGCGCCACCCCCAGGACCAGCAACATGAAAATCCCCCCGGCCACCGCCCCGACCAGCGCCTGGAAATCGTGCTCGCGCAATTTTTTCTGGCTGATGCGCAAATACAACCGCGCGGTGCCGCCGTTGGTGGCGGTGATGGTGGAGATGAGTTCCGCCGTGTTGCCGGCGAGATAAATTCCCCAAGGGCGGTAGAGGAGGTTCGTATCGATCGGCGGATTGCCGGCCGGGTACGTGGCCAGCGTGCGGCCATCGGACAGCACGATGTCCGCGCGGAGGATTTGCGGGTTGGCTTTGAGCGTGGCGAGGATATCCATGGCGGCCGGCCGGTTTTTCGCGGCCACCGCCGGCACGGCGGCGGTCGCCACCAGTTCCGCATAGGGCCCGAACGTTTGTTCGACGCGCGCTTCCCTCGATCCGACCCGTTGAATCACCAATACGGTGACCAGAACGATCAAAGCCAGCAACGCCGTCCCCAACATTGTGGCGGCGGTGCGTCTTTGAATACCGGCGGCTTTAACCATGGATCGCGGAAAATGGGTTTCTGGCCTTCTGAATCAACATCTTTTGACCGTAATCAGCACGGATTGACAACGCAAAACAAAAATCCCGCGCCCGTGGTCAAAACCACTGATTCTTTGTCACATCGGCCTCGAATTGACCGGGCTTTAGCTGAATTATGGCCGGCTGCGGCCGGATAAACCAAGCTTAAACTGCTGGTAAACAAGGCCATAAGCCGCAGGATACAAAAAGTGTAACCCCGCCACCCCGGCCACGTCTGTCACCTTACGCAGATATTTAACTGCCTTAAACCATAAACATAACATAAAGAACATGAAGAAGTTAATCACGATTACCCTAGCACTGCTTTGCGCCTCCGCCATCGTCGTCCAAGCACAGGATGCGGGTGCCACCAAGAAGGCCAAGAAAGAATTGACCCCGGAACAGCAGACCGTCATGACGGAAATGCTGGCCAAATACGACACCGACAAGAACGGCAAGCTCGACAAGACCGAACGCTCTGCCATGACCAAGGAAGACAAGGAAAAGATGGCCAAAGTGGGTCTCGGCCCCAAGAAGAAAGCCATGCCCACCACCGACGCCTCCACGAACGCTCCGGCGGGCAACAAGTAAGCTCGAATTTTAAACAACCAACGCCCCGCTGATCCAGCGGGGCGTTTTTTATTTCCAGATTCCCAGTTCGATCAATTGCCGGGTTACCGCCGGCGACCAGCCGCGATTGGCCGCCGGGCTGGCCGGGCTGGGGTGCAAAATCTTGCCCAGCTTCACCCCGGATTTTTCCGCCACGACTTCGGCCCGGGCCAAGGCGAAACCGCCCACCCCGATCAGCCATTCCGGCTCCAGCGCCGTCACGACGCGCCGCAGATGTTCATCGCACACCGCAAACAATTTTTCCTGTTCGGCGACGGGCAGCTTGTCCGGGGTGAAATTCTTCCCGCCCGCCTCGCAGAAGACCAGCGGGCAATAATTCACCACGAAATGCTCCGCGAAAAACTTCTCCGGCGTCCCAAACCGTTCGGCGAACAACCCCCACAACCGGCGCCCGCTCACCTCCGAGCGCGGACAATCAAACCCCAACACCGGGCGCTTGGGATGCTCGTTCTTCGGGCGCGTCACCGGCGCGGAAATTTTCAGCCAGTCGCGCACCGCGGCCACCTCGCCAAAGGGCACGCCGGTCTGCGCCATGCCGAACGGGCCGGGGTTCATGCCCAGAAAAATCACGCGCTTTTTGCCACCACCGTATTTTTCGAGGTAAAGTTCATGCGCCGCCCAGGCATAGGCGAGCGGGTTGCTGACGTGCGTGACGGGCGGTTGAAATTTCAAGCGGTCCACCTGCGCGGACAACTCGCGCGCGGCAGCGTGGAGCGGCTGGCTGGCGGCCGCGGCAGATTTTTTTACTGATTGAGACACGCGCAATTTTTAACCATCGGGCCGGCAAAGTAAATCAGATGCCATTTCCGATGGCCGGGAACATCCAGACCCAGTCGCCTTTTTTCTCGTCCAGCCGGCCCTGGTCGGTTTTGAAGATCACCCCGCCGTCATCCACGCCGTCCCAGCCGATGGAGTAGAGCAGGAATCTGCCATCGGCGGTGCGGCGATAATGCAGCGGCTGGCCGTTGATGACATCAGGCGGCACTTTTTCCAGGAAACGCGGGGAGAGAGCGTCCAGTGATTCGGGATAGGTTCCCACCGCCAGCCGGTGGCGTTCCAAGGCGATGGCCACGCGGGCCAAGTCGCGCCATGCCTGGGCTTTGGCAAATTGTTTGGGCCTGTTGCTCGAATAAAGCATTCGCGCCCAAATCTTCCATGGACCGGAGGCCAGTTCTATCTTCGAGCGCATCCGGTCACTGGTGTCAGAATATATCCCTGGCAGAAATATTCTTTGCTTCAAATCCACCGCCGGCATATTCCCTTTGTAAGCCGCTTCAGAAAGAAGCAGTTTTCCTTGGGCATACCAGCCATCTGGGAAGAGCCGGTACGACATATCCTGCACCCAGCCTTTAAAGTCCGAATTGCCCTCATCCTCGTCGTTGCCGTCGAGGTAAGCAAAAACCTTCTTGTTTCCCTTGCGCCGGCAATATTCCACCGTCGACACATCCACCGCTGCCTCCATGTGAACACTGCTGACATAGTCGGCCACAAAATTAAGCCAGGACAACGCCGCATCCAGTTCAATCAATTGTGCTTCGGTCCAATCATTTCCAGCCAGGCCTTCCCATACGGGCTGCAGGGCGGACCGGAACCAGCCTAACCGGTAATTTTCAGCGAAAATTACTGGTTCGGCATGGATGGAATCCATCAAACGCAGGATCAGTTGGATATCCGCCACCGCCAGCGCCGATTTTTTCGCAGCCAATTCGGCACTCGCCCGCAGGCTCAGGGCATGGACGCAATCTGTCAGCGGGGCATAATGCGGCACCGAGATCGCCAAAGGGTCATCAGCATCGTAGTTCAACGGGAATCGGGATTGCGGCCGTTTCGCCGCCTCACCAAGCTCTCCCAAAACAACGTCAAATTTGCTCAAGGCCAGCAACACATCGGCGGCGGGTGCCTGCGCTTGCGGTGCAACCGGAAACTCATTCGTGGCCAGCGCCATGATTTCAATCATTTCGTTGGTGTCAGCCGGATTGATGTAGTTGGTCGTTACGAAAGAGTCATATTCACCCGGCATCGAATGCGGATAGCTCACCGGAAACCGGTTCGTCACAAGCATCACCCGATAGTAATATTGGCAGGCGACCATATCCACCGGCACACCGATGCGCCAGTCGGCCCTGGGCAATTCAGGCAAGGGGGAGACAAACTGGTTCGTACGGAATACGCTAATTTCCAAACGGTGAATGATATTGGTGTTTTCCGCCGACAGCCGATGACCGTTGGTGTCCAACAGCCAGTTCCAACTGGTTTGGACCACGGAGGCGAAGGCGAAGTTCTGGTCATCCGGCACTTTCGGGGGAATGAAACTGGCGAAGTCCAGCCTCTCGCCTTTGGATTCCAGTTGGTGTTTGTAATTTTCCCACGCGCGATGGCCGCGCCAGTTTTCTTCCGCATAGAATACAAAAACGAGGGCCAGGAGAAACAGGAACACCAACAGGCATCGCTTGAGAATCCGCCACGTGAACAGCCAGCGAAGAAACGGTTTCAGATACCACACCAGAAACACCAGAACCATCACGCCGGCAAAACAGATGGCAGCCAAGATGGCGCTCAACCACAGGAAATGTAACAGGGTGCAATCTTCCGCCTGCAAACGGCCATCCAACCATAACGGCACAAACGCCAAGGCCACGCCAAATAAAACGGAAAACAGGCCAAACCGCAGCCAATATCTCCCATTGATTCTCATGGCCAGTTGGCCCGCGACCGGTTAAATCACCGTGCCATGCGGAATGACGGCGTCCTTGGGGATGATGATGATGCCGTCGCGGATGTAGTAGCGTTCGTGGTCGAGATTGTCCTGTTTGCCGGCGGGCGAGATGGTGACGTTGTTGCCGATGCGGGCGTTTTTATCGATGATGGCGTTCTCGATGCGGCAGTTTTCGCCGATGCCGATGCGCGGGCGGCCGGCTTTTTCATTTTTTTCCACCGATTCCTGCGATTCGTAGTAGTCGCTGCCGAGGACGATGGTGCGGTTCAATTGGGTGCCGGAGCCGACGATGGTGCGCAGGCCCACGATGCTGGTGTTGATGTTCGCCCGGTTGATGATGCAGCCGTCGGAGATGACCGCATGGTCGATCTGTGCGCCGTTGATCTTGGAGCCGGGCAGATAGCGCGGGCGCGAAAAGATGGGCGCGCTCATGTCGAAGAAATTGAACCGCGGCAGCTCGCTCACGAGGTCAAGGTTGGCCTCGAAAAAGGAGCGGATGGTGCCGATGTCCTCCCAATAGCCCTGGTAGACGTAGGAGAAAACGCGGCGCGTGGTGATGGCGTGCGGGATGATGTGCTTGCCGAAATCCGAGAGCGGGTTGTCCAGCAGCTCGGTGACGATATTGCGGTTGAAAACATAAATGCCCATCGAGGCCAGGAAGGAATCGCCTTCGCCTTTGATGCCCAGGTCTTTTTTTGTTTCGTCGGGCAGCTTGAGGGTGTTGAGGATGGCCTCCTCCTTGGGCTTTTCCACGAAGCGGGTGATGCGGCTTTCGTGGTCGATCTGCATGATGCCCAGCGCGTGGCAGTCCTTGCGGCCCACCGGCATGGTCGCGACGGTGATCTCGGCTCCCGTGACAATGTGCTGGGTGACGACCTCCTCGAAATTCATCCGGTACAACTGGTCGCCGCTCAGGATAATGAGCTGGTCGAAGTCGTGGTTCATGAAGTGCATGAGGTTCTTGCGGACGGCGTCCGCCGTGCCTTCATACCAGGAGGTGTTGGTGAAGGTCTGCTGCGCCGCGAGGATCTCCACGAAGCCGCTGGAAAAATGATCGAACTTGTACGTGCGCGAGATATGGCCGTGCAGCGAGGTGGAGTTGAACTGGGTCAGGACATAGATGCGGCGGAAGCCGGAGTTGATGCAGTTGGAGATGGGAATGTCCACGAGGCGGTACTTGCCCGCGAGCGGCACAGCCGGCTTGGCCCGGTCCTTGGTCAGCGGAAACAACCGCGACCCCTGCCCGCCACCCATGATGACACAAAGCACCTTGCTTGTATTCGCCGTCTGCCGTCCAGTATGTGATACCATAAAAAAGTTTTATTGAAGCTCGAAAAAACATTTAACGTTTCACCGTCCGTGAAGCAAGCGCCGTTGTGTCTTTTATCAAACAATTTTTGGCGATGGGATTCCCAAAAGCGCCAGATTCCGGGGAAATTCCAAAGAACAAACCGCCCGCCGTTGCGGCCGCCGGGGGTGCTGGTTCACGCCGCCGCCGGTCTGCCCGTCATTTAAAAACCTGTTGGAGCAACGCGACCAGTTGCTGGGCTTCAAACGGCTTTTCGAGCAGCGCCACGACGCCGAGCTGCTGGAAGGCGGCCGCGGCCGCGGCATCGATGTTCCCGCTCGTGACGATGATCCCGGCCTGGGGCAGGCTGGCCTTGAGCGCGTGCGCAAATTCAAGGCCGTCCATGTTGGGCATGTGAACATCCGTGATCACCAGCCGCAGTTCGGCCTGGTATTCCGCCACTTGCAACAAGGCCTCCGCGCCATTGGACGCGGCGAGGACCTTGAAGTTCAGCCGGGTCAGGAGGGTGCGCACCAGTTTGCTCAAGGTGACATCATCCTCCACCACCAGCACGGTCTCGCCATTTCCGCGGAAGAGCATCCGGCCTCTGGGCGGCCAGGCAGCGGCTCCGGCTTCGGGCACGGCGGCAGCGGGGTAATCCTTGCAAGCCGGGGTTTCCGGCACCGGCAAAACCGGCTGGAGGCAGCCGTCAGGCGTGACCCGGGCATGATCCGCGATCACCGCGTCCGCCGGCGGGTGATCCAAGGTCTCCATTCCAGGCCGTGCTGGCACCGCCGCCGGGCCGGCCGTGTCCGATTGCAGACGCACCAGTTCAAAATTGGCCGCGTTTTCATTTTCATCAACATTCAGGATCTTCATGGCTTTGAGGCTCTATCCCCGGTGCGCTTTCATCAGCGGTGATCATGCTTTGCAACTCGGCAGGGAAATTTTCCGCCAGGCACTCCGGACAGATGCCGTGGCTGAAATGCGCGTCGGTATGCTCGCTGATATAGCCTTCGACGGATTGCCAGTAGTCCTGGTCATCGCGGATTTTCTTGCAATAACTGCAGATGGGCAGCAAGGCCTTCAACTGCTTCACCCGGGAAAGGGCTTGCGAGAGCTGCTGGTTGGCCGCCTGAAGCTCCAGTTCGAAACGTTTTCGCTCCGTGATGTCCGCCCGGATGGCGATGTATTGATGGGGCCGTCCGTCCGCCCCCAGGCACGGCATGATGGTGGCTTTCACCCAGTAAAAAGCGCCGTCCTTGGCCCGGTTCTTGATCTCGCCCTTCCAAACCCGCCCGGCGCTGATCGTCGACCACAAGTCTTGCATGAACTCCCGGGGATGAAATCCGGAATTGATGATGCGGTGGTCCCGGCCGAGCAGTTCGGCGCGGGAATATTTAGAAATCGCGCAGAATTTTTCGTTCACATACGTGATCTTCCCGGTGACGTCGGTGATCGCGACGATGGCGTGTTCGTCCAGGGCCGCTTTGAGATCATTCAACTGGCGCAGAACATCGGCCGCCTGCGTCTCCGCGCGTTTTCGCGCGGTGATGTCCGTGACAATCCCGGCGTGGCGGATCAGCTTGCCGGCGGCGTCCCGGACTTGAAACCCCCGCACATGCACCCAGCGTTGTTCGCCGTCCGGCCGGACAATACGATACTCAAGGTCCAAGCCGGGCTGGTCGCCGGTCAGGTCCGCGAAAGCGCGCACGACCCGCTCCCGGTCTTCGGGCAGGATGAAGTCGGCCCACTGTTGCGGATTTTCCCGCAGACTTGCCAGCGAACGGCCCCAGATCCGCTCAAACGCCGGACTGATGTAATGCAGCTCGCGCAGGTCCGGCGACCGGATCCAGAAGACATCGTGAAGATTGTTCGCGAGCTGCTGAAATTTTTCATGACTTTCATTCAAAGCCGCCAGCAAAACCTCATGCTGCTGGTTCGAAAATTCAACCGTCGCCCCGCCAGCAGGTTCCGGAATCATGGCCGCGCCTTCGCGATCCGGTTGTGGGCCCGCCGGATGCACATCGGTCTGCCTCTCGTCAGCACTGGGTGGGGTCATGGGTTTAGCGCGGTCTGATTCATCATTTATCGCTTATATCGTCATTATTTAAAAATTGTTTATGAAAAACAACCGGTCTTAAACATCGGGCGGATGCCATGGGGGAAATAGGCGCCGGGTGGTTGCTGATGGTGCCCGGCGACGGACTTGCCGGCGAGAGGAATTCATTTTCATGGTGGTTCTTTTTTCTGCCCAGACTGACCTGCCCATTTTGTGCCAAACGCGGCTTTCCCACTATTAATCTTGTACGACTATATCCGGAGGGCGTCGAGCAATTTCGACCAAAACCGGTCTGCGGGTGAATGTGGCCTTCAGCCTGAGACTTTTCAGCAACTGCCGGAGAAATGCGAAACCTCAGAATATCCGCCCCTTGGGGTTCAAATTCGAGCTGTTAGATTCCGGCGACCGCCCATTTCCCGATGCCAAGCCGCGTAAGCCAAGACCGTCCAGATTTCAACTTGCATTGGCTCGCCTGACAGGCGAGTTTCCAGCCGTCCGGCGGACGGGGAAATCTTCGCGACCGGAGATTTGCCGTCCGCCATTTGAGAATATAACCATGAATCTACAATTAACCGACAAGACCGCCCTCATATCGGGCTCCACCAAGGGCATCGGGCTCGCCATCGCCATCGGGCTGACCCGCGAAGGCGCGCGCGTCATCGTGAACGGGCGCACAGCGGAAGCCGTCTCGAAGGCGCAGGCGCAGATCGCCAAAATCGTGCCCGAGGCAAAAACTGAAGGCTTCGCGGGGGATCTCGCCACGGCGGCCGGAACGGCAAAGTTGCTCCAGCAGTTTCCCAAGGTGGACATCCTGGTGAACAACCTCGGCATTTTCGAGCCGAAGCCGTTTGGGGAGATCACGGATGACGAGTGGCGGCGGTTTTTCGAGGTCAATGTGCTGAGCGGCGTGCGGTTGAGCCGCGCGTATCTGCCCGGCATGAAGGAACGGAACTGGGGACGCGTCGTCTTCATCAGCAGCGAGAGCGCCATCAATACGCCCCCCGAGATGATCCATTATGGCATGACCAAGACGGCGCAACTGGCCGTTTCGCGCGGCCTGGCCCAATCGTGTGCCGGCACGGGTGTCACGGTGAACGCGGTGCTGCCGGGGCCCACGCGTTCCGACGGCGTGGAGGAATTTGTGGATCAATTGAGCGGGGGCAAACCGTTTGCGGAATTTGAGAAGGAATTTTTCACGAATTTCCGGCCGTCATCGCTCTTGAAGCGGTTTGCTACCACCGAAGAGGTGGCGAACCTCGTGGTTTACGTCTGCAGCCCGCTGTCGGCGGCGACCAACGGGGCGGCGCTCAAGGTGGATGGCGGCGTGGTGCAGTCGTGTTTTTAAGCTCCAAATTCCAAGCACCAACATCCAGAGAAATTCCAAACATTCTTAGCGTGCAACACCATCTCGTTAGCCTTGGAGCTTGGTGATTCTCTGGTGCTTGGATGTTGGAGCTTGGAACTTTCCCCTACTCCTCCACGACAAACGGCGCGAATTCCTCCACCAGGTGGGGGGGAATGCGGACTTTGAACCGCGCGTTTTTGCCGGTGTAACGGCTTTGCACGACCTGGCCGACGGCGTGGATGCGGGCAATAATGGCAGCCTCGGACTGCGGGACGCGCAGGTCCAGAAATTCGCGGATCGGCCGGAGCTGGGTGCCGATCTCCGCCAGCAGGGGCGCGATGCCTTCGCCGGTCTTCGCGGAGATGCAGACGGCGTGCGGATAGCGTTCGCGCATCAGGGCAGAGACGCTGCCGGTCAGGGCGTCGATCTTGTTAAAGATCATGAGCGTGGGCTTGGCGGCGGCGCCGATCTCGGCGAGCACGGCGTTGACGGCGGCAATCTGTTCCTCGGCCTGCGGATGGCTGATGTCCACAACGTGCAACAGCAAATCCGCCTGCACGACTTCCTCGAGCGTGGCCTTGAAGGCCTCCACCAGACCGTGCGGCAGTTTCTTGATGAAACCCACGGTGTCGGTGAGCAGCACGTTCTGCTTCGTCGGCAATCGTAAACGGCGCGTGGTGGGGTCGAGCGTGGCGAACAGCTTGTCCTCGGCTAGAACGCTGGCACCGGTGAGGTGGTTGAGCAACGTGGATTTGCCGGCGTTGGTGTAGCCGACGATGGAGGCGATGGGCCAGTTGCTGCGCTGGCGGCCGGCGCGCTGGGTCTCGCGCTGGCGGCGCACGGCGTCGAGGTCGCGCTCGATGCGGTCGATGCGTTCGGAAATCTTGCGCCGGTCGGCCTCAAGCTGGGATTCGCCTTCGCCGCCGATGGAGCCGGTGGAACCGCGCTGGCGGGACAAGTGGGACCAGTAGCGCGTGAGGCGCGGGAGCACATAGGCCAGTTGCGCGAGCTCGATCTGCAGCTTGCCTTCGCGGGTGCGGGCGCGCTGCGAAAAAATTTCCAGGATCAGCGCGGTGCGGTCCATGACGCGGCACTCGAAGATTTTTTCGAGGTTGCGCGACTGCGCGGGCGAAAGCTCATCGTCGAACACAATGGTGTCCACCTCGTGCTGTTTGCAGAAGCCGGCGAATTCCTCGGCCTTGCCCTTGCCGATGAAGGTGGCGGGCGCGGGGTTGTCCATTTTCTGCACGCCTTCACCGATGATTTCGGCGCCGGCGGTGGTGGCAAGCTCGGCGAGTTCGGCGAGGGATTCGCGGATGTCGGCGGCATTGCGCGATTTCAGTTCAACGCCGATGAGATAGGCGCGGAGGGTGCGGGCGTTGCGGTTTTTGACGAGAGCTTTCAAATGTTCGTGGCCGACAGCTTACCAAAGACGGCGGCAGGTGAAAGTGCGGATATTTTGAGGGGCGGCGGAACTATTCAGAGGTAAGCCTGAGCCGGTTGCAGACGAAAGCGGTGTCGCTGTTTCGCTCTGCCACCCCAGGAGGAGTTCACGAACTGCACGGGCTAGTGAGTTGAGGGGCGTATTCAAACCACGGAGTGCAGATTCATCGCGGAAAACTGCGTGCGAAATTTTCACCCCGCTGTGGCGGCGGGGGAAATTTTCGCGGGAACTTTCCAGGGAACGACGCCTCTTACTGTTCGCGATGGGGCGAATGAATCGCCGCATTGAACCAATGGAGAATTGTCATGAATAACAGACATTGCAGAAATTTGCAGGGCGGAATCCTGGGCTCCGTGCTCGCCGTCGGCATCCTGACCCTGGCCACGGGTTTATCTGTGCTCGCCGCACCTGTACGCGTGTCCGCGCCGGCTTTCAACAAACCGGGCAACATCCTGATTGCGGACCAGTTCAACAACCGGGTGATCGAAGCGGATGCGAACGGCAACATCGCCTGGGAGTACGGGCTGGGGCCGAACGACTTTTCGGCGCGGTCGGTCATCGGCTGCAACGACGCGCAGCGGGTGGGCGACTTTACTTTGATGGCGGGCACGGGCACGCCGCCCGAGGTGATTCCGCAGGCGCCCGATGGCGCGGTGGACAACCGGGTGCTGCTGGTGGATCGCGCCGGCCACACGGTCTGGCAATACGGCCAGTTCGGCCAGACCGGTGATGGTCCCAACCTGCTGAGCACGCCCGTGCAGTGCACGTGGCTGCCGAACTTTCATGTGTTGATCACCGATCAAGGCAACAACCGGATCATCGAGGTCAACCTGTTCAAACAAATCGTCTGGGAATATCCGGGTGCGAACATGAATCCGGACGACCAGCTCAACAGCCCCAATTCCGCCGAGCTGCTGGACAACGGCCACATCCTGATCTCAGATGAAAACAACAACCGGGCCATCGAGGTGACGCGCAGGGACCAGATCGTGAAGACTTTCACGGCTGGCGGCACGGTGGGCGCGGTGGCGTTTTCGAGCCGCCTGCCCAACGGAGACACGTTGTTGACGGATGCGGGCAATTCCCGCGCTGTGGAGGTGGATGCGCGCGACCGCGTGGTCTGGCAATACGTCACGGACACCAACGCGCTGAGCGTGGCGGCTCCCCTGCCCACCCGCGCGATCCGGCTCAAGAACGGCGACACCCTGATCAGTGACCAGTTCAACAACCGGGTGATCCGGGTGAGCCTGGCCGGACACATCGTGGCGAATTACGGATTGCCGCTGGACGGCGGCGGCGCGATCGGCAACAACGTGGGGTATGACCACCATACGACGCAAAACGGCTTGTACTCGCCATACGATGCGAAAATCATCGGGGATTACACCGGGCTGACGCCGCCGTTGGCTTTTTGACGGCGAGGGGGATGACCGGTGATCCGCGGCAAATTTTTACGGATAATTTATTGAGGCACGCGCAAGACGGTGACGGGGCGCGGGCTTTAGCCCGCTTCAAGGTCCAAAGCGGCAGCGCGCGTAATACCCACGGCGCGCCGGCGTTTGGAACGTTGAAGCGGCGTAAACGCCGCGCCCCGCTCGCGCTGCGGCCGCGTCACTGCATTGAACGAGCCTCAATAAGAATGTAAAAGGGGCTGGTGCCAACCGGCCCCTTTTTCCAAAAAACCCGACCCTCGGCGGTCATTTTTCGTCGAGCCGGTTCCGGACGGTTTCCGCGAGTTTGTGCGACTCGAAGGGTTTGGAGAGGAAGTTGACGCCTTCTTCCAGCACAAAATCCTTGCCCACGATTTCGGCGCTGTAACCGCTGGTGTAGATCACTTTTAAGCCGGGCGCCTGGGCGAGCAGCCGCTCGGCCAGCTCCTTGCCGGTCATGCCGCCGGGCATCACGAGGTCGGTCAGCAACAGCCTGATCTCGGCGCGATTTTTCTGCCAGACGTCCAAGGCATCGGCGCCATTGATCGCCTCGATCACGCGGTAGCCGAGGTGCGACAGGATTTTCCGGACGGAAGCGCGCAGGGCCAATTCATCTTCCACGAGCAAGATGGTTTCGTGGCCGCCGCGGGCGGAGGCCAGGGACGCCCACACGGCGGTTTTTTCCGGGGCCCTGGTGAGCCGCGGCAGGTAGACCCGGAAGATGGTGCCGCGGCCGACTTCGCTGTAAACGTGGAGCCAGCCCTTGTGCTGGTGGACGATGCCAAAAACGGTGGCGAGCCCCAGGCCGGTGCCCTTGCCCACCGCCTTGGTGGTGAAGAAGGGTTCAAAAATCCGGGGCATAATTTCCGGCGGGATGCCGGTGCCGGTATCGCTGACGCTCAAACACACAAATGCGCCCGGCCGGGCGTGGTCGCTCTGGGCGGCGGCGGCCTCATCGAATTCGACGGCGGCGGCCTCCACGATGATCTGGCCGCCCTTGGGCATGGCATCGCGGGCGTTGACCGTGAGGTTCAGCAGAATCTGATCCATCATGCCGGGGTCCGCATGGATGAAGAGCGGGGCGGCCGGCATTTTGAAATGCAGTTCGATGTGCTCGCCGAGGGTGCGTTGGAGCATCTTGGCGATGCTATCCACGACTTCCCGCAGGTTGAGGTCGTGGGTTTGCATGGTCTGCTGGCGGCTGAAGAGCAGCAACTGGCGCGTGAGGTTGGCGGCGCGCTGGGCGGCCTTCTCGATCTCGCCGGCATGATCGAGCTGCTGCAACGAGAGGTTGCGTTCGGATTGCAACAGGCCGGCCTGGAGCTGGATCACGGCGAGGATGTTGTTGAAGTCATGGGCCACGCCGCCGGCGAGCTGGCCGAAGGCCTCCATCTTTTGCGACTGGCGGAATTGCGCCTCCAGTTTGCGCTGCTGGGTGATGTCGCGAAAGGTCCAAATCCGGCCGTAATGGGTGCCCGCCAGGTCCCGGACGGGGGACGAGTAGCGGTCCAACACCGTGCCGTCGACGAGTTCGATTTCATCGCGGCTCACTTCATCGGGATGGGAAGAAAGGTCGGCGATCTTGGCCGCAAACTGCCGGGGATTTTTCGTGCGCCGGGTGAGAAATTCGAGCTGGCTGGCGTCATGCTTGTTTTTGACCAGTTCCGGGGGGATTTTCCACAGATCGCTCAGGCGCTGGTTCTGGAGCAGGATTTTTCCCTGATTGTCCACCACCAGGATGCCGTCCGCCGAGGAATCCACCTGGGCTTCGAGGAAGGCGGTTTTCCAGTGCAATTCCTCCTCCGCCAGCTTGCGCTCGGTGATGTCGGTGACGATGCCGATGTGGCGGACGAGCTGGCCGGCGGCGTCCCGGACGGGAAAGCCCCGGACGCGGATCCAGCGGACCTGGCCATCCGGCCGCACGATGCGGTACTCGATGTCCAACCCCTTCGACTCATCGGTGAGCCGGGTGAAAGCCGCCGTCACCCGCTCGCGATCCGCCGGCAGGATGTAATCCACCCATTGTTTGGGGTTGGCATACAACTGGTCCACCGGGCGTCCCCAGATGCGCTCGAAGGCGGGGCTGACATATTGCACCTCGCTCATGTCCGGTGACCGGACCCAGAAGACGTCGGTGATGTTTTGCGCGAGCTGGTGGAATTTTTCGTTGCTGGCGACCACGTCGTTTTCCGCCCGCTTACGTTCGCTGATGTCGAGCGACGAACCGAGCAGGCAGTTTTCCCCGCCGATGGTCACCGGTTCCGCCGACCATAAGATGGGGGTGACCTGGCCGGCCTGGCCGCGGATTTCCAGTTCGATGTTCCGCAGCGCGCCCTGCTCTTTCAGCCTGGCCATGTACACGGCCCGTTGGTCAGGCTTCGCCCACACGCCGAGTTCGGTCGCGGTATGGCCGATGACTTGTTCGCGGGACGCCTGAAGGATCCGCAAGAATTCCTCGTTGGCGTTGAGGTAGCGGCCTTCGTCCAAGGTGGACAGGGCCATGGCGATGGGGCTGGATTGAAAGAGCTTGGAAAATTTTTCCTCGCTTTCCCGCAGGGCGGCCTCGGCCTGTTTGCGCTCGGTGATCTCGACGAAAATGACGCCGACGCCCTCGGGACGTCCGTCCTGGTCCGGGATGGGAAAGATGGATTCCATCCAATGGCGGAGCACCCCGGGGCGGCTGGGGGTTTCGCCGGAGATTTCGACGTTGAGGGCCGGCTCGCCCGTGGCGAGCACTTGTTGCAACAGGGGCTCGGCCGCCGGGGCCAGCTTGGGCAGGAGTTCGCGGATGGTCTTGCCCAGGTGATCCGGCAAGGGAATGCCGTTGATGCGGGCGACGGTTTCATTCAACTGCACATAGCGCAGTTGCTTGTCCAACAACACCAGCCCGGCGGGCGCGCTGGTGAAGAAGGCGTTCAGGCGCTGCTCCCGCACGGCGACTTCGGCCTCCAATTTTCCGCGTTCGGCGAGGTCCCGGCGCAGCGCGCGGTTGGTTTCTTCCAGCTGGAGGGTTTTCGCCTCCAGTTTGCGGATGCGCGTCTCGCCATAGACCTTGAGCAGTTCCTGCTCGCCGGCGCCGGAAAATTTCGGCGGCGCAGGCTGGCCGGCGGCGGCATTGTTTTGCACCGCGCGGATGCGGGACAGGAAATCCTCCGGCCCGGCCGGTTTGGGGATGAACGCATCCGCCCCCAGGGCCAGCGCCAGCCGTTCGTCTTCCAACCCGGCGCCGGTGGCGGCGTAGACGATGAACGGAACCGGCTGCAGCCGCGCATCCGCCTTCCAGAGCTGCAGCAGGGTGTAGCCATCCATCACCGGCATGAGCAGGTTGGAGATGAGGAGATCGGGCGGGGCCAGCCGCGCCTTGACCAGCGCTTCGGCCCCGTGCCGTGCGACGTCCACCGCATAGCCGTGGCCCGCCAGCAATGCCCGCAGGTAATAAGCATTATCCGCCTGGTCATCAACGATGAGGATGCGGTTCAGGGAGTTCATGGGTTTCCGGTCACGGTTTCTAACATATTGTTCGTGCTTGGCGGCAAATGTTTCCGGGTTGATGGTTTCTCGAAATCGCCGACGCAACCGACGCCCGGGCATTTCTCGCGGTCAACCACCATGGTACAGGGTTCAGGCAGTGGCCGCGACAATGGGAATTTTGCACAACGGCGGGATTTTACGCAACGCCCGGGCGGCAGCAGCTTCGACAAGACAATATCCAGCAGAATCAGGTCGGGCGCAAATTGTTTGGCGGGTTGAGCAATTGAGGATGAATGAACCAGTTGAGGCGAGCGGGCCGGGGGGTTATAAAACGAGGATGGAGGATGGATGATAGCGGCATTCTGCGGCACGAATCACTCGGATTGGGAGGGGGAACTTTTTAACAGAAGAGAACGGAGGGAACGAAGGCGGGTAACGGACAGCCTGAACAAAAAGGTAAAAAGTTTTCGACACGACGGTGCTTGCGTACGGCCAGCAGCCGCACTGGCAGACGCAGATGGGGCGAAGCTCCAAGCGTCCAACCTCCAAGCTCCAGAGAAGCACCAAGCTCCAACCTGCGCGGCCGCACACTGGCGGAAAAACGCGAAGGCGGTACTTGCGTCCGGCCACCAGGCGTGGAGGATGGGTTGGAGAGGCTGTTTAAAAACGAGGATGGAGGATAGCGGCATTCTGCGGCACGAATCACTCGGATTGGGAGGGGGAACTTTTTAACAGAAGAGAACGGAGGGAACGAAGGCGGGTAACGGACAGCCTGAACAAAAAAGGTAAACAGGTTTCGCCACGACGGTGCTTGCGTACGGCCAGCAGCCGCACTGGCCAGCACGACTTGACGCAAATTTTTAACCGCGGAGTGCGAGCTGCACTGGCAGACAACCGCCGGGCGATCCAACTCAGGGTCATCGTCGTTTCCGTCCGCAACTGCCGGGCCAAGCTCACCTTCCCTTTATCGCCTTTCGGTCGGCGGGGCAATTCCTTTTCCGGCCAGCCTGGCGCTGGCAAGCGGGTCCGGATACTTGACCTCGGGTTTTGAAGGCGCTGGAATGGGCGAAAGATGGCAAGCCCACGGTTTCTGCCGAGCCAGCCGGGTCTTGATCGAGTTAACCTCGATACTGGCCTCAAACGCGGGGGCGTCTGCCCGTTTAGGGTTCCGCCTTTAGACCGCCAAGCGCGTCATTTCACCCGAACCGCCTAAAGCCCAATCCATGCAGTTGCCAAAAGCCACCGTTTAGGGTGTGCTTGTGTTTACAATGAAAAGAACCACCCAGCACGCCGACGCATCGGGTCCCCAAACGGTGACCGACTTGATTGAAATCCATAACGGGCAGAAAACAAT
>JARLJW010000071.1 GCA_031290985.1 Verrucomicrobiia bacterium | reverse complement strand
CCCCCCCCCCCCCCCCCCCCCCCCCCCCCCCCCCCCCCCCCCCCCCCCCCCCCCCCCCCCCCCCCCCCCCCCCCCCCCCCCCCCCCCCCCCCCCCCCCCCCCCCCCCCCCCCCCCCACCCCGGGGGCGGGTTTTTTCCATTTTGAAAACAGCCATAGCCATTTCATGCGGTATTCAAATTGGGTGGAATTGGTACGCTGCCGACGCACCAACCCTGAGGGGTGAAAGTGAAAGTCCGTGGCCCGCACATTGTCAGAAGATGTGCGGGCCTTTTTATTGCCGGGCCCGCCCGTGTTGAAATAAAAAACCGGACCAATGACTTGGTCCGGCTTTCTTGTCCCCCACCTTGAAAAATCAGGCGGCGCCGTGCTTGCCGTGGTGATGTTTCTGCTGTTTCACAAAATGTTTGGCGTGTTTGTAGTGTTTCGCGACCTTGACGGCTTTTGCGTGTTTGCCCGGTCCGGCCTGGGCCGTGGACACCGCCAGCGGGGACAGGATGAACGCCGCCACCGCGAGGAATAAAATGATCTTTTTCATGTGCTTAGGATATGGTTCGCACCCGTGATACCACAGGTGATTGGCTGCATAGACTGAACCTGTTGCCGCCGGGTTACAAGCTTTCGTTGCTGTTCGTCCGCAGAATTTTACTCCTCGCCATCGTAATAATCCAGCGGTTCGGACCGGACCAGCCGGCGCTCGGGCGACCGCACCGCCCACTTCCCGCTGTCGGGATAATGACACGATTCGCCGAGGGGATTATCGGCCACCACATAGAGGATCAAGTCTTCCGTCCCGGTATTCGTGAGCTGGTGCGGTTCACCGGGCCGGAAGATGAACGCGTCACCCGGTTCGATGGGCGTGGTGCCGTCCTGATGCCGTACGCTGCCCGTGCCGGAGATGACATGATAAAATTCCCATTGGGCGCTGTGCGAATGATATGGATACGCCGTCTTGCCCGGGGGAATGCGGCTGATCTCGACATCGAACGGATGGCGCTCCATCAAGTCCGTGGACTGCGGCCTGCGCCCGAGTTCCTCCGAGACTTCCTTGCCCGCGCTGACAAACTTTCCCTTGGGCGACGACCAGGACAGTTCTTCCATCTGGTTGGTGTTTACTATGCGCATGGTATTCCTTTGGGTTCGAAATGAAGCGGATCTTTACGAGCCCTGCGCGGGCAAGTCCACCACGGAAGCTGTCGGAACGCAATGTTTTTGGCGCTGGCCAATGCCGGTCTGCCGGATGGCCATTCGTGAGAACCGCGCTTAATTATTAATTGCGTTCGCCACCGGTAAGCGCGTCGCCGCCGCCGCCGATGATGTAGATCAACGGCAAAAACATCGCGATCACGATGGAGCCCACCACCACCGCCAGAAAGATGATCATCACCGGTTCCAGCAACGAGGTCATGGCGGTCACCGCATTGTCCACCTCTTCATCGCTGTTGTCCGCGATGCGCAGCAGCATTTCCGGCAGGGCGCCGGTCTGCTCGCCCACATCCACCATGCCGGCCACGACGCCCGGGAAGATGCCCGCCGCCTTCAGCGGATCCGTCATGGTGCCGCCTTCCTTCACGGTGTCATGGATTTTGCCCACCATCTCGGCCACGATCACGTTGCCGGAGGTGTCCTTGACGATCTTCAACGTCTGCAGGATGGGCACGCCGCTGCTCATCAAGGTTCCCAACGTGCGGGCGAACCGCGCCAGCGCCACCTTGCGGCTGAGCTTGCCCAGCACCGGCGCCACCAGCTTGAAACGATCAAACCACCGGCGGCCGGTTTTGGTACGGATACCAAACTGAAACACCACCACCAGCACCGCCGCCACCGCCGCCAGCACCAGGAAATGGCTCTTGAACAGGTCGCTGACACCCATGACCGCCCGCGTGAAGCCTGGCAGAGGTTGGCCGCCCATCAGCCCCTGGAAAACTTCCTTGAACCGCGGAATGATAAAGACCATGAGCAGCGTCATGATGCCCATCGCCACCAGCATCACGGCCGCCGGATAAAACATGGCCGACTTCACCTTTCCCTTGATCTTCTCGGCCTTCTCCATGAACTCCGCCTGCCGGCGCAGCACCAGTTCCAGCACGCCGCCCGCCTCGCCCGCCTTCACCATGTTCACGTACAGCGGGCTGAACACCTTGGGATGCGAGGCCAGCGCCTCGGACAGCGCCGAGCCGGTCTCCACCCGTTGCGCCACCTCGCCGATGATGCGTTTCAGCGTCCGGTTCTCCTCCTGTTCCTGCAATAATTTTAATCCGCGCAGCAGCGGCATCCCCACGTCCACCAGCGTCGTGAGCTGGCGTGTGAAGACGGCCAGTTGGGCCGGCTTGACCTTACCCTCGGTCATCCATCGCGGCAACTGGCGCGGCCGGCGCGCCACTTTTGGCACCCGGCCGGGCATCGCCGGCTGGACTTTCGTGGGAAACAATCCCATCTCCCGGATGCGCCGCAGCGCCGTGCTTTGATCCGTCACCTCGAGCAGGCCGTGGCTCCGCATGCCCGTGGCATCCACCGCTTCGTACGCGTAATTTGACATGATAGGCTCCGTTGTTCAGGGGTTAATGCTCTCTACGCCAGGATATTCTGAAATGCAAATTATTTGATGACCGGCGTAAGTGGAGCAGGGGTGTTTCATAATATTACATCACCGGTCTGTGAAGGTTAGACCGGGCCCGGCCGGATACCTCACGCGCAAAGTGAGCGCGGCGATCGCCAGCCCGGCGAACAAAACAGCGCGCGATGAGGCGTTTAAGCGGTGGCTGGAGTTGCTGAAGAAGATTTAGACAAACGGAAAAGGTGTGGCAGATTCAACTCTCAAACCAAGCGGTCGTAGCACGTGATATGAACGCACTTTTGTTTAAAATACGTGGCCATACTTTCAGTGTTTATCTTTTGACGATCATTTGTTTAATACCCATTGCGATTTCATCTGGGTGTGATTCTGATTTGCAGAATCGGTTGCGGAACACGCCCCCTGATGCGGCGGCCAAAACCATTAACGAGAATCAGGACTTTTATGCAAAGCATTTGAAAATTGGCATGTCTAAAACGGAAGTGCTGTCTTTAATGCCAGACCCGCAAAATACAAACACACAAAATGTATGGCTGTGGGTGTTTGATTCGACAGAGAACATTCCGACGCGAAATCGCTTGGATTGGCAGTGGTTGCAATCAACCAGGGGCGGTTTTTTTTCTGGTATTTGTTAATGAGAAACTGGCCACACCTTTATGCGCAAATGCCGCCTTTGACCCATGGCAAGCTCTTCAAGCTTATGCCAGTTTGACCGACGAACAGGCTCGTAAGATTTTAAGCAAGTGAACTCGCCGCGCCAAAGTTAGTGGAGGACCGTCCTCACCCCGGCCCTCTCCTCCGAGGAGAGGGGGAAACGTTCTCCGTGTCTGGAGATGTCATGCGCCTGGATTGGTGGATGATTTTTTCCGCCGGGCTGGAAGCCCTGGCTCTACGGCAGGCAAGATGCCTGCCGCTACAAATACCCATCGAGCACGCTGCCAGCAATCAACCATCCTGCGACAGGATCAGGACGGAATACGGGCCGATGCCGAGGTTGGCCTGGAACGGCATGCCGTCTTGGAAAGCTGCTCTGTAGAAAACTTGTCAGCCAAGCAAAGGCGGGTTGAAAAACAGCCCGGTTTGGGATTCGAGAAAGGCGGTTGGGAGTGATTTTGAAGGAGCAAGCCCCACCTCTCCCCCGTTGCACGGCGGAGAGGGGCCAGAGGCGTCAGGTTTAATAAAGATTTCTACAGAGCTTGGAAAGCCTGCCCCACATGCCGGCACCTGCCGCGCGTGAACGGTCAAAATAATTAAAGCTTCGTCCGTGCCGCGTGCCGGCGTCGCCGCCAGCCGAAGGACAGCAAGGCGGTGCCGGTGGCGCCAAAGGCGATCGTTGACGGTTCCGGAACCGCCTGCACGACGAACCCGCTGCCGCCGAAGGAAGCACCGCTGAAATCAAGCAGCGTGAACGAACTGGGCGGCAAGTCGCCTTGCTGATAAAAGGGAAACGGGCCGGCGTAGGCATGCACGGCTCCGCTGAGATGCGCATCATCCATCGCGGTGCCGTTAAAGATGCCGGCAGCCAGCGCCGCCGCCGCACTCGCTTCCGAGAGGCCAAAACCGTCTTCGCCAAGGGTCACACCCGAAATGGACGACCAGCGGGGAATAAAGTCGTTCACCCATTGCGGCGGGGTGCTTTGCGCCAGGATATTGGCCGCCTGCGTGGGATCATAACCCAGGGCCACGCCGCCGTTGACGGTGTCATAGACGCCGATGACCGTGAAACCGTAGGACTGGCCGGCGTCATAATCCGGGGCGGCATTCAAGGTAAAGTTGAAGGCCGTCGTGGTGTTGGCCGCCAAAAAATCCCCGATCTTTTTGGAGTAAACGGTGGGGACACAGCCGCCCGTGGAAAAAAGAAAATAAACCGAGCTCAAATCGTGCGTCGGTGTGATTTCGCCGGAAAAAGACTGGGCCGCATTCGCCACGCCCAGGTCCCAAGTCGAAACGAGTCCCGCCGCCACGCACGCCGCCTTCACCTTCAATGAACGATTTGCAATTTTTTTCATGGGTTTAATTCATTCTCTTTTTACCGGCCGCCGGCCGCCGAAAATACCGCGCCGAGAACAGGAGCCCGCCGGCGGCGAGCAGCGACAAAGTTCCCGGTTCAGGCACGACTTCCACCACCGATCCGCCGCCGCCCGCCGAGGCCCCGCTGAAATTGAGCAGCGTGAAGGTCGCCGGGTTGGCCGGGTCGGTGGAGATTTGAGAAAAATAGGCGCCATCGGCTCCCGCGCCGGGGGTTTCCCAAAAGTACATGGAGAGACCCTGGTTGGGGTCAACGAGTCCGTACACGTTGGCTGCGTCGTCGATGGATGCGCCGTTATGAATGCCGCTCTGGAGCTCGGCGGCGATGCTGGCTTCAGTGCCGGCGGCGGCTTCAGTATTGTAAACCCAGGGGCCGTTAAAATCGGGAGCCGGTGACTGGCCCAAGATGGCCGCGGCTTCCGTCGGATCAAACCCGAGGCTCACGCCGCCATTGACGGTGTCATAAACCCCCAAGATGGCAAAATAGTTGCCCACATTGGACGTCGGCGTGATGGAGTTGAACGTGACGCTGAAACTGGTGGTGGTGTTGCCCGGGATGAAATCGGCAATCTTTCTGGCGTAGGGCGCCGCGCACATCCCGCCGGCAAACAGGAAGTAAACGGACGCCAGATCGTGCGTGGGAGTAATCGCCCCGTTAAAGGTGGTTTGCGCGTCCGCTGACAGATCCCAAGTCGAAACCAGTCCCGTGACCAAACAAGCGGCCCTGGCTGCCTTGGTTAAGTCTTTCATGAGGAGGATTTATGACAAAGAAACTTTCCTGAGGCAAGCCCGGAGCGCCGATTGACCGCGGTGGCAATCTCGAGGTATCGGGAGACACCGCTTTCGCACGCATGAGGCGGGTTGATGGTTCAATCATCAGCGTCCGCTCGAAAGCGCCGTCGCCGCTCCCGCTCTGCCGGCGCACTCCATGACGCGCCCGTTCCATTTGCGGATCCTCAACAGATTCAGACCCATCGGCCAGAGTTGGCGATCCGGGCCGGACGGGCAGGGGCGGCGCCGCCCGGCATTTTAAAAAAACAGGTGTAGCGGCTACATGGCGTTTTGAGGGGAGAAGGGTAGTCTTTAGTTGAAAGTTGATGGTTGATGGTTGAGAGGGGCGGTTGAACTGCCCAGCACGCGATGTCCCGACCAAGGGGCGAAAATAAGCGAGGATGAAGAAGACGAAGAGGAAGATGAGGGTTGAGGGTGGTCGGAATTTGTTGGTGCTGAGGTGTTTAAAAATCGAGGACGAGGACGAGAACGAGGACGAGGAGGATTGGGGCGGTCGCAATGAAGTCGCAATGAATCGCAATGAAGTCGCAATGAATCGCAATCTATTCGCAATGACGGCAGGGCGGTGGCGGGGGTAGAGTTGGGTGTGAAAATGACGAATGACGAATGAATGACAAAGCACGAATGACGAATGGGGGGCGACCGCCTTCGCCACGACTACGGGGCGACAGGGTACGCGGGGGCGGATTCCGCCGGGCTGGAAGCCCGGGCTCTACGTCAGCCAGGAGGGCTGACGCTACCGGGGCGAGGCCAGGGCTTATCCGGGTGAATCCGACGAAATCCGAGTCTGGAAAAAAATAAAATTATGAATCTGACACATAATGGCAAAATCGGGCGGCTGCCGGAGGCGATCCGGGAGGAAGTGAATGTGCGCCTGCGCCAGGGCGAGAAGGGCCGGGCGCTGGTGGATGGCTGAATTCGCTGCCGGAGGTGCGGGCGCTGCTGGCGGCGGAATTCGGCGGCAAACCGGTGCGCGAGCAGAATTTATCCGAGTGGCGCAAGGGCGGGCATCAACAGTGGCGGCGCGGGCGGGAGGCGGAGGACATGACGAAACGGCTAGGCACAGACGGGAAGTTGACGGAGACGGGCGCGGGCGGGATCTTGAACAACATGGTCACGTTGGTGGCGGCGCGTTATGTGGTGGCGATGAAACAGTTGAACGAGCAGGGCGGTGACCCGGCGGCGGCCTGGAATCAATTGCGGGAATGTTGCCGGGATGTGCTGGCGTTGCAGCGGGGGGAACAGCAGGCGCAGCGGATTGAACTGGATTGGGAGAAGCTGGCGTTTGGGCGGGAGAAGGTGCGGGCCGGAATGGTGATGTATTTATGGAAGGGTTCTGGCGGACGGCCACCGGAGAACCTGAATGACGAAGCTCGAATGACGAATGGAACGTTGTCGCGCGACGGACGCGAAGGAAACGAAGCTCCAAGGTGCTTGCGTACGGCCCACCAACCTCCAAGCGCCGGAGAAATTCCAAGCGCCGAGGTTCAAGATGCCGCCGGTGCCAAGGTGGCGGGCGAAAAGGTCCGGCCGGTTGAGGCCAGCTTTGTCGAGGACGAGGACGAGAACGATCCGCCGGCGCTGCGCCGTGGCGCGACGAACGACGAACTGGTTATCCGGGTGAATCCGGGTGAATCCGACCCTGGAATTTTAAAAAATAGGATGAACGAGACGCAGGAAGAAGGTGCGCCGTGGGAATCTGCGGTGACCAGGGTGAGGACGGGCGGGCCACCGACGGTTCAAATGAATTCGAAAATTCAGTTTGATGATGATCTTCCCTTACCGGCTGCCGATACCCAAGGAGAGGACTTGGTGGTGAACGGGCTGGGATTTTCCCGGGCAACTGGTCCGCCCCAGTCGCGGATGAGTGGAAGAAACGTGCCAAAGGACGACATCGTGTCTCGGCGTTTTTCGGCTCCCAGCAGTTCCCCGCATCCCCCGCATCAGTTGCGTTTGCCAGATTCGTTGTTTGACCAACGCCATGCGACAAACTAAACTCGACGTCCGTTTTGCTTTTACTCTTTTAATATGAAAATCATCGTTTGCGACCCTATTTCGCCCAAAGGCATCAAACTGCTCCAGGCGCGCCCGGAGTTTAACGTTGTCGTCCTGCCCAAGCCCCCGACGGAGGACGAACTCATTGCCATCGTCGGCGACGCCACCGCGCTTGTCGTTCGTTCCGAAACCAAGGTGTCCAAGAAGGTGATCGAGGCCGCGAAGTCGCTGCGCGTTGTCGGCCGCGCCGGCGTGGGCGTCGATAATGTGAAGGTGGAGGAAGCCACCAAACACGGCGTCGTGGTCATGAACACGCCCGGCGGCAATACCGTCACCACCGCCGAACTCACCTTTACGATGCTGCTTTCGCTGGCGCGCAAGGTGCCGCAGGCCCACGCCACCATGGTTGGTGGAAAATGGGATCGCAAAGCCTTCTCCGGCGTGGAATTACAGGGCAAAACCCTCGGCGTGCTCGGCATGGGCCGCATCGGCACGGAAGTCGCCAAGCGCGCCATCGCCTTCGGCATGCGCGTGCTCGCCTATGACCCGTACCTCACCGAGGAACGCGCCAAGGCCATCGGCGCGGAATTCGCCGCCGACCTGGACCACGTTTATCGCGAGGCTGATTTCATCACCGTCCACATGCCGGTGACCAATGAGACCAAGGAAATGCTCAACGCCGCCGCGTTTGCCAAGATGAAGCCCGGCGTCCGCATCGTCAATTGCGCCCGCGGCGAGATCATCGCGGAGACCGACCTCATCGCCGCGCTCGATTCCAACAAGGTGGCCGGTGCCGCGCTGGACGTGTTCGCCGTCGAACCCCTGCCGGCGGATCATCCGTATCGCAAGCATCCCAACCTCATCCTCACCCCGCACCTCGGCGCCAGCACCAAGGAAGCCCAGGAAAAATGCGGCATCGAGGTGGCTGAAGTTATCGCCGGCTATCTGCTCACCGGCGAAGTCCGCAACGCGGTCAACCTGCCGTATCTTGACGCGAAGACCTCGGAACAGGTGAAGCCCTATCTGCCGCTCGGCGAGGCCCTTGGCAAATTGCTCGCGCAACTCGCCCCGCCCGGCACCGACCGTCTGCACATCACCTACGGCGGCAACGCCCGGCTGCTGCCGAACATCGACCCCGTGACCCGCGCGGTCCTGCGCGGCTTCCTGAGCACCAGCAATGTGAAGGACGTCAACAACGTCAACGTCCGCAGCATCGTCCAGAGCATCGGCATCACCGTCGAGGAAAAGAAATCCGACGAACCGGTGACGTTCAATGAATGGGTCCACGTCCAGGCCTTCAAGGGCGCGGAAAAGCTGGTTTCCGCCGGCGGCACGTTCTTTGGTTCGCCCAACAACCCGCGCATCGTCCGGCTCTACAGCCAGGCGGTGGAAATTCCGGTCACGGGCACCCTGTTGCTGTTGAACAACAGCGACAAGCCCGGCATCGTCGGCCACCTCGGCACGATCCTCGGCAAGCACAAGGTCAACATCGCCAGCATGAGCCTGGGCCGCGACATCTGCGGCGGCAAGGCCTTGACGGTGTTGAGCCTCGACAGCGTTCCGCCCCAGGCGGTGCTGGATGAGTTGCAGAAAGACCATGACATTAGCAACGTGAAAGTGGTAAAGTTATAACCTTGTTTTTGAACTGAAACGAAAGCCGCAAGTCCAATTGACCATAATGAAATTGAAATTGATCCTGTCCGCCGCGCTGGTTGCCGGTGTGATTTCCGCCCATGCCGCCGCTGGTGGCACCAACAGCGCCAACAGCGCCACCGCACCGGATGCCATGACGACCTTGTTCGGCGACCCCGTCATCGTCAAGGGGAAGGGGTTTGAACTCAAGCGCAGCGACCTCGACGGCGTGGTCACGGGCGCCAAGGCCAATGCGGCCGCGGCCAACCAGCCGTTGCCGGCGGATTTTGAGATCAGCGTGCTGAACCAATTGGTCACCATCCAGCTCCTGCTGCAGAAGGCCACCGCCGCCGACAAGGCCGCCGGCCAGGTCGAATCGGATGCGCAATACACCAACCTCCTCGCGCACTTCAACTCCCCCGAGGCGTTTGCGCGGCAGTTGAAGATGGTGGGCATGACCGAAACCGAATTGCGGGCCAAGGCCGCGCAGGAGGCCACCGCCAAGGCCGCCTTGAAACGGGAATTGAACCTGAACATCACCGACGCCCAGGTGAAGGCCTATTTCAGCAACCATGCGGCCGCGTTTGAAGAGCCGGAAAAGGCGCACGTCCGCCACGTCCTGCTCATGACCATCGAGCCCAAGGAACGCCTGCCGCTGGCGACCAACGTCGTCGCCGCCAAGCGCAAACAGATCGAGGACATCCAGAAGCGCGCCGCCGCCGGTGAAGATTTTGCCGCCCTGGCCAAGCAATATTCTGAAGACCCCGGTTCCAAGGACGGCGGCGGTGAGCTGCCGGCCTTTGGCCGCGGTGACATGGTGCCCGAGTTTGAAGCGGCCGCCTTCGCGCTCAAGCCCGGCCAGGTCAGCGATGTCATCAGCACCATGTACGGCTTCCATGTCATCAAGTCCATCGACCGTACGCCGGCGCGGAAATACGGCCTGACCGACACCATTCCGCAGGTGGACAAGACCCCGGCCGCCATCTGCAAGCTGCAGCTGGAAAGCGAACAGATCCGCGACCAGGCCCCGGCCTTCATCGCCAAGCTGCGCAAGGAATCGGATGTGCAGATTCTCGACCCGAACCTGAAGGCGCTGGAGCAGGTCATCCTGGATGCCTCGACCAACGCCCCGGCGGGCGGCGGCAGCAATCCCTAACTTGCAAAACCGGGCCCGGCGCGACACATTGATCACCCTATGAAGATAAAGATTGGCATCATCATTCTGGCCATCGCCTGTATCGCGCTGGCGGTCGCGCTCTTTGCCACCAAAAAGCAGGGCGAGGAACAGCACACGAAGGATGTGGAGTCCATCAACGACTTCTCCAACCAGGTGGTCTCCGCGACCATCCAGTTGAAGGATTTGGGCCAGGCCAACCTGGCGCTGACGAACGATCTTTCCGTGAGCCGGCAACAGTCGGAGGACCTCAGCAATTCGCTCGCCGCCGCCGCGGCCGCCCTCGCCAGCACCAGGACCAATCTGGCCAGCGCCCAGGGCGAGATCACCAACCTGAACGTTCACCTCTCGGACCTTGAGGAGCAGAACAAGCTTCTGGATCAACGCGCCGCGGAGCTCACCAACACCATCGCCCAGATGAACGCGCTGATCGCCAGCACCGAGGCCAAGCTGTCCGTGGCCGAGACCAATACGTCCTTCCTCCAGGGCGAACTGCAAAAGCAGATGACCCAGAAGGCCGAGCTGGAACACAAGTTCAATGACGTCAACGAAGTCCGCGCGCAGGTCAAGAAGCTCAAGGACGAGATCTTCATCGCCCGCCACATCCAGTTGAGCAAAAATGACAACAGCGGCAAAAAGGGCGCGGCGCTCCTGATGGCCCGCACCCCGCCGCCGCAGACCAATTCACCGTCGAAACTGCCGCCCAACTACGACCTCAACGTCGAAGTCGGCTCGGATGGTTCCGTCAAAATCATCCCGCCATTTGGCGCGACGAACGCCCCCGCCCACTGACCTTATCTGACCTTTGCCGGTTGCCATGCCGACTTACGAATACTCCTGCAAAAAATGCGGCCATGAGTTTGAAGCGGTTCATTCCATGTCGGCCCCGTCCTTGAAAGTCTGTCCGAAGGCTTCCTGCGGCATGAAAAAATGGGGCCACGGCGCGGTCGCCAAAAAGATCGGGGCCGGCGCCGGCCTCATCTTCAAGGGCAGCGGCTTCTACATCACCGATTATCGCAGCGAAGGCTACAAGGCATCGGCCAAGAAAGATTCGAGCGAGGCCAAGCCCGCCGCCAATTCCGAGGCCAAGCCGGCCGGCAAAACGGAAGCCAAAACGGAAGCCAAGCCCGCAAAGAAGGCGGATAAAAAATGAGCGGTCCGCGGAAGCGAATGGCAGCGGGTGCCCCTGGTTGGCCCGCCGCCGTGTCGCTTCAATCGTTCGCGGTTTTCGCCGGCTGCTGGCTCCTGTTGATTTTCTCCGCCGGCCCCGCGCCGGGTCAGGAAAACCAGGGCGGACCGCCTTCCGTCCGCAGTGTTTCCGGCCAGTTCATCGTCGACGCCGTGCCGGAGGATTCCCCCCTGTTGCACCGGGCGGATCTGGCGGCGGACACCAACTTGGTGCGGCTGGAACCGACCTTGCTCGCCGTGTCCGCCGAGCGGTTCAAGCTCGCGCTCTGGTCCCGGCTCGGCCTCCGGCCGGGCGCCAACTGGAGCGGCCGGATTTATCTCACCCTGTACCCCGCGCGCACCACCAATGACAACGTCAACATCGAGATTCTCCCTGACGCCGGTGCCTGGAGCTACCGGGTGGAGCTGCCCGATGTCGTCACGCGCACGCGGTACGCGCGCGCGTTGACGGGCGTCCTGCTGCTGGAACTGGCCAACCGCGCCAACCGCGACCCCGCCCATTCCGCCGAACTGCCGGCGTGGCTGACGGACGGATTGTCCCGGCAGATTCTCAGCGGCCTGTCTTCGAAAGTCATCCTCTCCACGCCCTCCAAACAAACCGATGCCACGTTCCTGTCCCTGTCCGACCCCTCCAAACAAAAAAACGGCCTCTTTCTGTCCCGCGTGGACAACAAGCAGCGCGGCATCGACCCGCTGGCCGACGCGCGGCGCACCTTGCAGGAGTTCCCCGCGCTGACCTTTGACGAGCTGTGCTGGCCGTCGGATGCCCAGATGAACGGCAACGACGGCGGCGCGTATCTCGCCAGCGCCCAATTGTTCGTGGACAGCCTGCTCAGCCTGGACAATGGCACGGATAAAATGCGCGCCTTGCTCAACCAGCTTCCCGGCTGCCTGAACTGGCAGACGGCGTTTTACGCCGCGTTCCACCCGCAGTTCAAGCGCCCGCTGGAGGTGGAAAAATGGTGGTCCCTGCGGGTCATCCGCTTCGCCGCGCGCGACCCCGGCCCGCGCTGGAACATGGCCGCCAGCCGCGAACGCCTGACCGACCTGCTCGCGGTGCCCGTCGAATTTCGCGCCGCGCCGGATGCGCTGCCCGAGCATACCGTCGTCTCGTTGCAGAATGTCATCCGCAATTTCCGCCCGGCGCAGGTCACCGCCATCCTTGAGATCAAGCGGCGCGACTTCGAGCTGGCCCAGTTCCGCATGGCCCAGCCCTTCGCCGTCTTCGCGGATGGTTATCGCACCATCATCACCGATTTTCTCGGCGAAGGCCGCAAAAGTTCCCGGCCGGCCATGACGGGCAAACGGCCGGTGGCCACCCGCCCGGGCTTGAGCGTGGCGGAGACCGTGAAACGTCTGGACGCCCTGGACGTGCGCCGCCGTGAACTGGAATCCCGGCTCGATGCCGGCATCCTGCCGAAAACATTGAACCCCGCCACCCCATGAGCGGTCAACTTGACAGGCAACGAATCGCACTTATAGTGCGCTACTGAAAATGCAGGCTGAAATAACATCCACCGAACAGGGCGAACCGCCTGCGGGCCGGCCGCTGGAACCGTTGAAAGCATTCAAATCCGCCGGGCGCGGCTATTGGCACGATGTACCGGCCGCGGACTGGAACGACTGGCGCTGGCAGATGAAGCACCGGATCGTCACCGTCGAGCAGCTCCAGAAATTTCTGCCCACGCTCACGCCGGAGGAACTGGCGGGCGCGCAGCTGGCCAACACCAAGCTGGCCCTCGGCATCACGCCGTATTTTTTCAACCTGATCGACCCGGCGGATGAGAACTGCCCCGTGCGCCGCCAGGTCGTGCCGCGCATTGAGGAGACCGGCACCGCCCCGTGGGAGCTGAGCGACCCCTGCGGCGAGGACTCGCATTCGCCCGTGCCCGGGCTCGTCCACCGCTACCCCGACCGCGTGCTGTTTCTCGTCACCGACCGCTGCGCCAGCTATTGCCGTTACTGCACGCGCTCACGTCTCGTCAGCAATGCGAGCGGCTATGATTTCCACCCGGAATACGACAAGCAGATCGCCTACATCGCCGCGCATCCCGAGATCCGCGACGTGCTCCTGAGCGGCGGCGACCCGCTGCTGTTGAGCGATGAGAAACTGGAAAATTTGTTGAGCCGTCTGCGCGCCATCCCGCATGTGGAGTTTCTGCGCATCGGCACGCGCATCCCCATTTTTATGCCGCAACGCATCACGCCCGCGTTGTGCGCCATGCTCAAGCAGTTTCATCCCTTGTTCATGAGCATCCACGTGAACCATCCGCGCGAGCTGACGACCGAGGTCCGCGAGGCGCTGGGCCTGCTGGCCGATGCCGGCATTCCGCTCGGCAACCAGAGCGTGCTGCTCAAGCACGTCAATGATGACGTGGAAGTCATGAAGGCGCTGGTGCAGAAATTATTGATGTGCCGCGTGAAGCCGTATTACCTCTACCAGTGCGACCTCATCGCCGGTTCCGCGCACCTGCGCGCCAGCGTGGCGAAGGGCCTGGAGATCATGGAAAAATTGCGCGGCCACACCACCGGCTACGCCGTGCCAACCTATGTCATCGACGCCCCCGGCGGCGGCGGCAAGGTGCCCATCAATCCGGAATACGTGCTCTGCCGCAACGCCGGCCGCGTCCTGATCCGCAACTTCGAGGGCAAGGTGTTCGAGTACCCCGAAACCGCCGACGGCAAGCCGTGCGGCCGCCCGGCCACGAAGATCGAAGATTCGGAACTGGTGTGAGCCCGCCAACCGGGTCCGGCATCGGCAGTTGAAATGTCCGGTGCGGCCGGTGCGCCGGCTTTCCATAATTTTTTCTTGCGTGGACTATTCCGCCGCTTCATAGTCGGCGGTGAACTGCCGGGCTTGTTTGGGCCGGTTAAACTCGGAAATCAAAAAGGAACACAACATGTTGAAACGATACCTCGCCCTTGCCTCCGCGCTCTGTCTGGTCACGCTCTTCATTCCCAAAAATTCGAAACGGGAAGAAGTTCCAGCCGGCCCCAGCTTGCCCAGGCGCCGGCGGCGGTCAATCCGGTCGCGGCCACGCCAGCGGGCGCGGCTGTTGTCGCCGGTTAAAATCAGAAATCAACACAACCAGTAACCAAAATAAAATTATGATCAAGCGATACCTTCTGCTCGGTTCGGCCCTCTGCTTTATGACTGTTGGTGTGAGCCGCTGCCCGTTTCCGTTTTCCGCAAAAGGTGCCCGGGTCCATATGACCCAGGCCCCGACGGTGGTCAAGCAGACCGCCGCCGTTCCTGACCGCGCCCCGCGTCTGTAATTTTGGGATGCTTCATCCGGCGCACCGGTTTTTCTGGTGCGCCGGTTCCATTTTGCCCGCGACCATGCCATGTTATTTTGCCTGGCGTTGATCCGGTTTGCCGGTTCTGCGCCGCCCTTTTCGCTGCGAAAAAATTATCCGCAAACCCGGTTTACCCCTTGCTGGACAAAGGTTTTTTTCCTAAAGTCGCCGTATCGGAAGCGGCTTCCCTGCTGCTAGGACGCTAAACCAACTCAACCAAACATATGGCCTCAGCCCACTCATGGAAATTTTTCCGCGCCGGCGGATTTAATCAAGTCGTCATCGGCTCCGGTTCGGACCTTGTAAACCTCGACCAGCTCGACCAGAAATTGTGGGTGGCGCTGGCGTGCCCCACCACGGGGGTCGAATTTGACAAAACCACGCTTGCGTTGATTGACACCGACAAGGACGGACGCGTCCGCGCCCCGGAACTCATCGCCGCCGCCAAGTGGGCGGGTGAACTGATGAAAAACCCGGACGATCTGCTCAAGGGCAGTCCCACCTTGAAGCCCTCCGCCATTGATGATTCCACGCCGGAAGGCAAATTGATCGCCAACTTCGCCCGTCAGGTGCTTGGCAAGACGGATGCCGGCGAAGTCACCTTTGACGAGACCGCCACCGCCGCGCAGACCTTTGCCGCGAAACCCTTCAACGGCGACGGCATCATCCCGGCCGATTCCGCCGCGGACGACGCCACCAAGGCCGTCATCGCCGACATCATCACCTGCCTCGGCGCCGATGTGGATACCAGCGGCAAGCCCGGCGTGAGCCAGGCCCGGGTGGATGAGTTTTTTGCCGCCGCCACCGCGTATTCCGAGTGGTGGAAAAAAGCGGAGGGCGATGCCACCATCCTGCCCTTGGGCGTGAACACGGAAGCCGCCGCCGCCGCCGTCCGGGCCGTCAAGACCAAGGTGGATGATTACTATGCGCGCGGCCGGCTCGCCGCCTTCGACCCGCGCTCCGTCAACGCGCTGAACCGCGACGAGAAGGAATACGCCGCGCTGGGCGCCAAGGATCTGACCAGCAATCACGCGGACATCGCCGGCCTGCCGCTCGCGCAGGTGGGGGCCACCACGCCGCTGCCGCTCACGCAGGGCATCAATCCGGCCTGGGCCGGCGCCATCGCCGCCTTGCAGACCCACGCCATCCTGCCTTTGCTAGGTGAGCGCACGGTCCTGACCGAGGCGGATTGGAATGCCCTCGTCGGCAAGCTCGCCGCCTTCGATGCCTGGAATGCCGGCAAGACCGGTGGCGCGATGGAGAAGATCGGCTTGCAGCGCGCCCGGGAAATTCTCGGCACCGGCGCCAAGGAGACCTTGACCGCGCTCATCGCCAAGGACAAGGCGGAGGAGGGCAATTCCGTGGCCGTCATCGGCCTGCACCGCCTCATCCATTATCATCGCGACCTCGCCAAGCTGTGCCGCAACTTCGTGAACTTTGGCGATTTCTACGGGCGCAAGGACAAGGCCATCTTCCAGGCCGGCACGCTTTATCTCGACCAGCGCAGTTGCGACCTCTGCCTCACGGTGGACGACGCCGGACGTCACGCCGCCATGGCCGGCATGGCCGGCACCTACCTCGCCTATTGCGACTGTGCGCGCAAGGGCACCGGCGAAAAACTGTCCATCGTCGCCGCCTTCACTGGTGGCGATTCCGACAACCTCATGGTCGGCCGCAACGGCATTTTCTATGACCGCAAGGGCCGCGATTGGGACGCCACCATCACCAAGATCGTGGACAACCCCATCAGCATCCGCCAGGCGTTCTGGTCGCCGTACAAAAAACTCGTGCGGATGATCGAGGAACGCGCGGCCAAGCAGGCGGCGGAAGCCGATGCCGATGTGAATGCGCAATTGACCACGGCCGCCAATACGCCGGTCGCCCCGGCGCCCGCGGCGGCGGCGGCGCCCAAAAAGCCGGCGTTTGACCCGAGCGTCATCGCCTTGCTGAGCCTGGCCTTGGGCACCTTGGCGGCCGCGTTTGCCAGTTTGATCGCCTTCCTGAGAGGATTCGAACAGTGGCAGGTGCCGCTGGTGGTCGCCGGCATCATGCTGGTGATTTCCACGCCGTCCATGGCCATTGCGTGGCTGAAGCTGCGCAAACGCAATCTCGGCCCGATCCTTGACGCCAACGGCTGGGCCGTGAATGCCAAGGCCAAGATGAACGTGCCGTTTGGCGCCGCGCTCACCGGGGTGGCTGCGCTGCCGCCGGGGGCCACGTTTGGCGGAACGGATGACGCCTATGCGGAAAAACGCCCCGTTTGGCCCAAGCTCCTCGTGTTGGCGTTTGCGCTCTGGTTCATCTGGGCGTTCATCAATGACAGCGAGGGCAGGCTAAACGGCTGGACCCATGGCAAATTTGGCAGCGAGCCTTCCAAGGAGGTTTCAGAAAAACGCGCCGCCTCTGACAAAAACAAGGCCGACAAGGACAAAGCCGCGGCCGACAAGGCCAAGGCCGAAGCCGACGCCAAAGCTAGGGTCGCGAGTGATGCCGCCGCCGCGGCTCCGGCGGTGGTGGCGGCGACCAATGCCGTCCCGGCAAAATAATCAAATTATTTTTAAATCACCAGGCCCGGACGTTCGCGTCCGGGCTTTTTTATTTTCCGCGATGTGCGAAAATGTTTGTCGATGCCACGCGAGACCGCCGCCGCAAAAAAAGAACGCGCAGAAAAAATCTGCGCCGCGCTCCAACGCACCTATCCCGGTGCGCATTGCGAATTGAATTTCTCCAGCCCGCTGCAACTGCTCGTCGCGACCATCCTGTCCGCGCAATGCACGGACAAGCGCGTCAACATTGTCACGGCGGAGCTGTTCCAGAAATACCGGAGCGCGCAGGACTTTGCCGATGCGCCGCTGGCCGACCTCGAAGCGGCGGTGAAAACCACCGGTTTCTTTCGCAACAAGGCCAAAAACATCAAGGCCTGCTGCGCCGCCCTGGTCGAAAAATACGCCGGTGCAGTGCCGCGCACGATGGCGGAACTGCACGCGCTGGCCGGGGTCGGGCGCAAGACGGCGAATGTGGTCCTCGGCAATGCCTTCAACATCAATGTCGGGGTCGTGGTGGATACGCATGTGACGCGATTGTCCAACCGCCTCGGCCTTGCGAAGGGGACCGACGCCGTGAAGCTGGAGCAGGAATTGATGAAGCTTGTGCCGCAGGAAGACTGGACGCTGTTCAGTCACTGGCTCATCTGGCACGGCCGCCGTCGTTGTGCCGCGCGCACGCCGGACTGCACCGGCTGCGAGATTAAAAACCTCTGCCCCCAAATCGGCGTGGTAAAGAAATGATAAATCAGATGCCTGCTTATTTTCAGAAAGCTGGTGGGGCGTCGCGCTCCGCGCGCGCCGTCGTGGCGAGCCAGAATGTTCTCGTTACAGGCAGCGGCGCGCGCGGAGCGACGCGCCCTACCAGTTGTGTTCCCATCCGTCTCCATCTTTGTTCATCCGTGGTAAATTCAATATGACTTGGCTCCTGCTCAACTCCGGCAAATGTGACGCCGCCTTCAACATGGCGTTGGACGAGGCATTGCTCGAAGCCCTGCCGCGTTTGCAAAAACCCGCGCTGCGCTTCTATGGCTGGACCCAGCCCGCGGCCACGTTCGGCTATTTTCAAAAGTACGCCGAAGTGGCGGCCACCACGCAGTTGCGCCCGCTCATCCGGCGCCCGACCGGCGGCGGGATCGTGCCGCACAACGCCGACTGGACCTACAGCGCCGCCTTTCCGCCCGGCCACGAATGGCATTCACTCAAGGCCGAGGAAAGCTACCGCCGCATCCACGATTGGTTGCGCCTGGCCTTTGTGGAGCTGAACGTGGCGACGGAACTGGCACCGTGCTGTAAAAAATCGCTGCCCGGGCAATGCTTTGTCGGCCACGAAAAATCCGACCTGCTCTGGCATGGCCAAAAGATCGCCGGGGCGGCGCAACGGCGGAATCAACTGGGCCTGCTCATCCAGGGTTCCGTCCAGCCGCCGCCCGTTTCTTTGGCGCGGGAAAAGTTTGCATCCGCCATGCGCGCGGTCGCGGAGAAAAGTTTTGGCGTGACCTGGACGGAATTCGCGCCGGATGCAGAATTACAAGCCCGCGTCGAAAAATTATCCGCCGCAAAATACGCACAGACGACCTACAACCAAAAGCGATGAAACTGATGTTGCTCGCGCCATGGTCGCAAAACCCGCAAAGGAGCAAGCTTTATTGAGGCTCGTACAATGCGATGACACGGCGGCGGCGCGAGCGGGGCGCGGCGTTTACGCCGCTTCAATGTCCTTAATGCCAGCGTGCTGGGTGTTTTACGCGCGCCGTCACCGTCTGGCGCGAGCCGCAATAAGACCTTGGCGTGGGGAAAACGCCGTCTGGCGCATCAAAAATCTCGCCCCCGGCCGTATCTCTGCTAACTTGCCCGCGCATGATCCGGCTCGTTCTCTTTGACATTGACGGCACGCTCGTTCGCACCGGGCACGCCGGCACCCAGGCCTTTGCCCGCACGTTCGCCTCGGAGTTTGACCTGCATCACGGCTCGGAGCGGATGAAGTTCGCCGGGCGCACGGATGTGAGCCTCGTGCGCGAGTTTTTCCAGATCCACGGCCTCGATGAATCGCCGGCGCATTTTGAACGGTTTTTTTCCCGTTACGCCTTCTGGCTCGACCATATTTTGGCCGGCAGCAACGGCTACACGTGTCCCGGCACGTTTGAACTGATTCGCGATCTGGAAGCGCTGCCGTCGCCGCCCATGCTGGGCCTGCTCACCGGCAACATCCAGCTCGGTGCGGAGATCAAGCTGCGCCATTACAATTTGTGGCACAGATTTGCGATGGGCGGGTTTGCGGACGACCACGAAGACCGCAACTATATCGCCGTGGCCGCCCTTGAGCGCGGCCGGCGGCTGCTGGGGCCGGACCTGCAACCGCAGGAAATCATCGTCATTGGCGACACCTTGTTCGATGTGCGCTGCGGAAAATTCATCGGGGCCAAGACGCTGGCTGTGGCCACCGGCGGCGCCACTTTGAAAGAATTGAAACTCTGCGGTGCCGATTGGGCCGTGGAGGACCTGACGAAAATAACGGCGCGGGAAATTTGTCCAAGGTAGGGCGGCGCGGTTGCGCTGCCATCACAAATTATCGGGCCGCATGGCGTACGGAACCGCCGGAAAAATCAATGGCAACTGCATCCGCCGCCGCAGCCGTGCCCGCCGCTCCGGGGTTTATTGCCCGCCGCACTTTCCCTGGCGCTGGCGGAGGCAAAAGTGGAGGCGAAGGTGGAGAATTTCTTGTCCAGCTTGCTGGAACCGCAGTGCGGGCACTTCGTGCCCTTCCAGTCAGCGGAGCGGACGAGGATCTCGCTGTCGCGTTCGCATTGTTCGCAATGAAATTCGTAGATTGGCATGGATTGACAATACGCGGTGCCGGCGAAAATTCAAGCCGGCGGTTTTGGTCTGGCTCTGACTACGAAGCACCTATGTTCCGTCTGGCCGGTGGGCAGGGTCGCAGCGCGACAAACTCCACCAATTTGGTCCGCCGCAGGATTTCGCCTTTTCTTTCAACGGCCAACAATTAGCCTGTCGGCATGAGTCATCTGATTCGTGCCATCGAGGAGTCGATCAACACATCGCGCAGCCTGGCCGCCTTGGAGGCGCCCTTGGGCAAGGCCGCCGAACTGCTCACCCGTTGTCTCACGTCCGGCCACCAATTGCTCGTCTGCGGCAACGGCGGGAGCGCTTCGGACGCCACGCATCTCACCACGGAATTCCTCTGCCGCTTCATGGGCGAACGCCGGCCGTATCCGGCCATCTCGCTCACGGCCAACGGCGAGTTCATGACCGCCGTCTGCAATGATTATCATGCCGATGAGATTTTCGCGCGGCAGGTCTGGGGCCTGGCCAAGCCGGGGGATGTGCTGATCGTCATCACCACGAGCGGCAAATCCAAAAACGTCGTCCGCGCCCTGGAGCAGGCAAAAAAACAGGGTGTGGAAAGCATCGCCATCCTCGGCCGCGACGGCGGCTTTACCAAGGGATTGGCGACGGTTGATTTGATCGTGCCCGGCACGGTGACGGCGCGGATCCAAGAAGGCCAGAAAGTTTTATATCACGTCCTCTGTGAGATGGTGGAGGAAAAGCTGCCCAAGCAGTGATCGCCGCGCTCAGGAGTCCGTGTTTCCGTAGATGGCCCGAAAAACCAGGAAGACATCGACCAGCGTCCAGACCAGCGTCCCGATGGCCGCGCAGACGAATCCTAAAACGCGTTGCGGGCGGGCCGGGTTCCAAAATTTCTGCTCCAGCTTCCGCACCCGTCCGGAGGTCCAGGCCGCCGCGAGCGCAAACGGCAGGCCGATGATGGGTATCAATCCCAACAACCCGAACGTCAGGCAGCGGATGGAGGCCTTCATCATCTTGATCTTTTGGACGGCGATGGTCGGGGCGTTGTTCATTTGGTTTCGGCGGTGGTGTTGGTGACGATGGCGGTGGCCGGTGTGCCGTTGAGCCGCTTGATCTGCTGCTGCTCCATAAACTTCGTCTCGTGGTGCAGATGGATCAGCGCCCGGCTTTCCGTCAGGACCAGGATCATCATGATCGCGAGCAGCCCGATGAAAAGCATGGTCACCATGCCGCTGTCGTGGCGGCGGCCGGGATGGTTGCGGGGAATTTTCATGGCTTGGTTTGTGCGGCTTCAAAGGTGAACACCAGCGGGAAATGCGTGTTCTTCTGTTTCGGGATGGTTTCCAGCTCCCAGCGCCACGCCGTCACGCCGTCGCGCGCCTCGGTTTTCATTTCGGAGGTCTTCACCTTGGCCAGCAACAGCCGGGAATTATGTTGGGTGGGAACTTCGCGTCGTAATTCACCGTCCGTAAAGCGGTACAGGATTTCCCGGCCACCCGCGGGAATCCGCGCCGTTTCGCCGGCGGGGGTTGTCTCGATGGAAATTGTCCCCGTGGCTGCGCGGATATCCGTCCGCCAGCATTCACCGGCCCGCATCGCGGCCGCGATGTCGTCCGCCGTAAAAATTGTCCCCCGCGTATGGTCCCAGCAGCAGTAAAACGAGGCCAGCCCGATGCCGGTGAGGATGCTGAAAACCACAAAGTAGACCAGGCACTCGATGAGCGTCATGCCGGATCGGCGGCGTCCGGCGGGAATGTTCGTTCGCAGTTTCATTTGAGCGTGGTTTCACGGACGACGGCGCTGAAGCCGCATTTTTCATCCGGCATCCAGGAGAGTTGCAGATGGTTGCCGGCCTTGATCAGTTGAAAATGTCCGGCCGGGAGCAGGTTCATGGCCCGGGATTGCACCGGAAGAGTTTGCGAACCGTCGGGCAGGTTCCGGGCGGCCCCGGCCACGAGGATCTCCATTTCGCCATCCACCAGTTCATTGATGACGCAGCGCCGGTATTCGGTCCGCAAGGCCTGCCGTTCGCTCGAGAACGCGTAACCGATCGGCAGGATGGCAATGGTTAAAATGGCCAGGCCGATGACCAGGTCGAACTGCAAGAAGCCGCGGCGCCGGCGGCGGGATGATCGGGAAAGTTTCATGTTCATGTGGATTCCACCATTCTTCGCAAAAGCATCACCAACATGCCGAACATGGCCGTGGCGATCAGTGCCACCACCACGCCATTCAGGATCACGAGGCCGCTGGTGACGATATGGGTGGCGGCCTCCTCCTCTTGATACGCCTTGGCATCGAGCGCCGCGTGCCAGCCGTGCAGCGCCTCGAGAAAACCGCCGCGCGCGTGGATGGCGTTGGCGAGCCGCCAGTGAAATTCGCCGGTGTCATCGAACGTGCGCACGGCGTCATCGAGTTTCACGCCGCCGGCCAGCGCGGCGAGGACGCGGCGGGTGCGGCGGCGGCAGATTTCGTTCGCGGTGGATTCGCCCGCCAGCCGGACGGCCTCGGCTTCCGGCACGCCGCCATCCAGCAGCACCGCGAGCATGGCGGAAAAGGAGCGGAGCAGCTTCTTCTGCTTCCACGGCACGTGCCAGGCGATCCAGTCCACCACGGCCAGGCTGCGGTATTGAAAGTGCCGCATCAGGCCCGGCCCGCCGATGTAGAATACCGTGACCAGCACCAGCCCGAGGAACAGCACCGCCTCCAGGCCGATCAGGACATGCGCGTCGTTGAGGGCGAAAACAAAGGTGGTGAACGGCCAGACCTGGATGCCCATGCCGGCGGCCACCTCCTTGAACTTGGGGATGACAAAAAGCGTGAGCAGGGTGATGAGGCCGATGGCGATCGGCGCAAAGATCAACAGGATGGCCACCATGTAATGCGTCGTGGTGCGGAGAGTGTCGGGGGAGACGCGCAGCACCTCCCGGCAGGCGGGCAGGACTTTTTTCAGGTCGCCCAGCTTTTCGCCGGCTTGCAGCATCGCCGTGACCTGCGGCGGCAGGAAGCTGGGGGTTTTCGCCAGGGCCTCCCCCAGTTTTGCGCCGTCTTCGATCTGCGCGGCCAGCATGTAAAAACGCACGCCCATCGCGAGGTCGCGGCTTTCGGCGGCGGAAAGGATGGCCGGTTCGATGGCCTGGCCGCGTTCGAGCGCCGTCTCCAGCAGGTCGAGAAAGAACCGGGCGCGGTCGCGCCGCTGCATCGGCAGCGAGAGCAGATAATGCAGCAGCACGGAAAAGGCGCCGCCCGGCAGCAGGATGAAGATCCCGTAGCAGAGGAAGGCGAGGAAACCTTGGGCCAGATCAGTCATGTGATTTTCTTCCAGGGTGTGGTAGTTAGCTGCCGCTTAAATTGTTCAGCATGGCGATGAGCGGTAAAAACATGCTGAGGACCAGAAAAGCCTGCGAGAGGACCACCGCGCCCAGGAACAGCGAGGCCACCGGCAGGACGGAAAACAGCGCGACCTCGGTACGATACAGGGCGCGCGAGTGATAGACTTCCGCGGCGCGCTTGAAGCCTTCGGTCAGGTTCTCGCCCGCGCCGGACACGATCCAGACGAACATCGGCGGGATGGTCTTGTAGCCGGCCGCGACCTCGGAAAATTTTCCCGCGCCGGCGGCCAGGTTTTTCTCCCAGATCCGCAGGTCGGCGGCCATGGCGGGGCTGGTCTCGAGGTTTTCCGTCAGCCGGATGGCTTCCGGCAGGCTCACGCCGTTTTTCAAGAGCAGGTTGATGGAGGAGGCGATGCGGGCGACGATCGCCTCCTTGAAGGCGGGCACGCGCATCAGATATTTCCCGCGCAGGGATGGCAGGATGACGATGGCCAGCAGCACGATGAACAGGATTCCCAGCGCAATGGGAAAGGCCCAGACCGCGTTCAGGGTGTCGAAGGCAAACATGGTGGCAGCCGGCAGGCAGACGCCCATCCCGGAAAACATGTCCTTGAACGACGGGCCCATGACACAGGTCCACATGTACGCCAGCAGGAGGGAGACAAAAAACGCCAGGCACATCACGATCAACGGATAGGTGAGCATGCTCTTGAGCCGCGTCCAGACGGCGTTTTGGCGTTGAAAATAATCCGCGAGCATCGTCAAGGCGCCGGGCAGGTCGCCGCCCTTGATGCCGACGATGATCATGCGCTTGTAAAGCTCCGGCAACTTGCGGGGCGCGAGCGCCTCGGCCATGGGCACGCCCCGTCCCAGATCGGCTTCGAGGGCCGACAGTTCGTCGCGCAGTTCCCCGGCGCGCATTTCCTGGCAGAGCCGCCGCAGCGCGCCCTCCAACGGGATGCCATCGCGCAGCATGGCCGCGAGCTGCTGGTTGAAGAAGGAGAATTCGTCGTGTTTCATAGGCCAAAAATCCGTTTGTATTCCGTTTCATTCGTGACGCCCTGGTTCACCAGTGAACGCGCGGCGGCTTCCAAAGTTTGCACCGGTACAATGGTGGAAAGTTCACGGTGCCGGATCTGTTCCCGCACGGTCCCGTTCACGCGCAGCCATTCCACGAGCGGCACGCGTCCCTGATAACCGGTGTGCAGGCAGGTTTCGCAACCGCCGCCATCGCATGCGGGACAAACCTTGCGGATGAGCCGCTGGTTCAAGACCAGCTCCAGTGCGCTGGCCACGGCGGAATGGTCCGGGCACATCGTCAGCAGCCGTTCGAACACCCCGCGGCACGAGCCGGCGTGCAGCGTGGAGATCACCAGATGACCGGTGAGCCCGGCGCGGATGGCAAGCTGCGCGGTGGCCTCGTCGCGGATTTCTCCGAGGATCAACACCTGCGGATCCTGCCGCAGCAAATGCCGTGCGGCCCGGGCGAAATCCAGGCCGATGGCCTCGTTCACCTCGGTCTGCATGGTGCCGGGAACGACCTGTTCCACCGGGTCTTCCACGGTGATGATGTGACGGCCGCCGGCTTCCGCCAGGTGACGCAGGCACGCGTAGATGGTGGTGGTTTTACCGCTGCCCGCCGGGCCGGTAAGCAGCAGCAGGCCGCTGGTCTGGCGGAGAAAGCTTTCCAACTCGGCATTCGCCAGGGGCGGCAAGGACAGTTCACCGAGCGTCTTGGTGGTGCCGGAATGGAACATCCGCAGCACGATCTTTTCGCCGGTAACGGTCGGGTAGGTGGCCACGCGGATGTCGTTCTGGCACTTCAGATCTTCGCGGGGAATGCGACCGTCCTGCGGCAAGGTTTCCTGGTAGGTCTTGAGCCGGGCGAGGAATTTAATGCGCCCGAACACGCGCTCGGCGATCTCGGCCGGCAATTCGCGTCCCGGCGTGATGATGCCGTCCAGCCGGAAACCGACCTCGGCGGTTTTGCCGCGCATCTGCAGATGGATGTCGCTGGCCCCGGCGCGTTCCGCCAGCCGGACCAAATTTTCCAGCACCTCCGGCGCGGAATTTGCGGGAACACTTTCGCCGGCCGCCGGGATGTTTTGGGTCGTCATAAATCAATTTGCCTCGGCCAGCAGGTAGCCCATGCCATGCGGGTTGAACATGAGCAGTTGCAGGTTGGATTTCATCTGCGCCGCTTGCGCATGGAGCTGGCGCTCGTGCTGGGTGATCGCGGCCGAGGCCCGTTGCAGCGGCTGAAACTGGATGCAGACGAAGGCCAGGACCGCGGCCAGGGCGAAGCCGCCCGCCCATGAAAGGCGCGGACGCCAGGCGGTACGGGGTGCCGATTCGCGACGCTCGCGGTGCAATTGCACGCGCACGCGGGCGGGGAAATCATCCCAATACTCCTCCGACCGCTCCGGCACGGGGGTGTTTTGCAATCTGGCTTTGAGCTCGGAATCGTTCATGACTGGGGCGGCTCGTTGGCGGCGCTAGGTTCGGCGGTAAGCGCCGGGAGCGGTGTGGCGCGTCCGGTGGTCAGCAGCCGTTTCAATTTTTGTTTGGCGGCGAACACGCGCCAGGAAACGGTGGTTTCCGAGCAGCCCAGAATCTGGGCGGCCTCGGCGTGGTTCAAGCCGTCGTGGATCGTCAGCACGATGGCGGCACGCTGCTTGGCGGGAAGTTTCAGCAAGGCGGCCTGGACTTCGCCGGCCGGTGCGCGGGAGGCGTCCTCATTGCCGGCGCGCCGGGCGGACAGCTCCGCGGCCGCGTTGGCGTGCAATTGAAAGCGGCGCGCCTCGCTTTGCTTCCAGTTCAGGCAGGTGTTGACAGCGATGCGATAAAGCCAGGTGGAGAATTTTGCCGAGCCGCGGAAGGTGCCGAGCTGTTCATACGCCCGCAGGAAGGCCTCCTGCGCGAGGTCCTCCGCGTCGGCGGCGGACCCGGTCATGCGATATGTCAGCGAATGAATCATGCGTTGATGCTGGCGGACCAGCTCTTCAAAAGCCGCCGGGTCACCTGTCTGACTGCGCGCCACCAGTTCTGAGTCGGCATCGGCCATGCGGCTTGGTTTTACTGGGTCTGACAAGCCTCGTGCTGCAATCCTTTGAATTATTTTGATTTTTCCGCCGACGAGTGAAATATCCGCAGCCGCACCGCCGCCTTCAAGGTTGGGAAAGGCGAAAGCGCTCATGGAAACAGGCTTTTACCCGCGAGTTATGTTAAAAACGTTGAGCCAGGAAGAGGTGGTAGGGCGCGTCGCTCCGCGCGCAGCGTCGTGGCGAGCCAGAACGCTCTCGTTCCAGGCAGCGGCGCGCGCGGAGCGATGCGCCCTACCTTGATCTGCTGGCAGATAGGAGTCCATGGTTCATGGTCTGATCAAAAATAGGCCGGTTCGTTGCCGGGTTTCCATTTGATGTTGCAGCCGATGCTGGCGACCTGCAGGTCGGAGGTCGGTTTGCCGGCGAGCACGGCCTCGATCGCCGCGCGCAAATCCTTGCCGGTCACGGGAATGCCGTTGCCGGGGCGGCTCGCGTCGAACTGTCCGCGATAGACGAGGCGGCGGCTGCGGTCGAACAGAAAAATATCCGGCGTACAGGCGGCGCGGTAGGCTTTGGCCACGGCCTGCGTCTCGTCATGGAGATAAGGGAAGATATAGCCGGCGGATTTCACCTCGTCCTTCATCTTCGCCGGGCTGTCGGCGGGATAATTTTTGGCGTCGTTGGAACTGATGCCCACAATGGCGACGTTCTTGACCGCATAATCGTAAGCGAGCTGCGCCAGCCCGGCGCGGATGTGGACGACATACGGGCAGTGGTTGCACATGAAGATGACGGCCAGCGCGGCTTTGCCCTTGAAATCGGCCAGGGTGACGGTCTTTCCATTGGTGTCCGGCAGTTTGAAATCGGGTGCGGTCGTGCCGAGCGGCAGCATGGTGGAGGGGGTCAGTGCCATGCAAGGAATGTGGCGCGGCGCGGAAATTTTGGCAAGCCGTGAAATGGATGACGAATTCCGGATGACGGATGGCATCAACAGGGCATCCGATATTTGGAATTCATCATTCTAAATCTCAGTTTGTAATTGTTTTCACCCGGGCCGCCATTTTTAATGGGTGTCACCGTGTCAAAAAATATTGTTTATTTCGATCTCGAAACGCAGAAGTCCGCCGATGAAGTCGGCGGCTGGGGCAACATCTCCAAGATGGGCATGAGCATCGGGGTGACCTACAGCACCGCGTCCGGCGAATACAAGATCTACGGCGAGAAGCAGGTCAACGACCTCATCACCGAACTGCAACGCGCGGACCTGGTGGTGGGCTTCAACAACCTGCGGTTTGATTACGAGGTGCTGCACGGCTACACGGCGTTCGACCTGACCCAGCTTCCGACGCTGGACATGCTCGTGGTCCTGAACGAAACGCTCGGCCACCGGCTCTCGCTCGATTCGATCGCGACGGCGACGTTCAACGTGGAAAAAACCGCGGAAGGACTGCAGGCCATCCAATGGTACAAGGAAGGCAAGCTGGCGGAGATCGCGGAGTATTGCTGCTACGATGTGAAGATCACCAAACTCGTCCACGAATACGGCGCGCAGCAGAAGCAACTGCACTATTTCAACCGCTTCAACAAGAAGCTGACCGTGCCGGTGAAGTGGTGAGCCGTCCTCAGTTTCCCGGCTTTAATTTCAATACCGCCTCGCGCAGATCTTTGGCGAGTTCCTTCCGGTCGTCGGTTTTGCGTTGATAGGTCCCAAAGGTCATTTTGCCACGGATGCGCTTTTTGCCCAGCAGATTGACGGCGTGTGGGAAAAATGTGTGATTGCCCCAGTAACAGACTTCATTGGCCGGGTCGCCATCATCCAGTTCGTAATGCAGGAAACCGACGGAGACCGGGTGGTCGCCATGCGTCACGGGTTCGAGCAGTGGTGAACGGAAAGGCAGCAGCTCGCTGCCATTGGTGCTGGTGCCTTCGGGGAAAACCACCACCAACACACCATCATCCAGCGCGGCCTCGATCTCCTGGTTGACCGGGCCGACGGCGGTGCGGCGTTCCCGCACGATGAAGACCGTTCCCGCCAGTGCCGTCAGCCAGCCGATCACGGGCCAGCCGCGGACTTCCGACTTGGAGACAAAGACCACGGGGGTGATGGCGGCGATGACCAAGATATCCATGTAGCTTAGATGGTTCGATACGAGCAGCCCGCTTTTGGGGATCGGCCCGCTGGAACTGTATTCGCAACTGTAGATCCGGATGTGCCGCCGGGCCGCCCGATGCAGCCACGCCGCCCGGGCGCGGCGCTTGTTCTTTGTTGAGACAAATGCCGTCGTGAAGAAGTAGTCAATCGCCACGACGCCAACCTCCAGCAAAAACCAGCAGAGCTTCCAGGCGGCGCGAAATGTCATGCGCGGATTTGAAACGCACCACCGGCAGGCGTCAATTGCGAAATGCCGTCGGGCGGTTAAATCAGCGCTTTTTACGGCCAGCGAGGAACTTTTCGGCGTATTTGCCGAGGAGGTCGGCCTCCAGGTTGACCGCGTCGCCCACCTTGCGTTCCCGCAGCGTGGTGACCTCAAAAGTGTGCGGGATGATCCAGATGCGGAAGCCTTTCTTGGTCACGCTGGCGACGGTGAGGCTGATGCCGTCCACCGCGATGGAGCCCTTGAAGACGATGTAGCGCATGACGTCCGGCGGCGCGGCGATCTCCAGCACGTGGTCCGCGCCGGATTTTTCCCAGCGGATGATTTTGCCGACGCCATCCACATGGCCGGTGACGAAATGTCCGCCCAGTTCGCCATCGGCGCGGAGCGGGCGCTCCAGGTTCACGATGGCGCCGGGTTTGGCGAACTGGAGGTTCGTCCGCCGCCAGCTCTCCTGCAGCACATCGAACTGGAGCAGCTTGGATTTGCCGCGGGTGGAAAGTTTCACGACCGTGAGGCAGCAGCCGTTCACCGCCACGCTGGCGCCGAGTTTGAGGCCGCGCGCCAACGCGCCCGCCCGCACGGTCAGGGCGATGGATTTGCTGGTCGGCTTGATGGCCGTCACGACGCCGGCTTCTTCGATAATGCCTGTGAACATAATTGATTGAATGTTGCCGGTTGCGGGTTGCGGGTGGCAAGTATTTCCAACCTGCCGCCGGCCGCCTCAACGCGGAGCAACGATTGCTGTCAGCAAAAGATCATAGCCGACTTTGCGCCAGGCAATCTCCCGCAATTGCAAAACATCGCTCATTTTTTTGGCGCCGTCGCCGGCGACGCCCTTGCGCGAATCGCGGCCGCCGAGAATTTTTGGCGCGTAAAAGAACGCGACGCGCTGTGCGAAGCCGCCCAGCAGGAAGGAGGCGTTCACCTCGCCGCCGCCTTCGACGAGCAGGCTGGTGACATTTTCCGCGCCAAGCTTTTTCAGGAGCCAGCGCAGATCCAATGACGAATGACGAATGGCGAATGACGAATTATTTTTTGCAGGGGCGATGATGACATTCACGCGTTTGGCCAGCGCGATGATGCGTTTTTTGGGTGCGCGGTTGCTGACGACGATGGTGGTGAGGGCGGCAAATTCATCGCTGACGACTTTGGCGTTTAACGGCGTGCGCGCCCGGGAATCCAGCACGATCCGCCGGAGCTTTGGGTTGCCAAAGGCGGGATCGGCATGTGCGGCAGCGCGTTTTGTCCGGACGGTAAGTGAGGGATTGTCCGCCAGGACGGTGTTCACACCGACCAGGATGGCATCGCTGCCCGAGCGCAGTTTCATGCCGCAGGCGCGGGCTTTTTCGCCGGTGATCCATTTGGATTCGCCGCTGGCGGTGGCGATCTTGCCGTCCAATGTCATCGCCGCCTTCACGGTGACAAACGGGGTGCGGCGGACGATCCAGTGGTTGAAGGCCTCGTTTAAGCGGGTGCATTCATCAGCTAAAGACTGGCAGGGCGCGTTGGAGGATCTTAAAACCTTTGCCGGCGTGTTTCGGATTTGGATCCGTCGTGCCGATCACCACGCGCTTGATGCCGGCGGCGATGATGGCATCGGTGCAAGGCGGCGTGCGGCCGTGGGTGCAACAGGGTTCGAGGGTGACGTAGAGGGTCGCGCCCCTGGGATCATGGCCATTTTTTTGTGCGTCGTGGAGCGCCTCAATCTCCGCATGAGGCAGGCCGGCGCGATGGTGCCAGCCGCGGCCGATGATTTTGCCGCGCTTCACGAGCACCGCGCCGACCATCGGGTTGGGCGACGTCGCGCCGTAACCGCGGCGGGCGAGCCGCAAGGCGAGGCGCATGAATGAAGTGTCGGCCATGGTCGGGATAATTTGCCATAGAGGCGCGGAGGCACAGAGAAAAATCTCTCGACCTTGAGCGGCGCGGTGAGGAGACCGACAAAATTTTAAGCGTGAATCCGAAGGCAGAGAAAAATGGTCACCAGTTCAAGATGTAAACGAGGCACCTCTCCCCGTCCCTCTCCCCATTTTGCTCCGCAAAACGCGGAGAGGGGGGAAGCGCTCCAGTCGTTTGGAAGACTCAGCGAAACCGGCAAGTTGACCTGCCAAATTCGGGTCAATCTCCAGAGGTGCCCGGATGACGGCAGACCTGGATGCGATTTACTTCGCCGGCGCGGGCAGGTAAATAACGTGTGTGGGCTGCGTGGGGGCGTAGGCGTTGCGCGCGGGGATCTCTGCACGGTTGAAGGGCTTGTAATCCTTGATGGCGCCGACATGGGCGATGTTCACGTAGTTGCGCAGGACGCCGTGGCCGTTCTTGGTGGAATCGCTGAAATGCGTCTGCGCGTAGCCCAGACCGTTGCCGGAGAGGTTGGAGGAAAAATACTTGAAGCCGGTGATCTTGTTGGTGTCCGTCTCGCTGTCATGCAGCCAGCCCAGGAAGATCACCGCGTGACCGCCGGAGGGCGTGGAACTGTAGCTGAGGAAATCGCCCGCACGCGCCTCGTCGAAATTGGTGATGCTGCGGCCCAGGCCGTAGCTGGTGACGGCGCGAGCCTCGGAATCGCCCTTGCCTTCGATGTACCAAAATTGCAGCGCATTGAAGAGGTCGTTGAAGGTCATGCCATTGAAATCGTCAGGGTCGAGGCCGGCTTGGATGTTGCGCAGCTTCATCGCGCGGATGAAGACCTCGAAGGTGAAGCCGCAGCAGTAGCTGCAGCGTGAGCCGTCGGGGTACGCCTTGGCCACGACCATGCCGCGATACCATTGATCCTGGGTCACCCCGTTGTAGATGTCGTATTCCCACGGCTGCCAACTGCAATGATATTGATAGGTGCCGTCGAGCGGATAACCGGAGATGACCTTGAGGACGTAGGGATTGAGCGAGCCTTCGTCATCATTGGTGACCATGTCTTCCCGCGCATAAGCCTTGGCGAGGGCCTTGTCCACCGGCGAGAACCCGCGTTCATCCACCGGGTAGACGCGGGGTGTGTAGGTGGATTTGCGCAGGCCGGGCTCTTTTTCGCGCGGCGGCGGGAGCGTGTTAGTGACCGGCGCGGTGACGACAACCGGGGTGATGGCGGGGACAGCGGGAGCCGGGGTGGAAAGGGTGGCCACGGGCATGGAGCAGGTGGCGCAATCCTCGGTTTTGCAACCGGTGAAAAGCAATCCGGCGACGGCAATAAAAAATAAAAATGGAACTTTCATGGCAAATGCGATCTACGATTTCAAACCTTGTTTCCATGATGCTAGCACGATGAAGGCGCGTGACAAGGCGCGTTTAGAGCGGTTAAAGAAAAGTTGTAGCCATTCGGTTGGGAAAGAGGGAGGGCGGTCTTTTTGGGTTTTGGCTTCGTTTTGGCTCAGTCACGGGGTTATTTAAACCCGCTCCTTCGCCAAAGGCCGATGATCGGCACCGCTCGCCAAAACCCAAAAATCCTCGCTCCGAATGGCTACAATTTTTCTTTAACCGCTCTAGTTATTGCAACGAGGCTGGTGAGGCGCGTCGCTCCGCGCGCGCCGTCGTGGCAAACCAAGACGGGTTGAATTTATTGAAGATTCTGCATGAGCTATGGTTGGCACTCGGCGGGGTGGGATGATCAACAAGCTTCGGTTACAATCGCGGCGCGCGAGGAGCGACGCGCCCTACCAGCGGTGGTTGCAAGATGAGTATGTTTAGTCGCCTGCGCCGGCTTTGCGATTGGCGGCTTCAACTTCCGCAGCCTTGAAGGTCTGGCAGTATTGGCCGGAGGCTTCCACGGGCAGCTTGTTTGCCATGTCCACATCGTTGGCCTTGGCGTTCTTGCCCCAGGAAAAAGCTTTTTCAAAGTACGGCAGCCATTTGCTGTCTTTGATCTGTTCCAGAAAATAGACCTCGTGTTCCTTTTCCTTGATGCCCATCTCGTAAAGGATCTGGTCGTGCTCGCGGATGCCGAGGGCGTGGAAATATTTCATCATCACGAAATACTCGCACACGTTGCCGCTCTCCAGCTTGCCGGCGAAAAAATAGGGCATGAACCAGCCGATGACATGGCAGCTTGCGGAGATGACCCGGCCGATGACGTGGAACTTGAATTCGTAAAAGCGGGAGACGGGGATGTCGTATTGCTGCATGATGGCGAGGACGTTCCGGCGATGATCCCATTCATCGTTCTCGATCTGTTTCACGGCCGCCTTGTCCGCCGGCTTTTTGAGCGAGGCGGCGTGGCCGATGTAGGCGAAGGCGGCGGCCTTTTCAGCAGAGTAGGCACGTTGAAGGAGTTCCACGAGCGCAGGATGATTAAGTTTCGCCGGCATAAGATTGTTTTTGCTTCCTGGGGCGATTATCCGCCGGTTTGGCAGCGGGGCAATGCTTTTTTGAGCGCGGTGGGGCCGTCGCTCCGTGCGCGTCGTCGTGGCAAATCAGGAAGGATTGAACTGGCTGGAGATATTGCGGAGATTTGGCTGGCAATCGACGGCCAGGGTAATGAGTTTACTTTGGTTGCAGTCGCGGCGCGCGCGGAGCGACGCGCCCTACCGACGTTGGTTGCAGAAGTTGATGCAGGTAGGCATTCATGGCGTCGAGGATCTGCGGGTCGAGGGTGACTTTATGGCCGCGTGGTTCGCGGTCCAGCATGAAGATGTCATCGCTGCTCAGTTCGGCGAGACGCTGGCGGAGGACGGTCATCTGGTGCAAGGCATCGGGCGCTTCGGAGCAGTTGATGGTCAGGAACAGCGGCACGGTGGCATTGGTGAGATAATCCAGCGCGCCGTGTTGGCGCCAGATTTCTAAATGGTTGGTGCGTGCGCCCCAGACTTTTTCGTAACGCGGGATCATATGGTCGTCCGGCAACAGGTCAAGGTACGTGAAACGGCCGGACATGACGACGGCACCTTGCACGGCGCTGCTGACGCCGGGGTTTTGGCCGTGACCTTCAAATTCAGTTCTGCCTTCCGTGGTGACGAGCATCAAGGCCATGCCGCTGCCGCGGGAAAAGCCGATGGCGGCAATTTTCCCACTCAAACCAAGCTTGCTGCCCTCTGCGCGCAAGGTGCGGACGGCGGCTTTGATGCGCCAGGCACAATCCGGCATCGCGTCCAGTCCCTTGTAGGGCGGGGCAACGGGATGATCGGCCATGGCAACGGCGAAACCTTCCGTGGCGGCGGCATCGAGAATGGTGTCGCTGCAGATGGAGAGCGAGGTGTTGCCCTGACGGTTTACGTTGTCGCAGGAAAACTCGAGGAGCGCGCCGGCGGGTGCTTTGGGTTGCGAAGGGTAGATGATGTCGAGCGACAGCGGGCGATTGGTGTCGGCGTAGTAAAGGATATCCCGTTGCAAGCGGCAGCCGGACGGGATGATGAAGATGTGCGCGGGGTCGGTTGAAAACGCGGCGAGGAGCTTTTTGGCGCGGAGATCATCGCGCAGCTTGCCGAGATCGCGGTTGAGGAAGGGGGCGCAGGCGCGGGGATGATGCGCGTAGTCCAGCGTCGCCACGAGATAACCGGCGGCGCGGAAATCTTGGATGATGGCGGAGTCGCTTTCCGTGCCGATGCGCGGCGCGGCGAGGTTTTCCAGGTAGATGATGACGGGCAGCAGGGCATTGGCCGGCGATTGGGCCGGCGCGAGGATTGTTATTTCGAGCGTGTTGCTGGTGACGAGGCTGGGCCAGGGTTCCGAAGCGGCGAGGGCGACTGAAGTCGCCGCCAACCATCCGAATGAAACGAGTGCGAAAATCGCTTTCATGGTCTAAATTCTCATGATCCAAATTTAATCGAGCACGGCCGCCAGTTGTGAATCCAACTCAACCTGCCTGCTCTTGGGCGTCGCCAATTGGATTTCTTTTCCCCCGTAACGCACCACATAGGGATTGCCCAATTTCGAGCGTATGACAGCGTGGGTCAATTTGCCGCCGTGCCATGTGATATCGACTGCGAAACCTCCGCGGGCGCAGAGGCCGGTCACGGAACCATCCGGCCAGGCTTTGGGCAGGGCGGGCAGCAGTTCGATGATGCGTATGTCCGGGTGTTCCGGCTGCGTCTGCTGGCTTTGCACCAGCATTTCGGCGACGCCGGCGCAGGCACCGAAGTTGCCATCGATCTGGAACGGGCCGCAGAGGTCGAAGAGATTGGGCAGCGTGCGCTTTTGCAATAGGCCGTTGAACTGGCGCAAGGCGAAATCACCATCGCCCACCCGTGCCCAGAGCGGCATGCGCCAGGCATAGCTCCAGCCGGTGCTGCCATCGCCGCGCCATTGCAGCAGGACTTTGGCGGCGGCGAAAAGATTCGTCTGCGCCGGGGTGATTTCCGCACCGGGATACAGCGCGAACAGCGGGGACATGTGGCGGTGGTTGTTGTTCGGCACATCGATGTCCTCCAGCCATTCCTGGAGCTGGCCATGCCGGCCGATCTGGTCCGGCGCAACCTGCAAGCGCACGGCGGCGAGTTGGGCGGCAAATTTTTTGTCCTTTCCAAGAATTTTGGCGGAAGCCAGCGTGGCGTCCATGAGCGCGCGGATGAGCTGGTGATCCATCGTGGGGCCGATGCACAGGCCGCCTTCCTCGGGCGAGAAAGACGGCGAGCTGACGAGCCAGCCGGTTTTGGGGTCTTTCACCAGATCGTCCATGAAAAATTCCGAGGCGGATTTCATGACGGGATAGGCGCGGGCGAGAAATTTCTTATCGCCGGTGAAGAGGTAATGTTCCCAGAGGTGATAGCAGAGCCACGCGCCGCCGGTCGGCCAGATGCCGTCGATGTTGTTGATGGGGGCGGTGCCGCGCCAAAGGTCGGTGTTATGATGCACCACCCAGCCGCGGGCGCCGTATTGTGCCTTGGCCGTGCGCGCGCCGCTGATGGCGAGATCGTCAATCATGTCGAACAACGGCCCGGTGCATTCGCTCAAGTTGCACAGCTCGGCCGGCCAGTAGTTCATCTCGCAATTGATGTTGAGCGTCCATTTGCTTTCCCACGGCGGGTTGAGGTCTTCATTCCACAGCCCTTGCAGGTTCGCGGGCTGGCCGCCGGGCCGGCTGCTGGCGATGAGCAGGTAGCGGCCATATTGAAAATGCAGCGCCGCCAATGCCGGGTCGGTTTCGATGCCGGCGGTGTGGACGTTTTTCAGCCGCACGTCGGTGGGCAAATCGGCGGCGTCCGTGCGGCCCAAATCGAGGTTCACGCGCCGGAACAGCTTTTGGTAATCGGCCAGATGGGCGGCGAGCAGGGCGGGGTAATCTTTTTTGGCGGCGGCGTTTAAATCCGTCGTGCACCGCCTGGCGGGATCAGCGCTGATATCTTGGAAATTTTTGAAGCTGGTGGCGGCGACGAGAATCAGGGTGGCGGAATTTGCGTGATCAATGATTAGCTCATTTCCACTGCTCATGGTCGTTCCGCCTGCGGTCATAACCTGAACGCGGGATTCAAATTTTAGCCCGCCCGATTCCACCTGGCCGGTCAATATTAACGAGTTTGCCGTGAGGGCGCTGGTTTGCGAATTGGTATGCGGGCTGTCCAGTTTGAGCGTGAAATTTATTTGGCCGGGTTTGTCGGCGGTGAGGTGCAGGACGATGGCTTGATCGGGGTTGCTGGCAAACACTTCACGTTTAAAAGTCACGCCATCCAACTGAAACGTGGTCGTGGCTATGGCGGTGTCCAAATCCAGTTCGCGGCGGTACTCGGTCACTTCGCCCTGACCGGGAAAATGCAGGTGCAGGTCGCCGAAGGGTTGGTAGGCTTTTTGGCGGACGGGGTCGCTCAGGAAATTGCTTTTGGCGAGGGCGGAGGCTTCCTTGACCTGGCCGGCGGCGAGCCGGCGGCGGATTTCGGCCAGTTGATCGCCGGCCCCGGCGCGGACGTAATCGTGTGGCTGGCCGGTCCACAGCGTGTCTTCATTGAACTGGATGCGTTCGTCAAAAACGCCGCCGAAAACCATCGCCCCCAGGCGTCCGTTGCCGATGGGCAGGGCTTCCGTCCATTTTTCCGCGGGCTGCTGATACCAGAGCCGGGGCGGGGAGGATTCAGTGGCCGGCAATTGGGCCGCCGCTAACAGCAACGCGGCAAAGATGAACCATCGGGTGGGGGGCATGGTGCGGGAATAATCGCCTCCGCCCGGGGCCGCGTCCAAAACTTTCGCGCTCAACAAATGCCAATAGATTTGAGAAAAATGCCGGGCAAACCGCACCTTGGCCTACTCCGCGCCGCCAATTTTCCAGGCGGTATAAACCGCGATGCCGATGCCCAGGCCGCCGGTGACATACGTGGTGTTCGTGTTCAGGGTCAGGTGGGTGATCGCGATCATGCCGACCTTGCCGAGCACACAGCCGATGATGCAACACACCACGGCAATGGACGAGAAAACGGGGCCGGGGGTGTCCTGGCAGGCGATCTTTACGGCGAAACCCACCAGGGCGCCAACCATCGGGCCGAACAGAAACGGGACGTCAAAGCCAAACAACCAGGACAACCCGCTCCAAATCAGTGCGCCGAGCAGGGCTGCGCCAAAACCGAAGCCCACGCTGCGCATCAGGAGCATCTTGTCGGAGTAGACGACCACCTTTTTTTCCTTGGACTTGACCGCCTGCACCTGCACGGGCACGCAGGGGGTTCCGCACTTGCGGCAGGCGTGGACGGTGCCTTCGCTGGAGGGACGGGTGGTGACGCAGAGCGGGCAAAAAAGTTCGCTGCATTTCTGGCACAGCCATTGGCCGCCGATCTTGGGGTGAAATTTGCACGCGGTCTTTCCGGGAGGCGGTTCCGCGAAGCCGGTTACAGCCGCCGCCTGGCCGGCGGGTGCGGCCATTAATTCGGACGGGGGCGGCGGCGGTTCCGGTTCCGCGTGGCGCAGGCCGGACAGTTTCAGGCCGCCACCACTTGCGGCGACCGGGGCAGGGGCGCTCGACACCAAGGTGGCCTGACTGGCCAAATTTATTGGCTGGCGCACGGGCACGGGCGGGGGTGGCGGGACCGGCGCGTCCGTATGCAATAATATGCTCACGGCACCGAGGCGCAGGGCCTGGCCCGGCTGCAAAACCGCTTCGCTGACCGGTGCCTGGTTGATGAACGTCCCATTCGTTGAGCCCAGATCCTTGATGCGGATCGAGCTGCCTTCGACGGTGATTTGCGCGTGGTTGGTGGAGACGGAGCCGTCGGTGATCCGGCAATCATTGGCTTCGCCGCGCCCGAGATGGTTCGCCCCCGGTTTGAGTTCAAACTCGTGCGCCTGCGGGGTGCCGTGGTGGATTATTAGTTTTGCCATGGGACAAACAGGGTGCTGAACTGCGCAACGATTAAATTACCGGCCCGGCAATGTCCAGTGCTTAATGAAAGGGAGCTGACGCGATGAACCTGAGTGCGCAGGTTGGCAGGCGCGGCGCGCGGTCCGAGCCGGACTGGCAGGAGCGATGCGCCCTACCTAGGCGTCGTTCCAATATCCGGCTTAAAGATATTTCGCGAGGATTGGTTTTAGCTCCGCCACGGTTTTTTTCGGCCAGAGTTTTTTGTCCGTGAGGAAGGCGTGGTTCAGAGCGGAATGGGCCGGCCAGGTTGGCTCGGTGGGAATCTGCGGGATGACGGCGGCGACGATGCGCTTGGCGGTGTCGGCGTTGCGATGCAGGTTGGCAATGATGACATCAAGCGTGACGTGTTCATCTTCCTTCCAGCAGTCGTAATCGGTGGCCATGGCCAGGGTGGCGTAGGCGATCTCGGCTTCGCGGGCGCACTTGGCCTCGCCGAGATTGGTCATGCCGATGACATCGTAACCCGCGCCGTGGTTGGCGAGGGATTCGGCGCGGGTGCTGAAGGCCGGGCCTTCCATGCAGACATAGGTGCCGCCGTCGTGGGCGCGGGCTTTTTGGGCGCGGGCGGTTTTGTAAATGATTTGGCGGAGTTCTTCGCTGATGGGCGAGCTGAAGGCGACGTGCGCCACGATGCCGCGGCCGAAGAAGGTGTGATTGAGCGATTGCTTGGTGCGGTCGAGAAACTGGTCGATGACGACGATGTCGCAGGGCTTATATTTTGCCTGCAAGGAGCCGACGGCGCTGACGCTGACGATCCATTGCACGCCGAGCTTTTTCATGGCCCAGATGTTGGCGCGATGGTTCAGCTCAGTGGGGAGCAGGCGGTGGCCGCGGCCATGGCGCGGCAGAAACACAACCTCGCGCCCGGCGATCTTCCCGGTGAGCAGGGCATCAGAGGGACTGCCGAACGGGGTTTTGACCTTCACCCATTTTTGTTGGGTGAAGCCTTCGATGTGGTAGAGCCCGGTGCCGCCGATGATGCCGATCTTGTGTTTTGACATGACGGATTTTTAACCACGAAACACATGAAAGACACGAAAATAAAAACGGAACCTGGCAGCGAAGCGGGATGGGAACTTGGGAGCGATGACTTTGGGCGGGAGCACTGCGGGCCGGAAGGGAAGTCCGTCTCTCCAAGATTAATTCCCCGGAGAGACGGGCTGAAGAGGAAAGTTACTTCTTCTTGCCGGCTACCTGCTTGGCGGCCGTGGCGGCGCTTTTCTTGGCGTTGGCGCTGCTGGCGGCGGATTGTTTCTGGCCGGTTTTCTTCTGGTTCGCTTTCGGGGATTTGTCACCCATAATTTTTTTGTTCTGTAGTTGGCTTGCCGGCGGCATGAAAGTTTCTCCGCAGGCAGTGTCATCATGCGCAGAGAACCGGTGGAAAGTAAATGGCGGGTGTCAAATTGTTTGAGCCAAGAGCATGTGCCTGACCTACACGGGTCGGGTTAAACTCAAGCGCTTGCAGTTTGGTGGCGGCCTACGTCAACCGCGACACCGCCGTCGGGCGGACGAGAGAGCATGGGAATGAAGGGCAATTTTTGTACGTTCGAAAGCGGTGTCGCCGCTGCGCTCTGCCACCGCAGTCCATGACGATTTCGGGTCAGATCATGTGTTTGTTCCCTGTCCGAAGCCAAAGGGATTTTCACGCCATTAAGTGCCCGCTGCGCGGGGTCCGTGCTGGACGGGCCACCACGCCGCAGCGCGACGGTGTCCACCTGCGAAAGGTTTGCGTGGGTTGCTGGAGCCGGCTTAACGGCCGGAAGCGCGGGTGATGCGGACTTCGGGGCGGTAGGTGATACGCACGAGCAGATCGCCCCGGCCGCCGCGGGTTTTGGGCAGGCCTTCGCCGGGCAGGCGGATGATTTCGCCGGAGGCAACTTTTTTGGGGATTGGCACGCGCAGAAAATTGCCGGTCGCGCCGCGCACGGATTCCACGCCGCCTTGCAGGGCGCGCTGGGCGTTGATCTTCAAATCGCAACGCAAATCCGAACCGCGCACCTTGAAGCGAAAATCGGGCTTCGCCTTTGCCCGCACCACCACGAAACCACCGCCGGTGCGGGGAATTTTGAAGCGTGCGCCCGGCGCGGTTTCCGGCGGGATGACCAGCTCGTAGGTCTCCGCCCCGTCGAGATTGCCGGGGTCGTTGACGTGGACATCCAGTTTTGCGCCGCGCAAAAATTCGAGGATGCCGAGATGGATTTCCTTGGTGAGGGCGGCGGCCTTTCCCGGGCGGGGCGGGGTGGGCGTTTTTTTGGCGGCGGCGGATTCCGCATCGTACGCCTGGCGGCGGTCGGGGTCGCTCAGCGTTTCATACGCGGCATTCAAGGCCTGGGTGCGGGCGACGGCTTCGCGCGCGCCGCCATTCACGTCGGGGTGATGCTGTTTGGCGAGGATGCGGTAGGCGGCGCGGATTTGGGCCTCGGTGCAGCGGCGGTGCAGGCCGAGCGTGGCGTAATGGTCTGGTCGGGATGATTGCAACGGCGGGAGTTTAGCGGGCGGCGGGCGAAAATCCAGACCGGTGCTTGTGTACCGCCACCGGGAGAGGTGTTTAGGCGAGGATGGAGGCTGGCGGTGGCCGGAAAAACACGGAGACGCGGAGAACACAGAGGGACGCAGAAATGACGGTGTCACGGCCACCAGAAGCAAATTTTTTAACCACAGAGCACGAGCCGCATCGGCAAACACGAATCATCAGAAGTGTGAAAAGATCAAAAAAAATCCCTTGACGCGTTCCAAGTGTTACAGTAATACTGGTACACATAACACGCCATGCTGCCGTTTCTCGTTCAAATTGAAGATGGGCTGCCGGTCTCGGACCAGATTCTCCAGGCTGTGCGGAAGGCCATGCTTACGGGACAGCTGGCAGCGGGTGATGAATTTCCTTCGGTGCGGACGTTGAGCCAGGAACTGCGGATCAGCCCCACGACGGCGCACAAGGTGGTGGCGGAACTGAAGGACACCGGGTATCTGGCGAGCCGTCCGGGGATCGGGATGGTGGTGACGGAGCCGAACCTGCCGGCGCATGATGAGCGGTTGAAGCAGATCGGGCCGCTGTGTACGGAATTGCTGAAGGAGGCGGGGGATCTGCACTTGAAACTGGACGAGGTGGTGGCGGCGTTGCGGCGGGCGGCGGAGCAGAACAACTTTTTTGAACCCGGATCACGCGGTCCGGTTGCGGGTAAAAAATCAAAGCCATGAAACCCATGATCGAAATCTGCGGTTTGCGGAAAAAATTCAAAAAGACGCCGGCCGTGGACGGCTTGAACCTGGTGGTGCCGGAGGGGGCGGTAACGGCGTTTCTCGGCCCCAACGGGGCAGGGAAGACGACGACGATCAAATGCCTGCTGAACATCCACAAGCCGGACGGCGGGATGTTGAACGTCCTCGGCGTGGATTCGCGGCGGCTGGGCCCGGAAGAATTCCGGAAGATCGGTTATGTGTCCGAGAACCAGGAGCTGCCGTTGTGGATGACGGTGCGGCAGTTCATGGATTACTGCCGGCCGATGTATCCGGACTGGGACGGGGCGTTCGCGGTGAAATTGTTGAAGGGATTTGAACTGCCGCCGGACGTGAAGTTAAAGGCGTGCTCGCGCGGGATGCGGATGAAGGCGGCGTTGTTGTGCAGCCTGGCGTACCGGCCCAAGCTGGTGGTATTGGATGAACCGTTTTCCGGTCTGGATCCACTGGTGCGGGATGAGTTCATCCGGGGGATGCTGGAGCTGACGGATAACGAGGGCTGGACGGTGCTGATCTCTTCGCATGACATCGCGGAGGTCGAGCGGATGGCGGACCGGGTGGCGATCCTGCACCGCGGGCAGCTGCAGCTGGAGGACACGTCGGACAATCTGCAGGCGCGATTCCGGACGGTGGAGATCGTGCTGAACGAAGGCGCGGAGAGCCCGGCGAAGCTGCCGGAGACGTGGCTGAACGTGGAACTGGCGGGGCGGCGGTTGCGGTTCACGGATTCGCGTTTTGACGAGGCGGGGCTGAACCACGCGGTGGCGACGCACTTTCCGGCTGCGAAACAATTCAATGTCATGCCGATGTCGCTGCGGGAGATTTTCGTGGCGCTGGCGAGGACGTACCGGCTGAACGGCCTCGCGAGCCAATAACTCCCGTCACCAACCAGGATTATGAATCTTGTCTTGCACCAGTTTCGGAAGGATGTGCGTCAGTTCCGCTATTACTTGGCGGTGTGGTTTGGGCTGTTGCTGTTGGACCTGGCGGTGAACCTTGGCTGGGCGGGGCAGGTGGTGTACAGCCCTGACCGGGGGTTTGACCATGGGGCAAATACGTGGACGGCAATGCTGCCGCGCGCGCTGTGGGTGCTGGCCGCGATATTGCCATCGGTGGTGGTGCTGACGGATTCACCCACGAACCACGAAGGTTTTCTGGCCACGCGGCCGCTGCCGAAGCGCGTCCTGTACCTGGCCAAACTATTGTTCATCCTCGCGCTGATCGTGGCGCCGTGGGCGTTGTCGGAGACGGTGCATCTGGCGTGGCTGGGGCTGCCGGGCTGGGTGGTCGGGCGGGCGACGTTTGAGCGGGTTTTATTCATGCTGCCGGTGGCGCTGGGTTTTAGTGCGTATGCAGCGTTGTGGCCCACCATTGGCCGGTGGGGGCGTTCGCTCGCGATCATCACGGGCGGCTATGTGGTGGTGGGCATCACGGTGTCGCTATTGGAGCAATATTTTCAATGGGATCTATTCGGGCATTCCAAGGCTCCGGGAGTCGTCGGGGCTTATGCGTTCGCGCTGGCGCTGCTGGGGTTTGCGGCCTGGCATGCGCGGGGGCATCGCGGCGTGCTGGTGCGCTGGGGCGGGCTGATCTTGATCACCTGGGCTTCGCAGGCGGCGGTTTCCTGGCTGTGGCGGTGGGACACGTTTGCGTTGCGGCCGGTCGACTCGGCAGTGGCCGGATCCGTGGTGGCGGGCAGTGGTTGGGAGATTCCAGCACGTTCGCTGTGGCTGCAAAAGGTTCAGGAAACGGATGGTGCCGCGCAACCGCATTTCGACATCGTGCTGACGCCAAAAATCCAACCGCCACCGCCGCACGACGTCGTGGAATGGTCGGGCACGGCGGTGAAATTAGCGCGGGAGGATGGCAGCGAGATCCATGGCGGCGCGGTGTACCCGGGGGGAGTCTTTAACGTTAACAACTATTGGAACATGAATTATCAGCCGTCTGATTTTGCCGCGTGGGCGACGGAATTTCCGCCGGGCGTATTGTTTCGCCAGAACAATTATTACGGGTCGGGCGAGCCGGGGAGTGTTTCCTTCCACCGTTTTGACCTGCCGGCGGGCGGCGCGGAATTGACGGAGCCGCTCACCGTGCAGGCCGGTCTGGAGGCGCGGGTTTTCCAATGGCACAAGATCGCGGACCTGCCGCTGACGCCGGGGGCGACGAGCACGGATGAATTTGGCTCGTGGAAATTTATCGCCGCGCAACCGAAGCCGCAACCGTACGTGCTCGCGGGGCTGTATTTGCAGCGTCGCCAGATCGAGCTGGCCACGGCGGACAATTCACGCTGCTCCGACGCGCAGAATGGTCCGCTGTCCCGGATGTCGGTGATGGTTTATGATCCGCTCCGCCAGGTTGTCTGGCTGCCGGATTCATTTGCCTTCAACAGCGTGACGCGCAGCACCCACACCGCGCTGGCGCAGTATTTCATCCAGCTTGAATTCAACAGCCACAAGGTATTCAGTCCGGCGGAGATCGCGCGCTGCCGGCTGGTCGTCATTGAAAAAACCTGGGTTGGCTCAGTGCCGGAAACGTGGTCATCGCCCGCCTTCACCATCGACGAAAAGCTGGCGGTGCCGCCGGGCGGCGCAGGCAGGGTGGCGAACAATAATCCGCTGCCGCGCCCGGAATTCAACCACCGGATCGCGGCGCTGAAGGTGCCCGCGCCGGACGCATCGCGCCGGGACGTGAGCCTGTATCTGCTGGATTTCTTCCGCCTGGTGGAGGCGGAGCGGTTTTCGCCGGGTGACAATTACCCGTACATCCGGCAGCTGGCGACATTTGTGCCGGCGCATCTGGATCTGCTGTTGGACGGCCTGCCGGTGATGGATGGTGCGTCAAGGGATGCGGTGATCAGCGCAATCAAACTGGGCGCGACGGAGGCGCAAAAGCCGGCCATCATTGCCGCTTTGCAAAAGGAACCGGATTTGGCCGAGGTGTTGTTTGCGCGGGGCTGGGTGGATGATGCGCGCCCGGAAATCCTCCACCTCGCGCAGACTGATTCGCGGCGTGGCCTGCCGCCATCGGCCTTGCGCGCGATCGTGTGGCTGCAGGATCCGCAGACGTATCCGCGCCTGCTGGCGGAGTTTGAGGGTAACCCGACATTGGCGGCGGATGATCTATTGCGCACGGTGCCGGGGCTGGAACCGGAGCTGGACCGCATCGTGGTCCGGCGATGGCAGAATGACAGCCTCATGCTCCGCCAGAACAACGGCTGGGCAATGTTCGATGAGACGTTCCGGCTGGCACTGCGTCACGGCCAGACCAGCGCGCTGCAGCGGGCCTATCTGGTTTTGAATGATCCGGATTTTGACCAGATGAATCTCAGTTATGCCCTGGCCGATGCATTTACGGGCGCAGTCCAGATGCCCGGCGTGAAAGCATCAGACCGCCGCAACAATCAGAAGGTGCTGGCGTGGATGCGGCAGCACCGGGCGGAAGATTTTGTTTACAACCCGGCGCTGCGGAAGTTTGTGCTGCAATCGAGCCTGGCCGCGGCGTCAACCACGGGGAACCCATGAACCTCATTCTTCACCAATTCAAAACGGACTTGCGGCATTTCCGCTGGCGGCTGGTGGTGCTGTGGCTTTCCTTCGCCGCGGAGCCGCTGCTGGCAACGCAACTGGTGTTGCCGGGCATCGGTCAGGGCATGGCCCGCTTTCTCATTGAGCTGTGGCAGATCGTGTTCGGTCTGGCGCTGGTGGTGTCGCTGGTGCAGGCGGATGCGCTGGTGGGGACCAGCGCCGTGTGGCTGACGCGGCCGGTGCGGCGCGCGCATTTGTTCTGGGCGAAAACGGCGTTCATCATCCTCGGTTTGCTGGTGCCGCGCCTGCTGGTTCAAACCGTGGGCTGGGCCCTGCGCGGCTACTCGCCACACTTGGAACTGGTGGCGGCGGCGGAATCGCTGCTGTACAGCGCAGCCATTCTGCTGGCGGTCGCGGTGCTGGCGGCGCTGACGCGGGATCTGGCCCGTTATTTCCTCGCCGTCGGTGTTACCATCGGCGGGATTTTTTTGTGGGTGATGACGGTGGACATGCTGGTCCACGCCGGCGTGCTGCCTCAGGCCGTCAATAACGGGGTGAGGGGCGGCGAATGGGCCACGTGCGCGGAAGCCGTGGCGTATTTGGTTTTGGCGGCCGGCGGAATCCTGGCCTGGGTGGCCCAGGCGCGGGCGGGAAGCTGGCGCGTGGCGGTCGTGTGTTTTGCGGCAGGCCTGCTGGCGGTTCCGGTGATCACGACGGTCTGGTCCAAAGATTTTCTCGCGCCCCTGCGGACTTCATCTGCGCCGCTGACGCTGTCGCTGGTTGAAACCAACCGTCCGATCACTGAACCGGGGGAATTGCTCGCGACGGAACTGGCGGTGGCCGGCGTGCCTGCCCGGCAATTCCCGGTGTTGGAGGATATTTTCGGCACCATACACATTCCGGGCGACCACAGCACCAAGGGGCAGTGGCTGCCACTGAGCACGGGGTATCCGGGCCGGCTCGGCTCGGTGAACTTCTCCCGGCAAAGCGGTTATTTCCATGTCATCCGGGATTTTTTCCCGGCGGACACGCTGTGGTTCAATGAAAATATCGGTTATGTCGGGGTGGGGAGCGCTTTTTTCAACGATCAAAATACGCTCAAGCGGTTTGCCAATAATCCGTCGGCAGGCAGCGTGGACGGCAAGGTGACAGTGGATCTGTTCGGGGTGAAAAAGGCCGCGGAAGCGCCATTGCGTTTCGGGACGGTCCAAGCCTTGCCCGGTCTGACCGTAACCATCCAGAAAGTCCGGCTGGCCAACGGCGTCATCTCGGTGTCACTCGATGAGTGTGCCGCGCAATTGAGATTCGACCGCGATGCCGACACCGTCAACCGCGCCAATGACTACAACAACCAGTCTCGTTGCGCATATGTGCTATATCATCCCGGCACGGGCGAAGCCTTTGTGGTGTCGCAAAACAATGCGCGGGAGTATTTCCCGTCGTTGATGAGCGGCGAAGCCCACCGGTCGTTGCAACTGGACTTTCCGTATCCCGCGCTACGCGAACGGCTTGCGGGGGTGAGCGCCGCGGACTGGCTGCGCGAGGCGCGCCTGTGCGTGTTTGTACCGGTTTATGCGGGGACTTCGCAGCTCGCTTTCCACGCGGAAAATTATCACTGGCCCGGCTATGGCAACGGTAATGTCCGCCAGCAAAAAGAAGCGCATAACGTGGCCCAGGCCATCGAACACGCCAGCCTGCCTGCGGCACCGACCGCGGGCGAGATCGAAGCCTACCTGGACAAAATCCTGTTGAACCTGCCCATGAGCTGGAGTGACCAGTTACGCCAGACCGTGGTGGACAAACTGGCCGCGCCAGGCACCAATGGCTTGCCCGCCTTGCTCCGCCGGCTGCCGCTGACGCAAAACGCGGAAGACGCTTTTATCATTCCGGCCATCACTAAAATCGTCACGCGCGACCAACTGCCGGATTTATGCGCCGCCCTGCAACGCGACAACAAGCTGGTGCAAGTGTTCGTGGCCAAGGGCTGGCAGGACGACGCGCGGGCCGGGTTGACCGCCAAATTGTCAGACCATCGCGAGGCGTTGCCGGCGGATGCGCTGACGATTGTGGCGGGCGCAAAAGATCCGGCGACCTATGCCGGCCTGCGCTGGCATTTTGTCCGGCTCCATTCCGGGCAGGAAGAGGTCATCCGCGCCCTGGAACAGTGTCCGGGTTTTGACACTGCCGCCGCCGTGCGGGAAGCGTGGCAAAGCGCGCGGCTGGGTGTGATCAACTCCGCCGGCCTGGCCATCCCCGCCGCCAAGCAAGGATTGCCGGATGCGCTCAACCTTGCCGTCCGCCACGTGGATGACGGGCGCGATGCCCGCAACCAACAAAAGGAACTGGCGCAACTGGCGGCGCTGACCGGATATGCCGGATCGACCAACGACACGCTGCCGTGGTTGACCGGCAACCTGGCCCGCTTCCAATACGATGCCGCGCAACAGCGGTACACGCTCGCGCCGTAACGGCCTGGGGAGCAGGGGCGCAGAGATGGTTGGACAGCCTTTGTCCAACCGGGTGTGGCAAGATGAGGGCGTGAAAATGACGAATGTCGAATGGTTCTGGAAATTTAAACCCATTTCAAAGTTATTTTCGGGTGAAGCCGGGCAGGCAAAGCCGATCAAAGCCATTTCATTTGGATAAAGTCGAGTGTCTGCGCTTGGCTTCATGCGCCGGCGGGTTCAAAATTGGGGATGCAAGATGTGGTGATCCATTCTGACGGGGCGTGTCACGGGAATCCCGGCCCGGGCGGCCGGGCGGCGGTGTTGGCCAGCGGCCAGCACAAACGTGAGTTGAGCGGCGGCGTGGCGGCGACCACGAACAACCGCATGGAGCTGCAGGCGGCCATCGAGGCGCTGTCGGCGCTGAAGGGGCCGTGCACGGTGGAATTTCACACGGATTCAAATTATTTGCGCGACGGCATCACGAAATGGTTGCGGGGCTGGAAGCGCAACGGCTGGCGCACGGCGGCGAAGCAACCGGTGAAAAATGAAGATCTTTGGCGGCGGCTGGATGCCGCCGTGGCGCCGCACACGATCAAATGGCATTGGGTGAAGGGTCATGCCGGTGATGCGGGCAACGAACGGTGCGATGAACTGGCCACGGCCGCCATCGCCGCCGTGAAGCAGAAGCATTCGCGGGAACAACTGGCGGAGAGTTTGCGGGAGTTCAATGCGAGCATGAAAGCGGCGGCGACGGTGGACTGGTTGCCGCTGGGTTAAGGGGATGACCTGAACGTTCTTTTTGCAAGCCATGGATGCTAATTTAAAATTCGTGGGTCGTGGCCGGGAAGGCCACCGAGGTTTCGCCAAAAAGCGGCGCTGAAGCGACCGCTCTCCAGGCGCTACGCGTTGATGGATACAACCGGGTTTTATGCGGACATCGCGGGGGTCCGTGCCGGACGGGCCACCACATTGCGGCACGACGGTTTCCACCAGTGCAGGGTTTTTCGAGATGATCCGGCAAAATGACGCGGCTGGCCGCCTGAAGGCGGAACTCCGAACGGGGAGACGTCGCGTTTTTGGAACGGGGTCGAGATTATGCCTGGTTTGAGGCGGCTCATTTTAGGGCGTGCCATCGTCGCCCCATCTGCTATGCTGTTGGGCTATGTCATTTGGAGCCCTTGGCCTTGACGCCAAAATTTTGAAAGCGGTGCAGGAAGCCGGTTACACCGAGCCGACGCCCATCCAGACCGCCGCCATCCCGCCGATCATCGCCGGGAGCGACCTGATCGGCATCGCGCAAACCGGCACGGGCAAGACGGCGGCGTTCACGCTGCCGATTCTCACGAAGCTCGCCGCGCTGCCCCCGGGCCAGCGGCGTGCCACCAAGGTGCTGGTCATCGCGCCGACGCGCGAACTGGTGGTGCAGATCGAGGAGAATGTGAAGGCTTACGCGAAGCATCTGCCGCTGACGGTGGCGACGGTTTTCGGCGGAGTGGGGGAACAGCCGCAGATCCGCGCGCTGCGCTCGGGCACGGATGTGGTGATCGCGTGTCCGGGGCGGCTGATTGATCTGATGGGGCAGCGGTGCGCGGATTTTTCCCAATTGAAATTTCTCGTACTCGATGAAGCCGACCGGATGCTGGACATGGGTTTTCTCCCGTCCATCCGGCGGATTGTGCAGCAACTGCCGAAGCAGCGGCAGACGCTGATGTTCTCGGCGACGCTCTCGAAGGAGATTGAGTCGCTGACGCACGAATTTCAACGGGCGCCGAAAGTCATCCAGATCGGCCGGCGCGCAAATCCCGCCGAGACGGTGACGCAACTGGTCTACGAGGTGCCGAAACATTTGAAGACGGCGCTGCTGCTGCATTTGCTGAAAGATCCGGCGATGGACATGATCTTGGTTTTCTCGCGGATGAAGCACGCGGCGGACCGGCTGGCGCGGCAACTGGAGCAGAAGGGTGTCCGCACGGCGACGCTGCACTCGAACCGTTCCCAGAGCCAACGGCTGCGGGCGTTGAAAGATTTCAAGTCCGGCGCGGTGAGCGTGCTGGTGGCGACGGACATCGCGGCGCGCGGCATCGACGTGGACGGGATCTCCCACGTGGTAAATTACGATTTTCCGATGCATGTGGAGGATTACATCCATCGCATCGGCCGCACCGGGCGGGCGAACCAGATCGGGGACGCGATCAGTTTCGTGACGCCGGAGGATTACGGCGAATTGCGCGCGCTGGAGCGGTTCATCGGCCGGGGCATCGTGCGGAAGAAGGCGGAGGGGTTCAATTATACCGCGGCGATTCCGCCATACAATCCGGCGGAAGACGGCCGGCCGCCGCGCGGGCATAATCAGGGAGGACGTCCGCAGCAGCGGCATGGTCAATCGCACCGGCCGGGTCAATCGAGTCCGCAACATTCCGGCGGGCAGCGGCAGGAGCGGTCAGGCGGCGGCGGCGGGCGGCACTGGGGCCGTTGAAACTTTGGCCGGAGCCTTGGGTTCCAGCAGCGTGGCGGATTTGAGCAGGCGGCAGAAGTCCTTTTTGCTCGTCTGGCGATGTTCGCCGGCGCCGGACTTGAGATCTTTGAGAATCTTGTAGCCGACCTCGAGCCGTTCGAGTTGCACGATGCGGATGAATTCATCGCCGTGCTGCCAGACCTGGCCTTGCCGGAGTTTGAGCGCCATGGAAATAAAGGGATAAGGGGAAAGGGGTATGCGGACGGAACATGTCTCTCCTGAGTTTTGCGTCAGGAGAGACAACAGGAGCCTACTTCTTTTTCTTTTTAGCGACCGGCTTCTTTTTGGTTGCGCTTTTAACTTTGGCTTTTTTTGCCATAACTTTTTGATATTTACCGCGGGTTGACTTACCAGCGGCATGGAAGTTTCACCGCTGGTCAGGCCATCATGCTCCCTGACCGGCTGGTTGTAAATGACTGTTCTTTGATCACCCAAACGGCGGAGGGCGGGTGCCGGCCGGATTTGGACGCTAAAAACTTGTTGCAATTCTCCGGGAAATTGTCAGGCTATTGGAGTCTGTTAGATAGCTAGAAGCTTTCGCGGCATGGTAAATCTTCAAGTGAACTTGGTTCAGTGATGATTTGAGACCCGCTGTGCGGGAACAGTCTGTAGAAAGTCACGGTTTGTCGGACAGTATCAAACTCACATGAACAATAAATTATTCGTAGGAAATCTTTCCTTCAATACCACTGAAAACGCCCTGAACGACGCCTTTGCGGCGTTTGGTTCAGTCACCGAAGCCACCATCATGATGGACCGCATGACCAACCGCCCCCGCGGCTTTGGTTTTGTGACCATGAGCTCCGACGCGGAAGCCCAAGCGGCCGTCGAAGGCATGAACGGCAAGGAACTGGATGGTCGCGCCCTGACCGTTAACATCGCCCGCCCGCGTGAAGATCGTCCTCCCGGCGGCGGCGGCGGTCGTCGTGAATCCGGCGGCGGCGGTGGTCGTCGTGAATACGGCGGTGGTGGTGGCGGCAGCCGTTATTAATCTGGCCTGGCCAGGAAATTTTCAAAGACGGGGTCCGGTTCATCCGGGCCCCGTTTCTTTTTGGCGGCCGGTTGGCGGGTTGGGGGCGGCTTCAAAAAATTAAAAATTCCACTTGCAGGATTTTATTTTTTGGGATTATATTTAACCATATGGTTAAATGTTCGAACCGCTCATTAAGCCGCACGTTTGCGGCGCTCGCCGATCCGACGCGGCGGCGCATCCTGGAACATCTGGCGCACGGCGACAGTTGCGTGACGGACCTGGCGCGGCCGTATGCCATGTCCCTGCCGGCGGTCTCCAAGCATTTGCGGGTGCTGGAAAGCGCGGGGCTGATCCGCCGCCGCCGCCGCGGCCGGGTGCATCGCCTGAACCTGGAGGCGGCGCCGATGCAGGCGGCCCAGCAATGGATCGAAGAGTACCGCAAGTTCTGGGAGGAGAGCTTTGACCGGCTCGATGAATATCTGAAAAAACTGCAAGCGGAGGACAAAAAGCATGGCGACACCAAATAAGGCGGGCCGGAAAACACCGGCGGTACCGAAGGTGGTTATTTCCCGCGTCATCCAGGCGCCGTGCGCGCTGGTCTACCAGATGTGGACGGAACCCGCGCATCTCGCGCAGTGGTTCGGCCCGGAGGGCATGGAATGCCGGAGCGTGTCCGCCGACATCAAGGTGGGCGGGGCGTTTCGCATCCACGTGTCATCGAAAAAGGGCGACCATATCGCCATCGGCAAGTATCAAAAAATTGTCCGGAACAGGCGGCTGCAATTCACCTGGTCCTTTGAACATTATGCCATGCCGGACAGCGTGGTGAACGTGGATTTTGAAGATCTTGGCAAAACGACGCGTCTGACGTTGACGCACCAGGGGCTGCCGGACCGGGAAGACGTGCGGGAACACAAGCGCGGCTGGACATCCGTGCTGAGGAAATTTGCCGGGCTGATGAAGCAGGGCAAAATCAAGTCCGTTTGAAGCAGTTTTGAAGCGTTTAAACAATAACCATCAACATCATTAAAACACCATGAAAACCTCATTTATTCAACCTTACCTGTTTTTTGGCGGCCGCTGCGAAGAGGCGCTGGAATTTTACCGCACCGCACTCGGCGCGGAGGTGGACCTGCTCATGCGCTACAAGGACAGCCCCGAGCCGATGCCGCCGGGCCGGCTGCCGGCGGGCTTTGAAAACAAAGTCATGCACGCCACCTTCCATGTCGGCGGAACAACCCTGATGGCCTCCGACGGGTGCGAAGAGGGGGCCAGTTTCGCGGGCTTCTCGCTCCACATCTGCCTGCCCACGGAAGCCGGGGTGAATCGCGCCTTTGACGCGCTGGCGGCGGGCGGCAAGGTGGAGATGCCGTTAACCAAGACGTTTTGGTCGCCGCGTTTCGGGATGCTGACCGACCGTTTCGGCATTGGCTGGATGGTCAGTGTCGCCGCGTGATGGGGGGGTTGCTTTTCATCACAAGAAAACAAAGATCATGCCGACTAAAAAGCACAAGGCCGGGGAGGATTGTCTCGGGCGGGAATTCACCATCATCCGGGAATTTGCCGCGCCGCGGGAACTGGTGTTCGCGGCCTGCACCGAGGCCCGGCACCTGGCGCAATGGTGGGGGCCGCGCGGGTTCACCGCGCCGGTCTGTGAATGGGACGCCAAGCCCGGCAATAAAATCTACGTGGTGATGCGCGCGCCGGACGGGACGCGCTACCCGATGGGCGGCGAATTCCGCGAAGTGGTGCCGCCGGAACGGCTGGTCACCGTGACCGGCGCCTTGGATGAGCAGGGGGAATTCCGGTTCGAGATCCGGCATGAAATGACGTTCGTTGAGCGCGACGGCAAAACGAAGCTCACCATGCATTCCCGCGTGATCCGGGCGACGCCGGGCGCGGGCAGATACATCGGCGGTTTCGAGGCCGGCATGACGCAGAGCCTGGAACGGCTCGGGGAATTGCTGACGCAATCCGCCGGCCGTGAAATCGTCATCACGCGCGAGTTTCAAGCGCCGCGTGAACTGGTGTGGGAAGCGATGACCAATCCGAGGCACGTGGTGAACTGGTGGGGGCCGCGCGGTTTCAGCACGACGATTGAGACGATGGATTTCCGCGTGGGCGGTGAGTGGAAACATGTCATGCGGGGGCCGGATGGTGCGAAGTATCCGAACCACAGTGTTTTCAAGGAAATCGTGAAACCGGAGCGTGTCGTATACATGCATGGCGGCCAGCGCGAAGGCGGGCCGGGCGTGCGCTTTGAATCGACGTGGTCGTTTGACGCGCTGACGGCCGATAAAACGCGGGTGACGATCCGCATGGTGTTCCCCACGGCGGGAGAACGCGATTTTGTGGTCAAGGAATTCGGGGCGGTCGAGGGCGGCAAGCAGACGTTGATGAAAATGGGCGAATATGTGGCGCAGATGTTGTGCAAACCATTTGTCATCGCGCGCGAGTTCGCCGCGCCGCGTGAACTGGTCTGGAAAGCATGGACGGAGCGCGATCGGCTCAGGCAATGGTTCGGGCCGAAGGGAGTGACCCTGAAGACGGCCAACCTGGATTTCCGCCCGGGCGGGATGTTCCATTACGGCATGCAAATGCCGGACGGCAAGGAAATCTGGGGCCGGTTTGACTATCTTGAAATCAACCCGCCGTCACGGATCTTGTTCGTAAATTCATTTTCCGACAAGGATGGCGGGGTGACGCGGCATCCGTTCAGCGCCCAATGGCCTTTGCAGATGTTGTCCGAGTCGACCTTCACCGAGCGCGCGGGCAAGACGACGGTGACCCTCAAATGGCTGCCGTTCGAGGCGACCGAAGAAGAGCGCCAGGCGTTTGAAGCCGCCCGCCCGGGCATGACGCAGGGCTGGGGCGGCACGTTCGAGCAACTGGCCGAGTATCTGGCGAAGGGTTGAAGCTGAAAAGGCAGCCAGGCGCCGGAATAAAAGACCCGGTTGCGAAACCGGGGATGAGAAACTAGAATAAAGTTCCAATTGAGGAAGGCTTATGCAAAAGATCACACCATTTTTGTGGTTTGACGATCAGGCTGAAGCGGCGGTGAAGTTTTACACCACCAGCTTCAAGCCTTCAAAAATACTGAAGGTCTCGCGCTACAGTGAAAGCGGGGCAAAGGCGAGCGGGCGGAAGAAGGGGGCGGTGATGACGATCGCCTTCCGTTTGAACGGGCAGGAATTCATCGCGCTAAATGGCGGGCCGGTTTTCAAGTTCACTGAAGCCATCTCGTTCGTGGTGAACTGTAAAACGCAGGCGGAGGTGGATCATTTCTGGAAGAAGCTTTCCGCCGGCGGCAAGGAAATCCAATGCGGCTGGCTCAAGGACAAGTATGGCGTGTCCTGGCAGATCGTGCCGGAGGCTTTGGCAAAACTGATGAGCAGCAGGGACGCCGCGAAGTCGCAGCGGGTCATGCAGGCGCTGTTGCAAATGGTCAAACTCGACATCAAAAAATTGAAGGCCGCTTATGAAGGTTGAAAACAAGGATGGACAGGCGCTGGTGTTCACGCGGACGTTCGCCGCGCCGCGCGAGCTGGTGTTCAAGGCATGGACGACCGCCGCGATGGTCAAGAATTGGTGGGGCTGCGGCAAGTTTCCTGCGTGCGACGTTGAAATGGATGCGCGTCCGGGCGGCCGGTGGCGCGGCTGCCTGCGCTCGGATGCCGGCGATGAAATCCAACTTGCGGGCAAATTTATCGAGGTCGTCCGGCCCGAGCGGCTGGTGTTCACCTTCGTGCGGGAGGCGGCGCCAGAAATCGGTGTTGAGCCGGTGGACACGCGGGTGACGGTGACGTTCACCGAACAGGCAGGAAAGACCCTGATGCAATTCCGGCAGGAAATCTTCACCACCACCGAATTGCGGGACAATCATCAGGACGGCTGGACCACCAGCTTTGCCCGGCTGGACAACATTTTTGCCACGCAGGAAGCCGTGGCCGCAGCGTAGTTCACATCATGGAATACTGAAACCAAATCCCGCCGGCCGGCGGAAAGGAAAAGGAGCAGATCATGAGTACAATCCGGGTATTGGTCGGCACGAAAAAAGGCGCGTTCATCCTCACGGCGGATGGCCGGCGCAAGGACTGGCAGGTGAGCGGCCCGCATTTCGCCGGCTGGGAGATGTATCATCTCAAAGGCTCGGCGGTGGATCCGAACCGCATCTACGCGTCACAATCGAGCGGCTGGTTCGGGCAGATCATCCAGCGCTCGGATGACGGCGGCAGGACGTGGAACACGCCGGGCAGCAGCGCCGAGGAATTGAAGGGGCCGGAAGGCATGCCCAAGGGGGAGAGCAATAAATTTGTTTATGCGGGCGAAGCGGGCACGCACAAGTGGTATGACGGCTCGCAGCATCCGTGGGAATTCAAGCGCGTGTGGCACATCGAGCCCTCGCTCACGGATCCGGACACCGCTTATGCCGGTGTGGAGGACGCGGCGATCTTCAAGACCACCGATGGCGGCAAGACGTGGCGGGAACTGCCCGGTTTGCGCCATACGAAGGGGAATCTCTGGCAGCCCGGCGCGGGCGGCATGGCGGTGCATACGATTTTGCTGGATCCAAAAAATGAGCAGCGCATCTATGTGGCGATTTCCGCGGGCGGCGCGTTTCGCACGGATGACGGCGGCAAAACGTGGAAGCCGATCACGCGCGGGCTGAAATCACCGTACGAGCTGCCCGATCCTGATGCCGAAGTCGGGCACTGCGTGCATCGCATGGCGCTGCATCCTGCGCGGCCGGACGTGTTGTTCATGCAGAAGCACTGGGACGTCCTGCGCACCGACAATGCGGGTGACCAGTGGAATGAAGTCAGCGGAAACCTGCCGACGGATTTTGGTTTCCCGATCGATGTTCACGCGCACGAGCCGGAGACCATTTATGTGGTGCCCATCACGAGCGATTCGCTGCATTATCCGCCCGAAGGCAAGCTGCGCGTGTATCGCAGCAAGACCGGCGGCAATGAGTGGGAACCGCTCGGGAAGGGGCTGCCGCAAAAGGATTGCTATGTGAACGTGCTGCGCGATGCGATGGCCGTGGATTCGCTCGACGAGTGCGGCATCTATTTTGGCACGACGGGCGGGCAGGTGTATTGCTCGGCTGACAGCGGTGACAGTTGGAACCCGATCGTACGCGACCTGCCGGCGGTTTATTCCGTCGAAGTCCAGACCCTGCGATGATCCGCGTGGTGCTGCCATTTCATCTCCGCAACCTGGCGCACGTGGACGGCGAGGTGGAACTGGACCTTGCCGCGCCGGTGACGATTGCCGCGGTGCTGGCGGCGCTGGAGGCGCGGCATCCGGTTTTGCGCGGGACGATCCGCGAACATGGCACGCTGAAACGGCGGCCGTTTGTCCGGTACTTTGCCTGCAAGGAAGACCTGTCGCTCGAATCGCCGGAGACACCGTTGCCCGCCGAAGTCGTGAGCGGCCAGGAACCGTTTCTCATCGTGGGGGCGATGGCCGGCGGCTAAACAATTTTAATGACAACCAAACCAAACCAAGCATCCATGAAAAAACTACCCGCCGTTGCCGGCATCATCCTCGGCCTCCTGTTCCTGATGGCCAGCATACCCGTGCTGTTCCATCTCATGAAAATGCCGCCGCTGCCGGAAGGCACACCCGTGGCGAAGTTCATGGACGTCTTCGGGCCCACGGGCTACATCACTTTTGTGAAGATGTTTGAATTTGTGGGAGCCATCGTGGTCATGATTCCGCGCCTGCGGAACATCGGACTGTTGTTGCTGGGACCGGTCATCGTGAACATCCTCGCTTTCCACATGTTGGTGGACGACCCCCATAATCTGCTCAATGTAAAAGAAATGTGGATCCTCTATGTCATTGTCGCCTGTGCGCTTTATCTGCTCTGGAATGCGCGACGGAAATTTGCCGGTTTGTTAAACTGAATCTGAAAAACGAAAAACACTATGACTCCCATCCTGCTCGCCCTCGCAATCATCGGTCTCCTGATCATCGTCATCGCCCTCGCCGGACAACCGGATGAATTTAAAGTTTCCCGTTCGGCAAAAATCTCCGCGCCGCCGGCAAAAGTGTTCCCACATGTCAATGAACTTCGCAAGTGGGAGGCATGGTCGCCGTGGGCCAAACTGGATCCGAATGCCAAAACCACCTTTGAAGGCCCGGCGCCGGGCGCCGGTTCGGCGATGGCATGGGACGGCAATAATAAGATCGGTTCCGGCAAGATGACCATCGCGGACAGCCAGCCGGATGAAACGATCCGCTTCCGCCTCGATTTTCAAAGGCCGATGAAGGCGACGAATACCGCTGAATTTACCTTCAGACGGGACGGCGGCCAGACCATTGTCACCTGGTCGATGTACGGCAAAAACAGTTTTGGCGGCAAGGTGTTCGGCCTGTTCATGAACTGCGAGAAGATGTGCGGCGGGCAGTTTGAAAAGGGGCTGGCGTCGTTGACGGCGGTGGCGGAAGCGAAATAGACCGTGCAACTGAAGATTGGCATCCGTGCCGTGCCGCGTTAGAGTGGCGCGCATGGATTCGCATAACCATATCAAAGGAGCGCGCGTTTACCTGTCCGGCCCGATGGATTTCGTGGCCTCACGCGCCACGGAAAAAAAGTTCGGCTGGCGCAACCGCGTGGGCGACTTCATCCGTTCCTTTGAGGGCATCGTCTTTGATCCGTGGTTCAAGCCGGCCGTGCGCGGGCTGCATCAATACGGGCTGGAGGATTTGAACACCCTCGACGCGCGCGAAAGCTGGACGTTCGCGCCGGACACGCACGGCGACCAGGTGCGCGCGCAGATCGCGGAGAAGTTTTGGGAGACGCTGCACATCGACCTGCGCATGGTGGACACGAGCGATTTCACCATCGCCTATTGCCCGACGAACATCTACAGCGTCGGCACGGCGCATGAGATCATCCTGTCGCGGCAGCAGTTGAAGCCGGTCCTGTTCGTCAGCCCGCCGGTGGTTTTTCCCTCGCTGGAAAAATTGCGGGCGCATCTCAAAAATGATCCCGAGGGTTCAGCGCTGCTGGAAAAGCTGGCCGCCGAAGTGCCCATCAAGGCGAACCCGCGTGCGATCCCGAGCATGTGGTACATGCCGCTCATCGGCTCGGGCAATTTCTTCGACGGCTTCGGCTTCAAGCCTTACCTCGAAAAGTTCGGCTGGCAGCGCATTCCCATGGATGAGCAGGAGGAGGCGCATCCGCCGAAAAATCCGCTGCTGCCCTACCTGGAGAAACTGGCCAAGGAAGTCCCCAAACGCTGGGACCACAAGCTCAAGGCCTACATTCCCAACGATGAATGGCTGTTGTGGGATCTGGAAGGGCTTGGTAAAAATAACCCCGTCGAATGATGTCAAAAAATCCACCCATTAACCCGGCGGTCCGCATCGGTCATGTCCATCTGAAAGTGGCGGATCTGGAACGGGCGTTGAAATTCTACTGCGGCGTGCTGGGGTTTGAATTGCAGCAGAAGTTCGGTTCGCAGGCGGCGTTCATTTCGGCGGGCGGTTATCATCATCACATCGGGCTGAACACGTGGGAGAGCAAGGATGGGTCGCCGCCGCCACCGCGCAGCACGGGGCTGTATCACCTGGCGATCCTTTACCCGGACCGCGCGACGCTGGCGGATGCGTTGCGCCGGCTGCTGGCCGCGGGCGTGGAACTGGAGGGCGCGGCGGATCATGGCGTGAGCGAGGCGCTCTATCTGCGCGATCCAGATCAGAACGGCGTGGAGCTTTACCGTGACCGGCCCGAGGCTGAATGGCCGCGCACGCCGGGCGGCGAACTGGCGATGTTCACCCGGGCGCTGGATCTGGACAGGTTGCTCAAGGAGTAATGGCCGCAAGGCTTTTGAGGGCATTCGTGTAGACTTTGACGATGGAACGACATCTATTTCTCGAACTGTTCGGTTATGGCGCCTCCGCGCTTATCGCGGTTTCGCTGATGATGAGTTCCCTCAAGCGGCTGCGGATCATCAACCTCATTGGCGCCTCCTGTTTTGCGTGCTATGGCCTGCTCATCCAGGCATACCCGGTGGCGGTGCTGAACAGCATGATCGTCTGCGTCAATATTTATCACCTGCGCCGGATGCTGCGGGCGAAACAGTTTTATAACCTGCTGGAAGTGAAGCCGGATTCTGATTTTCTGGCGCACTTTCTGGAGTTTTACGGCGCGGAGATCAGGCGCATCATCCCGGACTTTGCCTTCCGGCCGGGAGCCGGGCAGGTGGCCATCTTCATCCTGCGCGACTGCACGCCGGTCGGCGTTTTTCTGGCCGAGCACAAGACGCCGGAGCAACTGGAGGTACTGCTCGATTTTGTCATCCCGCGTTATCGCAACCTGCACATCGGACGATTCCTGTTCATCGAGCAGGCGGATATTTTCCGTCGACATGGCATCAAGGAAATCATCATCCATCCCCGCACCAGGGAATTTGGGGCCTATCTGTGGGAGGTTGGGTTTGAGCCGATCAATGCCCGGCTGGGGACTTTTCGCATCTGGGTGGCGAAGTAAATGCAGCGGCGTCTCCGCCCGAAGTGATGAGCGGAGCGAGTGTGGCAAAGGATTGATATACAGTTGGTGGAACGACCGTCCTCACCCCGGCCCTCTCTTCGAGGAGAGGGGGAAACGTGCCCTGCGTCTTCGGAAATACACATCGCGGGTTTTCATCGTCGCACGGGGACAATGCTGCGCTCGGCGACGAGTTTTTCGCAGCGCGAAAAACACCGCCGAAACACCACCGATGGCTGCGCGGCAACGCGCTCGCTTCCCTGCCGGCTTCTGTTAGGCTTTCGCCCGTTTGATGAAGAAGATTGCCAATATCGCCGCGTATAAATTTGTTTCGCTGCCGGATCTCCGCGCATTGCGGGCGCGTCTGCTTGCGCAGTGCCGCGCGTGGGAATTGAAGGGCACGATTCTTCTGAGCGTGGAGGGCATCAACCTGTTTGTTGCGGGTGAGCGGGAGAAAATTGACCGGCTGCTGGCGGAACTCCGCAGCCTGCCTGGCCTGGCCGGTCTGCAACCCAAGTTTAGTGAGACGGATCACCAGCCGTTTTCGCGGATGCTGGTGCGGATGAAGAAGGAGATCATTGCGTTCGGGGTCGAAGGCATCAATCCGGCACAACGCACCTCGCCCAAGCTTTCCGCGAAGGAGCTCAAGCAGTGGCTCGATGAGGGCCGCCCCGTCACATTGCTCGACACGCGCAATGATTACGAAGTGAAGCTCGGCACGTTCAAGAACGCGCTGCCGGCGGGCATCGACCATTTTCGTGATTTCCCCGCCGCCGTCCGCCGGCTGCCGGCGGAACTGAAGGAGCAGCCCATCGTCATGTTTTGCACCGGGGGCATCCGCTGTGAGAAGGCCGGGCCATTCATGGAAAACGAGGGGTTCAAGAAAATCTTCCAGCTCGACGGCGGCATCCTGAAGTATTTCGAGGAATGCGGCGGCGCGCATTACGACGGGGAATGTTTTGTCTTTGACCAGCGCGTGGGGTTGGACCCGAGCCTACAGGAAACGGATGCGACCCAATGTTTCCGGTGCCAGACGCCATTGAGCGCGGATGACCAGCGTGATCCCCGGTACGTCGCCGGCCAGTCGTGCCCGTTCTGTTTCAAGACGCCCGCCGAGCAGATGGCGGCCACCATCGCACAGCGTCACGCGGCCATCGCGCGCGCCATCACGCCGCTGCCGGGCAGCGTGCCGTACGACAACTACAAGCCGGTCAACGTGCCCGCCGACTGCGACCAGAAGACCTTGCTCGAAGTTTTATGCCGCATCTGTTCGCACATCTCCGCCCGTGATTGGGAGGCGGAATGCGCGCGCGGGCTCATACTCGATCTGGATGAACGACCGGCGGCGGCGGACAAGGTTGTCCGTGCCGGCGAGCGTTACCGGCACAAGTTTCCCGGCATCACCGAACCGGAAGTGAATGGTCGCGTGGAGGTTTTGCACGAAGACGAGGCGCTCATAGTGGTGAACAAGCCCGCGCCGCTGCCCATGCATTCGAACGGGCGATTTTATCGCAACACGCTCCAGTACATCCTCAACACGGTGTATCATCCGCAGAAACCGCACCCGGCGCACCGGCTGGATGCGAACACGACCGGCATTGTCCTCATCACGCGGACGCGGCATTTTGCCGGAAAACTGCAGCCGCAGTTCGAGCGCGGTGAGGTTAAAAAGCTGTATCTCGTCCGCGTCCACGGCCGGCCGGTGACGGAAGCATTTTTTTGCGACGCGCCCATCACTGGCGAATCCGGCGCGCTCGGTTCCCGGGCCGTGGACATGGAAAACGGGCTCGCGGCCCGCACGGAATTTCGCGTGCTCAAAACTTTGGACGACGGCACGACACTTCTGGAAGCGCGGCCGCTGACGGGACGCACCAATCAAATCCGCCTGCACTGCGCGCATCTGGGTTTTCCGGTCGTTGGTGATCCGGCGTATCGTGGCGGCGGAAAACTGGGCGATGTCCAGACCTTGGGCGTGGATGATCCGCCGTTGTGCCTGCACGCGTGGAAGATTTCCTTTCGGCATCCGCAGACCAAGCTGCCGATGGAATTTGTCGCGCCGGCGCCGGCTTGGGCGGTTTGATCAGCCGCGCACTTTCACGGATTTTTCTTCTGCTCCATTTTTGAACGCGACAGGTGTCGCGGCTTTGGAAATGTCGCCGCCATCGATCGTGATTCCCATGTTCGTCACACCCTCCACTTGTAGAAAAACGGGGGCAGGCTTGAGGAGGCGCGTGGCACTCAGCAACACGTCTTGTGACTCGATGAAGCGCAGGGCGGATTCCGCATCCGGGTCGCCCTGCACACCAAGCCCGTTTACGGTCGCATCGGTGACATGGTCGAACACAACCGCGGGCCGGAAGTCAGACGCAGCGATTTCAAAGCGGACGTTTTGCAGCGTGAGGCCGCGCACCTGGCGCGCGTAGAGCGCGTAGGCGGGGAAGACGCCGGCGGCGTAATATTCGCCGATGGCTTTCGGAACGTCGCGGACCGCCGCCTGTTCCGCCGTGCCGCCGCCGGGGAAAGTGATGTGCACATCGTTGAAGCTGATGTTTTCCAGCCAGCCCGCGCCGACGGCGTTCAGCCCGATACACGAGAATACCTCGCCGGGATTGTAACCGCTCTTCCACTCGGACTCCGGCAGCGGGAACGGCTTGACCACCGTCGCGCGGATGCCGCTGAAGGAGATGTTCCGTACGATGCCCGTTGGCTGCGCAAGTTCTTCTGGAGTCGGCCCGGGAGAAAAGCCGCCGCCAAAATTATTCGTCACGCTGGAGGCCGGATTGGTTTCGGCGTTGGAAATAGTGCCGGGCAAGGAATTGGTTTGTATGCCCGCCGCCGCTTCCGATCTCCGTCGCCGGGTGCCGAGGCAGATGGAAATCGGGCCGGTAACGTGGTTCATCGTCAGGTTTCGGAAGGAAAAGTTTTCAAAGCGTGAAATCACGCCGTCGCGGGATTCGCCACCGCGGATTTTTATCGGGCAACCGAAGACGGTGTCCATGATGCAATTGGAGACGGTGATGTTCTCCGCCGTGCCGCCGCCGAAACGAAAGACCGACCAGCGGGTGCTGAAGGTGCAGTCAGTCACCGTGACGAACTTGCAACTGCCGAACAGGGCGCAGGCGTCGTCCTGGCATTGGATGTCGCAGTTGGAGACGTGCATGTACTCGCAACTGATGAAATGAAAGCCGTCGTTGTTGCTAATGACGCGGCTGCGCAGATGGATGCCGCTGAACCATGCGTAGGTGCATTGCACGATGCGCATGGAATGAAACGCGCAGTCCTTCAGGGAGAGGTCGCGGATCCGCAGATTCTGGCACCGGTAAAACATCAGGTGATAGGGACGGTGGCTGCCGCTGATGCCGGCTGGCGACGGGTCGCCGCGATTAGGACCGTGGAAGCGCGAGCCGTGGCCATCGATCATGCCCGGGCCCTCGACGGTGATGTTCTCCGCGTTGACCGCGAAGAGCAGGCCGGTGTTGCCGTCTTCGAGCGTCGAATCACCTTGGAGCGGAATCTCATCGGCGGGAAAGTAGTCCGGGCCGTGATCGCTGCCGAGCAGGACGCCCTGCGCGGCGATGTGCAGGGTTACGTTGCTCTTGAGTTCGGTGGTGCCGATGACGAATGTGCCGGCGGGGACGAGCACGGTTCCGCCCTGGTCCTTGTTGCAGGCGTCGATGGCCGCCTGCAGGGCCGCCGTGTCGAGCGTGGTGCCGTCGCCTTTCGCGCCGAAGTCGCGGATGTTATAAGTGCGCACGCCGTTGGTCTTGTCCGGACTCGCGGAGGCGTCATCGGCGCGGGCGGAGGCGGCCAGCAGGCCGGAACCGGCGGCAGCGACGGTGGAAACGGAGGCCAGCCCCAGCCATTTGCGCCGGGAAAGGGGTTGTTGCTCGGTGGTATTCATGGTTCGGGATGGACGCAGCTTGAACCATTACCGCCGGGAAGAGGAGTGGACATTCGTTCAGGTATATGGATGTAACCGGAGAAGAACATTGTCGTCTTGGCTGGAGAACCAGAATAGACTTTCAAAATGAATCCACGTTTTGCCATCCGTGCCGCCGGCATCATCGCCGCTGCCATCACAGTCTTCAGCGTTCCGCTTCAGAGCCGGGCGGCCGACGGTGAAAAGCCGCAGTATTACGAAATCCAGGTATACAGCACCAAGTCCACCGAGCAGCAGCAGCGCATCAATGACTACTGGGAGCGCGCCGCAGTACCGGCTTACAACCGGATCGGCTGCCAGCCCATCGGCGTGTTTACGGAAATTCAGGATTCCGCGACCAACAAGATTTATGTGTTCATTCCCAGCGATTCAGCGGAGGCCTTTGCAGCGATCCCCGGGAAGCTGGCTGCCGATACCACTTACCAGGCCGCCGCGGCTGAATTCTTGAATGCGCCAAAGACGAATGCCGCCTACGAAAGTTTTTCGGCTTCGCTGCTGGTGGCGTTCGACGGCATGAAGCACCTCGTGGTGCCGCCGCCGGACAAGAAACCGGAGGTTTTTGAACTGCGCACCTACATCAGCTCAAGCGAGGGCAAGGGACTGAGCAAGATCCACATGTTCGAGAGCGGGGAGATCACCGTGATGAAGGAAGTCGGCCTCGCACCCATCTTTTACGGGCGCACCGTGTCCGGGCCGGTGATGCCCAGCCTCATGTACATGACGTGCGGCGAAAACATGGAGGCGCACAAAAAGCATTGGGCGGGCTTTTCCGCCGCGCCGGTCTGGAAACAATTGCAGGCCGACCCGCAGTTCAAGGACAACATGACCACCGCCATCAAGGTCATCCTCAAGCGAACTGCAGCGTCGCAGATCTGAGGCCGGGCGGCAGCGGTTTAACGGGTGCCAAGCAGGCTTGCAGCCAGCCGAGCACGCGTTCCCAATGTTCTGCGTTGCCGAAGGCGGCTTCGCTCCGGCCGATGAAGCCTTCGTCGCGCAGGGTCACACGCGTGCCGGACTCGATGGGGTCGAGGCGGTAGGTGATCGTGGTTTCGCGCGTGCCGAGCAGGGGATGCTGCTCGAAGCGGCGGGTCATGACGATTTTGCGGGGCTCTTCGAGCTCGGCGAACTCGCCGTAGCCGCCGTTGGTGCTGCCATCGGCAAAGTGGACGGCAACGCTCCATTGACCACCAACGCGGAGGTCTGCCTGCCAATTTTTCCAGCGATAGAAGCCGGGGTGGCCCCACCACTGCTCGACCTCAGTGGTGGTAAGCGCTCGGAAGATCCGTTCCGGCGGGGCGTCAACCTCCACGGTCGCGATGATGACGCCGGCGCCGCTGTCAACGACGGCGCGGGGGGCGCGCCATTTGGAATAGCTGGGCAGCCGGAAATCGGTTTTGATCTCAGTTGGCATATTCACCTCCATGGGCCAGGGTTTCGCGCGGTCACTCAATGGCCGCATGAAACATCGAGACCTTTGCCGGTCTCGAGGTAGGACTTGAGGCTGGAGAGCACGAGCGGCCAGCCCCGGGAAACATTTTTGGCCGTTTCCGACCCGGCCTTGATCTGGCCATGAATCACCCGGAGGCTCACCATGTCTGTGAGCGGCTCAAGTTCAAAGGTTACGCGGGAAATTTCCGCGGGCCGGTCGGGATCGGCCCAGCTCAGCACGAGGCGTTTCGGCGGATGGCTTTCAAGAACTTCTCCGACCACGCAGGCTTCGTCCAGCTTGCCATCCTCGCTGTGATACCATGGCGAGCCCTTTTTCCAATCGGAAATGTTGCCACGACCGCCCCAATACTGGCTGGCGAATTCGGGCTGGGTGATGGCGGCCCAGAGTTTTTTGGGCGTCGTGCGGATGAAGGTTGTATAAACGAGTTCGAGTTTTTTCATAACGTTGGGTTTGGTTGGTGGTCGGTTCACATTTCATTCGCCCTTGCAGCCGCCTTTCCATTGGCGGGTTTCCTCCAGCGACTGGCCGGTTTCGAGCAGGCTCTTGAGGCTGGCGAGGATGGTCGGCCAGCCGTTCGCGACGCCTTCGATCAACTTCGAGCCCGGCTTGTCCATCTCATGCGTGACGGTGAGCTTGACCGAGGCACCTGCCGGTTCGAGCGAGTAGGTCATGCGGGAATAGCCCTCGGCGCGCAGCTCGGGCTTGAGTTCATGGCGCCACTTCAGGACGAGCCGCCGGGGCGGGTCGATTTCAAGGACTTCGCCGCCATCGGTGGTGCTGCCGTCCGGGGCCTGCATCTTCCACGACGCGCCCGGTTTCCATGCGGATTCCTGGGTGGTGTTGAAGAAGTATTGGCGGGTGAATTCGGGCTGGGTCAGCGCGGCCCACAGTTTTTCCGGCGTGGTGCGGATGTACGTGACGTATATAAAAGTGCTCTTTTGCATGATGTCATCCCTTCCTGGTTTGAGGGTTTTAATTTGAGCAGCCGGCGAAGATATTCAGGCCTTCGCCGGTTTCGAGGAATGATTTCAGGCTGGAGAGCACGCGCGGCCAGCCCCAGGAGACTTTGTCGGCCATCTTCGAACCGGCCTTGAAGTTGTCATGGGTCACGGTGAGGCAGGTCAGATCTTCCACCTTCGCGATCTCGAAGGTGACCCGCGAGACGTCTTTGAGCTGGTCCGGGTCGGCCCAGGTCAACACCAGGCGTTTGGCCGGAGTGCATTCCACGACCTTGCCGAGGACCCAGACCTCGTTCTCCTTGGTGACGTGCTCCCATTTTGCGCCGCGCTTCCAAGCGGACACGTTGGCAATGCCGGCCCAATATTGGCGGGTGAATTCGGGCTTGGTGATGGCGTCCCAGGTTTTTTTGGGCGTCGATTTGATGAACGTGGTGTATACGAGTTTTGGCTTTTTCATGATGTCATCCTTTGGGGTTTTCATTTTTTTCGAGACCTTTTTTCAGGTCGCTCAACGCCTGGAGGCGATGACCTTCACCTTCATATTTGCCAATCCAGCGTTCGTAGATCTCATGCAACGGCACTGGATTGAGGTAGTGCAGCTTCTCGCGCCCACGCCAGACCACGGAGATCAGGTTGGCGTCCTCCAGCAGCCGGAGGTGCTTGGTGACCGCCTGCCGCGTCATGTCGAGGTGCGCGCACAGCTCGCCGAGCGTCTGGCCGTTGCTCTTGAAGAGCTGGTCCAGCAGCTTCCGGCGGCTGGCATCGGCCAGGGCTTTGAATACTGCATCCAACACGCGCTGATAATATGCAACCAAACGGTTGCATGTCAAGCGGGAATTTTTGAAAGAAGGTTTTGTGTTTTCCTGCCGTGCTAAAATTTTAGCACTTTCAGGTTGACGCGCTTCCGGGTTGATGCTAAAAATTTAGCACATCATGAGCGCTGAACAGCATTTGAGCCGCCGGGAACGCCAGATCATGGACGTTCTGCACGCCAAGCAATCCGCCACCGCCGCGGAGATCCTCGCGGCGCTGCCTGATCCGCCCAGCTATTCATCGGTGCGCGCGCTGCTGCGGATTTTGGAGGACAAGGGCCACATCAAGCACCGGGAGGAGGGGGTGCGCTACGTTTACCTGCCATGCGCCTCGCACGAGTCCGCCAGCCGCTCCGCCTTGAAGCGGCTCGTCGCCACTTTCTTCCAAGGATCGGCCACGGAGGCCGTGGCCGCGTTGCTGGACGCCCAGGACGCGAAACTTTCCGACGCTGAGTTGAACAAACTGCAACAGCTCATCAAACAAGCCCGGAAGGAGGGACGTTAAAATGAATCCAGCCATTGAAAACATTTCATATTTTATCCAGCACTCGCATTTCCCGGCCTGGTTTTTTGACGCGCTGCTGAAAAGTTTCATCGTGCTCGCGCTGGCCGGCGCGATGTGCGGTTTGTGGCGGCGCGCTTCGGCGGCCACCCGGCATCTCATCTGGCTGCTGGCCGTGGCGAGCCTGCCGTGCCTCCCGTTGTTGACTTCCACGCTGCCGACGTGGGGAAAGCCGCTGTGGTCGGCCGCCACCAGGGTCGACGCCAACAACCAAGTTTCGTTGGCCTTGAACCTTGCGCCGGGTGCAGCCTCCACCGCAGTTCCCGCCGCCAATGCCGATCACGCAGCGGCGGTGCTGGTCGCCGCAAGCAATCCCGGCGGCGGACGGCAGATCGCCACCCATTTCAGCGCGAACTGGCTGGTGCTGGGGTTTTTCGCCTGGCTGGCGGGAGCCGCGCTGGTGATGTTTTCGGTGGCCGCCGGGCAATTTCAACTCCGTAAACTTTCCCGGCGCGCGCAGCCTCCGCTAGATGCGGACTGGATCCAGCTGCTGGCCGGAGCACGCGCCCGGCTGCAACTGCGGCGCAACGTCACTTTGCTGCAATCCGCTGACAACGTGATGCCCCTGACGTGGGGCTGGTGGCGTCCGGTGGTTTTACTGCCGGCGGACGCGGAAAACTGGCCGGAGGCGCGGCGACGGATCGTTTTGCTGCACGAACTCGCGCATGTGAAGCGCTGGGACTGCCTGACGCAGCTTGTGGTGAGGGGCGTCTGCGCCATGTACTGGTTCAACCCACTGGTCTGGCTGGCGGCGCGCCAGATGTGCGTCGAACGCGAGCGAGCGTGCGACGATCTGGTGCTGGGCGCCGGTTGCGTGGCGTCAGACTACGCCGGTCATCTGGTGGACATCGCCGGCAGTTTCCGGCGCGTGTCGCCGGCGGCGGCGATCGCCATGGCGCGGCCCTCCGGTCTGGAGCAACGGGTCACCGCCATCGTGGATGCCACGCGCACCCGCCGCCTGCGGCCAGCGACCTTGCTGGCGGTCCTGGCCGTGGTGGGTGGAATCATTTTTTGCGTGAGCGGCTGCAAGACCATCGCTGCCGGCAACCAGGTCAAAGAAACTGACCCGCTGCGCGCACAACAGATCGAGCGGCTGAAGGAATTTTCCGTATTGAAGGAAAAACAATCGGAGTTGCTGGCGGCGGCGGCCGGCGAAACCATTTCATCCGGGTATCAACACTTTTTCACCGCCGCCACCCAGGGCGACTGGCAGACGGTGACGAACTTGTTTGAAAGCTTCATGCAACACCATCCCCAATACGAACATCCCACCCAGCATACGGACAACCGGTTGCGGACGGGCTATTGGAGCCCCGTGCTGGAAATTTGCCTGGCCTACAATGCCGTCGCTGCCTGCGAGCCACAATACACGCAACTCGCGGTCGATGGCATTGTCGATTCCATCCCGGCCGGCGCCATCTATTTCGGCGGCACCGACCCGGGACGCGGCCTGCCCACGGCCTTTTGCAAGTCGCAGCCGGACGCCGATCCATTTTACACGCTTACCCAGAACGCGCTGGCCGACGGAACTTATCTGGAATATCTGCAAAGAACCTATGGTGAACAAAAGCCGTTGCTCCATCAGTTCGCCGCCGCCCGGCAGGCGGACAGCGAGCTTCGTTCGCTGGACGCCGCCTGGCTTGCGGCGGTGCTTAAACAGGATGCCATGGAAGTGAACGAGGCTGACCCGAAATACGAGGCCGCGCGGAAGGCGGTGAGAGATCTGGAGGAGCAACGTTCCGGGCGCGCGAAAGACCTCATGGTTTACGTCAAGGCCCACACCGATGCCGCAACGGCCAGCCGCGAAAAGGCCGCCCTCTACATTCCCACAACTGAAGACCAGCAAAAATGTTTCAACGATTATGTCGCGGACGCCACCGAGCGGCTCCATAACCACCAGCTCAAGCCGGGCGAGGATATAAAAGATGCCAATGGACACACGGAAGTCAGCGGCCAGGCGGCGGTCATGTCGATCAACGGGCTGCTGGTTAAACTCATCTTTGATAAAAATCCCGGCCATGAATTTTACGTCGAGGAAAGTTTCCCGTTCGACTGGATGTATCCGAACCTCGAACCGCACGGCCTGATCTTCAAGCTCAACCGTGAGCCGGTGACGGAAATGGCTGAGGCCACGGTGCAGTCGGACCGTGACTATTGGCAGAAAATCGTGCCGGGCATGATCGGCGGCTGGCTGAATGACGACACGTCCGTCAGCGAGGTCACCGCCTTTGGGGAGAAGATTTTTCTCCGGCACGATCTCACTGGTTTCACTGGCGACCCGCGCTTTGTCCAAAACGAGTATGCGAGCAAGATGTTTTTCAAATTCCGGAGCGCCATCGCCGGGCTTTATGCCTGGCGCGTGGAACACGCCGCCAACGACGGAGAAAAGGAACGCATGGCCCGCGCCGCTGATTTCGCGTACCGGCAGGCGCTGGCGCTGTGCCCATCCGCCCCTGAGGCGGTCTATCACTACGCGGAATTCCTGATGAGACAACATCGCGAGGCGGACGCCAACCTGGTGCTCGCGCTGCCCAAAAAATTCGAACCCCGGTCCGCCAACCTGCCCGCATCGCCGGTTTTACAGATGCGGCTGGTGGTGGATGCCCCGTCGACTGACACCGAGCCGATGACGGTGGTTCAAGGCGGGTCGGCCGCCGGTTCCCGCCCCGCAGAAACGCTCAACATTCAGAAGACGGTGCTGCTGGATCAAACCGATTTGAAGTCGGCCAAAGTGACCAAGGACAATCTGGGGTCGCCGATGATTGAATTTACTTTGACCGATGCGGGCCGGATGCAATTTGCCCGGATAACACGCGAACATCTCCACCAGCGCCTGGCCATGATCATCGACGGAAAACTTTGGTCTGCTCCCAATATTGCCTCGGAGATCACCGGCGGTTCGGGACAAATAACGGGCAGCTTCAGCGCCGAACAGGCGGAAACCCTGGCCGCGGAACTCAACGATGCCGCCGCGAAATAGGATCACGAAGCCTGTTCAAAAAAACGCAGCGCGACTGCCCCGGCCGCAGTAACGCCGCTTGCGACCAAGGCACTGCAAGCTGCCTTCTCCCCGCCCAACGGGGAGAGGGATCTGAAGCCATGACTACATCTGGGTGACGGTGTCGTGGAAATTAAGGATGTCGCCTTTTTCGCCCTTGAGTTCGGCTTCCTTGAACTTGATGGCGGTGCGCGGATGCTGGTTCAACATGCCGGTCAGCAGATACGGGAGATCGTAGCCCCACAGCAATTTTGCGCGCATGGGCTCGATGTGGTTTTGCACGCAGTCGAGCACCGGGCGCAGTTCGTATTTGGGATTGTGCAGGAACGCCAGCAGCAATTCCATCGGGCAGTTGCCCGCGCCCCGGCCCAGGCCGGCCATGGTGGCGTCGAGAAAATTGGCGCCTTCGACGATGCCTTCGATGGTGTTGGCAAACGCGAGCTGCATGTTGTTGTGCATGTGCACGCCCACTTCCTTGCCGCTGGCCTTGCAGTAGCCGAGATATTTTTTCACCAGGGCGCGGACCTGCTCGCTGTAAAACGCGCCGAAGCTGTCCACCACATAAATCGCCTTCGCTTCGGATTTGGCCAGCATTTCGAGGCCCTCATTCAGTTCGGCGTTGGGAATGACGGAGGCGGCCATGAGATTGACGGTGGTTTCGTAGCCCTTGTCGTTCGCGTCTTTGACCATGTCCAGGGCGGTGGGGATCTGGTGGATGTAGGTGGCCACGCGGATCATGTTCAGGACGGAGTCTTTTTTGGGCAGAATATCCTCCCGGTAATCGCAGCGTTCGGCATCGGCCATGACGCAGAGTTTCAGCGCCGTTTTGTTGTCGCCCACAATGCGGCGCAACGTTTCTTCCGTGCAATATTTCCAGTCGCCATGCTCGCCCGGGGTGATGCCCTTGCGCGAGGACTTGTAGCCCAGCTCCATATAATCCACACCCGCCGCCACGCAGGTTTCATAGACCAGCTTGACGGTTTGGTCGTCGAACTGGTGGTTGTTCATCAGGCCGCCGTCGCGGATGGTGCAGTCCACGACCTTGATTTCCGGGCGGAAGGACAACCAGCGGCTGGCGGCTTTTTCTTTGCGGGGGGGTTGGGAGGTTTTCATATGAATGGACCGGCCATTCTCAGCCGGTAGATCATTATCGTCTTTCCAGGCAAAGGATGCGAAGAACATATTCCGCCAATCCCGCAACAAATTTTGCGGGGTTTCCCGGCGGTTGTGGTGAGAGAAAAGGTTTACGCCGGGATTTGGCCTTCGCTTTTATGGCATTATATGAGTGACAGGCTGTTTTCCTGCTTTGTAGAAAACTTATTATCAAAGCAAAGCCGGGATGAAAAGCGGCCATGGTTCGTGTTTCAGAAAGGACCAAAGCTCCACCTCTCCCCGGCCCTCTCCCCCATTGCATGGCGGAGAGGGGGCCAGAGGCATCAGGTTTTTGAAAGGTTTCTGCAAAGCAGCTCGAAAGCCTGCCACTACAACAGCCGGTCGCCAGCTTTTTTGCCGGGTGTCTCTGAGAATTGGTATTAGATCAGTGACAAGGTGTTTTCCCGGGTCCGCGCACCGCTCTGCTTTCCAAAACGTATTCGGAATAATCTCCCGCTTTATACAAATTTCGCTTCCGCGGTGTCTATCTGGTATAGGAACAAAAGTACCGGATGAAAAAGACGCTTGTCTTGACCCTGCTGGCGGCCTTGGTGGTCAGCCTTTTATTTTATTATCTGCTGGGCGGAGGGCCATCAGTTTGGGGATCGTTCAAAAATCCTGAAACGGAAAAAGTGCTCAAACAGTTCGTGGCGTTGAAGGAAAAACAAGCAAACACCGACACCAACGCCATGCCGCGGGAAATCCAGGCCATGTTCAAATATGCGGAACGCGGGCAATGGCTCTCGTTTAGCAACGCATTTTCTGATTTGCCGGAGCGAAACAGAGGGTTTACCAGCGGTCCTGCACTGTCTGAAAAATTCTGGACGAAAGTTGACAGGTTTATTTCAGATACTGCGGAAAAAGTTGGCTGGCACTGGAAAGTTACGTCACCGCCCCGCCTGAGCGGGATTTCTTGGGAGGCAATCAAAGAGGTCAATGGAGCTTTTGACGGTTTCGTGACGGGTGATGAAAAATACAGCACTGAATTTGGGCGGGACATCATCGATTCCACGCCGCCCGGCAGCGTCTATTTCGGCGGCCCTGATCCGGGCCGGCACATCGTCACTGCGATGTGCCAGACGCGACCGAAGGATGCTCTGTTTGTGATCGCTCAACACAATCTGATCTATGAGGACTATCTCGACTATTTGCGCTCGATGTATGGGAAAAAAATTTACATCCCCACTCCGGATGACAGGGAAGCCTGCTTAAAGGAATATTCGCGCTCATTGTTCGCCCATGTTTCCAGCTTGCCCGACGCGATGGGTTTGAATGGTCCGTTAAGCAAGACCATCTTCGACAAATGCCCGACCAATGAATTTTTTATCGAGCAAAATATCGAACCGGGTTTTTCAGACTGGGTGAATCCGTACCTTGAACCACACGGGCTGATATTTAAGATCAGCCGCCAGCCATGGGCGGCTTTGTCCGATGAAATCATTCAACGTGATCGTGAATACTGGCGTAAATCCTTGACGCCAAAAATTGGCGGTTGGCTGAGGGAGGAAACAACGGTGCAAACTATTGCCGCTTTTGTCAAAAAAACGATCTGGCGGGGCGATTTTAGCGGTTTTACTGGCGATCCACGATTTGTGCGGAATGGCTACTCATGCAAGATGTTCAGTCAGGGCCGTGCGGCTATCGCCGGGCTTTATGCATGGCGGGCCAATATGGCAAAGAACGATTCCGAAAAGAGGCGCCTGACCGTTGAAGCTGATTTCGCCTTCCGTCAGGCTTGGGCTTTGTGTCCCTACGGATATGGAGTCGTGCTTCCTTACATAAATTTTTTGATGAGTCAGAACCGGTTTGACGACGCGCTGCTCGTTGCCGAAACCATGGCCGCCTTGCCACAAGTCAAGAATGACGAAATCTTGAAGGGTGTGCCTGACCAAATTAGACAGTATCAGAGAGAACATCCGGCCTCCAAGCATACCAACTGATTCCTTTGACAGGCTGCGCCGGAAATCGATAGCGTTGGCCGATGCTGAACCACATCTGGCCCGGCTTGGTCCTTTGCGCCGTCCTCATCGGCGGCTGGAACGGTCAGCTCAAGGAAGTCACTGACAAATGGCTCGTTAAAAGGCTTTGCCAGTAGCGGAGGGAATACCACGGCGTGATTTGCATCATCTGGGCGGCTACTTTTCCGTATTGCTTCAGCAGCGCCAGATTTGCCCGATACCTTTGGCGTAGCAGGAAATTCTTCCTGCTACATCAATAAACCACTAAACATAATGAACATATCCAGCGTTTCGACCCCTCCGACCTATCAGCCACCCGCCACTGCCGAGACCAAACCCGCCCGCAATACGGCGGCTGTCGCCCAGGCCGTTCCCGTCGCCGCTCCCGTCGACAAGGACGGTGACCATGATGGTACCGGACTGAATGTTACCGCCTAAGCGTTGTAAACTTCAGGGACTACTTGCCACCTGCGCCTGATTCAGATTCAGGCGCGGGTGGTTTTTCGTTTTATGACACGCGTCATCCGCCGCAGTTTCGGGGAATGATGCAGGAATCGTGGCTCAGGAAAAATTTCGCAATTGTCCGCCGGACTTTGTAGCTTTGGCCGATGCTGAATTACATCTGGCTCGGCCTGGTTCTTTGCGCCGTCCTCATCGGCGGCTGGAACGGTCAGCTCAAGGAAGTCACTGACAAATGCCTGGAGATGGCGAACACGGCCGTCGTTGGCATTGCCTTTACGCTCATCGGCGTCATGGCCCTGTGGCTCGGGGTCATGCGGTTGGCCGAACGCGCCGGGCTCGTCGCCTTGCTCGCGCGGGCCTTGCGTCCCTTGATGTGCCGCATTTTTCCCGAGGTTCCCGCCGACCATCCGGCGATGGGTTCCATGCTGATGAACATCGCGGCCAACATGCTTGGCCTGGGCAACGCGGCCACGCCGCTGGGCCTGCGCGCGATGAAGGACCTAGAGACGCTCAACCCGCGTCCGGGCACGGCCACCAACGCCATGTGCACCTTCCTGGCCATCAACACCAGCGGCATCCAGCTTATTCCCGTCACGGCCATTGCCATTCTGGCCGCGAACAAATCCACCAACCCTACATCCATCGTCGGCACTTCCATCATCTGCACCACCTGTGCCTGCATCTCCGGCGTGCTCATGGCCAAGTTTCTGAGCAAGTTGCCCATGTTTCGTCTCGCCGCCGTCAATACCGTTGCTCAGGCAAGTGCCGCCGAAACAACCAAACCGGTTGAAGAAAAAATTGTTGTGAAGGAAGCGGCAACGTTGCAACCGATGAAATGGTGGGGGAATGTCATCGTGGTCGCGTTCCTGTTGTTTTTCTTCCTGTTATTTCTGCGACTGGTCCTCCCGCAAACGTTCGGCCTGCCGCTCTCACCCGATGACGCGAAGCAAAGCCTCTTCGTCCGCATCGTCGGTGCCGTTTCGCTGCTCTCCATTCCCTTCCTCCTCTCGCTCTTCCCGCTGTACGCCGCGTTGCGTCGCGTGAAGGTTTACGAGGAGTTTGTGGACGGCGCCAAGGAGGGGTTCGATGTCGCCATTCGCATCATTCCGTATCTCGTGGCCATGCTCGTGGCAGTCGGCATGTTCCGCGCGGCCGGTGGCATCGACCTTATCAGCCGGCTGCTGTCACCCATGTTGAGCGCGATCGGCTTCCCGACCGACCTGCTGCCGATGGTGCTCGTCCGTCCCTTGAGCGGCAGCGGCTCGCTTGGTTTCTTTACGGAACTCGTGAAGAACTTTGGGCCGGACAGCCTCATCGCCAAGACGGCCGGCACCATCTACGGCAGCACCGAAACCACTTTCTACGTGCTGGCGGTTTATTTCGGGTCCGTCGCCGTCAAGCGCACCCGTCATGCGGTGCTGGCCGGGTTGACGGCGGATGCGGTGAGCGTGATGGTGGCGGTGATCGTGTGCAAAATCGTTTTCCGGTGAAATGATTTCGGGCGGGATTTTGCAAAACCATGACAATTAGCCCGGGCGGTTTCATTAGGCTTTCAGATATGAAACTCATGCTCGCCGTCTTTTTGTGGCGATCCAGCCATGGTTAACGTAATCCTCATCTTGTTGCTGATGCTGGGGTTGGTGCTGGGCTGCCTGGGGGCCGGGTTGTACGGCCGCCGGCTGCGCGCGCGTGCGCGCAATGACCTCGACCTGCGCTACACCCGGTTGCGCTTTATTCTCTGGATTTATGCCGGCCTGTTCGTCCTGCAGTCGGCTCTGGCCTTCCAGCGACATGGTTCATCCCTGTTCCTGAAAATATTGCCGCCCGCCGGCTTCTCCGTGTGTCTGGGGATAACATTTTTTTTCTTTCTGCGCGTCCGGACGCAGTTGCAGAAACAGCCGGGCCAGTCTCCGCCCAAAAAATCCGCATCCCCATTTTTCTGGCAGGCGGTTTTTATTTTGCTGCCGGTGGCCGGGTTGGCCGGCTTTGGCCTGTATTCCGTGCGGCAGGATCAGATCCTGGCCGGACAAGAAGCGCGTGAATCCGGGGAACTCCTCGCCCAGCGTCTCGTCCAGGCCATCAGCACCGAAGGCGTCCGGCAGTTGAGTGACTATCGCGAAGCCAGTTTCGGCCTCCATGCGAATCGGACGGCTGACCTGGGCCAGTCATCGTGGTCGGGCGGCGCGCCCACCGAAAGCAACGCCTGGGTGCGCATCCGGGAATGGCAACGGGCCAATCCTGAGGTGGACCTCGCCACGCTGCCGCCCGCGGACGGCTATGGCAAAATAGCGCCGGAGATGTCTCCGGAAACCTCGCCGCCAGATTGGCTGGGCCGACTGAATTCTGAACAACAACAACTGTGGCAGACGGCGAAGGCAGCCGAGTTCATCTCCGGGGATTTCCCCGCCGTCCAGTCCGGCATCCAAAAATTTCTCGCCACCAAGCCCCCGCGCGGCGCGCAGGGCAATGCCGAATATCTTTTGCTGCTGGCCAATGCGCGCGGCCTGCCGGACGCCGAGGCGTCCGCCAAGTTTATCGCTTCCCAGTGGCGGCAGTCGGATCAACTTACCGAAGCCGGGCTGCCCGTCGGCCAGTTGATTTGGTATCAGGCCCTGCGTTTGATGACCAACGGCGCCGGTTTGCCGGAAGAAAAAATCAAAGCCATCGCCTGGGCCATCACCTACCGGCCGTCTTTTTTTTCACCGCGGCTCGTTGCAGAAGCCGAACGGGTCACCCAGGGCACGGCCGCCGCCGCCCTGCCCCCCACGCGGCGTGGGTGGTGGAATGCCGAAGCCGCTGCGGATGAAGTTTTGACGGATTTCCGGGAACAACACCCGACGAACACCTGGACCACCGCACCCTACTGGGTGGATTCCCGTCAGGGGAAGTTCTTGCTGGTTTTAAATACAACCCAGGAAACGTCAACCAACGACCCGGCCTCCACGCGGATGCAGATCACGCATCTGCTATTTCCGGCGGCGGTGGTGGAGAAGTCGCTGGCGACGGCCGCGGCCAAGGCGGAGATCACCCTGCCGCCTTATGCGCTGGTGGAAGTCGAACTGGGCGGAAAGTGGATCGCCCTCCCGCAGCATCAGCCCGGTACAAGCACCAACCTGCCGTTGCTGGGGCAGGCCGAAGGAATTTTGAAAGACCTGCCGCTGAATGACCATGGCTACCCGTTCCATGTCCGAGTTTCCCTGGCCAGCCCGGAAATCCTTTACGCGCGCCAGACCCAGCGCACCCTGTTGTTCGGCACACTGATCGTGATCTCGGCGATTGCGGCGGTGCTGGGCTTGCTGGCCGCGTGGCGATCCTTCCGCCGCCAGCAGGAGTTGAACGAGCTGAAAACCAATTTCGTCTCCAGCGTTTCGCACGAACTGCGCGCGCCCATTGCGTCGGTGCGGTTAATGGCGGAGAACCTTGAGCGCGGCAAGATTCCGGACCCCGGGCGGCAGGGGGAATATTTTCATTTTATCGTGCAGGAATGCCGGCGACTTTCTGCGCTCATCGAGAACGTGCTGGATTTCTCGCGCATTGAGCAGGGGCGCAAGCAATATGAATTTGAGCCGACCAACCTCGTGGCGCTGGTGGAGACCACGGTGAAACTCATGGAACCGTATGCGGCGGAAAAGGGCGTAAGTCTGAAGCTGGAAACCTCGTCAGCGCCCGACGGGCGGAGTACCCTCGAACTGGACATCGACGGCCGCGCGATGCAGCAGGCGCTGGTCAACCTGATCGACAATGCGGTCAAACATTCGCCCAAAGGTGAAACGGTGATCATCGGAATTAAAAATTTAAAATTAAAAATTAAAAACGTGGGCGGCGCGGACGCCATAGGCTTGATGGTCGCCGATAATGGTCCGGGGATTCCCGTGGCGGAGCGGGAAAAGATTTTTGAGCGGTTTTACCGGCTGGGTTCGGAATTGCGCCGCGAGACGCAGGGCGTGGGCATCGGGTTGAGCGTGGTAAAGCACATCGTGGAAGCGCATGGGGGACGGGTTTTGGTGGAAAGCGAAATTGGCCAAGGCAGCCGGTTCACGATTGAGTTGCCGGGGAATCAACAGGAGCAAACAGAGAGAACGGAGAAAAAATAATGAAGGCCTTGCCTGTTACCTTCACCGGCTCCGGTTAAAAAATTATGGAACGCATTTTGATCATCGAGGACGAGACGCCCATGCGCACCGCGCTGGCGGATTTGCTGGGCGGGGAAGGGTACCGCACGTTTGCCGCCGCCGATGGCGAAACTGGCCTCAAACGCGCCCTGGCTGAAAAGCCCGACCTCATCCTGCTGGACGTCATGATGCCCAAGCTGGACGGTTTTCAAGTCTGCGCGGAGCTGCGGCGGCTGGCCGTCGCCGCGCCGGTGCTGATGCTCACGGCCAAGGGCCAGATTGAAGACCGCGTGTGCGGACTGGATGCCGGGGCGGATGATTACCTCGTCAAGCCGTTCAGCACCGAGGAACTGCTCGCCCGCGTACGTGCTTTGCTGCGCCGGGCGGAGCGTAAGACCGGGTTCGCCGTGAAGTTGAACCTGGGTGAGGTGGAGATTGATCTCGCGCGGCAGACGGCGGTGCGCGGGAAGAAGGAGATTCATCTGACGGCGAAGGAATTCGCCATGCTGCGGCTGCTGGCCGAGGCGGAGGGCGAGCCGGTGTCGCGCGAACGTTTTTTGGACGTGGTCTGGGGGTACACCACGTTCCCGACTACGCGCACGGTGGATAATCACATTGCGAGTTTGCGCGCCAAGCTGGAGAAAAATCCGGTGGAACCGCGCTGGCTGAAGACGGTCCACGGCGTGGGTTACAAGCTGGAAGTGGAATGAACGCCGAACATTTAACATTCAACGCTCAACGTTCAATTTTAGGGGGCGTTGGGTGTTCGAAATTAGAGCATTTCCATAAATGCTCTATGAGGCGCGCGCAATACGGTGACGGAGCGCGGGCTTTAGCCCGATTCAACGTCCAAAGCGGCAGCGCGCTTAAAACACCCAGCGCGCTGGCGTTTGGGACGTTGAAGCGGCGTAAACGCCGCGCCCCGCCCGCGCCGCCGCCATGTCACTGCATTATACGAGCGTCAATAAATGTTGAATGTTCGATGTTTCCGATTTTGCAAAAGCGTGACAACTGGCGCGGGAACAATTTGGCAGGCTGAGATCGTTGAAGGTATGAAAACAAAACTTTGCATCGGAATCATGCTGCTGGCCGCGACGCTGTTGCCGGCGCAAACCAACAACCTTACCGCGCTGCTGCAGCAGGGTCTGTTCGAGGAGCAAGCCAGCCGCAACCTGGACGCGGCCATCGCCGATTACTCGACGCTCGCGGCGCAGTTTGACAAGGACCGGCAGCTTGCCGCCACCGCGGTGTTCCGTTTGGGCGAATGTTACCGCGCCCAAGGCAGGACGAACGAGGCCGCCGTCCAATACGGGCGCATCCTCCGCGATTTTTCCGACCAGTCCACGCTGGCCACGCTGAGCCGGCAGGATCTGGCGGGCATGGGGATGGCAAAAATTGAAACAGGGCAAACGGAAGTGATGGCGCCGGCGGTGGAAAATGCCGATGCGCAGTTGCTCAAGAAGCTGGAAGGCCGGAGCCAGGATGAATTGGAAAAAATCCTGCCCACGATCATGCCCAATGCCACGTTGGATGCGCTGATCAAAGAACGAAGCGAGGCGCAAATCCGGCGCGCGTCGCTGGTGGTGGATTACTCGCCCCAGAGCATTGATGTCCTCCGGGTGGATGCGCTGTTGACGGCGTTGAACAAGCAGATCGCCGACACGATTTCCGGCATGATGCAGGGCTTGAAATTACGTGCGGAGATTTCGGCGGCGGCGCCCGCCAAAAAGGCGGAACTGCTGGATTTGTCGGTACCAGCAAGTTCCGAGGAAGATCAGCAAATTGCCCATATTCAGCAGATGATCCAAAACAGCCCGGACCTGATCAATGCGCCGGCGGAAGGGTCCGACACGCCGCTGCAAACCGCGGCGGGGGCAGGCCAATTGAAGGTGGTGAATTTCCTGCTCGATCATGGTGCGGAAATCAATGGCGGCAGATTTTCCGCCTTGAACCGGGCGGCGGGAATGGGCAACCGGGCGATGGTGGAACTATTGTTGCGCCGGGGCGCCCGGGTGGACGCGCCCGAGCGCGACGGCCAGACGGCGTTGCACCACGCGGCCGCGCGCGGCTATCTTTCCGTGACGGAAACCCTGCTCGCAGCCAAGGCGGCGGTGAACGCTTTGGACGTGAACAAGGCCACGCCCCTGACGCTGGCCGTGGAAAATAATGCGGTGGCGGTGGCGGCCGCCTTGCTCGCGCAGGGGGCGGACCCAAATAACATTTGCGGCCCGGAGTACGCGAATGACCGTGAAAATAAAGGAACCCCCCTCCACATTGCCGTGATCAAAGGTAATGAGGCGATGGTGGCCTTGCTGCTGACCAACCACGCTGATTTGACGTTGCGAAATCCGATGGGCGAATCCGCGCTCGAAATTGCCGCGATTTTGGGCAAGACCGGCATTGCCCGCCAGTTGATTGATGCGGGCGCAGACGTGAATGCCGTTGGTCCGGAGCGCGTGGGAAGTTTTACCCCTTTGCATCGGGCGGCGGGGGCGGGGGCGGCCGCGATTGTCACCTTGCTGCTCGAACATGGTGCCAATCCAAATGTCCCGGCGGCTTTAAGCCAAAGCCGGGCGACACCGTTGATGACCGCAGTACTGTCGGACAAGCCAGAAGTTGTTGCCATATTGTTGAAGCATAAGGCCGCGCCAAACGTGGTGGATTCAGCCGGAAACACCCCGTTGGTCTATGCCTTGGACCGGCGGACTTCAGAGAGCGCCCGGGCGCTGCTCGCCGCCGGTGCCAACCCGGATGCGATTCGTTATGATGGTTTTCCGGCGATCGTGCTGGTCGTGGCGGCCAATACGGTGGATGTGGAGCTTTTAAAATCATTCATCAAGGCCGGGGCAAACGTGAATGCGACCGATCGAGACGGCAAAGCCGCGTTGCACTGGGCGGCGGACAAGAACCGCAAGGATTTGGTGGAATTGCTGGTCCAGGCGGGTGCGGATGTGAATCTGCGGACCAAAAGCGGCCTGACACCTTTGAATTACGCCAAGTCCCATTCAGGGCCTGAAGGCATGCCTGGATCTTCCCAGCTAAATAATGTCAACGTATCCTGGCAGTTGGTTGTTGCCGACGGCCAGCCAGGGGCAACGAACGAAGCAAGCGTCGCTGATTTTCTCCGCCAGCATGGCGCGTTGGATGCACTGCCGGATTTCACCCGCATCCGGATCACCCGGCAGGGGATCGCGCAACCGCTGGAAGTTTTTCGCCGGGCCTCAAAGCAGACGAACCAGTTCACTTTGCTTGAAACCGTGATGCGGTTTTACACTCAATCGCAGGTGTTAATATCCGGGCAGGGCAACCGGGAGGCTTATCACGCTTTGCCATTTCCGGATCTGGGGCGGATCATCATCCGCCGGCCCGGCCAAAAAATCGGCGGCAAGGAACTGGAAATCAAGGTCAGCCTGCTGAATCACAGCAATGTGGTGGATTGCGCCCAAGATGTGCCGGTGGAATTCGGAGATGTGATTGAAATCCCGGAAAGCATCCACGCCTTGAATGAAAATCCGCCCGATGTGGTGTCAAAAATGACCGGGCGCCACGCATCTTTTGCGGAACGGCTTCAGGCGCAGACGCAACCTGATTTGAAGGCCAACCCTTACGCTCCGGCCATGGAATGCCTCCAGAAGTCGGTTCAGCTCCTCGTGGCGGGTGAGACGGCCACCTTGAAGGTGGATTCCTGGGATGAAGGTTTCTTGAGTCAGGCACTGAACAAGACCGAAGCCCGGTCGATTTTACGGACTTCGTCGGATTTATCGCGGGTGAAAATCACCCGTAAAGCAGGCAAATCCGCCAAGCCGGTCATTTATACGGTGGACCTTTCTGAGAATGCACAATCTGACAACGCATTTTGGCTGCAAGACGGGGATATCATTGAAGTGCCCGAGAAGCTGTGACTCGATAGCAGCTCTGGGCAAGCCGGGCACGGGCAGGGCCACGGGGGGTATTTTGCGAGGATGGAGGATGGAAAATTGAGGATGGCCGGACCGGAGAACGAACCCAAAACGAAGCCAAATTTCGAGGTCTCAGGGGGGCCTTGATGAAGTGGGTTAAAAATCATAAATGGCTTGTGATTAACATATTGTGATATTTTATGGCGTGAGGTGATGGGTGGCCGCGGGTAGGGGAAAATTACAGAACGAAGCCAACTTGAAAGGGACGGTTGACGGGTGGCAAGTGACGAGTGGTGGCCCCTTCGCAAGAACCCTTCGTGACAGCTTACTTCTGGAAAACACTGACGCGGGCGGGGGGGAAATTGAGCCAGACGATCTGGGAGGCGATCATGCGGAAGTCGGTTGACCCGCGGGTGCGGTCCTTGCCGATGCGGTAGGTGTATTGGACGTAACGGCCGCGGGGATCGAGCACGGCGCGGATCTTTTCGACCAGTTCCTCGGCTTTTTCCTTGGGGAAATTCAACAGCGGCAGGCTGGAGATCACCGCGCCTACGGAGGTCACGGGTTCTGGAAGATCGTTCAACAACCGGTCCAGTTCCCAGGCGTCGCCGGCGATGATGTGGGCGCGGGGAAAGCGTTTGCGCAGGTGCTTGGCGAGGTTGGCGTTGTGTTCAATGGCGATCAGCCGGTCCTCCCGCAGGCCGCGTTTGATGAGCGCCCCGGTGACGGCACCCGTGCCGGGGCCGAGTTCGAGGACGAAGCTTTCCGGGTCGCGCGGGAGCCAGCGGGCCATGGCGGCACCCAATTTGGGGGAGCTGGGCGCAACCGAGCCGGTCCGCTGGGGATTGACCATCCATTCCCGCAGAAACACGGTCGAATCCGTCAGGGCCGCGATGAGTTTTTTTGCCATGCTGAGTTACCGGACTTTGAGCAACAGTCTAGTTCATCTGTTCAACGATACACCAGATTAAATGTTACATTCCGGGAACACTCTTGAAGAGCCGCTGGAACTCCCCTTTGGCGTCCCGCCGCCGGATGGACCAGTCGCGCCAGGCTTTTTCCCAGGCGACCCCCGTCAGATTGGTCTGCGCGCCCGCCCAGATGGCATCCATTTTTTTCAGCGCGGCTTCGGATCCCTCGCGTTCCCGCCATTGCAGGTACGATTCCGCGAGGTCCAACTGGTTGTCGGGATAATCCGGGGCAATCGTGGCGGCGCGCTCGAGGGCGGCGCGCGCCTTCCATTTGTTGCCGATGCTGAGCGGCCAGCCGGGCGCGTCGCGGTAGAGCAATCCGAGGCTGCGGCTGGAGCCGGCGAAGTCGAATTTCTCGTCCAGCCCCTGGGCGATCTTGAATTCGCGCTCGATTTCATGCACGAGCCGGTAGGCGAGGAGGGAGGGTGCCTCGGCATCGGCCAGTTCGCCATAATTCATGGCCAGATAGTAATGGCCCGGGGCGGATTTGGGCTCACGGGCGATCAATTGCTGGCAGGCGGCGATGCCCAGCCGGGCGATTTCAGCGTGGCGGGCCTTGGTGGGGGCGAACTCGGTCAGGTCGAAACAGGCGCGGGCGAACACCCAGGCGTTGCTCGGGTTGTTGGCATCGGCTTGGAACAATTGCTGGGTGCGGTGGAATTCCGTCTCGGCCCGCTGGCTGAATACGCTGTTGGTGTCCGGGGCGCCAAAGGTGGTCATGGCGGCCAGGCAGGCTGGCAGGCCAAGGAGTGATATTAGCAGGTTTGCGGCTGAGCGTGGCATGTTTAAGGCAATTTGAAGTTGCCATCGTGGCGAAGTGTTTTATAATCAGCAAGTGAGATTAAGTTGGAAATTAGTGGCCATGCTGACGGCAACCGTGCTTTTGGGCGCGGGTTGCGGCGGCATCAATGCCAGCCAGTCGGTGTCACCGGCGAGCTTCTTCCTGCCGGGATTGTTGAAGGCGAGCCCGCCTTCCACGAACAGCATGCCAACGGTGCTGATGGAAAATTCAACTGAAATCGCCTCTGTCCGTTAAAAATTATGCGCTTCCCACTGGCGCTGACGATGAAAATCGCCAGCCATATCGTCAAACATAAGGTCCGCAAAACGCCGAAATTCGCGATGGTGCTGCAGCTTGAACCGCTGCACACCTGCAACCTCACCTGCACCGGGTGCGGGCGTATCCGCGAATATTCCACCAATCTCAAGGACATGGTGCCGCTGGAGAAATGCCTGGCCGTGGCCGTGGAATGCGACGCCCCGATGGTCTCCATCTGCGGCGGTGAACCGCTCATTTACCCCAAGATCGAGGAGCTCATCGCCGGTCTGCTGGATCAGGGCCGTGTCATTTACGTCTGCACGAACGGCGTATTCATGCGCAAAAAAATGCGCGATTATCTCGCGGCGATCTACACGCCCGAGGTCGAGCCGAAGCTGAAGCAGTTGCTGGAGGGGAAATTGATTTCCGAGAAGGAAGCTGAAGCCATCCGCAACGCCAACGAAGCGGCCAAAAAGAAGGTGGTCATCCGCCCGACGAAATGGATGTATTGGAACGTCCACGTGGACGGCCTGGAATTCACGCACGACCTCATTGTCGAGCGCGAAGGCGTGTTCAAGGAATGCGTTGAGGCCATCAAGATGGCTAAGATTTGCGGTTATCAGGTGGCGACCAACACGACCGTTTACAAGGAAACGGACGTGAAGGAACTCGAGGATATGTTCAAATACCTGAGTTCACTGGAAGTGGACGGCCACACGATTTCGCCCGGTTACGAGTACGATGCGGCGAAGAAGGACATGGTTTCCCGCCTGGGCAAGCAGCCGGAGGATTTCTTCCTCACGCGCAAAATGACGCGGCAGAAATTCGCCAAGATCGAGGAATGGGGCAAGATGTTCACCATCTTCGGCACGCCGGTCTATCAGGAATTCCTCGCCGGCAAACGCGAGCTGACCTGCACCGCGTGGGCCATCCCGACTTACAACGTGAAGGGCTGGAAGGCCCCGTGCTACCTGATGACCGACGGCCATTACGACGGCTACACGGAAATGCTCACGAAGGTGACGTGGGACAAATACGGCGTCGTGGACGGTGTCGCGCGCGATCCTCGTTGCGAGAACTGCATGGTGCATTGCGGCTACGACCCCAGCGGCGCGCTCGGCACGAATTATCAGCGCGGCGACAACTGGAAGAATTTCGCGTACAACTTCGGCTCCAAGCCGAAGCCGTATCCGGCCTCGCCGGAGCTGGTCAAGACCGCGTTCAACGGCGTGACGGTGGGCAAGGGCCATCTCGCTGAGGCGAAGGCGGTGTTGAATTCCCCCCGCGCGGCGATGAACGGCGCGCAGGCGGCGTTCTCCCGCAAGGAAGAAGCGGAGCATAATCATGAAGCGCATGTCGGCAGCCATTGCGGCACGGGCGACACGTCGGAGCGGGATGATCTGCTGGCCAAAATCAAGGAAACCAAAAAGTCGGAATAGCAGCGAATAATAGCGTCTAAAAATTCAAATGAGCCGAACACTTTATCTTTCCCCCCCGAGCTTTGACGGTTTCGACGGCGGCGCCGGCGCGCGGTATCAGGCGCGTCGCGAAGTCACCAGCTATTGGTATCCCACGTGGCTGGCGCAACCCGCTGCGCTGACGCCGAATTCCAAGCTGATGGATTGTGCGCCGCACAACATCGACCTCGCCAAGTGCCTGGCCGAAGCGAAGAACTTTGACCATGTCATCATCAACACCTCCACGCCATCGCTGAAGAACGATTGCAAGGTGGCCGAGGCCATCAAGGCGCAGAAGCCGGATACGAAGATCGGTTTCATCGGCGCGCACACGATGGTGTTGCCAACGGAAACGTTGAAGGCTTCGCCCGCAATCGACTGGGTCGGCCGCAAGGAATTCGACTACACCTGCAAGGAAGTCGCCGAAGACCGCGACCTCTCGACGATCAATGGTTTGTCCTACAAAAACAAGGACGGCAAGATCATCCATAATCCCGAACGCGAGATGATCGCGGACATGGACCAGCTGCCGTGGGTGGCGGACGTGTACAAGCGCGACCTGGAGATTGAGAAATATTTCATCGGCTACCTGCAGCATCCGTACGTTTCGATGTACACGGGCCGCGGCTGCCCGGCGCAGTGCAGCTTCTGCCTCTGGCCGCAGACCATCGGCGGGCACAAGTACCGTGTGCGTTCCCCGCAGAACGTCGCGGACGAGATGGCCTACATGAAGAAGATTTTCCCGCAGGTACGCGAATTTTTCTTCGATGACGACACCTTCACCGCCAACCTGCCGCGCGCGCGCGAAATCGCGAAGAAGCTCGGCCCGCTCGGTGTGGATTGGAGCTGCAACAGCCGCGCGAATTTGGATTACGACACGATCAAATCCTTCAAGGACAACGGCCTTCGCCTGTTCCTTGTAGGTTACGAAAGCGGCAACGACGAAACGCTCACCCGCATCAAAAAAGGCGTCACCACCGACGAGATGCGCCGCTTCACCAAGTCCTGCCATCAGGCCGGCGTGGTGATTCACGGGACGTTCATTCTCGGCCTGCCCGTCGAGACAAAGGAGACGATCGAGCAGACGATCAATTTTGCGAAGGAACTGGACGTGTTCTCGCTGCAGGTATCGCTCGCCGCGCCGTATCCCGGCACGGAACTCTACGAACAGGCCAAGCTCAACGGCTGGTTTGTGAAGAAGGACAAGACCGACCTCATTGAGGCCGGCGGACTCCAGCAGAGCACGCTCGAATATCCCGGCGCCTCCAAGGAGGAGATCTTCGAGGCCGTGGACCGTTTCTACCGCACCTATTATCTGCGTCCGAAGCCCATCCTGCGCATCATCAAGACGATGCTTGAGGACAAGGACGTCATGGTCCGCCGCTGCCGCGAGGGCTACGAATTTTTCAAGAGCCTGAAGCAGCGCAAGACCGACCTCGCGGCGGCGCGAGCGGCCACGGCCTGAGCGGTTTCACAATCTCAAGGCGCGTCATCATGACGCGCCTTTTTTTATTCCATGCCCGTTGAACGGCGCCCGGCCTTTTTTTGTGACTGGTGCGACTTGTCCGCCAGCATCCGCGCCTTGGCGCGGCGGGAACGTTTCCGTTTCTGGCGGCGGATCCGTTCGATCTCCGCGCGTTGCGCGGCCACGAAACCTTTTTGCTTCTTCGACGTTTGTAATGGGTAAAAATGTTTGAAAAAGCTGAGGCGGGGCGGTTAAAGTGGTGACTTTATGATTCCAGAGAAAATGTTTCATTCGATTTTGGCACTGGGTGAAAGGTGGCGCATCAAGCAGGT
>JARLJW010000070.1 GCA_031290985.1 Verrucomicrobiia bacterium | reverse complement strand
AGCAACGGCTAACCCCGCTTGCCGCCGCCAGGAAAACGTTTCAACCCTCGGACCCGGACGGAAAGGAAAAACCGAAAAACACTTCTAATAAAAAAACAAGAAATCGCTCCGGTCGCGCTTGACACAACTCATAGCAGTGCGATAGCCCCTTGCCGCTCTTGTCCGCCGACTCACGCCAACCCCGGCAGCACACGGGCTAAACAACTCTTCCTCTAATTCCCCCTCAAAAACTCAAATACGTATACGCCGTCAATCCGCGTTCATACTCATCCAGCAGCCGCATCGCCTCGCTCGGCTTCATCCGGTCGGACTTGATCGCCTCGTCCATCTGCGCCTTCATCTGCCGTTTCAATTCGTTCTCGTCGTATTGCACGGCGGTGAGCGAATGGATCACCGTGTTGCCCTCGATGATCTCCTCGATGTAATAGCCGGACGGCTCGTCGGGTTCCAGGAACACATGGACCTCGTTCACGCGGCCGAAGAGGTTGTGGAGGTCGCCCATGATGTCCTGGTACGCGCCCATCAGGAAAAAGCCGAGGTAATACGGCTCAATCTTCCCGTCGCCGTTGGTGTTCAACTGGTGCATCGGCAGCGTGTCGCGCACATCGCGCAGGTCGATGAACTTGTTGATCTGCCCGTCGGAATCGCACGTGATGTCCACCAGCGTGCCCTCGCGCGTCGGCCGTTCCGTCAAACGCGAGACCGGCATGATCGGAAACAACTGCCCGAGCGCCCAATGATCGAGCAGGGATTGAAACACGGAAAAATTGCACAGGTACTGGTCGCCCAGCGAATCCTCCAGCTTGCGGATCTCCTCGGGGATGTAGGCCTGACCCTTGAAACTGTCCACCACCTCGCGGCTGATCTCCCAATAAAGATTTTCAATGCGCGCCTTGTCCGGCAGCTCCATGACGCCGAGCGTGAACATGTTGTGAGCGTCCTCCTTGCGCTCCTGGGCATCGTGGAACGCCTCCAGCTTGTTCAGCTTCGTCAGGTTCTTCTTGATGTCGCACAGCTCGCGCACCAGCGGATGTTCGCTGTCGCCATATTGAAACGCGTCCCCGGCGCGGACTTTTTCAATCGCCCCGAAAACTTCCACGATCAGCACGCTGTGGTGCGCCACGATCGCCCGTCCGCTTTCGCTCACGATGTCCGGATGCGGCACCTTCTCCGCGTTGCACACGTCGGCGATGTAATAAACGATGTCGTTCGTATATTCCTGCAGGGTGTAGTTCGTGGAGGAATCGAACGCGCTGCGCGAACCGTCATAATCCACGCCCAGGCCGCCGCCCACATCCATGAACTCGATGGCAAAACCCATCTTCACCAGCTTCGCATAAAACCGCGCCGCCTCCTGCACCGCCTTTTTGACCGTCAAAATGTCCGGCACCTGCGAGCCGATGTGGAAATGCAGCAGCTTCAGGCAATGGCCGAGGTTTTCCGCCTTCAAAATCTCCGTGGCCGTCAGCAGTTCGACCGTGCTCAGCCCGAACTTGGCGTTTTCGCCGCCGCTCTCCGCCCATTTGCCCGCGCCCTTGCTCAGCAAACGCGCGCGGATGCCGATGAGCGGCTCCACGCCGATGGCTTTGGAGATGATGATGATCTGCTTCAGCTCCTCCAGTTTTTCCACCACCATGATGACCCGCTTGCCGAGTTTGATGCCCAGCAGCGCCATCTTGATGAACTCCGCGTCCTTGTAGCCGTTGCAGATGATGAGCCCGCCCATCTGGTTCTGCAGCGCCAGCCCCGCGAACAGCTCCGGCTTGCTGCCGACTTCGAGGCCGAAATTATAGGGCCGCCCCGCGTCCAAAATTTCCTCCACGACTTCGCGGAGCTGGTTCACCTTGATCGGAAACACGCCGCGATACTTGCCTTGAAAATTGAATTCCGCGATGGAGCTGTGGAACGCCTTGTTGATGGCCTCGACGCGGTGGCGGAGGATGTCTTGAAAACGGATGAGCAGCGGGAATTTCAAGCCGCGGCCCTTGGCCTCCTCGATCACGTCGGTGATGTCCACCGTCGCGCCGGCTTCCTGCAGCGGCTTGGCCGTCACGTGCCCGGCCTCGTTGATGTCAAAATACTTCGCGCCCCAGCGCGTGATGTTGTAAAGCGCGCGGGCGGACTCGATCGTCCATGGCGGCGCGGCGTTGTTCGGATGGCTCATCTCAATGCTTCAAACAGCGAACTATAAAAACTTCGGCGCAGAATGCAACAAGCACATTTAAAAAATTCGGTGACAAAAATCCTTTTTGGCGGCCGACATCGGCGCTCAACCTGAATTTTCGCCCCGCCCGCCTCGCATTCTTCGCTCGAGAACCAAATTGAAATCATAATTTCGCCGCCGCTAAATGACAGCTTGATGGTATTGAAACGCCCCTGTTTCGGGTGAATAACTGATGATTGGTTCGCTTCGAAGATTTTCGGGTGTGATGACAACTTTCTTTTTGGTTGCCTCTCCAAGCTGTCGGACAAAGCCGAGCAGCGCATCTAAATCAGCCTGCGAGACGACCTCTCGAGGATCCACATCGCACTCGACCTCCTCGGACGATAAAAAGTGAAAAACAACCAAAGCCCTCCCTGCCTGAATTCGCAACATTGGACTACTGGTTGCATGGAGTTCAAATATTCTTTCAGTTTTGGGTGGCAGTGGTTGTTTTCCACCATCAACCAGAAACTCAGCGTCAGGATAATCTCTCAGCAGCACATAAACCGCACCCCAATCATCCATTGTGGCCGGTGTGATGTAGATGTCGCGCAGGCTTCCATCCCACCTAAAATCATCTTTGACTGTTTCCCAGGGAATCATCGGTGTTTTAGATTTTTCCGATACGTTCTTTATCTGCCCAAGGCAATTTCGCTTTCACTGTTCGACGCTATGCTCACTATCCTTCCTTGTCCACGAAAATTTCTCATTGCTGGCGCTTTCAGAAATCCTCACCAGTTCACCGCACAATCCGTCTTGGTGAGCTGCGAACTCTGCGGCGTGTACTGTTGAAACTCCACCTCCGTGCCGTCCAGATCCTTGCACCAATACTGCCACGTCTGGTCGCAGCCGAGTCTTTTCGGCGTCACCGCCACGCCATGTTTCACCAGTTGCCCGCACAGCGCGTCCATGTCCGTCACCTCCAGACAGAAATGATGAATCCGCTGACGGCCGGTTTCCGCCGCCGCCTCCGTCGAAAAATTTTCAATGAACTGCCCCGGCGCCACCTGCAGATAAAATCCGAACAGCCGCCCGTCCTTGTGAAAATCAAAATGCTGTTTTAAACCCAGCACGTCGCAATAAAAAGCACGGCTGCGTTCCAAGTTCCAGGCGAAGACACAAAGGTGGGCGAGCGATTTGATCATATCGATTCCGCCCCGACGCTATGCCCGCCGCCCCCGTTGTCCAACCCAATTGCACCCGCCCCAGCCAGGCTACTTTTCCGCGTCGGGCTTCAGGATTCCGGGCATGGCCGGCACAAAGCCATGGCTTTCCATCTCCACCTTGTTCCAGTTGTTGGCGTAGTGCATGGCGGTCTCCAGGGAGACCCGCCCGCTTTTGCGCAGTTGCATCAGGTACTGGTCGAAACTATGCATGCCCTCGTGGAGGGAGGATTCAATGTGTCCGCCCAAAAGGTGCAGGTCATTCCGGGCGATGGCTTCCTGAATGCCCAGATTGCGCTTCATGATTTCCACGCAGGGGATGCGCCGGTTAAAAGTGCTCGGCACCAGGCGTTGACACACGATGGCATTCAGCGCGCGGGCCAGCAAGGCGCCCGCATTGGCCTGCTCCTCGGCGGGATAAAACTCGCGGATGCGGTTGATGGCCTGCGCCACCGAATCGGCATGCAGCGTGGCCAGCACCAGATGGCCGGTCTCGGCCGCCTGCATCGCGGCTTGAATGCTTTCGCCGTCCCGGATTTCGCCGATGAAAATCACCTCGGGATCCTGGCGCACCGCATTGCGGATTCCCGTGGCAAACGAATCCGTGTCCACCCCCACTTCGCGCTGCTCGAACTGGCACTGCTTCTCTTCGAACAGATATTCAATCGGATCCTCGATGGTGATGATCCTCAGGGCGGTGGTTTCGTTCAACTGTTGCAACAGCGCGCAGGCGGTCGTGCTTTTGCCCTGGCCGGACGCCCCGGTCACCAGCACCAGGCCGCGGGGGTTTTGCGCCAGCCCGGCAACCGTTGGCGGCAACTGGAGGTCATCCAGGTTGGGAATCCGCTGCGGCACCACCCGGAATGAAAACGACTGCGTCCCCTGCTGCTTGCTGAAATTGGCGCGATAGCGCACGCGGTCGCACAGAAAGCTCAGGTCCATCTCATGGTGCTTTTCGACATAATCACAAACCGGGGTCGAAAACGCCTGTCGCAGCATGCTGAGGACGTCTTCGTTGGCGGGGATGGGAAATGTCTCCGGCGGGATCCGCAGCAGCCGGCCATCCACGCGGTAGGCATAGCGCCGGGCCGCCTGGGCATGGATGTCCGTGGCCTGCTGCTGCCGGCACCAGTTCAAAAGTTTTCCCAGCGATGTGTCCAAGGCGACGCGTTCCATATCAACCCTTCACCCGACAGCCTATCACGAAAACGGCCGTTGCGAGCAAATATTCACCTCCTGCCGCGTTGGGTATTCCTGCTCCAGCTTTCCCAGCGTGGTTTTCCGCACATGTATTTTAAGGATGCCTTCGGCGACCTGGGCTTTGATCTGCTCGCGGCTGGCGTTGTCCGGCAACACGAACCGCCGGATGAAGTAACCGTGCGGACGTTCCAGCCGGAGCGCCTTGGCCTCGTCCTCCGGATGCGCAAAACCCCGCTTGCCGCTGACCAGCAGCACGGTCCGTTCGCGCACCACCCGCAACTCGCTTTTTTTAACGCCGGGCAGGTCGATCTTGAACAAATATTCCGACTGGCCCTCAAGAATGTCCGCCGGCGGAACCCAGGGCGTGTTGATGTTGGCATTGCTGCTGGCGACGGCGTATGCCGGTCCGGGCGGCTCCTGGTCCATGGCGCCGTCAGCATCCGGCTTTTTAAACGGGTTGTGGCTTTTATGGCCGAGAAAGTTCATGTGACAGGCTTGTTCGGATGAGGTCACGACCACCGGGTCGTTTTTCGATTGGGAAAGGTTGCGTTCAAGTTCAGGGCTGCGTGCTGGTCTTTGAGAAACAGCTCCCGGCGCAATTTCTGCCGGACACTCATCGCCGGGCGTGGCAGCAAAACCCAGGCCGGCCGGCCCCGCACGGCTTCGGGTGATTCTTCCGACCGGGCATTTTGCGACCGGGTGCCGGTCACGCTCTTCCACAGGGCGTCACCCACCATCAAGATGGCCGCGACCATCGCCGCCGCCACGACACAGGCGGCCACTTCCGTTTCATTAAGTCTTTCAAGATATCGCTTCATGGTCTTCGATCTGTTTGGCATCGGATGGCGTGCCGGCTCATCCTGCGGCGTGATTAAATTAGTTCAGTTTTCGGGATCGGCTTTCAACGCGTTCAGGGTTAAACCACCGACGCCTGCAGCATTGACGATCCGGCCCGCTTCGCGGGCGATCATCAATTCCTCCTGGGTATGAATCGCCAGGAGGCGCGCCCGCGAACCGGGCGTCGCAATATCAATGTCATAGGGACTGGTTCCATTGCGTGCCCGGTCAAGTTGCAGCCCCAATAGTTCCAGGCCGGCGCAAACCCTGGCCCGCAGCGCCGGCGAGGTTTCACCGATGCGATCGGTAAAAATCAAGGCGTCCAGGCTTCCCAGGGTCACCGCCAGCCCGCCGATCGCCGATCTCACCCGGTCCGCAAACATTTCAAACGCCAGTTGCGCCCGCTCGTCACCCCGGTCCGCCGCGGTTTCAATTTCGGCGAGATCAGGCGAGATGCCCGAAACGCCCAGCAATCCCGAGGAGCAGCTCAAGGCGTGTTCGATTTCCTCGAGGGTCAGGCCGTGTTGCTGTTGCAAGGCTATCAGAATGCCCGGGTCCAGCGAGCCGGGGCGCGTTCCCATCATGAGACCGTCCAGCGGGCTGAATCCCGTGGTGGTCGCGATGGCCTTGCCGCCGCGCACGGCCGTGGCCGAGCAGCCGCCACCCAGGTGGCAGATAATGAGGTTGAGTTCCGCCAGGGGGCGGCGCAGCAATTCAGCCGCGCGGGCGGCGCAATAGGCGTGACTGATGCCATGAAAGCCAAATCGGCGGATGCCCCAATGTTTGTAATAGCCATACGGCAAGGGATAAACATACGCCTTGGGCTCCAAAAACGCATAGAACGCCGTATCAAACACGGCCACTTGCGGGACGCCGGGAAATATGGATTCGGCGGCTTCAATCGCCTTCAGGGCCGGAGGATTATGCAACGGCGCCAGTTGCCCCAACTTGGCGACGGCCGCCTTTACCCTTTCATCCACCAACGTGCTTTCCCGGAATTCGATTCCGCCATGCACGATCCTGTGGCCGACCACGTCCACGATGGAGGTTCGGCCCCGCCCGGTTCCCAAGGCGGTCTTGATGGCCCAGCCGGCGGCGGCCTGGTCGTCACGCGCGGCGACAACCGTCTGCTCCTCCCGCCCATTTTCCGGCCACACACTCAACCGGGAATGTTCGCGTTTCCCGTTGGCCCATGAAATCTCCCCCTTGCGCAGCGCCTCCTTGCGGTTGTCTTCAAACAGCGCAAATTTCAAACTGCTCGAACCGCAGTTGAGCGTTAGAATGTTCATAATTCATCTAGAAAGCCCGCATCTGTTTATGGCTTAACGGATGATTGTCGTCGTAGGCATCGGCAAAATTGCTTTCAAAAATCCGTTGGATGGCCGCCAGCGCCTTGTTGGCATCCGGCCCGGTGACGGTGAACGTCAGTTTCGTCTGGTAACCCGCCGCCAGGTTCAGCAGTTCAAAAATGCTCCGCGCGTTCGCGCTGATGCCGTCGTTCTCCACGATCACCGTGCAGACCAGGCCTTTCAAGGTGTTGATGATCAAGGCGGCCGGCCGGCAATGCAGTCCTTGATGATTTTTCAGGACAAAAACCTGCCGGACTGCGCCCGCTTCCGCCGCCCGGGAACCTGGCTTCGGGTTGCAACTGTTCTCTGCTGTCAAAACTGCGTTCATCATGTTTGCGGGGTTGCGGTATTCGCCGGCACAATCCGGCCCGCCGGCCCGCCTTTCCCGACCGGCCACGAAAGCGGGCGGTCCTGGTTCGTCCGGGCGAGCAGGTTGAAATAGTTTGTAAAAATGTTCAGCACAATGTTGGTCAGGATCTCGATGATCTGGCTGTCCGCAAATCCGGCGTTTCGCAGCGCGAAAAAATCATCATCATTGATCTCGCCCCGTTGCAGCACGACGGCCTGCACAAAGTTTAACATGGCCTTCGTTTTCGGATCACTGGCCAGCGCCTTACGGGCGGACCAGATTTCCTGGTCGCATAAACCCGCCTCCTTGCCCGCCAGCTCATGGGCCGCCAGGCAGTAATTCGAGCCGTTGATTTCCGCAACCAGGATGGAAATCTCCTCACGCTGGGCGGGCGTCAACTGCCCGTTCCCGAGTGCTTGTTCGGCCTGCAGGAAGGCTTTCAGTGATGCCGGCGAATTGGCCAGGAGCGTTAAAAACTGGCTGATGCCATTGCCGGAATGACCCGCCTTTGACGGCAGTTCCGCGGCAAATTCTTTGGGGTCTACAGGAGTTAATCGCCACATGATGACTTGAGAGGTTTATAGGTTCATCGACACTTTCTGTTTGGCTGCTGGCACTCTATAACCATGCCGTGTGCCAAAGTGCCCGGTGAGTTATAAGTGGTTGGATTGGAATACGGTGAGGGCTGCGAGGTGCGCTTCTCCGCCGGCTGCGAGGGTTCGCAAGTTGCAATATCATGCAGCTCAATTGCGAATTTTCGTCTGGCCGGTTGGCGGTTCATTGGCTCAAGCAGATTTCGTTGCCGGCTTGGTCAGGCCGAGTTTTTTCACGCGCGAAATCAACGTCGTGGGTTTGATTCCCAGCAAGTCGGCCGCACCGCCCGGGCCGTGGATTTTCCAACCGGCCTTGGTGAGCGCCAAAAGGACGTTGGCGCGCTCACGTTGCCGCAGCTCATTTTCCGTCAGGATCGGGCCGCTGGGGTGGCCGGCGGGCGCGGGCGCCGGGGCGCTGGTGGACGAGCCTTCCGCTTTTGAAAAATCAAAAAATAGCACCCCGTTTTGGACCAGGATCAAAGCCCGCTCAATCGTGTTCTGCAGTTCCCGCACGTTGCCGGGCCAGTCGTAACTCTGCAGTTGCTGCTCGTTGGCCGGGGTCAGCCGCACGGCAGGCACATGCAGCCGGCGGATCGCCTGTTCCAGAAAATGCGCGGCCAGCAGCGGAACGTCCTCCTTCCGTTTTCGCAGCGGGGCGACTTCCACGGGAAAGACGTTGAGCCGGTAGTACAGATCCTGGCGAAAACGCCCCTGCTGGACATCCTTTTTCAAGTCGCGATTGGTCGCGGCGATGATGCGGACGTCCACGCTCCGGGTCTTTTCTTCGCCGACCCGCTCATATTGTTTCTCCTGCAGGACCCGGAGAAACTTGCTTTGCAGTTCCGGCGGGATTTCCCCGACTTCATCCAGCAGCATGGTCCCGCCGTCGGCGGCTTCAAACCGTCCGGCCCGGTCTTTCAAGGCTCCCGTAAAGGCGCCCTTCACATGCCCGAAAAATTCACTCTCGTACAATTCCTTGGGGATGGACGCGCAGTTCACCCGGATTAACGGGCGCTCGCTCCGCCGGCTCAACTTGTGGATCTCCCGCGCGACCAGCTCCTTGCCGGTGCCGGATTCGCCCAGGATCAACACCGTGGCATCGGTGCGGGCCACGAGCTCCACCTGGCGCAACAGATGTTTCAGCGCCGGGCTTTCACCCACGATGCCGCCGATTGCCCGGGATTCATTGACTTCCTCCCGCAGATAGGTGTTCTCGAGTTCCAGTTGGTTTTTGAGCCGCTCATTTTCTTCAAAAGCGCGGGCGTTGATGAGCGCTGTCGCGATGTGATCCGCGAAAATACGCACCCAGGTCGGCCCTTGTTCCATGTTCGTGATCCGGCTGAACAACGCCACCACGCCCAGCATCTCGCCCTTGAAAATGATCGGCTGGGCATCCAGTCCGCGGATGCCGGCTTGCGCGGCCCAAAGCGGCTCACCTATTCCGCTCAGATCCTGCCCGGGTTCATGGCTGACGAAGGCCTGCCCCGTGGCGGCCACCCGGCCGATTTCGCCGAACCCGGACGGAATCCGCCCGTATTTTTCCAGGACCAGGTTTACTTGTTCGTCCTCGATAATTTTGTGGGGAGATTTGGCGGTGGCGGCCATGTGCAGACACCGGCTCCGGTCCGGGCATTGGGCCTGCATTGGGCAGGCCAGGCACTGGTCCCCCTTGTCCAGCACCCAGAGACTGGCCATGTACACATGGGGGCGCTCGGCCAGGCGCTGGACAATCTTCTTGAACAGTTGGTCGGTGGAACGCTCTTGCGCAACCTCCAGCAGGAGATCCGCCAGCGAATCAAATTCAGGCCTGTAATCAGGTGCCAGTTGCATGGTACGGCGAAAAAATGTCGGCCGGTCGACAACCTTCTCTCACCCTGAAACCATCCTCGAAGCGAGGGTGCGGCGCTTGACGCTTTTTGCTGAGTTCTCCGCAATAATTGCTAAGGCAACCCCACGCGAAGGAATCTTCCCCCGCCGCTTTCACAGGCGGGGTCCAAGAAACGAAAAATCGTCGTTCACGTTATGAAATTCTGCAAATTGCGAACCCGACGAAAGCTTGTCATCCGGTCAAAGTAATCGGAATTGGCTCTCTGCCAGCGGTTTGGGTAGAACAGCCGAAGTGGCATGTCGCTTGCGTTAAGGCAAGGCGGTTGCATAGAAACAACCTCACAATTAAACCGAAATAACCATTATGAGCGAATTGAACACGTCCCAAACCGCGAACACCACGAACACCGCGACCGCACCGGCTTGCGCGCAGAAGTCTCCCGCCAATGCCCCGGCTCCGGCTCCGGCTGCCTCCGTTCAGTCAAACCCCCAGACGTCACCCAAGTCCGCACGTCGCCAGGGGCGCAAGCAGCATTAAGCATTAACCTTGACCGATGATCTGGCCGCCTGAGGGCGCAATGATTTGTCGGTGGGACCGGCACAGGGGAGGAACCGGTGCCGGTCCCCTTTGAGGTTGATTTCGGCGGAGGCATGAGTGCCGGCGGATGATAGCCCGCCAAGAAGTTCGAGTCTCCTGACCGCCGAAATCAGCCCCACAGAAACCGCCGCCTTGCACAATGCCCGTTATGGCTGATATTCACATATGAACGATACGATCCGGAATTTGTTTAAACTTCAGACGCTCGAATTTGACGAACCGGTCCGGCCAAACACCGAGGAACAGATCGCGGAATTGCGCACTCAAATTCCACCGGCCGTCCTGAGCCACTACGACCGGTTGGGCGACAGCGGCAAAAAGGGGGTGGCCATGTTGCGCCACCAAGTTTGCACCGGCTGCCATCTGCAGGTGCCGCTGCACGTGGTCTTGGAACTAAAACATGGCGACGAACTCCGCTTGTGTGACAATTGCCGGCGCTACCTGTACCTCGAGGAAGAAGCGCCGGTCGTTCCGCTTGCCTCCGTTAAAACCGCCGCGAAACCCCACCGCCGGCAGCTGGCCCACGCCCGTTAAGATTCCGGTTTCAACACGTTTGCCATTTACGCGCGGAAACCACATAATCCATGGGTGTCCGTTGTTGCCGCCAAAAAAAAACGCTTTGCCCTGCTGTTGAGGAATCATCTGGCGGCCTTGGGCTACGTTTTGCGCGTGGTGCTGCCCGTGATTTTGCGGACGGGAAAACGCCCGGTGATCTTCTCGCGCCTCACCGGCATGGGCGACATCATCTGCACCATTCCGGCCGTGAAGCTTTTGCGGGAACGGCATCCCGGCGCCTATTTCATCTACAACTGCCATTCTGATTTTGCGGAGGTGCCGCGACTGGCCGGCGGCGCCGACCGCATCACTTCCTTGGTTTCCACCGGTCAGGTCGGGCATTGGTATCGTTTTTTACTCGGGGAATTTTATCATTTTGCGCACGGCGATGACACTCCCGGCAAGGTGGCGACCGAGCCGATGGTCTCGGAATTTTGCCGGCAGTTCAACCTGCCGGTCACAGAGGAACACCCCAAAATCAACGCCAGCACCGCTGCGCACGAGAAGCTTCGCGTCCTGCTCGCACAAAAAAATCTCGATGCAGACCGGCTCGTCCTGATTCATCCCGGCCCAAGCTGGCCGGTGAAGGAGTGGCCGCGCGAATACTGGACCGCGCTGGTTGCGGGGCTGCGCGAACGCGGCTTCACCAGCATCGCGCAACTGGGCGTCGGCCGTTACATGAACTTCGGCAAAGTCGCGGTCGAACCCGTTCCCGGAGCAGTGTCGCTGGTCGATGAACTGTCCATCGAGGATTGTTTTGCAGCAATTGGTCGTGCAAAATTGTTCGTCGGCATCGATTCTGGCCTGCTGCATATCGCCGCCTGCACCCGCACGCCGGCGGTGGCGCTGTGGGGGTCCACCTCGCCGCAGTTTTTTTACGCGCCGGCCGTGCGCCGGGATTTTGTGGTGAGCGATGTCGACTGCCAGGGCTGTTACCACCGTTTGCCGCGCCTGCACTGGATCACCGGCTGCCCCTACGACATCCGGTGCATGCGCGGCGTGCGGGTGGAAGATGTCCTGCGCGCCTGTCTGGCTAGGCTTAAACCCGAACTGGTCGCACAATAACAAGTCTTTGACCAGCCGGACGTTTCTTATTTGTCCAAGACTGCCGCCGTGGTTTGATTAAAAATCATGCTCTTACGCATTAAAAAATTGTTGGCGCGGCATTGGGCCGCGGCGGGCTACGTCCTGCGGGTGATGCTTCCCGTCATCCTGCGAACCGGCCGGCGGCCGGTCTATTTTGTGCGGGAGTCGGGCATGGGCGACATCATTTCCAGCATCCCCGCCGTGCGTGAATTGAAGCAGCGCCATCCGGGAGCGACCTTCATTTACAACTGCCATCCAGATTCGGCGGCCATCCCGCGGCTTTATGGGGTGGTGGATCAGGTCACGTCCTTTCCAGCCATGCCGCTGATCGGCCATTGGTACCGCTTTTTGACCGGCGGATTTTACCAGTTCAGCCACGGCAACCCGTACCTCATACGGACGACCGTGAAAGATTTCTGCGACCAGTTCAATGTCCCCGCACCCACTGAACACCCGCACCTCGACCTTCCAGCGGCTGTGACCGAAAAGGCCAAACAAATTCTCACGGCGCGAGGCCTTGACCCTCGGGCCTTCATCACCCTCCACGCCGGTCCGACCGCGCCGGTGCGGGAGTGGCCCCGGGAACAATGGATCAAACTGGTGGCCCTGCTGCGGGAGCATGGTTTCACCCAGATCTGCCAGTTGGGTGTGGGTCATTATGCCGGGTTTGGCCAGGTCCGGGTTGAACCCGTTCCCGGCGTGGTGTCCTTGATTGATGCGCTCTCTTTGGAGGAAAGTCTCGCGATCATCGCCCTCGCCCGGCTGCACATCGGCATCGATTCGGGATTGCTGCACGTGGCGGCCGCCGTGGGCACGCCGGCGGTGGGCATTTTTGGCAACACCCTGCCCGAGTACCGGTTTTCGGAGAACTACCGTCGCCATTTCGTGGTCAGCCGGGTGGAATGCCTCGGCTGCGGACATTGGCTGCCCACCACCCCCTTTACCACCACCTGCCCCAATCACATCCGGTGCATGAAGGAAATCACCCCGGAGGAGGTTTTTCGCGCGTGCCTGCTTCAACTCGCCCCGCCGCCGCCATGAAAATCTTGGTCGTTACGAATCTATATCCGCCGCACCACGTCGGCGGTTACGAGATCGGCTGCCGTGATGTGGTGGAAAAACTCCGCGCCCGGGGACATGCGGTCATGGTGCTGACGAGCACCTTTCGCAGGGGCGAAACAGAAAACCTGCCGGGCGAAGCCGATGTCAAACGAGCGCTGCAATACAGCACCGCGCCGGCTGACCCGCCGCACAATAAGCCCGCCGAAAACCGCAAGCTCGTGCGGGCCATCCGGGAATTTTCACCGGAGGTTGTTTATTTCTGGAACCAGGCCGGGTTGTCGCTCTGGCTGCCGTTTACGGCGTACTGGCATGGTTGTCGTATGGCGTTCTTTTTGTCGGACACCAATTTTGTCTCCTGGCGCATCGGCGCCTGGCTGGCGGGCCCGGCGCAAAAAAACGTCCTCGTCCGTGCGTTGTTCGGCCGGACCTTCCTCGTGCGTGGCTGGCCAATCATCCAAAACCGCCCGTGTCATTTCGCCAGTGATTTTCTGCGGCAGTTGGCCGTGAAATCCAAGATCACCTTTGCTGGACGCGCGTCCGTCGTCGCCCATTGGGGCATCGACTTCGCACAATTCGCCCCCGCCTCGCGCGAGCGGTGGCCGGTGCGGCGCCTCCTTTATGTCGGTCAGATGATCCGGCAAAAAGGCGTTCACACCGCCATCGCCGCGCTGGCGCTGCTGGCCCGCGAACCGGAGTTTTCCGGACTTGTTCTCACTCTGGCCGGTGGCGGCATGCACCCGGACTACGAAAGAGCGATGCGCGCGCTGCCGGCGGAACTGGGCATCGCCGACCGGGTGAATTTTCTGGGCAAGGTGTCGCGCGCGGATTTACCCCGGGTCTACGCCGAACATGATGCCTTGATTTTTCCCTCCGAATGGGAGGAACCGTTTGCCATCACCCCCTTGGAGGCGATCGCCGGCGGACTGGCGGTCGTTGGCACCACCACCGGCGGCAGCGGGGAGTTGTTCCGCAACCGCGAAACGGCCATGACATTTGCGGCGGGTGACGCGGCGGATTGCGCCCGCGCCATCCGGGAGCTCTGCGCCAACCGCGAACTCTTCCAGCACATCTCCGGCAACGCCCTTCGTGAAGTACGGGAAAAACACACGCTGGACGCCATGGTGGACGTGATCGAAAAAAGTCTGCTGGGGATGGACTGACCGCCCAAGGGCTGGTTCCCCCTCACAAATTAGCCGTCTGCACTTCGAGCAGCGTGCCATATTTGCTGATCTGCTCGGCGGTGGCCGCGATGACCTGCGGCACCGTGATCATGTCCATGCATTTGCGGTCGAACTCGCACGGGTTGCGCAGCCAGCAAGGCGCGCAACGCACCTGCGTGTAAAGATTCTTGTTGGCGACGTAGCCAATTTGCGACGGTTTGAGACGTCCGCCGTAAATGATGACACTACGGCAGTCCACGGCGCGGGCGAGGTGCATGAGAAAGCCTTCGAGTCCTACGAACACGAGCGAATTGGCCAGGATGGCGGCCGACTGGCGCATGGTCGTCTTGCCGCGCAAATCAATCGCCCCTTCCATTTTCGGGTCGCTGGCCGAGCCAAGTTGAACCACGCTGACATCTGCGCGCAACTCGGAGCAAACTTCCTGAAAGCGCTGCGGATACCATTCCTTGTTTCGCATCGGATGGGGCGCGCCCAGGCCGGAGGATTGGATGGCGACCTGATATTCTGCCACTTTGCCAGCGGCAAATTCCTCCCGCGTCAAAAAAAGATAGGGGCGCAGTTCAATCGGCCCGCTGATTTTCGCGAGCCGGCATAATTTAATCAGCACGTGCTCAGAGAGCGGCTCGTCACCGTCGGTTTCGGGAAAATACCTTGCATACCCCATCCGCACGAAGGGCAGGCCGGCGCGCAGCCAGTAATCTAACCGCGGACGGGAATGATGGATGATGTAATTGACATCAGAATTATTTTGAAACAACCCCGGATACCCTGAGTTCATGGCAATGCGGGCCGGGCTGCGTTTTTTTAATTCTCGGAACACCGTGGTACACATGAGATCATCGCCAATGCCGCCGGTGCCGTGAAAATAATACGTCGGCAGGCCCAAACGGAGGCGGTTGAACACCCCGGCAAAGGGTGCGCCCACCTTTCTGATGAATCCATCCGAATCAGCCATGCGCAAAGTTTCCGCGTGGCCGCCAAAATATCAACGCAATTTTACGCCACCTTTGTGCGGCTGCACCAGGGAAACGCCAAAGTTCTGGTCGATGGTGATGACGGGATAGCCCGCCGCGCGGAGTTCATCCACGAACCGCGGCACGCCCATGTCGGCGCGGCCCAGGTTCGGATCCGGCCGCAAATCCCAGAGCGTATCGTGAAATACCACCACACCAAATTCATTCAGGTGCGGCAGAAACAGCTCCCAGTCGGCCTTCACGCCCTCATAGCTGTGGTCGCCGTCGATGAAAATCAGGTCGATCTTCTTGTCCCAGCCCTTCGCCGCCTCCCCAGAGGTTTTCCGGACAATCTCCACAAAATCCGCCGCGCCGGATTTTTGCAGGTGTTCGTTGATGATGGCGAAGGAGTCCACCGAGTCCGTGTCGTTCCAATTTGTCCGGCTGTGGGGATCGATGGCGTAAAGTTTGCCGCCACCGTTGCGGCGCAACGCCAGGCCGACCGCGCAGGCGGATTTGCCGCGCGCGGACCCGATCTCGACGCAGACCTTCGGTTTGATGGACCGCGCCAGGCCATACAGCAACCATGCGGAATCGCCGAGGCCGGATTGATAATCAAACGTCTCGGCGTAAAACTCGCGAGAACGGAGTTGCGGAAATTTACCGGCAATTTTTGAAAGGAGTTTGAACATGGGGGTTTTCTGGCTCGAAATGTGTAAGGTGCAAGGCAGGTTAAACAGGTTGTTTTTTGATTCTGGACGGCGGGCGTGTGCCGGCTTGAATTCATCACCCGGCAGACGGCCGGACCATGATTTTCACGGTCCTTTCTCGCCGTCCTTTCTCAATTTGATCACGCCAATAAACAAGGTTTTAATTTGTATGGACTCTGAGAATTGAAAATAATTACCCAGTTCCTCGCGGTTTTCCGGGGTCGTATCATGACAGGCGAGGATGGTGCCATCCTCAACCAATTTAAGCAGATTCGGCGCGTTGCGGCGGATTTCCGAAGGCTCATGCATGGTGTCCGTGAAAATAAACCTGAACTTGCGCACGGGCAACGCGGTTTTAAAGTCACCGGTCACAATCTGGACGACTGAATCTACGTTCACCCTCTTCAAGTTCGCGCGGAGTTGACCGGCGACGCCTTCTGGGTGTTCCACAACGGGTTTGATTTCATTTTCATACACTTCCGGAGAACACGCGCCCATGGTGATTTCAGATTCGGGCGGATAATAAAAAGCTATCTGTCCATCCGGCAGCCGGCGATAATTGGCCGGGGTTGGATTAAGTTCGCAAGTGATGAATTCCTTGCTCACCCCGCTGGCGAGGATACCCTTGGCGAGACAGGTTGCGGAAAGCCCCAACCAAGCTCCGATCTCGAGCATGGGCGATTCCGCCATGGCGCCAAGCGCATAGAGAGCGCGTTGCTCCTCCGGCCAAAGCTGTCCTTTTACGCTGCCAACCTCCGCTGGAACTTGAATCCACTGAAGCCTGGCCCGCAATTGGGAGAGATTCTTGATTTTGTTTACTCTTGCCCCAGGGAGGATGCGATTCAGTGTGCGGCGCACACGGTGCCGCCCTTTTCGCAAATACTCTTTGACCTTATTCATGCTTATTTATAGAAATCGGGTAATTGGATAACAACATCAATCTTTCATAAGCCATGGCTTGTCATTTGGGCTGGCCAAAACTCCAATCCCATTCACTTGTCAGCCGGACGCCGGCGCCAGGCACGGCAATGTAGCCGGGTGTTTTTGGCCCCATTACGACTTCAACCTGGCCGGCTTCGGGAATGTAATCCAGCCCGAACGCGTCCCCGGACCGGCACCCCACGCTGAAATTATACAACGCCGGCGCCAACGGCAACTCGGCGCTCAGGGTCACGACGCCGGTTGAATTTTTTTTGAAATCCGGACGATGACCGTTTTGGAAATCTGTGTCATAGCTCAAAAGGCGGACGCCTTCGAGATTGGAAAACCCCATGCCAAGGGAAACTTGGTCGGTTTGGTCAAGGGTCCGAAAATAGATCCGCATAACAAACTTTTCACCATGCTGCAGAGGCAAGCCGGAAAGCCATTCGATTTTTTCAATACGCAAACGGCGGCCCCAATCACCGTGGCGTTCGGTTGCCGACAGGTCCATAACGGTCTGCAGCGAATCGGAGTTGGTGGTAAGATATTCATCTACGATGGCACGGGCGAGACCGGTTTTGATGAGGCGCCCCTGCTGCATCCAGATCCCGGTCTGGCAGAGCGAGGTGATCGCCCCCATGTTATGGCTCACGAACAGCACCGTGCGGCCGCCCTTGCTTACATCCTGCATCTTGCCCAGGCACTTCTTCTGGAACGATGCGTCCCCCACGGCCAGCACCTCGTCCACAATGAGAATCTCCGGCTCCAGGTGCGCCGCCACGGCAAACGCCAGCCGCACATACATGCCGCTCGAATAACGCTTCACCGGCGTGTCGAGAAATTTTTCCACCTCGGCGAACGCCACGATCTCGTCGAACTTGCGCGTGATCTCCGCCTTGCCCATGCCCAGGATGGCGCCGTTGAGAAAAATATTTTCGCGCCCCGTCAGCTCGGGATGGAAGCCCGTCCCCACTTCCAGCAGGCTGGCCACCCGGCCGCGCAGGCGGATGCGCCCGGTGGTCGGCTCGGTGATCCGGCTCAGCAATTTCAGCAGCGTGGATTTGCCCGCGCCGTTGCGACCGATGATGCCGACGACCTCGCCGTGCCGGATCTCAAAGGAAACATCCTTCAACGCCCAAAATTCCTCGACCGGCGGCAGGTCCCGGCGTGCGCCCAGTTTCACCAGCGACTTTGCCCGCCCCGCGATGACATCGCGCAACGCCTTGTAGCGCCGGCCTTCCTGCTGGTGATGCAGCAGGTATTTTTTCCCGAGACCCTCGGCGATGATGGCGGCGGCACTCATTTAAAACGTCACCTTCCCGCCTTGGCCACCAGTTTTTCCAGTTCCAACAGCCGCACGTTCACGCTGTTCAAGATCAGCCCCAGGCCGAGCGAAAAGCATGACAGCATCACCAGCGAGGCGGCGAGAATGGCGCTCGGCACACGATGCACATAATGGTTCGGATCGGCGATGAAATCATAAACCGGCAGCGAACCAATCCCCAGCCCCAGCATCATCAGCAAGATGCTGAGGCTGCCGAAAAAGGTCAGCGGCTTGTAGGAGCGCAGGATGAGAAACAACCGGAGCAGCACCAGAATTCCATCCGAAAACGTGTTCAGCTTCGAAAAACCGCCTTCGGGCCGGGCGCGATACGGCGCCGGCAGCTCCTGGATAACCTGGCCGCGGTACAGCGCCTGCAAGGTCAGCTCGGTCTCGACATCAAACCCGGCCGCCGTGATCGGGATCTGCCGCGCCGATTCACGCGTGAAGGCGCGGTAGCCGGAAAAGATGTCCGACACGCTCGATTTGAACATCCAGTTGATGATGCCGCAGACCATTTGGTTGCCGGCCACGTGCAACGGCCGGAACGAACCCACGCCGTGGGTCGTGAGCCGGGTGGCGGTCGTCATGTCGGCATCACCACGCAAAATGGGTCCCAGCAATTTATGGACGTGGGCGGCCTCGTAAGTGTCATCCCCGTCCACCATCACAAGGATGTCTTCTTCAATCTCCTCAAACATGGTGGCGACGACAAATCCTTTGCCTTGGCGCTTCTCGCGCCGGACGATGGCCCCGGCCTTCGCGGCGAGGTCACCCGTGCCGTCCGTGCAATTGTTATCATACACGTAGATGCGGGCCTCCGGCAGTTCCCGGCGGAAATCGGCGACGACCTTGCCAATCGTCAGCGCCTCCTGATAACAGGGAATTGCCACTGCGATGCTCGGTTTGGTTTTTGGCGAATCAGCCATATTTATCATTGGAACCGTACGAGAAACCAGCCTTCCGGTTCCTTGCCGGCATGGATCTGCCGCTTGAAATCAGCGTTCTTTTCCGCATGCAGACGCGTCGGCCAGCCGGCAAAATCCATGACCCCATGGTGCGCCAGAAACGCTCCACTGACCAGCGGATATTTGAGACCTTCGGCCACGAGGCCCTTCTCTGTTTGGAAACTTTCTGGCGCAATGACCGTTGGCAGCTCCTCTTCCCTCACCCTCGCCGATCAGACCTGGCTAAAAACTAAGCTGCGCCCCCCAATGACGCGGTCGGTATCGGGCTGGACGAGCCGGGTGGCAGATTTAAAATCAACTTCCGCATCGCGCGGCAACAATACCCAATACGGTAGGTGCTGTTTTCTGCTCTAATTTATTTCAGCCGATCCGCTGTTTGCGCCGGGGCAGGAACGTTGAGCCAGCCATTCCTTTGGCCCCTTCGCCCTGCCACCGAAAACAGCGGGCAACCCCCTCTCAAGTCCCGCCGCCTTTCCGCCGATGCCTAAGCGTGATCCGTGTCAAATCAGAGGAATTGCAACCCGGCATGGTTGTCGCCCGTGAGATCAAGAACCTCGACGGGATGTTGCTCGCGCCCTCCGGCTGCGAATTGAGCGAACGCCAGATCGGCATCCTGCAAGCGTGGGGCGTCGAGGAGGTGGATATCGAGGCCACCGCCGAGGCCGCCCAGGCCCACGACCCCCTCGCGCAACTGCCGCCCGAAGTCCTCGCCCAGATCACCGCCGATCTCCGCGCGCGTTTCTGGAAACCGGACGATTTCGGCCCCGTGCCGGCGGAAATTTTCCAACTCATGCTCCTGCGCCAAGCCCGGCGCATCCTCCAATCGCCCAAACCATGAACCCTCCCTCCATCAAGGCCATGGTCGCGGCCGTCCCGCGCAGCCTCGGCTCCTACGGCCCCGTGCTGGAAGAGATCGAACTGGCCCTGCAATCGCCGCAGTGCAGCCTCAACACCATCGGCGACGCCATCCAAAAAGACCCGGACCTCACCGCCCGCCTGCTGCGCCTGGCCAATAGCCCGTTCTTCGGTTTCGCCAACCGCCTGAGCACCGTCGCCGAGGCCGTCAGCCTCCTGGGCATCCAGCAGATCCAGGACATGATCGTCGCCTCCAGCGTGCTCGAACAGTTCAAGGGCGTGCCCGACCATTTGGTCAACAAGGAATCGTTCTGGCGCCACAGCCTCGCCGTGGGCATCACCGCCCGGCTCCTCGCCATGGAACGCCGCCTGCCCAAGCCGGATAAATTTTTCGTCGCCGGCCTCCTGCACGATGTCGGCCGCCTCGTCCTCTTCGCCCAATCCGCCGACTGGGCGCAAAAGGTGTTCGCCTGTTATTCGTCCGAAAAAATCCTGCTGCGCGAGGCCGAGAAAAAAATCCTCGGGTACGACCACCAGCAGATCGCCGCCGAGCTGCTGCAAAGCTGGAGCTATCCGTCCGCGCTCGTGCAGGCCGTCGCCTTTCATCACACGCCGAACCACAGCGTGTCCAAGATGGACGCCGCCGTCGTGCACATCGCCGACCACCTGGTCAACGCCATGGGCATCGGCAGTTCCGGCGAACAATATGTCTCGCCGCTGGATGACAAGGCGTGGGCCGTCCTCGGCCTCGGCCCCGAGGTCCTGGCCCGGCTCATCGAGAACGTGGATGCCCAGATTCTCGCGGTCGAGGAGGCGTTCCTTAAAAAATAGGCCGCGCCATGCCCGACTCCTTTGATTCCGTTTATCCTGACTTTCTTCGCACCGGCCTGGAGAAATTGAGCCGCCTGGATGCCCAGAGCGAGCTCCCCTCGCTCTTCGCCGCGCTCGAACATTATCGTCGCGACCTCCACACGCAGGACAGCGTCAAAGGCATCCTCCGCGTCAGCCAGAGCTACATCAACGGCTTGAACCTCTTCGCCAAATGCGGGTTTTGGACCGTGAACGCCAAGGATTTTAACTTTGAGCTTTCCCTCGTGGCCAATGAGGAAGACGGGGCGGTGATGCAGAGCATCGTCGACGGCCAGATCAAGGCCGGCCGCTTCGCCTTCGCGCTGCGCCAGGGCGCGCCGGTGTTCTTTGCGCTCGGCCTTGAGCCGCAGACCGAGCGCGGCCTGTTGCATTCGCTCGCCATCTCCACCCAGGTCGTCGGCATGTTCGGCGGGCTGCTGCGCCGGGAGGTTGCGCCCGCGCAGGAAGTCGCCTTCAGCCTGCTCTCCACCCTGCTCGGCATGAGCGCCGACGCCCTCGCCACCTTGCGCCGCACCCGCCAGTTGACCAGCCAGATCGAGACCCTGCAAAGTTTGCTGCCCGTGTGTGCCTGGTGCAAAAAAGTCCGCAACGACAGCGGCTACTGGTATCAGATCGAGAAATACATCACCGCCAACTCCGCCACGAAGATCACCCACGGCATCTGCCCCGACTGCGAAGAAAAATTTCTGAAGCCGAAGGTGTGACCGGTCATCATTCGCCACCCGTCACTCACGCTTTCAAGTTGGCTTCGTTCTGTAATTTTCCCCTGCCCGCGCCCGCCCCGTTCCCCGCGCCAGAAAATATTGCAATATACTTATTATAAATTGTTTATAACATTTTACCCACTTCATCAAAGCCCTCCTGGAGCCTCATAATTTGGCTTCGTTTTGGCTTCGTTCTGCGGCCCATGCCGCAGAGCGCCGGACTCCGATTCGGCGGGTTGGCGCTTGGGATCCCCCCCGCCCGGCGGCCGTCCGCCAGAACCTACCTCGCCAAAAAACCCGGCCGGTTCAGAAACCAGAACAGCCCGATGGTCAGCACCGCGCAGGCGACCAGCGCCAGCCCCGTGAAAAACCGCATCTGCTTTTGATGGGCCGACAAACTCCGCTTTTTTGGACGTACAACTAGATGTGACATGAATTTAAATTATCGCCCGGGAAACTACCTCACGCACACAGGATTTTCCACCTGTACAAACGTTTACCGGGCTATTTTTGCTTCAGAACGCGATCCCCACCAGGCAAATCGCCATCCTGCCCCGTTATCGGCAGAAACCGCCGGGACTTTAATTATTTTTTTGCGCATCCGCCGGCGGGTTGCGCAGCCGGGCCGCCTGGCTTTCCCTGTTTTCTTTGACCTGCGTCAAGGCCGGGCGGGGCTTGGGCTGGCATCTTCTTTCCAACAACCGCCGTAAAGGCGGCGCAACGACCAACCACAACTCAACTCACTGATCAAATTTATGTTCTGCTTTCAATGTGAACAAACCTCCAAGGGCACCGGCTGCACGGATTTCGCGGTGTGCGGCAAAGACCCATCCACCGCCGTCCTGCAGGATCTGCTCGTTCACGCGGCCAAAGGCATCGCCCAGTTCAGTCACCGCGCGCGGAAACTCGGCGCCACGGATGCAGAACTCGACCGTTTTTTGCTCGAAGCGCTGTTTGTCACCGTGACCAATGTGAATTTTGACGATGTGGCCATCGAGAAAACCATCCGCCGCGCCATCCGTTTGCGGGCAAAGGCGGAGACGCTTTATCAAACGGCGGCGCGCACGGCCGGAGCCGTGGCCGTCGATATCCGCGGCCCGGCCACCTGGTCGCCGGCGCGCACGACGGCAGCGCTCGTGGCCCAGGGCGAGGCGGTTTCCAGCCTGACGCGCCGCGAACGTTTCGGCCCGGACATTGCCGGCTTGCAGGAGCTCCTGCTGTACGGAATCAAAGGCATGGCCGCCTATGCGGAACACGCCCTGGTGCTCGGACACGAAAACGATTCCGTGTACGCCTTCATCAGCGAGGCGCTGTTTTATCTCGCCGAAGAAATCCCGTCGGTGGAAAAACTGTTCGCGCTCTGCCTCCAGTGCGGCGAGGTGAACTTGAAGGTGATGGAGTTGCTCGATACCGCGAACACCGGCGCCTACGGCCATCCCGTGCCGACCCCGGTGCGCGTGGAGCCTTTGAAAGGCAAGGCCATCCTGGTTTCCGGCCACGATCTCAAGGACCTTGAAAAACTGCTCATGCAGACCGAGGGCAAAGGCATCAACGTCTATACCCACGGCGAAATGCTCCCGGCGCACGGCTATCCGGAATTGAAGAAATTCAAACATCTCGCGGGCAACTACGGCGGCGCGTGGCAGGACCAGAAGGTTGAGTTCGCCAAATTTCCCGGCGCGATCCTGATGACGACCAACTGCATCCAGGAACCGCAGGAAAATTATGAAAACCGGATCTTCACCAGCGGCCTCGTCGGCTGGCCGGGGGTGACGCATATCACCAATGGTGATTTCACGGCCGTCATCACCGCCGCACTCGCCGCCCCGGGCTTTGCGGCGGACGGGCCGGATAAGACCATCCTCGTGGGGTTTGGACACAAAACCGTCCTCGGCGTGGCGGACCAGGTGGTGGCTGCGGTGAAATCCGGGGCCATCAAACATTTCTTCCTCGTGGGCGGCTGCGACGGCGCCCGGAGCGGACGCGATTATTACACGGAGTTCGCCGAAAGCGTCCCGAAGGATTGCGTGATCATGACGCTCGCTTGCGGCAAATTCCGTTTCAACAAGCTCGAGTTCGGCACCATCGGCGGCATCCCGCGCCTGCTCGACATCGGCCAGTGCAACGACGCGTATTCCGCCATCCAGATCGCCGTGGCCCTGTCCCAGGCCTTTAACTGCGGCGTGAACGAGCTGCCGCTGTCGCTCGTGTTGTCCTGGTATGAACAGAAGGCCGTGGCCATCCTGCTCACCCTGCTCCACCTCGGCATCCGCAACATCCGCCTGGGGCCGACGCTGCCGGCCTTCGTCACGCCGAACGTGCTCAAGGTGCTGCATGAAAAATTCAACCTCCTGCCCATCAAGACCGCCGGGCAGGATTTAAAAGACATCCTTCAGTTGACAGCCTAATCATTGCCATAAATACTTTAAATCATGAACTTCCGCACCGTCTTCATCGCCATTGTTATTGCCACGGGGCTGGTCGTTTCGGCGTACCTGGTCAACGCGAAGCGTCCCCGCGTGGTGGTGGAGCAGCCCAGTGCGGCGTTCATCACCGCCAGCGGCAAGTGCGCCGAATGTCATCGCAACAACCAGTATTCCATCGTCCACGAATATGAGATGAGCAAGCACGCGCAGAAAGGCGTGACCTGCCTGGACTGTCATCAGGCGCAACCGGGACAGACCAGCACAAACCACAACGGGTTTGTCATCACCACGGGCATCACGCCCGCCAACTGCCGCGTCTGCCATCAGGCGGTTTATGAGCAGTTCGCCCACAGCCGCCACGCCGCGCCGTCGTGGGTGGCGGTCATGGGCAACCAGGATTTCTCACCGGAGACGATCGAGCAGATGGAAAAACTGCATCCCGGCTCGATGAAGCGTCCGCCACATCCGCTGACCCTGCTGGAGGGCGGTTCCGCCACCAAAAGCGGCTGCATCACCTGTCACGCCATCGGCAAGCCCAACAGCGATGGCACCATCGGCAACTGCACGCTCTGCCATACCCGGCACACCTCGAGCGTGGAAGTCGCGCGCCTGCCCAGCACCTGCGGCCAGTGCCACCTCGGCCCGGACCATTCGCAGATCGAAATCTACACGCAATCGAAGCACGGCATCATGTTCGCCGCCCAGAAGGATCTCTTGAACCTCAAGGCGCCGTCCGACAGCTTGACGACGAAGGACATGTTCATCCCCACCTGTGCGACGTGCCACATGAGCGGACTCAACGGGCGCGGCGTCACGCATGATCCCTCCGAGCGGCTCTCGTATAACTTGTTCGCCGAGGTCACGCAGCCGCGCCCGAACGCGGAGCGCGCCCAGGCCAAGATGAAGGACATCTGCCTGCAATGCCATACGCCGCCGCTCGTGGACCGCATCTACAAGGAGGGTGCCGCCGTGGTGGACGACACCAATGAAAAAGTCCTCGCCGCCCGGGCCATCATGGACGGCCTGAAAGCCGACGGCTTGCTTTCCACCAATCCCTTCAGCCAGACGATCCAGTTCACGTACTTCGACCTCTGGCATTATTACGGCCGCACCGCCAAGCACGCCGCGTTCATGGGCGGGGCGGATTATGTGCAATGGCACGGCAACTATCCCATCCTCCAGCACATGGTGGAGCTCAAGGAACAGGCCGCTCAACTCCGCAAGGAAAATGGAAAATAACTGGCGCCGCCGGCCGCGGACCTGGGTTGAGGTGTTCGTGTTGTTCAACCTGGGCGGACTCGCGCCCGATATTTTTCTCGCCCACAGCGTCAACGCCTTTCATTCGCGGGCCGAATATGTGCCGCTCATTTTCTCGCTCGCCGCGCCTGTATTGCTGCTGCCCGCGCTGTGGGCGCTGGCCACCGGGCGGCTGGTCCTCTGGCGCCGGCTCGGATTTCTGGTCGGCGGAACCGCGGTGCTCATCGGCATCACCGGTCTGGTGCTGCATCTGCAAAGCCAGTTTTTCCAGCAATGGACCCTGGCCAGCCTCGTCTATGCCGCCCCCTTCGCCGCCCCGCTCGCCTATACCGGCCTCGGCGCGCTGTTGCTCATGAATCGCATGGTGGCGGATGAAGCCATCGAGTGGTCACAATGGGTGATCTTTTTTGCCCTCGGCGGCTTCATGGGGAATTTCATCTTCACGCTCACCGACCACGCCCAAAACGGTTTTTTCCACCGCACCGAATGGATTCCCGTCATCAGCAGCGCGGTGGCCGTGGGGTTTTTGATCGTGCCGCTGCTCTTGCGGGTGGGCCGTCCGTTTCTGTGGCTGTGCGGGCTCGTCATGCTGGGGCAGGCCGCGGTGGGGGCGCTGGGCTTCGCGTTTCACGCCCTGGCCGACTGGCACAATGTTGGTGACAATTTATTTCTCCGCGTCGTCCACGGCGCACCGATCTTCGCCCCGACGCTGTTCTGTGATCTCGCGGTGCTGGCGGGCATCGGCCTTTGGATTCTGGGGCGGAAATTGGATCAGCCCGGGCCGTGATCCCTGGCTCCGGCATTGCTCTGTAGAAACCTTTCTTAAACCTGATGCCTCATGGCCCCCTCTCCGCCATGAAATGGGGGAGAGGGCTGGGGAGAGGTGGTGCTTTCGATTCCCAACGCCCTTTCTGAAACACGAACCATGGCCGCTTTTCATCCCTGTTTTGCTTTGATAATAGGTTTCCAAAGCAGCTCCGGCATCTGCCCCGCGTGCGAATGAAAGTTTTTTCAGTCGAAGATCTGGCTTCTCAATGCGCATCCGCTGGCGGTGCGCTCGGCGGCACGACCTTCCGCAACAGCGGCACCATCACCGTGGCCAGTGCGAGACAGGCCGCAATCACCAGAAAAGCATCCGCATAGGTTTGCACCTGCGCCTCGCGCCAGGTCAGCGACCAAAGCTGCTTGAGCGCCGACGCCTGGCCATGCACCCGGTCGCCGCCTTGGATCGCCGTCAGGTGTGCGCCGGCGTGTTGCAACCATGATTGCAGGGCCACGTTGGTGGCATTGAGATGTTCCGCCAGCCGGAGAAAATGCAGGTTCGCGCGGTCATTCAAAATCGTGCCGCACGCCGCGATGCCGATCGCCCCGCCGAGGTTCCGCATCAGGTTGAACAACCCGGAGGCGGATTTCAGCCGCGACGGCGCCAGCCCGCCCAGCGTCAGCGTCACGATGGGGGCGACGGTGAACTGCTGCGCGAAGCCGCGCAGGGCCTGTGGCAGCAGCAGTTCGCGCCAGCTCCAGTCATGCGTGATGCCTGTGAATTCCCACAGGCCCAGCGTGAAGCACGCCAGCCCAAACATCATCAGCCACCGCAGATCAAACTTCCGCGCGCAATACGTGTAAAACGGAATGGCCAGCATCTGGAAGATGCCCGTCGAAAAAATCGCCTCGCCGGTCTCCAGCGCGCTGTATCCGCGCACGCGGCCCAGGAACAGCGGCGTCAGATAGATCGTCGCAAAGATGCCGATGCCCGTGATGAAGGAGAAAAACGAGCCGAGCGCGAAATTCAGGTCCTTCAACGCCCGCAGATCCATGAACGGGTTTTTATACGCGAGGCTCCGCCAGATGAAGGCGATCCCGCTCACGGCCGAGATCCAGCCCGTGGTGAAGATCACAGTATCTTCAAACCAATTCCAGCGCGGACCTTCCTCCAGCGTGTATTCCAGGCAGCCGAGCGACACGGCCATCAACAGCATTCCCAGATAATCCGCGCCGCGCAGCACGGAAAAATCCGCCTGGTCGATCTTGACCAGCAACGGCACGCAGACCGCCACGAAGAGGCCGGGGGCCAGGTTGATGAAGAACAGCCAGTGCCAGGAATAATGGTCCGTGATCCACCCGCCGATGGTCGGCCCGAACGTGGGCGCCAGGGACGCCAGCGCGCCGATCACGGCGGCGGCAATGACGCGTTGATGGCCCTGGAAATAATAAAAGGCCGAGGTGTAAACCGTCGGGATCATCGAGCCGCCCAGGAAGCCCTGCAACGCGCGAAAAATGATCATGCTCTGGATGTCCCACGCCCAGCCGCACAGCAGGCTGGTGGCCGTAAACCCAACCGCCGAAAAACAAAACAGCCAGCGCGTGGACATCACCCGCGAGAGCCAGCCCGAGATGGGAATCACAATGATCTCGGCGATGAGATAACTCGTCTGCACCCACGCCACTTCATCCGGGCTGGCGGACAAGCCGCCGCCGATCTCCTTCAGCGAGGCGGACACGATCTGGATGTCCAGCAGCGCGATGAAGAAGCCCACGCACATGGCGCCGAAGGCAAAGACCTTGGCGGCCGTGGTAAGTTCGCCCTGGGCGGCCCCGTTCATAACCCGGATTTTCCATTGACCCGGGCCGTCACCGAAAGCCCGGGCCGCAACCGGCCCTGCGCCGCCGCCTCGTCATCCAGCATGATGCGCACCGTCACCCGTTGCACGATCTTGGTGAAATTGCCCGTGGCATTCTCCGGCGGCAGCACGCTGAACTGCGCGCCGGTCGCCGGGGCGATGCTGACGACGTGTCCATGCAAAACTTTCCCGGGCAACGAATCCACCGCGAGCGTGGCGGGCGATCCGGGATGCACAAGCGCGAGCTGGCTTTCCTTGAAGTTCGCATCAATCCACAGGCCCCGCGCGGGCACGAGCGAAATGAGCTGGGAACCGGTGGTCGCATACGCGCCGGTCTGCGCACTGCGGTTGCCGACGATGCCGTCCACCGGTGCCCGCAGTTCGGTGTAGCTCAAATTGAGCCGCGCCAGATCACGTTCAGCCAGCGCAGCCTCCAACGCCGCCTGTGTCTGGAATTTTTGCGTGGCGATCACGTCCAACTGGCGTTTCGCGGCATCAAGGGCGGCCTGCGCTTTTTGCCCGGCGGCCTGCGCCTGTTTGAAACTGGTGTCCGCCTGCTGCGAACTTTGCGCGGAGACCGCGCCGGTGGTCAGCAGCCTTTGAAACCGGTCCTGATCATCGCGGGTGCGCATGGTTTCCGCATCGGTCGCGCCGATCTCCGCCTGCGCCTGCGCGATGATGGATTCCTGCAAGTGCCGGGTCGCCTCCAGATTTTCGAGCGTGGCCTGCTGCAGGGTGACGGCCGCCCCGGCCTTCGCCAGCGCCGCGCGGTAGTCGCGGTCATCCAGGCTGACCAGCAGGTCGCCCGCGTGAACCGGCTGGTTGTCGGTCACGGCGAGCTTCGCGATGAAGCCCGGAACCTTCGGCGCAATCGTGGTCACGTCGCCGCCAATGTAAGCGTCGTCCGTGCTTTCAATGAAACGACCGACGGTCCACCAATCGTAGGCGAACCAGACCAGACCAATCGTCGCCAATCCGCTCACGGCCGCAATCAAGGTGCGCTTGGAAATCGCGCCGCGATTTTTTCCGGGTGCCGGCAAACCGGCCTCGCCGTTGAACTCAACACGTTCGTCACTGTTCCCGCGACCGGGCAGCAAGGTCGGGCTGACGGAAATGTCGTCCGGTTGGTTTACCCGGGGCGGGAAGGGGAGCGTTGACGTGTTCATGGTTTGATGTGAATAGGTTTGTGTTAGAGAAAATACATACCGACCAGTCGGTATGTATTCATGACAAATAAATAGAGGTGCATTTTCATAAGCTTTTAAGGTTAAAAATTTGAAGTGGAAGTGCCCGCAGTCATCACCGGTTGCGGGCGACCTGCCACCCCGAACAACCCCTGCACGTAACTCCGAAACTGTTCGACGTTATCGCGCAGCACGGCATTACTTTCACCGGCCTTGGCCACGAGCAATCCGCCCTGGATGATTGAGACGTAGAAGAGGGAAACCTTTTTGGGATCAAAAGCCGCGTTCGGGGCGTGCAACGCCTTCGCTTCCGTGAGGTCCGCTTCGATGTCCGCCGCCGTGCGCAAAAACGCCGCCTGGCAGAGACCGCGTAGCTCGGGATTGGTGGCCGCGAGTTCCTGGGCGAACATGCCAATCAGGCAACCTTTCGTTGAATCACCCGCGCCACCGGTGGACGTGAGCACAAAATCCAGCCGCCCAAAAATCCGATCCAACGGATCGGCCATTTTACGGAACGGGGCGTTCGCAAAATCCTGAACCTTGCCCTCACGGAAACTGGCCACCGCTGCTTCGGCGACCTCCTGTTTGCTCTTGAAGTAGTGAAAAAAACTGCCCTTGGTGACACCCGCAGCCGAGCAGATGTCATCGAGCGTGGTGGCGTTGAACCCCTGCTTGCGCATCAAGGCCACACCAGCCTCCACCAACTTGCGTTTGGTTTCCGGCATTTCCGCTGTTTGATTTAAAGTCTTCATACCGACTAGTTGGTATGTTGCCGCCAAAACCAGAAACCGTCAAGCATTTTTAAAAATTTTATGCCGAAATGGTTCCCCGCTGTTTTCGGTGGCTGGGCGAAGGGGTCAAAGGATTAGCTTGCTCAACGTTCCTGCCCAGCGCAAGTAGTGGATCGGTTGAACTAAATTAAATCAGAAAATAGCACATACCGCATTGTAGCCCCGCAATGCGGTATGTGAGTTTAAATCTTCCACCCGTCTTGTCCAGCCAAATATCAACGGCGTCATTCGGCAGAATACTTAGGAGGCTGGCAGCCAGTGTACTATGTAGAAACCTTTCTTAAACCCGACGCCTCTGGCCCCCTCTCCGCCGTGCAACGAGGGAGAGGGCCGGGGAGAGGTGGGGCTTTCTCCTTCAAAATCACTCCCAACCTCCTGGCGCAAACACCAAACCGGGCCGTTTTTCAACCCGCCTTGGCTTGGCCGACAAGTTTTCTCAAAGCAGCAGCCAGTGCTGCCACCTCACACAAAACGTTCTGTGAACAACCTCATTCCACCGAAAACAGCGAACCGCCGAAATTGGTGTTACTTGCTCCGTTTAAACAATTTCTCCGGTGGCTGTTTGGCAGGTTTTTTAATCATCCGCCGCGTTCACCCAAGCCATTTAACTCTGCAGCTTAATTTCTAAACGACTCACCCCCTTCATTCCTGTAACAAGTTCTGGAAAACACTGAGGAGGTAAGTGTATGAATGAAGGCGCAACAAATCCGGATATGGAACAAAAATGCCCCCAATGTGGTGCGCCGCTGCCGGTTGGCGTGCTGGCGGGGCTTTGCCCGGCCTGCCTGTTCAAGCAGGGGGCGGCGGCGGATACGGCCGTGCCCCCCGAAACCCCGCCCTTTCAGCCCCCCACGGTCGGCGAACTGGCCGGGCTGTTTCCCCAGCTCGAAATCATCGCGCTGATCGGCAAGGGCGGCATGGGCGCGGTCTATCAGGCCCGCCAGCGCGGGCTCGATCGCATCGTGGCCCTGAAGATCCTGCCGCCGCAGACGGCGGGCGGCCCCGGCTTTATCGAGCGCTTCAACCGCGAAGCCCGCGCGCTCGCCCGCCTGAACCATCCCAACATCGTGGCCGTCTATGAATTCGGCCAGGTGAACGGGCTGCCGTTCTTCGTCATGGAGTATGTGGACGGCCTGAACCTGCGCCAGCTCGAACAGGCCGGCAAGCTTTCCGCCCGCGAAGCGCTCCAGATCGTCCCGCAGATTTGCGAAGCCCTCCAGTTCGCGCACGACGAGGGCATCGTGCATCGTGACATCAAGCCGGAGAACATCCTGCTCGATAAAAAAGGCCGCGTGAAGATCGCCGATTTCGGCATCGCCAAGATTTTGAGCAGCCAGCCGGATGTGGCCATCACGCAGACCGGCGGCGCCGTCGGCACGCCGCATTACATGGCACCGGAACAAATGGAGAAGCCCACGACCGTGGATCATCGCGCCGACATTTTTTCCCTCGGCGTGGTCTTCTACGAGATGCTCACCGGCGAACTGCCCCTCGGAAAATTCGGGCCGCCATCCTCCCGCAAGATCGAGGTGGACGTGCGCCTCGATGATGTCGTCCTCCGCGCCCTCGAGAAGGATCCCGAACGCCGCTATCAGCACGCCAGCCAGGTGAAGACGGCGGTGGACACCATCGCCGGCAGCGCCGCCCCGCCGCCGCCGCCGCCACCGGTGGCCAATGCCGTGAGGCTGGCCGATGAAATCTTGGCGCGGGATTACGAGCTAAACATCCGCAGCTGCCTGCGGCGCAGTTGGGTGCTGGTAAAAAAAGATTTTTGGCCGATCGTCGGCGTCACGGCGCTCCTCATTGCGTTATTTGGGTTCGTGAGTTCGCTGGGCGGCGCCTCCTTCAGGCACGGGCCGGCGGGCGACAATTCTACGGAAATTACCTCGGCCTTTTCCCTGCTCGTGTGGGGCCCGCTCATGGGCGGATTGTCCCTGTACTATCTCCGGCGGATCCGGGGTGAACCGGTGAACATCGAGGTGGCCTTTTCCGGCTTCAGCCAACGGTTCCTGCACCTCTTTCTCGCCGGCTTCGTCACCTGGATGCTGGCCGGCCTGGGCTTTGTGTGCCTCATTCTGCCCGGCATCTATCTCATGGTGGCCTGGTGGTTCACCATCATCCTGGTCGCGGACAAGCAGCTCGATTTCTGGCCGGCCATGGAACTCAGCCGCAAGGTCGTCACCCGGCACTGGTGGAAATTCTTTGGCCTCTGGCTCGTGATGGCCTTGGTGTGTGCGCTGGGCGTCATCTGCTGCGGGATCGGAATTTTTATCGCCGCCCCGGTCGCGATGATCGCCACCACCTACGCCTACGAAGACGTCTTCGGCCGGAAAACGCCCGCGCCGTCCGGCAGCGGACCCTCCGGCACGGTGGTAATGCCGCCGAGCCCGCCGCCGCGCGCCGGCGGGACAACGTGGACGACCGCGACCAAGATCGCCCTCGCGCTGGTGGCGTTGATGATCGTGTTGTTTGTCGCAATTACGCTGGTGAACCATGTGTCCGGACGCAAGGCTGTTTCCCGGGCCGCGACCGTGCGCCAAATGCAGAAGGGGGCAGCACCGGCGGTCAGGGCGGATGAAACGAACGCGCCCGGCGAATGGGTTTCCCCCGCAGTGTTTGGCCCGGTGACCGAACAGGCACTGACCAATCTCGCGGCCATCAAACTGATGTCTGGGCAGATGGCATCGTTGCCCTCGTCCATCGCGCAACAATCGCGCGGACCGGAAAAAGATTCCGCCGCCTGTGCGTGGCTGGATGGTGAAGCCATGGACTTTGCCTTCGTCAGTGACTACGACGGTTTCTACGGGATGACTCGTGACGTGGTCATCTTGAAACCGGGTGACTGGGACAGCGCCACGCCTGGCTCATTGACCGGCTTGTTACATGACATGGGCCGGAACGTGCCCGTAAAATTTGGCGGTTCCAGCCGGCTTGATAGCCCGACGAATTGCATTTATGGATTCAAAACGCGCGCTGGTTCCCTGGGCCTGCTGCAGATCACCGGCTTCACCAGCAACCCGCCGGCCGCCCGCATCCGCTACAAGCTCTTTCAACCGGCCACCAATCAGGACCCCGCGGTTGAGGATCCGGTCACCACGGATCTCCGGGAAAACTTGGCCGAGCGCCTGGACGCCGCCTCCAGCATCAACGATCCGATTGCGAAAGATCAGCCGCTGGCCGCAATCGCCTTGGATGCCGCCAAGACGGGCGAAGCCGAGATCGCCAAAAAAGCGATCGCGCAGATGTATGACTTTTCCCGGCGCAACCAAGCCGCGCACGAGGTCGCCCTGTTGCTGGCCAAACGCGGCCTGCATAAACCGGCCATCGAGATCGCCAAGAGCATCAACGATTACGACCTTCGCAACCAGACCCTGTCCGAACTCGCCCAATAAGGGCGGCCAACCGGGATTCACGCATTGAGCACTGAAAATCCAACCCCGAAACCCGCCGCTTCCGCCGCCGGCATTTTCGCCACCACGCACTGGACCTGCGTGCTCACGGCCGGCCGCGGCGGCTCGCCCCAGGCGGAGATGGCCTTGGAGGAATTGTGCCGGACCTACTGGTATCCGCTTTACGCGTACGTCCGCCGCCAGGGTCATTCCCGCGAGGATGCCGAGGACCTCACGCAAGGCTTCTTCACCCGCCTGCTGGAAAAAAATTACCTCGAGGGCATCAGCAGCGACAAGGGGCGGTTCCGCGCGTTCCTCCTCGTCGCCTTGAAGCGCTACATGATCAATGAATGGCATCATGCCAACCGCCAGAAACGCGGCGGCGGGGTCGCGCCGCTGTCGCTCGACTGGCGGGACGCCGATACGCGTTACCTGATCGATCCCACCCACGAGTTGAGCCCGGACAAGCTCTATGACCGCGCCTGGGCCATGGTCGTGCTCGAACGCGTCATCACCCGCCTGCGCGCTGAAAACGGCGATGACAAGGCCGCCTTGTACGAACAGTTGAAACCATTCCTGATGATCGGCAAAAGCGAAATCCCCTACGCCCGGGCCGCCGTCTCGCTGAACCTGACGGAAGGGGCCGTGCGCGTGGCGGTCCACCGCCTGCGCCGGCGCTATCGGGAATTGTTGCGCGAAGAAATCACCCAGACCCTCGCCCATCCCGCCCAGGCCGACGAGGAGATGTCGGCCCTCTTCAGCGCGCTCACCGGCGGTTGAGCCGGCAAAACTCACCGGGTCCGCACATGCAATTCGCACCCCGCTTTTTAATTCGCGGGTGCCGCACAAAAGATTTTCGTTTCCGGCGGCGGCGCCTATGCTTTGGCACAGACCGGATGGACTCTTTTCAACAAACCTTGAAGCTGGCATTCGCGGCCCACCACGAAGGCCGCCACGCGGAGGCGGAGGCGTTGTGCCGCCTCTTGCTGCCCGGCAACCCGGCGGATGCGCAATTGCTGTATCTGCTCGGCATGATCCTGCACAAAGCCGGCCGTGACGCGGAAGCGGCGGACCATTTGCAGCGCGCCGCGGCCTTGCAGCCGGCGGCCGCGCATATTTTCAGCGGCGTGGGCTGCGCGCAACGCGGGCTCGGCGACTGGGCGGGCGCGCGGCAAAGTTTTGCCCGCGCCACCGAACTGGAACCGCGCAACGGCGATCATTTTTATCATCTCGGGCTTGCCGAACACGCGCTGGGCCAACTCGAACGCGCCCTGGCCGCCTTTCAAAAGGCCGTGGAACTAAATCCGCGTGACTTCATGAGCTGGAACAATCTCGGCAAAATTTTCCAACAGTTCAACCGGCTCGACGAGTCGCTCGCGGCCTACGACCACGCGCTCAAAATTTCTCCGGACTACGAACTCGCCAAAACCGGCCGGGCGATTTTACTGCTGACCGCCGGCCGCTTGGGCGAGGGCTTCCGCGAATTCGAATCGCCCTGGAAACAAAACCGGCCGCGCATCTTTGCCCGGCCGCGCTGGCGCGGCGAATCCGTCGCCGGCCAGACCGTTTTCATCCACGCCGAACGGGGGTTTGGCGACGGCATCCATTTCGCGCGGTTCGTGCCCGCCGTCCGCGAACGCGCCGCGCGCGTGATCCTCGAATGCCGGCCGGAGCTGAAATCCCTTTTTGTTCTTTCCGATTGCGCCGGCGAGGTCGTTGCCTTCGGCGAACCGGTGCCGGCATTTGACGTGTTCACTTCGCTCATGAGCCTGCCCGGACTTCTGGGCATCACTGAAAATAGCATCCCCGGCCGCGTGCCTTACTTGCGGGCGCCGCCCGCCAGCAATCTGCCGCCGGCAAAAAATGGAAATCTGAAAGTTGGTTTCGCCTGGGCCGGCAGCGCAGCCCATCCTGATGATGCCTCGCGGTCCATGCCGCTGGAACTGTTCGCGCCGATTTTGCAGACGCCCGGCGTCACGTTTTACAGCCTGCAACTGCCCGTGCCGGAACGCGACAAACCCTTTTTTCAATCACTGCCTGCCTTGGTGGATTTGTCGCCGGCGTTGAACGATTACCTGGCCACGGCCACCTTCATGGCCCAGCTCGACCTGGTCATCGCCGTGGACACGAGCGTGGTGCATCTCGCCGGCGCGCTGGCTATGCCGGTATGGACGCTGACGCAATTCGACGCCGACTGGCGCTGGTTTCTGGATCGGTCCGACACGCCGTGGTACCCAACCATGCGCCTGTTTCGCCAGACGCAGCGCGGCCAGTGGCCGCCGGTCGTCGCGCGGGTCGCGGAGGCATTACGCCGCCGGGCAACGGGTTGACCCGCCTCCCTGGCTCCGCGCAAACAACTTCCGTTACCTTCCGCTACGGGTCACTTTGGCGGTGCCGGATCGCTCCAGTCATGGACCAACCCCTTCACCAGCGTGTTCGTGAAGCTGGAGTCCTTCCGGCCGCTGTTGTCAGTGAAATGAGTCTGTTCGGACAACTGCAAACTGCCGTCCGCCAGCAGTGTCAGCTCCAGTGTCCGGAGGGCAAACGGCTGTTTCCAGGCCGCCGACAGGCCCTGGCCTTTGACGATGGCAATCCCCTCGCCCGCATCACATTCCTTGGGATGACATCTGCCCCAGGCGTGCAGCCGCACGTGGCCGCCTATCACCCGGATCTGGACCCGGGTGATGTCGCGCGTTTGAAAATCCTTGTTCGTCCAATCCCCTGCGAAGCCGGCCAGGTCATTGGTCTGGCCGCTGGCCGGCGACAGGGTAAACAGAAGCAGGCCCAGCGCACCGCCGGCTATTTTTAAGCATGTGTGTTTCATAAAATATTTCTACTTCGCCATCCCGATGAAATCCCTGCCCTTGAGTTGCATCGTCACGGTCATGACATTGGTAATGCCCGGCGCAAAATCGGTGCGCACCCTCCGGTTTGGCAGTCCGTGCGGTTGTTGCAGCGGGATCACATAGGCGGGATGATCTATCTCCAGGCCACGATCCTCCGCCGGAATATTTTTGATGACCACTTTCCCGGCGCTGTCCGTTTTGCCTGAATAAGGCACGTCCGGCAAAGGCTCCAGAGTCCGGAACGGCTTTTCGCTTGAATCCCGCATCCACCCAAAAATGCCGCCGATCCGCAGGACATTCGGGTTGAGGTAAACCGTCGCACCTTCAATCGGCTGCCCTGACTTGGTCTTCGCCGTGAGTTCCAACGTGGCCGTCGGTTCCGTGATGATCTCAACTTTTGTCACCGGCGCGGTCAGCGGAAACGGTTGCGGAATGCCGATTTTTGGACCGTTGCCCGAAAGTTGCCCGTTGATGCGATTTCGAACTTGCCCGATGCTCTTGGAAGCAAAGCCATCCCCGTGCACGATCACATCCACTTCACCGGGCGGCACCGATTCAAACACAAACGTTCCATCCTCCGCGACCGGGCGGTATGTATGCCAGAACCGGAAATATCCGAACCGGGTCCACATTTCACTCCAGTCTTCCGGCACCAGATACGCGGGTATCTGGCGCGGACGCACCGCGATCAGCACCCGGCCGTTCTTCACCGGCCGCGGCACGTTGTCGTCCAGCCGCCCTTCGATCCGGATGCCCGGACTCATTTCCAAGTCGAAGTGATTTGTTTTACCCGGCTCCGCTGTGAATACAATGGAATCGCTGTATACGATTTCTCCCGCCGGAAGCCGGCCCATGAGTTGAACCAGATGTCCGCCCGCAGCCAGTTGCCGAAAATTATAGACGCCGTTTTCATTGGTTTGCCAGTCGTCCTTGCCCGCCCCGTCCTGGCCCAGGGTGGGAACGAACTCGGTCACCGGTTGCCGGTCCTTGCCGTAATAGCCCGTCACTTCCAGCACGATCCCTTTGACCAGATGGATTGGTTTGCCACTGCCATCCACCGGGTAGCCTTGATTGACCTCGGAACAATATTCGGGATGGCTCACGGTGAACGTCAGTTGTCCCGTCAGCAATTTTTCTTCCGGGATCGCCACCACGGGATATTTTATCCACGCCCGGCCTTCGTCATCGGTGGTTGCTTTTACCACCGGGCCAAACCGGTTGGTATCCCAACCGTGACCATCCACCTGCCGCACGCCCTGCACCCGGTAGCCAAACGGTTTGATGGTCGCACCCGCGAGCGGCCTGCCATCCTTATCCTGCACCACCACCAGCACCTGTTTGTATTCCATCGTCGAAGGAAAATTTGCCGTCGCCGGATTGTTTTTGGATAATTCACACCCCGTTGCCAGCACAAACAGCAGGCCCGCCAAGGCAAATCCCGCCACGGAATGCCGCCGTTTCCACGCGTCGGGCGCATCATTTTTTAGATGCATCAGCCGTTGCGCGATCTGCGAACTCCCGTTTACGACGAGTTGCGTTTCCACCGCCGGCAGCGCCAGCACCCGCAAGGCCAGCCGGGCCAGCAATTGCGGATAGGCGGCGTCGTTCCCCAGTTGCGAGGAGGCAATCCGGTCCGCCTCCTGTTCGCAGGCGAGATTATGCGCGGCGGGAATTTTCCAGACCAGCGGATGAAACCAGCACAACGTCTGCACCCAGCGCCAGCCCACGCACCAGAACAGGTCGTGCTGCTGGAAGTGCGCCAGCTCATGCGCCAGCAACGCGGAAATTTCATCGGGCGGCAGTTCCTGCACCAGTTTTTCCGGCAACAGGATGACCGGTTGCCGCAGGCCGCAGGCAAAAGGCGACATCACCGCATCCGAGACGCGCACGGTGATCTTCCGCTTCATTCCCAATCTCGCCTGGATGTTCTGCATTTGGTTTTGAAGCAGAAAATCAACCGCACGGGATGCCTGCCGGATGCGCGCCAGTCGCCATTGCAACCGGACCAGCCGGGCCCCGGCGAACGCCGCCCCCAAACCCCAGAGCAGGAGCAGCAGGTTTGCCCACGGGATTTTTTTGGCGATCTGCGGAGCCGGTGTGGCCGCCGGAATTTTTTGAACCGCATTTAACCCGGCCGGTTTCACTGCGGGGCCAGTGGCTGGGTTCCCAGCCGACATCGGCGTGCCGGCCACGGTGGCTGACAGCACCAAGTCAGGCAGCTCCGGCACCGGTGCCGGGGCGTAGCGGACAGGAATGTGGAAAACGGGCAGTGGAACGAACGCTGTCAGCGGTAAAATCAGGCCAAAACATAAGAGGCTGCGCCACAGGATCAGCCGCCAGCGGGAATGTTTTTCCCGGAGCCGCCAGTGGGCCGTCCAGCCCAGCGCGAGGAGCAGCGTCCATTTGATCAGCACCGTCACAACCACCAGCGGGAGCGGGGAGTTCATTTGGTTTTCCTTTTGCTTTTGGACGGTGTTGATCCCGCCGCCGTCTGGCGGAGGAGCAGCAGGTCGGCGGGTTTGATGTCCGCTGTTTCCACCAGTTGCGCGACCAGTTCCTGGTTGGACCCGCCGGCAAACACCCGGGCCAGATGCTGCATCACATTCTGGAGCAGCGTGGCCTTGGGAACCCGCGCCGCATAGAAGAAAGCCTTCCCCTGCAGCCGGCGGGCGATGTGTTTCTTCTCGACGAGGTTCACCAGCACCGAGCGCAGGGTGGCGTTTTCGATCGGCCACGAGAAACGGGCCTGGACCTCCGCCGGCTTCAGCTCGCTGTGTTCCCAAAGAATCCGCAGGGCCTCCAGCTCGTTTTGATTCAGGTCAACGGGGTTCATATGTGAAACATTCACACATTCGCCCGCCGCCGTCAAGCGGAATGTGTGAAAGATTCACACATCTATAATGGTTCCTGGTGACCTTGGCGCAGTTGGGACATGTCCCCCTCGCTTGCCGCCCGGACAGCTCCGCGTTCCCGGCGGGAAATACGCGGTTGATTGGACAGGCACGCCGCCCAAGGAAACCAACCTTCGGTATTTAATTGGCAGCGCACCATCTTATTCAACCGGTTTTCCTTCTCTGCGACGAGGCGTTTCGCCGCCCGGCCACCCGGAGCACGACCAGGAGAATGAAGCCGGCACCAAAGGCCAGCAGGGTGAAATAGGAAGGCAGGCCGGTGGGAACCTTGAAGATGAATTCAACCAACTGCGTGTCGGGTTCAACTTCCACGCGCGCGAAGGGCAGGCCGACGGCAATTTCAAAAGTGAACTCGATGGTATGATCGCCCGGCGCCAGTTGCACCCCGCGCATGATGTAGTTGCAACGGAGCAACGACGCGGGTTTGCCATCAACGGTAACCCGCCAGGCCGGGTCAAACCGGTCGTTGAGCAGCAGCACGGACGCGAGTTCGGCCCGGGTCTTAAGCACGATGTGTTTCGAGCTGTAATCGGCGAACTCGACCGTGCCTTCGCTCCCGCCATTCCCGCCGCTTTCAATCATTTGGCCGCCCGGCAGCACGGAATCCACCAAGACGGTCTTTTGCGGGTCGAACGCGGCGCTGCCGAGTTGTGCCAGCGCGGCCTGGTCATTGGTGGTGACCTGCCAATGGGAATACATTTTGGCGCGCGGCAAGGCGTCGGTGAACTCAAAAATGGCATACTGGCCGTCGGGATTGAAGACGGCCGTGAGGTCTTCCAGTTTGGCCGGCTTGGTCACGCCGGGTTTTGGCACCAGATCGAAACCGCGGGCGATCCGGAAGCGGAGGTCACCGGGACGGAGTCCGGCGTTGAGCTGGTTGAGGCCGGAAGCGGGACCCAGGAGATAACGCGTGTTGGTCAATTGCCAGCGGCGGGCCAGGCGGAACAGAGGGTGCGCGTCCTCCGGGCGAAGCGCCGCTTCGAAGGCGGCCAAGTCCGCAGGCATCCTCGGTATCTGAACGAGGTCGAGGGATTGGATATTGTAATAGAAGAAATGATGCTGCGCCCACTCAATGCGGTACAGCTCATCCAGCGTGGATGACTGCCGGGTGGTGACCCAAGGCAGCCCCGCAACCCGGTGCTCACAGGGTTTCTGCCGCAGGAATTCAAGGACGTCGTTGGTGGCGTATTTTTCCCGATAATCATAATGAATGATCCACGGCAGATTGGCGCGGCTCAGGTCACAGACCAGCAGCAAGCCCAGTAGCGAAGCCCCCCACTTCGCCCGCGGGCCGGTGAACCCGGAACCGATGATCGCCGACAACAGGCCGGCGGCCAAAATGAAAGCCAACGCAAACCAACCCGTCTGGCGGATGCTGAAAGCCGCCATGAGTTGTGAAGTTTGTTCGTCAAATCCGGCCAGCCCGATGGCGTGGGCAAGCGATTCCCTGGAACTGGCGTACACCATCCAAGCCAGCAGGATTAACCCCAAGGCCAGCGCACAAGCGATTGTCCAGCGCCGGTCGAACCGGCTGGCCGGGCGCCACCAGTTCCCGGGCCCACTGGCCGCAGAAACCGGACTTCCGGCTGCCATGTATTGACGCCATAGCGCATCGAGACCATGGGCGAAGAGGATGGACACCGAAAAAATCATCGGGTTCAGGAATTGGATCGGGTTGCGGAAGGTCGAAAAATACGGCAGCCCTCGGAGCAGGTGATAAAACGGGGCAAAGCGGCCAAAGGCCAGCAGGAGGCAGACGATGCCCAGGCCGCACCAAAACCAGATCATCCTCCGCTCCGGCAGCGTGAAGACGGAATCCCTTCTGCGGAGCGACTGGAGCGCGGTCCAAAGCGCAACCAAAGCGACCGGCAGCCCCACATAACCGCCGCCACCGGCAAAACGCATCAATCCCTGCGGTTGCGGCCCCTGCCGGCCGTTGTCAATCCAGCGGTCAATGGCCGGGGTCCGGCCAATCCCGCCCCGGTAATTTCCCCCATCAGAAGTGTCCATCCGATAGCCAAACAGACCCGGAACGACCAGGCTGAGCGTTTCAGCTTTCGGCAGGCTCCATTGCGTGGCCCAATCCCAACGCTGGGCCTGCCATTCCGCATCTTGTACTGGCGCCGGTCCGGTCACGCCGCTGGCCTGGGTGTTGATCAGGCCGATAAACGTCTGCCCGGCCATTAAGAAGGCAAAACCGCCCACGACCAGCACCCGGAGAACGCTGCGGACGGCCCGGGCTCGAAACGAGCCCGCTTCAACCAGCGAACAAAATACCACGAAGGCAAGAACCACGAGGCCGAAGACAACCCCGATATCGGCCGCTTCAATAATCCCGACCCCGGCCGCCAAGCCGGCCAAGGCGAAGGATGCCCGGCGTTCGAGCGGGCGAACGGCCCGGTTCGCCGACGCCACCAGGCCGATGGCCAGATAGCTCATGCCAATGCCCAGGACGGTTGAAGCAACTCCCCAGCAGGCGGCCGAAAAAAAGTTCGAGCTGAGGGCCACTCCCAAAGCGCCCAGGAGCGCGGCGAACGGTGTCAGGCGCAGGCGCTGAAACGAGAACCAGGCACACAGCCCGAGGAGGCACAATATGACCGGAGCCAGGAATTTGCTGGCGCCGAGCGGACCGAGCACCCAAAGGATCAATGTGCTGATGGATACGCCGTATGAGCCGGCATTGAATCCGAGGCCGTTAAGATCGTCCCACCGGCCCAGCAATCCCGCAGGCAGCTGCATCCATCCGGCCAGGCGGATGCCCAGGGGGCTGTCGTTGGAAAACAGCACCTGCCCCGGAACAAAACTGCGCCAAAAAAGGAGCGCCAGCACGCCCGCCAGGAGCACCAGCGGCAGCCATACGCCGAATTTTTCCCGGGCCGCGAATTCACCGGCGCCGGGTTCCGCTGCCGCCGGACTGCCAGCGCTGCTCGTAGCGGCCAGCGTTGCCACCCGGGTTTTCACTTCGCTGACCTGCTGGTAGCGGAGTTTGGGATTTTTTTCCATCGCCCGCAGCACGATCTCATCCAGCCGCACGTCAATTTGAACCTTCCTCGACGGCGGTTCGATCTGCTTGCCGGGCAGCTCGCCGGTAAGCATCTGGTAAAACACGACGCCCAAGGCGTAAATGTCCGCGCGGTGATCCACGGCGGCGGGATGCTCGACCTGCTCGGGAGCCATGTATTGGGGTGTGCCCATGATTTTGCCGGTGGCCGTCAGCGCCGGCAGCCCGGCGGCAGTTGCGCCGCCGGCCGCCGCTTCGTCGCTGTTTCCCACCAGCTTGGCCAGCCCAAAGTCCGCCACCTTCACCCGCCCGCGGCGGTCGAGCAGGATGTTTTCCGGTTTGATGTCGCGGTGAACAATGCCGGCGTCATGGGCATACTGGAGGGCATCGCAGATCTGTGGCACGATCGCCAGCGCCTCGCGGGGCGCGAGGCGGCTGGCGCTTAACAACTGCCGCAGGTTTACGCCATCAACGAACTCCATCAGAAAGTAATACAGGGGCGGTTGCGGTGCGGGGTTCACCGGCGGCGGGTTGACCTTCCCAAACTCGTAGAGGGTGACGATGCCGGGATGATTGAGCCGCGCCAGCGCTTTGGCTTCACGCGCGAAACGTCCGGCAAACGCGGAATCCTGGCCAATGCCGGGGGGCAGAATCTTGAGGGCCACCGTGCGTTCAAGCTCCTTTTGCCGCGCCTTATAGACGGCCCCCATGCCACCCTGGCCGATCAACTCAATGATTTCGAGTTGTGGAAAAAGCGGCGCGAGTTCGGCCACCGTCGGGGGCACGAAGCCCGGGCGGGAGGCGCCCGCTTCGGTATCCGCTCCGAGGTCCATGCCCGAACCCAGACCGGCCTTGAGCAGACATTCGGGGCACAGGCCCTCCGGCGTATTGGCCGCGAGCGTCTTGCCGCAGTACGAACAGATGCGTTTGGTCTCCATATTTTTATCCTTCACCTGTTCACTATGGAACCGCCGGCAAAGGTTACAGTGCGGCCTGATAAAATGGTGCCCGTCAACTCCGCGTCAGGACGCGAAACAGGTGGCGCATTTCGGCGTCCACATCCGCCGGCGAGGCCACCGTGCGGGCAATTTCAGCTTTGAGCCGTTCCCGGTACCGTTGCCGCAACCGGTGAACCGCCACTTTTACCGCGCCCTCGGACATCGCCTGTTCGGCGGCCAGCGTGGCATAAGGCTGCGACTCGCGGCTGCCCATGAGGCAGGGCTTGAGCGCCTCAAACAACCGGCCGCGCTCCGCCTGCTCATACTCCCGGCGCAACTCGCGTAGAACGGTCTCCAGCAAGGTCAACGCCCATTGCTTCTCAAACGCCTGCTCGGGGGTGCCCACGGCGGCGGGTTCGAGCGCATAGCGCGTCTCGGCCGTGGCCAGCGGCAGCGGCAGGCAGGGGCGGGCGCCGCCCCGCTTCTGCGCATTTGCCTTGTGCCACTCGCCCGCCAGAAAGCGCTTCAGCACCAGCAGCAGGAAGGTCCGAAACCGGCCGCGTGATTGGTCGGCGTGGGCGATCCAGTTTTTTTCCAGCAGCCGCGCAAAGAATTCTTGAGTGAAATCCTCCGCGTCATGCCTGGCATGGCCCTGCCGGCGAACGAAATGATAAATGGGATACCAATATATCTGGCAGAGGTGCGCCAACGCCGCCCGGGCACGTGGCGCGTCACTCCCCGCCGCCGTCACCACCACCGACCAATGAGTGGTGGCGAACACCTGCGCGGGCGGGACGGCCATCTGCGTGCTTTCACTTCCTGCCATTATCTTTATCTGGATATTATGGAAATATCAGCAAAGGTTACAGACAATTGACCGCCCGCCGGTTCCGCGGCCAACGGCGGTCACTTGCTCCGCACAAACAACTTCCCCGGCAACTGCCGCACCAGCCGCTTCATCTCCAGGCTGAACAACGCCACGTTCACCGCCGAGCTGGGCAGCCCGCTCGCCCGGATGATCTCGTCGATGCTCGATTCCTCCTCCAGCTTCACCGCCGTAAAAACGCTCTGCTCATTGGGGTTCAACTCCAGCGCCGGCAACACGCCCGTCTCGTTGGCGGACGGCGGACGGTTGGTCGCCGGGAACAGATACTCAAACTCGCTCAGGATGTCCTCCACGCCTTCGCACAGCTTCGCGCCCTTCTTGATCAGATCGTGACAGCCCTTGCTGCGCGGCGAATCGATCCGCCCCGGCACCGCAAAAATCTGCCGTCCGTATTCCGTGGCAAAATTCGCCGTGATGAGCGAACCGCTCGTCAAATTCGCCTCCACCACCACCGTCCCCAGCGTCATGCCCGCCACGATGCGGTTGCGGATCGGGAACGACTGCTTGTCCGCCGGCCGGTTGAACGGAAACTGCGTCATCACCGCGCCGTTCGCCGCGATGCGCTCGAACAGCTCCGCGTTCTCGACCGGAAACACAAGGTTGATGCCCGTGCCCAGCACCGCGATGGTCCGCCCCTTTCCGCTCAATGCCCCTTGATGCGCCGCCGTGTCGATGCCGCGTGCGCCGCCGCTCACCACCGTCACGCCCACGTACGCGAGCTGATACGCCAGCTTGCGCGCCGTCTCGATCCCGTAATGCGTCGTCATCCGCGAGCCCACCATCGCCACGGAGTTCTTGTCCTTCGCGGTCAATTCACCTTTGACGTACAACACCAGCGGCGGGTCGTAGATTTCGCGCAGCGAGGCGGGATAATTTTCATCGGAAGAAATGACGATGTGGCAGCCGTAATCGCTGATGCGCTTCAGCTCGCCTGCGAGATCCACGGATTTTTCCCAGGTGGCAATTTTCTCCGCCGTGTCCTCGCCGATATTGCGGACGCGCAGCAGTTCGCCTTTGGAGGCGGAAAGGATTTTGGGCGCCTCGCCAAAGAATTCGATCAGCGACCGGGCGCGCACGGGCCCGACGCCTTCAATCATGTTCAATGCCACCAGCGCTTCCCGGGAATCCATCCGGTTTGATAGCCAGTCGCGGGCGGGGCGGCAAGAACGTTTTTTACCTCGCAAGACCCGGAGCCGGTGACCGGCACTGAACCCGGATGGGACGAACAACCAAGGCCTAAAGGAACAAAGTTTTAAACCACTGACAGAGGCTGATGTGCAGGGCGGCTGGCGGTCCGTGGCGGACGGGCCATTTGTCACCGCACGACAAACTCCACTTTCGCGGACGATTTGGCTGCGGGCGGAATGAAGGCGCAATCTATTCGCAATGAAGGATTGTTTGGGCGGTGGTAGAATGACGAGCAAAAGGCAATCTATGAGTTTGGGAATTGAGTTGGCGGGTGGCAAGAGAGACGAGACGTAATGACCAGTAAGGCCGGCAAAAAGCCAGCGCAGGGCAAGTACTGACAGAACCCGAACAAAACAATTTGGTAACTAAAACCATTTTATCCGTTGACACGCCTTCCGGTCGGCAGCCCGCTTGAAGTACTAATGGGTGACTCTTTTTCGCCCTGGCCTAGCCCGCCTCCCATTCCCGGACGCGGTCGCAGGCTTCTTGAAAATAATCGCCGAAGGGATCCAGCCACAGAATCCGGCGGTCGCGCTTGAACCAGGTGATCTGGCCTTTGGCAAACTGGCGGATGGCAATGCCAAGTTCCCGGCGCAGGTCGTCGAGGGTGGCCAGCTCGCCCCGGAGAAAGCGCGTGATGTACCGGTACTCCAGCCCGAGCTTTTCCAGCCGGAGGTCGGGCACGCCCCGGGCGCGAAGTCCGGCGACTTCCTCGATCATGCCGTTGGCCAGCCGGTCCCGGAGGCGTTGCTCGATTCTTTGCTCGAGGATTTCGCGGGGCCAGGTCAGCCCCAGTTGCAGGCAGTTGTAGCGCGGCGAACTTTGGTGGGCGGTCGTGTGCGTGCCGCCGCCGGCGGCGATTTCGATGGCCCGGATGAGCCGGCGCCGGTTGCCTTTATCAATGCGGCTGGCGGCCGCCGGGTCGGCCTTTTCAAGTCGGGCCACCAACTGCGGCAAAGGCAGGCCCTCAAGCTCCGTGCGCAGCGGGTCGTTGGGGGGAACCTCCACCAGCTCATAACCGGCGACAATCGCGCTGATGTACAAACCGGTCCCGCCGACGAGGAGCGGCCGCCGACCCGACCCGGAAATGGAATCAATGGCGCTGTAAGCGGCCCGCTGATACTGGGCCAGGGAGAAATAATCCGACAGGTCAGCGACGTCAATGAGGTGATGTTTTACCGTACCGGCCTGGGCCGGGGTGATCTTCCCGCTGCCCAGGTCCAGGCCGCGATAGACCTGGCGCGAGTCGGCGGAGACAATTTCGCCGCCCAGATGGTTCGCCAGGCGAATGCCCAGCTCGCTCTTGCCGGAGGCATTGGTTCCGAGAATGACGATCAGGTTCTGCATCGGGATCTAATGGCTCAGCGGGCAACTGCCAGAAAACACTACGCTGACGGTCTCAGCATAGCCGCAGTTGGCCCCGACCTCGATCTCGACGGCATAGGCGTTAATTCCCGTGACGGCGGCGGACATGACCCGTGATGGCATCGGGGATTTATGCGCGAAACGGAGGGAAAGGGCAAATTGGATTTGTGGTGGGGCCGGCGAGGGACACCAGGGATGCTTAGGACGCGTGGAAAAGAGCCAATAAAAAAGGACGCTATTCGATCCCCAGCAATTCCACCTCGAAGACGAGCGTGCTGTTCGGCGGGATCGCCGGGCTGGGGCTGTTCGCGCCGTAAGCCAGGTTCGCCGGAATCTCGAACTTGAACTTGTCGCCCACTTTCATCAGCTGCAGTCCTTCCGTCCAGCCGGGGATGACGGCGTTCAACGGAAAGCTGATCGGCTGGCCGCGGGCGATGGAGCTGTCAAACACGGTGCCATCCAGCAATTTGCCCTCGTAATGCACCTTCACCGTGTCCGTGGCCTTGGGCGAAACCGTGCCGGTGCCATGTTTCAAAACCTGATACTTCAAACCGCTGGCGGTCGTGGTCATTTCGCCCGCAGTTGCCGGCGCGGCGGCGACGCCCGGGACGTTCGTGCCGGCATTGGTGTCACCGGCGGGTTGGCTTGATTTGGCGCAACCCAACAGGCACAGGCTTGCCGCCATCAGCATCGAGAATCGTAAGATCATAATTATTATTGGCCGCGATGAATCGCCGCCCGGGCAGCTTCCGCCAAGCGCTGTCTCCGGTCAAGCTTGCAACTTACGAATTGCGTGGATGCCGATCAGTGATGCGACCACCACTGGTGAAGGTTGTCCTTCGCTTCATGAAAAACCACGGGGATGTTGCTGACGGCCGCCTGCACTTCCGGCAGATGCGTAAGCGCGAGCCAGAGGAGCACGCTCACAAAGGCGATCCAGACAAACGTGTCCCAGAGGGAGATGAACACCCGCGGCCCGGGCCGCGCGCCGCAAAGGCCGTGACGATAGAACGCGTGCCGCGCCGCCTTGATGGGCCAGACGATGAAATTGTACGCGATCAACAGGAGGACGATCGTCAACCAAACCGGCAGGCCGGAGGGCGGGGCCTGGCCAATCAAGGTGCCATTGGTCAGCAGGGAAATGATGACGATGATGAAACCGATGGCCAGTGCGGCGTTGAAGAGGGTCAAAAAAGGCAGGGCGATGCCCCAACCCGCTTCCATGAAGGGATGTTCCGCCCAATAGTTGTGCCAGTGGCTTTGCGCCGCGCAGGTGTCCAGATGGGCCTGCCATTTGAATGACCGGCTCCAGGCGCGCATGTCTTCCTTGAATTTTCGCTTCCAGGCCCGCCGCGACTGGCGGTCGGGAAAACCTTTCATGCTGTCGTAATAGCCCGCCCGGGCCCGCCGGATAAATTCCTGCGCGGTGAACGGCGGGGCGCCGCGCGCGGCATCTTTCTCTTCCGCGGTGCTGGCGAGCGGGATGACCACCGCCATGACGAGATAGGCCACCATGCCAACGCCGCCCGTGAGCATGGCCCCGATCACAAATGCGAGCCGGACAATCGTGGGGTCCAGGTTGAAATAGGCGGCGATGCCGTTGCACACGCCGCTGATCATCGATCCGTCATGCAAACGGTACAGTCGTTTGGCGGGAGCTGCCGGCGCGGGGCCCGGGGCCGGGCCGGTCGCGCCGGCTTTTTCCCGGGGCGGAGGTTCATTGACGGGCGTTCCCGCACCGGTGTCAACGGGCCCCATTTCGGCGATGATGGCCTGCACCTGGGCCGTGGCGGCGACATTTTTGTAAGGCCCGAGCAGGGCGCGCAGCTTGTCGGCGATGGCCTGTTCGATGTCGGAGATGATTTCCTCCCGGTCCGGGTTGCCGGCGAGTTTCGCCGCGGCTCCGTCCAGGTAGACGCGGAGCGCCTCATAGCCGCTTTCCTCAAGCTGATAGGCGTTGCCATTCAAATTCACAGTGATGACTTTGTTCATAGGCGGGTGGCGGGTTATTTTTGGCCGAACTGCTTGAGGGTTTCGTTGATTTTCTGCCAGTACTCGGAGGTTTCGCGCAACTGGGCGCGGCCCTTGGCGGTCAGCTCGTAGTATTTTCGCGGCGGACCGGCTTCGGATTCCTTCCAATCGTAATCGAGCAGTTCCTCGCGGCGCATCTTGCTGAGGAGCGGATACAAGGTGCCTTCCTGGGTGGCAAATTCGGTGGCGCTGAGCTGCTTCAAGATGTCGGCGGCATACACCTTCTCGGTGGCGATGATTTTGAGGAGGATGAACTCCAGCAAACCCTTGCGGATGGGGGCGAATTTTTCGTCCAGAATCATTTTTGTGTTCCGATTAAAGGTACCTTTTCATATAAAGGTAGCAGGTTCAAAAAACATTTCAAGCGTGGAGATTGGATTATTTTGGGGACGATGAAGTTCGGGGAGAAGCCGGGGTTTTATGGAAGCGACCGCTGTCCAGACCTCTGCACGAATGCCGGTCGCAAGCCTGCTTTAGGTTGCAAAGTGGTTGACAATGAAAACTGATTTTCTAAAACTGAAGTTCAACTAAAGAGCGCTTTTACCAGGAATTATATGCCTCCCCAATCCGATCATTGCCGCTGGCGCCTGCGTCCCGATGTGGTTGCGACGGTGTTGAACGATGGCGCGGTGATTCTCGATCTGCGCACAAAATTTTTCTTTTCGGCAAATCCGACGGCGTGGTCGATCCTCCAGATGTTCGAAACCGGCGCCACCCCGGCAGAGGTTCTTGAACTCGGCCAGAAATGGGGGGCCAACGGCGACACACCCGCCATCAACCGCCTGATCGAGCAAATCATCGCCGAAGGCCTGGTGGAGCCCGTGGAGGCACCCGCCGGGGCCGCCCTGGCAATCCCGATGATTGCCTGGGTTGCACCCGAACTGTGCAAGCACCACGAACCCCTTCAGCGCATCATGGTGAGCGCTTTCGATCCCGGCATGCCGCTCGCTGAATGACCCGCACCGCTTTGGCCCCCACGCCCGTCGAGGCCGTTTATGCCTGCGGACCGGTGCGCCTGGCCGTTGTGTTTGACGATGCAAACTGGCGCGATGCTTTGCACGGATTATTGAGCCAGTACGATGCCCCCTGGCCAACGCCCGAGGTCGTGGTCAGCGTCGCCATTGAGCGCGCAACCGCGCCTTCCGAAAACCGTGAACCGGCCGGCGCCTACCTGCGCTCTTATCGTCTTCGGGTCGACCGCCACGGCTCGCGTCTCCTTTCCCGCAGCCGCGTGGGTGTCTGGATGGAGTTCGACTTGGCTGGCCGCACCGCGCGCATCACGGTGCCGTTTCATTCCGACTGGCCGGAACTCGTGGAAGAGGTCGAACAGCAACTGGTGCTGCTGCTCGCCCGCTCCTGGTCGCAGGCCGGCTGGACGCCGCTGCATGCCGCCTCGCTCATTCCGCCGGGAGAAAAGCGTTGCGTCCTTTTGTGCGCACCCTCCGGCACGGGCAAAACCACCTTGACCACCGCCTTCCTCCGGCGTGGCTGGCGCACCTTGGGCGACGACAAGACGCTCTTGCGAGCCGAGGCGGAAGGCGTGGTGGCCGGGGCGCTGGCGCAGCGATTCCATTTGCACCCGTCGGCCTCGCGTTGGTTCCCGGAGGCGGGAAACCTTGCCCGGTTCCCGCCCTATTCACGGTGGACCGACAAGCGCATCGTGCGGATTGCCGACGTCTGGTCAGATCGGCTGTTGGAGCGCGCCTCGCCGGCGGGACTGTTACACGTCGAGCGCGTCGAAAGCGGGATGTCGTTCGAGCCGTTGGACCGCCTCAAAACCCTGAACACCCTGCTCCGCCAGGTGGCGATTCCAACCGACCCCGAACACGCGCGGCCGCTGGTCTCCTGCATCGCCCAGACCGCGGCAAAACTCAATTCCGCCCGGCTGAACATCGGCCACGAAGCCTTCACGGATCCGGCCACCATGGAACGCCTGGACGAATGCTTGCGGAGTCTGTTGCCATGAGCTCCGCGCCGTCAGCCAGCGTCGTCATTCCGGTGCTCAACGGTGCGGCAACCATCGGCGAATTACTGGCCGCGCTCAAGGCCCAGGCGGGCGTGCCGGGACAATTCGAAATCATCGTGGTGGACAACGGTTCGACCGACCGCACCGCGGAAATTGTCCGGACGCACGGCGCGCTTCTGCTGCATCAGCCGGTGCGCGGTCCGGCCGCCGCGCGCAACCTGGGACTCGCCCACGCTCAGGCGGATATCGTCGTTTGCACCGATGCGGACACCGTTCCCACGCGCCGCTGGCTGGCCTCGCTGCTCTCGGCTTTCACGAACCGTGAAACGATCCAGGCCACCGGCCCGATTCATGGATGGCGGCCGGGCACCGGCGCGGAACGGTTCGCCTGCGCGCGAAAAATTTTCGACTGCGAGAACACCGCCCGGCATCCGCTTCATCCCTTCGCCCACGGAATGAACTTGGCCGTCCGCCGCTCCGCCGCGCTTGAGATCGGCGGCTGGGACGAAACGATGATGAGCGGCGAAGACGTGGATTTAGGCATCCGCCTCCGCCGGCGGTTCCCCGGCTCGACCATCGCCTTCGTGGACCAGGCCATCCTGTTCCACAAGCATCGCCGCACGAACGAAGCGCTTTGGCAGCAGGCTCGCTGGCACGGGGCCGGTTATGCGCTGGTCATGCAGCGGCATCCCGACCTGATCAAGTGGGCCGCTTGGCGGTCCGGCGTGGTGCGCCTCTCGGTTTTGACCCTCCAGGCGGCGGCGCCTTTGGTGGCGTTTTGCCGGGCCACCCGCCTGTTCAGCGCCCAGCGGGCGGAATTCGAGGCTTACCACCGCCGGTGGACCCGGCACTTCTGGAAGGGATTTTTCAGCCAGTGGAAAAAGGGCTCCTCATGAATCCGCGTTTCTCCGTCGTCATTCCCGCCTTCAACGCCGAAAGCACGGTCGCGGAAACGGTTCGCGCCGTGGTCGCGCAGCCGCTGGCCCGCGACCTGTTTGAATGCATTGTGGTGGACGACGGCTCCAGCGACCGCACGGCGGAAGTGGCTGAACGCGCCGGGGCCGTGGTGGTGCGGCTGCCGCAGAACCGGGGGCCTTCCGCCGCGCGCAACGCCGGCATTCAAAACGCCCGCGGGGAATGGATCGCCTTTACCGACGCCGATTGTGTTCCGTCGCGCCGCTGGCTGCCGTCGTTTTTGGCCGCCGCCGAAACCGCTGACCGTTCCACGCTCGCGCTGGCCGGCAAGACGATCGGGCTGGAATCGAAAACGCCCGCCGCGCGGTTCATGGACCTGGTTGGCGGCTTGGATGCAGAAGCCTATCTCCGCCACGAAACGATGCCCTGGGCGCCTTCCTGCAATCTCGCTTATCGCCGCGCGGACCTGCTGGCCGTCGGCGGGTTCGACGCCGCCTTCCGATGGTATGAAACTCCCGAACTGCATTTGCGCATCACGGAGCGATTTGGTGGGAAAATCCTGCATGTCCCCACGGCCATCGTGATGCACCGGCACCGCGCCGACTGGAAGAGCCTTTGGCAACAGCAGGTGATCTATGGCCGGGGTTACGGGCATTTTCTCCTGCGCTACGGCGACCGCTGGCCTTGGTCCGGGCCACGCGAGGCCCGGGCCTGGGCGGGTCTGCTGCTGCCGGCGGCCCGCGCCGCCACCGCGCGCGGAGACGAAGGCCTGGCGCGGCGCGGCCTGTTGCTCAAGCAGGTGGCGCAGCGGGTTGGTTTCATTTCAACCTTCTTCTCGCCCCGGGAACGCCGCCGCTTCCGGCGGCGCCCTTCGGCCCGCGACCGCGGCAAGCCCGCCGGATTCAAATCTGGAAACGGACTGCCGCTGTGGCTGGCGCTGGGTCACTTTATTTTGCGCGCGCCGGCCCGGCTGGCGCGGAGCGAACTGCCGGTGTTCCTCAGGCGCGTCGCCGCCCAATCCCGGGACGGCACCGATTTTGCGCGCGTGGCCAGACTTTCGCGCCGCTGGCTCCGCCTGCCGTTATTACGATCGCGGGACACCTGTTATCTGCGCTCGCTCATTTTGTTCCGGTTTGTGGATGCCCGCGACGGCGACCTGTGTCTGCACTTTGGCGTGGACGAACCGTGCCTTGCGGGCGGGCGGCGGCACGGCCACGCCTGGGTGAGCCTGGACGGCCGGGCGCTCAATCCGCCGGCCACTTTGGGGGCAGGCCGGCTGCGGGAAATTTACCGGTTCTCCAAGCTTAACGGCGGCGCTTCAAAAGCTGACGCAACATTTGCCGCCGCCATGATCCGGCACGGCGACTAGGCCCCTGGGATTGGGCGACGAGTCCCGGCGTGATCAGCAGCCGCGCCAAACGCCCCGGCCAGCGGAGTTTCAGCCGCGCCAGCAGCTCGGCGGCCGCCTTTTCATGGAGCGCGCGCGCGGTCAGATCCAAGGCCAGCGCAACACTGAAACCCGCGCCGGTTTTCTCGAGGCATTCACGCACGGCGGCTTCATCCACCGGCCCGGCCCGGCCGCGCACGATCTGCGCGAGATCGCACAAGTGCTGCACCTTGTCTAAGCTGTGACTCGCCGCGGCATGCACCGCCGCGATGATCAACAGGCCCGCGGGTGTGGCCCGGAGCAATCCGTCGGCCGCCCGTTCGGTTGGCACATCCTCCAGCCGTACGGAAACCCCCCGGCGGATCGTGGGCGAGTTCACTAAATTATCATGCACCTCCACCATCGCTCCTGGCATGGCCGGATGTTGCCAGGTGCGCTCCGAGTAGCCCCGCGCATATTTCATGGCCGTTTCCTGCGGTTGATATCCCAGCCGCGCCAGCGTGGCCTCCACGCCGCCCCATTCGCTGGCGCGCACCAGCACGTCGATGTCATTGAACAGGCGCCAAGCGGGCGGCGCATAAAGGCGTCCGGCAAAATCAACGCCTTTCAGCAGCATCGCTTCCACCCCGGTTGCGCGTAATTCGAGTTGCATTCTCCGGGACTCAGCGCCGAGAAACAGGGCGATCGCGGAACGTTCCGCCAGGCGCTTTTGCATCGGCCGGAGGGTCGCAAGAATCTCCAAATTCAAACCCGGCGCTGCCAACAGCCATTCAGGTTTGTTGCGCAACATATAATCAAGCCGCTCCAAGGTTGCGGGCAGAACTCCGTGCATTTCCGAAAGGACGCATAAGGGGGCGACCGCCGCCGCGTTGAGCTTTTGACGCGGCAGGTTGTCAGCCTGGAACTTTGGATCCGCCAAAGCCATGAGCCATTGCTCCGGGGCGGTCATTTTGGAAAATACTTTTGTAATCTTGTCATGGACCCCCCCGCGATCACCATCGCTGAAATCACGCCAAAGGCCGTTGCTCAGCCAGGCGTCATGCGCCCGGCCACCGTTTTCCTAAAGCGTAATTGCCCGCCATTGTGCCAGGCAAACGATTTCAGAAAAAATCCCCTCCGGTATTCCGTGGCGGGCGTGCCTGGTTTGGTGACGAAACAGCAACCGCGGAAAGCCTTGTTTAACGATAGAAATCATATTGGAGCGGGTGAAGGGAATCGAACCCACCACGCGGTTGCAGCTCCATGCATAAGTGTGCAGCCACGTGCAGCTTACGCAAGGCCTGTTTTCGCTCAAACTGCACCAACCTGCACACAATTGAATTTTTTTTGGCACCAATTGTCACTAAACTTTAGCAGGTTTCGTGACGATTCAAATCCTGTTTTCGACCCTCAATAGGGTGGCAGCAGCCGCCGGAACCCATGGCACAGAACCGTGATGAGAAAGACCCCATTGCGAATCACGAGCAACGGCCAAAAATAGCGCACTGGGCCCAGCGCCCCCTTCGCGGTGCGTTGCTGGCTCAACCGTTCTGCAACCCGAACTAGAAGT
>JARLJW010000012.1 GCA_031290985.1 Verrucomicrobiia bacterium | reverse complement strand
TAAAAAAGCCCGCCGAATTTTGTAACCCGGCCGTAAGGTAGGGGGGGTGTGCCCGCGGGGCAAGCCGCTGCGGGTGGCCAGCACGAGTGGGTTCTAAATTTGCGACGCGCTGCGGCTGTTCTGCGACACAGCCGCGCTCCGCCGTCGCCCCCGGAGTGCGCCCGTCCCGGGCGCAGCAACACTCGTCAACCCGGGTGCGTGAAATGTGTGAGAGCGCATAATTGTTCTTAGTTGCTTGGTTGTTTGGTTGCTTGGTTGTAAAAACCCGTGGCCCGACCGCACCCGGGCGTGCTGGCCGCGTGAAATGCACGGAAGCCCTCCGCACTTTGAACATTGCTGCGGCCGGGGACGGCCGCACTCCGCCGTGGGCGTGTCTTCCCATTTCCGCCCGGAGCGCGGCTGTGCCCGGAGGGCCAGCCGCAGCGCGTGGCCAGTGCGGGCACGTTCGAAAGTTCCGACGTGCTGCGGCTGATCCCGCTCCGAGCGGGACACAGCCGCGCTCCGCCGTCGCCCCCGGAGTGCGCCTGCCCGTGCGGCCCGCACTCCCGGGCGCAGCAACACTCGTCAACCCGGGTGCGTGAAATGTGTGAGAGCGCATAATTGTTCTTGGTTGCTTGGTTGCTTGGTTGTAAAAACCCGTGGCCCGACCGCATCCGGGCGTGCTGGCCGCGTGAAATGCACGGAAGCCCTCCGCACTTTGGATCCCGCTCCGAACGGACGGCGGCTGTGCCCGCAGGGCCAGCCGCAGCGCGTGGCCAGCACGAGAGCGTTCGACAATTGCGACGCGCTGCGGCTGGTCTGCGACACAGCCGCCGTCCATTTGTTGAATCCCCCGCGACTGGATAGCCCCCACGACCAGCGCACTCACCGAACGCATCTCCACTTGCTCCTCTCCCCGGGGGAGAGGACACAGGTGAGGGCGAGCGTCAAAACCAACCTTGCCGCAATCCACTACCTTGCTAGCGCCCCCGCATCCACCATTCGTCATTCGAGCTTCGTCATTCATTCGTGATTAGGATTTAGTAATTAGTCATTCCCAATTCATGGTGGCCGTACGCCAGTACCATTCGAGCTTCGTCATTCATATTTCACCCCTCCAACGCCCGGTTCCTCCGCCCCATGACCGCCCGGCTCCGCCGCGAATTTTCCCACAAAATAAATTTCCCCGGCGCGAACCGGTTCCGATTCCCCCCGCACACCACCTCCGCCAGCTTCGAATACCCATCCGCCAGCAGCAGATGATTCTCGCAGCCATCCACATAATCCCCCGCGCCGCCATCCGCCCGCCGCCCGCGCTCACTCCCCGCGATCAAGTGCGCGTCCACCAGGTCCAGGATCGGCGGATGCCCCGGGGCCACGCGCGGCAGCAGCAGCCCCGGCGTCTCGCGCACCTTGCCATTGACGACCTCCACCACGCCCTCGTCCGGCGTCAAAAATTCCCGCACCACGCGATCAATCGTCTCGAAGCGATTGCACGCGATGCACGGCACGAACTTCGTCTGCCCGCCCTCCTCAAAAAAAACCACCGACTGCTCGATCCCCGCGCCTAGGCAGTTCTTCGTGAAGCGCACCACCGCGCACTTCAGATTCACCCAGCGCGAATTTTTTCCATCCCACGCCAGCCCGCCCGGCAGCGACACATAATCATTCCGCACATCCGCGATGCGCGGCCAATACGCCAGATTTTGCAGCCCGTTCAACGCCAGCGCCAGCGACCGCGCCTCATTCACCAACGGCCGTTCATCAATGAACAACGCCGTCAAACTGAGCCGCTGAAACAAATATTGCGCCCGCCCCACCACATCCCCCGCGCTGATGCGCTCCGCCGCCAGGAGCCGGCCGGCACCCTTAAATTGATTTAGATGGTGCCCGTCCGGAAGGACCCCGCCCGCAAGTTGGCTGCCCGCTAGCTGGCCGCCAGGATGGTGGCCGTACGCTAGTACTTCGCGGGCGAAGAGCCAGCAACGGTCGCCCATATCCAACCCGCCGAAAGCCAGATGCCCCTCGCGACACGTTGGCGCCAGATCAAACACCTCCACCGACCGCGCGCGATCCATCACCGCCGGAGTGAGCGCCTGCGCCGAACTCTGAGGAAGGCCCAGCACATCGCAGCGGAACACAATCATCTCCTCCGGATCAGCCACCGCCAATTGGAACCGGCCGACAATCTGCGCCAGATCAATCGCGCCAATCGCGAGCTGCGAAATGCGGAACGACCATTTCCGCTGCTCGATCAGATCCTTCCGTCGATGCTCCGCGATGGGCTTGGTGCGATCCAACACCGCCCCACACCCCACGCACCCGAGAAAGTATTCATTCCCCGGCTCATGGGAGAAACACGCGCCATCATCCCCATCCAATTTAAAATCCCCCGCCCAAGTAAGTTTAGGAGCGCCGACCACCGAGTCGGCAACTGGAGCGAGAATTGGGTTCGGAGTTCCGCGTTCACGCGGCTCCCCCGAACCGCCTAAAGGCGGAACTCCAAACGTGATACTCTCCGCGCCCGGTACCGCCCCGTCCCCCGGAGCGCCGGCTTCAAGCACGGCGAGTGGTGTCCCCGGAGCGCCGATCTCCCGATCGGCCCGTTCGTCCGCGTCCCCCGTCCCCGGAGCGCGGCTGTGTCGCAGACCAGCCGCAGCCACGTGAGAACTGGACGCCGCCTGCGCCTCTGCGTGCGGTGGTTGCAGGTCGCGTTGCTGCGACTGATCCCGCGCTGCGGGACACAGTCGCGCCCCGTCCGCCGCCCCCGGAGCGCCGACCACCGCGTCGGCGCGTTGGTGATTGGGTTTAATTGCCGGGGCGGTGCCCGGCGCCCCCGCCGCACTCGGACTTAGCTGAGAGTCCGGAGTTGAGCATTGAGCGTTGAGCGTTGAATGTTGAGCGTTCGGCGTTAAGCGTTGAGCGTTGAATGTTGGAAGTTGAGTGTCATTGCCCGCCTGGAGCTTCTCTGGAGCTTGGATGTTGGACGCTTGGATGTTTAGCCCGTTACCCGCTTCTCCCCGTTTCATCCTCACTATCTGCGGAAACTCCTCCTCCGCATTATGAATCCTCCCGCACTTCGGACACGTAAACACAAACACCCCCTGACTCCCCTCCTTCCACGCCTTGTTCATGCCGCGCCCATGCACCCGCTGCGTGCCGATCTTCAGCACGAACCGCAGCTCACTCGCCGTCAACCGCCCGCGCACGAACTTCAACATCCGCGGCTCAATATCATCCACCTCATCCAACGCCGCCACATCCATCGAGAACGTCGTCGGCACCTTGCCCAGGCCGCGGATCATCCCCACCGCTTTACGTTGGCCATCCGTCACCAAAACGCCCCCTTGCGATTCACCGCCTTGCCGGATTTATTCAGCGCCTTCCCCACCTGCACCATCCGGGCGAACCAGCCCACCTGATCCACCACATCCGGCCGAAACTTCGAATCCACAATCCCCTCCACCAAATCATCATCCGGCAGATACAGGCCGAAATTGCGAAACTGCCAGCCTGTGATAAACGCCGCCAGGTTCAATTCTAAGATCGTCTTGCCGAACTGCGCCCCGCCCGCGAGCGACACCTCCGCATCCGGCAATATATTCTTGCCGATGATATCATCAATCACCTTCACCACCTCCAACAGCGCCTCCCGCCCCGCAAACGAATACTTGGCATACAACCCACCGCCCACCGGCACCATCGCCTCATTCAGCAAAAATTCCGAGAACGACGCCCGCGCCGGCGCCAACACCGACCGCCGGTCCCCGGTATCAATATCTGCGACCGCATAAATGTCATTCTCCGGATCCTTCATAAAAAATTTAATAAATCAGGTGGGGCGCAGGCATCTTGCTGCTCTGTAGCAAAGATCAAAAATCGCTGCGCAACTCATGGTCGTGCGTTGCCGTCGACCCAACGCGGTTCCCTCGCCCCTCGGAGGGGAGAGGGTTAGGGTGAGGGGTGCCGGGTCCCATCACCAACCCATGGTTTCTACCGAGCAGCAGCCTGCCTGCGGGTACCCGGAGCATCCTGCACCGAGTTCCAAAATTGGGGACCACGCCCGCCCCGGGCGTCGCCGGACGCGCCCTCGCGTCCGGCCGTTGCGCGTGGCCCGTGCGGACGCATGCGGAAATTCCGCCGCGCTGCGGCTGGTCTCCGACACAGCCGCCGTCCATTTGTTGAACCGCCCGCGACTGAACCACCTCCACGACCACCGAACCCACCGCACGCAACTCCACTTGCTCCTCTCCCCGTGGGAGAGGACCCAGGTGAGGGTGGGTGTTAAAACCAACTTGGCCGCCGCCCCCGGAGTGCGCCCGTCCCCGGGCGCAGCAACTTTCATCAACCTGGGTGCGCAAAATTTCCGGAAGCTTATAAATTTTCTTGGTGCCTTGGTTGCTTGGTTGTTCAAACCCTTGGCCCGACTGCACCCGGTCGTGCTGGCCGTGTAAAATATGCGAAAGCCCCGCGCACTTTGGCCATTGCTGCGGCCGGGGACGGCCGCACTCCGGCCCCTCAACTCCAACGGAGTTGCCGCCATCAGCCCAAGGTTGCGAGGTGGCCCGTCCGGCTCGGACCGAGCTACCCTGGGTAAGCCCCCAAAAATATTCTCTTCGCTTTTGTCCGCCAACTCCAACGGAGTTGCAGCCATCAGCCCAGGGTTGCTCGCCCCGCGAGCTACCCTGGGTAACCGCCGCCATCACCATCCCCGCCATCGCCGGGAGTGGGAACATCCAAGCCAAAAGCCCTCGCCATGGTATGCTCGAACTCTGTTTCCTGCACCTGTTCAATCAAATTTGCTATGGCGTTGCCCTGCCTTTCCACGGCGGCAGCAATTGCGCTGGTCGTCATGGTCCGCATCCCACTTGTTTGCGGGATACTCATGCTCACCGCCCCACCCGTCTCGTCTACAAGGAAAATATTATCGGCTATTTCGTATATCGGCACGGATAAGTCTTGTGGCGGGCAAGGCATCGGCACCGGCCCGCCATTGGGAAACACCGTCCACCAGCAGGAGGCGAAAGGCGGCAGCGTGGTCGGGTCAACTTGCGTGAGCCCCTCGGCCTCTCCGCTTGCGCCATAAACACCATGAGAGAGCCGGAGGCATTTGCCCTGTCGCCAAGACTCGCCGGCTTTGGCTTCCCCTTAAAAGACTACGCCGCCAAACACGTCGAGACTTGGCTCCCCCTGGGGATGCTCCCTTGCTGAAATTAAAAAATCCGCCGCTCACTCCGCTTTTTGTTCTGTCCGCTCCCCGACCCTTTCCCCTACGGGGACGGCCAGCCCAAACGCTTCCGTTTCGCTCACGGTTTTTGAATTTCACAAGCGAGCCGGACGAAACGCATTTGTCATGACTCATGCAAAAACAGCCATGAGTCACGCCAACCGCGCCCGCTAAAGCGGAGTGTGTTTGAGGGGCTTGGTTTTCTTTCCCGTGCTTCCGGCCTTGGACTGTCGCTCTCCCCCACCCGACTCCATCATGGGGCAAATTCATGGCGGTGCCCTCCGGGGATTCCTCCCGCCAAGCCGCCCTGACTTCGCGGGTTGTTGAGGTGAAGAGCGACAGTCCAAAACCGATCAGCACCGGCAGAAAAGGAAGGGGTACGAACACCAGCCAACAGGCAAAACGGTTCGAGACTCCAGAGCCAACCCGATCAGGTCAGCACTGGCTAGGGCAGAATTAGTTCAAGACTGGCTCAAGGTAAGGCGTTACCGCGTCCACGGCACTCTTACATATTTTCCACTCGGGCGAAGAATTACAAACCGCTTCGCTTAGATACGCGCAATTGTAGGCATCCTCTTTGCCTGGAGGATGGTCGGCTTCCATCCAGAGAAATTTTGTAGTCAATCCGATTACAAAGTGTTGTCTCTCCCATTGGGTTGATAAGTATTTGACACGGTCTGGGAGCTCCTTTTCGTCTTTGAACGTAACAAATTTAATTAGCTCTGGCCTCTGTGCTAAACCTAAAAATTCAGCAAGCTTTGGTTTCACACTGGGCTTTGGGCTGCGCAACAAATAAGTAAAGCGAGCCAAACCTTTGTCGCTCCATTCGAGAAGCGTAGTCTTCCAAATAGCCGATCTCTTTCGTCCAGATAGATATGCGATCTTTCATGGTCCAAAAAAGCCGCAGCGCAGCCGCTTACATGAAACTCTGTTCTGTCCCTACGCGGGACAGGGACGGGTGTTAAAAACGTCGCTATGCCATTGTTCATTGTATATGCTTTCCCCCGGATTTGCCAGTCAGTGGCGAGTCCTCCCTGACTTTTGGAACGAATGGCGAGTTTAGCTTTTCTTTACTGGATTTTCAGAAATTGAATATCCCAAGTAGCGGTACAAATCAATCAGCCCACTTGCCTTCAATCACCATCCGAATCAGGAAAACCATGTAAATCCGCTCAGGCGCGCAAAATATAATAATTCGATGGTGGGTAATGAATTTCTATTGCTTTGTACAAATTGGGCCAAATTTCGTGAGGCGATCCGAAGCCAGTTGAACTATCACTAAAACAGCAAATATCATTGAACATTTCCATTGTATCCCGTTTTGTATCCCACACGTTGAAAAAGCAGGTCATAGATGGCCAAATAGGTCATTTTGGAAAAAACCATTGTCCATAGGAGTCCGTTGCAGGATAGCAACTTCCGCATAAGTCGCTGTAGTTAAGTGAGATTTACAGTCTGCACCCTTTAGCCACTTGGATAACCTACCAACCGTTGTTGCAAGGCCGTATAATTAGCCACATCGTTCGGCCCGACTCAAGTTCAAATTTTATCAACCGAGCAGCCTTAATTTCCCCAACCCATCCTGGTTTTGATCCGTGGCCGTCTGTGTCCGTCCGTGGTTAAATCCCCAAAATCCCAAATTGTGCGCCCGCCCGTTTTGATTTAAACTGTCCAGATGTTCGACTCGTTAAGCACCAAGCTCCAGAACGCCTTCAAGAACCTGCGCGGTCTCGGCAAGATCTCCGAGAGCAACGTCGGCGACGCGCTCCGCGAGGTCCGCATGGCGCTCCTCGAGGCCGACGTCAATTTCAAGGTCGCCCGCGATTTCATTGAACGCGTCAAGACCAAGTCCCTCGGCGCCGAGGTCATCTCCACCGTTCACCCCGGCCAGCAGATCGTCAAGATTGTCTCGGACGAACTCACCGACTTGCTCGGCTCGCAGAATTCCGCGCTCAAGCTCGATGGCAACCCGAGCTGCCTCATGATGGTCGGTCTGCATGGCGCGGGCAAAACCACCTCCAGCGGCAAGCTTGCCAAGCTTCTCAAAAAGCAGGGCCGCTCCGTGCTGCTCGTCGCCGCAGACGTCTACCGCCCGGCCGCGATGGACCAGCTTGAAACGCTCGCCAAGCAAGTCGAGGTCCCCATCTTCATCAAGCGCGGCGAGACCGATGTTCAAAAGATTGCGAACGAAGCGCTGGCCTACGGACGCGCCCAGGGCAGCAACGTCATCATCTTCGACACCGCCGGACGTTTGCAGATCGATGAACCCCTCGTGCAGGAACTCGTCCGCCTGCGCGACCTCGTCAAGCCGCAGGAAATCCTCCTCGTGCTCGACGCCGCCACCGGCCAGGAAGCCGTCAATGTCGCCACCCATTTCGACCAGGCCCTCAACATCACCGGCTCCATCCTCACCAAGCTGGACGGCGATGCGCGCGGCGGCGCGGCCCTGAGCCTGAAATCCGTCACCGGCAAGCCCATCAAGTTCGCGGGCGTCGGCGAAAAACTGGACGAGTTCGAGCCGTTCCATCCCGAACGCATGGCCTCGCGCATCCTCGGCATGGGCGACGTGGTCAGCCTCGTGGAAAAGGCCGCCGAAGCCGTCACCGAAGACGAGGCGAAGCGCATGGAAGAAAAGATGCGCAAAGGCGAGTTCACGCTCGAAGATTTTCTCGAGCAGTTGCGCGCCATGAAAAAACTTGGCTCGCTCGAAAGCATCGTGAAGATGCTCCCCGGCGGCAGCGATGCCCTGAAGCAGATGGACGTCGGCAAGCAGGAAAAGGAATTCAAGCGCATGGAAGGCATGGTCTGCGCCATGACCCGGAAGGAACGGCTCAATCCCGTGATTCTCAACGCGAGCCGCCGTCGCCGCATCGCCGCCGGCAGCGGTGTGACCGTGACGGAGCTGAACACCATGCTCAACAAATTTTTCCAGATGCAGACCATGATGAAGAAGATGGGCAAGATGTCCAAGATGATGGGCAAGATGGGCGGCGCCATGCCCGGCATGTTCCGGCGGTAAATTATCAACTTGATGTCCAATGTGCGCGCCAGCGCGCCAGCGTGACTTGCAGTCGCATTGACGCCGCTTCCGCCCGCACAAATTATTTAAGTTAGTTTGGCTATCATGTGTTCAAAAGCGGCATTTGGCCTTGCCCGCCGGTGCCTTTTCATGAAAAGATTGCACAAGGTATGAAATGCCCGGGAAAAATCGCGATCATTGTGCTGATGGGCTTCGCGGGCAATCTTACGGCACTCGCCGGCGATCTCCCTTCCGTTAAGACGCCCCCGGCTACAACCGAACAATCTGGACAAAAAACGAAGCTCCCGGAAATCACCCCCAATGGTGTGATGACGCTTTTCGGGAAAAGGCAGGTGTTGTTTCGGGTGGCCGGCGCGGCTCAGTCGGACGGCTCGACCGGCGAATCATCCTTCGTTTTGGAAGTGGGTGAGAGTCAGAATGGCATCAAGGTTTTGGCGGTTGATGACGCTTCAAAAGCGGTGACATTCGACAACCATGGGACCATTCAAATAATTGCCCTCCAGACCGCCACCCTTGTCAGCGCGCCTGCGTCTGTGCCTGCACCCGCCCGCCCGGCGCTGATGACGTTACAATCCGCACCGCTGCAACCTGTGACGCCCGCTGAACCTCTCGTCGAGCAACCACAAGATAACGGTGGTGCCACCATAATCACCATTGGCAGCCGTCCGACTGCCAATGCCACCCGCTTTAAACATCAACTTGGAGTTGCCGCACAAGATAATCAAAATCAGGCCGGTGGTGCAGGTTTTGCACCGCCGCCGTCGCCTGCCAATACTGGAGCGGCGGCTCCCGTGACCGGTCCGACCGAGGCTTCTTCGCCAGCAATGTCCCAACAACCCGCAAGAACATATCCGCCGCAAATGTCGGCAGGGCCGGGGATAATGACGCCAATTCCGCCCCAGCAGCAGCAGCTTCCACATTAGAATCAGATTTGGCTTGGGCCGTGGTGCTTCACCCGCGCCAAAGCGGCTGAGGGCCGCTGCTTTCCTTCGCCTGAGGACATCCCACCTGCAAACGCATAAAATGGGGAATGACCAAACGGCACCGGCTGCCAAAAGCTTGTGGCACCGGCATCTCTGCCTGTGGTTTTCCAGAGCCTCTTGCTCCGTGAAAACAGAAACGGGTAGCGGGATGGATCCCAACCCGCCCGTTGGAAACGTGTGCGGCTTTGAGGGCAGTTGACTTTTTTCAATGCCGGCCAACACATTCAGCGACCTCGCCGACGGGCGTAGCAGCCTTCAGCTTGGTGATCCGGATGCGGAATTCCTCCGGTCCCTTGACCAGATGTTCCCAGGTGAACGCCTCCGGCCATTGCGCGGCGAACTGGTACCGCAACGGCACGGGGTCGTGGTCGTTGAACAGGATGAAATGGTCGCCGATGGACAGGGCGAGCCACTTTTTGATGATGAGTCCATGCTTGATGGAACAGGGGATCGCGCGGACGTCCAGGACTTTGTCCGCGTCGTTGGCGGTCGCCGTGGTGGTGTTTGGTTTCATATTTTTTAACGATCAGTCAGAACCGCCTGCCGGCGTTCATGATTTGGCGCCCTCGGCCTCCGGCTTGGACAGCGTGAGCAGCATCGAGAATTGTTTGGTGGCCCGGACGGCGTGCGCCAGATGCGGCGGCATGTAGATCAAGTCGCCGGCGCGGGCAGTGTGCGGTTTGCCGCCGAGGGAAAATTCGCATTCGCCGGACAGGATCTGGACCACGGCGGATTGCGTGGAGGTGTGTTCGCTCAGTTCCTGACCCTCGGCAAAGCCAAAGAGGACCACCCGCGAGCCCGGCGTGCGCAGCAAGGTGCGGCTCACGATGCCGTTGGCGGCAAACTGGGTTTCGTCAGTCAGTGACAGGATTCGTTCCTGCCCCACATCAATCAAAGGTTTCTCGCTCATGGGATGACTATCGCACGGGCGGGCGGGGCGGGAATTGACCTGGGTCAAGCCGGACGTGAATTGTTTTTCAACGCCCCCGCGCGTTCGATCCTCGGTTTTGCTTTTCTGCCCGGCCGCATTTTTACAGCATTTATCCAAGGATTGTGATTTATCAGCGGTTCAGGCAGACTCTGCCGCCATGTTGAGTTATTTCCAAATTCTGATTCTGGCGCTCATCCAGGGTGCCTGCGAACTGCTGCCGGTTTCCAGTTCCGCGCACGTCATCGTGGCGGAAAAGCTCATGGGCCTCGACCCGTCCAGCCCTGAGATGACCATGCTCCTGGTCATGCTGCACACCGGCACGATGTTCGCGGTAATCGTTTATTTCTGGAACGGCTGGAAGCGCGACTACCTCGCCACCCCGGGCCAGATCCAATGGTTCGTGGTGCTGCTCGCCATTGCCACGGTTTGCACGGGCGTGGTCGGCTACGGGTTGAAGATTGTCATTGAAAAAGTTTTCATGCGCGGCGCGGAACATGCGGAGATTGAAAATCTTTTTTCCAACCTGCCGCTGATCGCCGGTGCGCTCACGGCCGTCGGCCTTCTGATCATCTATGCCGGGTTGCGGGAGGACAAAGCCCCGCGCCGCACGGAGATCCAGCCGCAACATTCCATGTGGATCGGCCTCGTGCAGGGGCTGTGCCTGCCGTTTCGCGGCTTCTCCCGCTCCGGGTCGACCATCTCCACCGGCCTGATCCTGGGTTTGCCGAAGAAAAAGCTGGAGGAATTCAGTTTCGCGCTCGCCGTGGTTTTGACGCCGCCGATCATCGCCAAGGAGGCGCTGCGGCTGGTGAAATCGCATGCGCTGAGCGGGCAGGGTTCCGTGACCCACTTATTTGTGCCGGGTCTGATCGGCATGGTGCTGAGCTTTGGCGCCGGGTTGCTGGCGTTGAAATGGCTCTCGCGCTGGCTCGAAGGCGGACGTTGGAAATTTTTCGGCATCTACTGCCTCCTCGCCGCCGTCGGCGTCATGCTCATCCACTTCAAGGTGAAGTAAGCTAGGCGGATGGAGGCGGCATCGCGTTCCTCAGCGTGGAATTTTTCCTACGCCACGTCCTGACGCACACCTTCAACCTGTTCGGCTGGAAACGCATCGTGCTGGCCATCTTGATCTTCGCACTGCTGCGGTGAAGCGGTGAACACGCTCACGCTCATTGGCGCATCATCTTTTCTACCGCGGGGTGATCGCATTTTTCAAGGCTGGGTCATTTTTGACCGCCTGATCCACTTCCGGCATGGTATTTCGCAAAGTACTGTCAAGGTTGCCGGCGGCCCGGAAAGCAAGTTCGCGCAGGGACTTGTCTTGAATTGAATCGGCATATTCGAGCAACGCCGGAACCATGGGCTTGGCATCGGGGCCAATGCGTTGCAGCGTTTCGATCGCCATCACTTGCTTCAGTACTTCCGTGCCCAGATACGGGCGTGAGTTGTCATGCCGGCTTTTGAGCCCGGTGATCAGTTCCTTGGCCATCCTTGCATCGGTCACGCCCTTGTATTTCACCAGCGCGCAGGCCGCCCCGAAACGGATATCAGCGTTCGGGTCATCCAGCAAATCCTCGACCGGGGAAATGAATGGTGCCACGGTGTCGGGATTCCGGCTGATGATGTCCGCAATTGCTTCCGGCAGATAGCGCTGCAATTGTTGGCTGGACGTGGATTTATCCTGCACGCTTTCCGGCGCGGCCTGGGGCAGATGGCTGGTCGCCGGTTGCGACGACTGGTCGTTATGGCTCTGCACCAACAAATCTGCCAGCGCCGAAATGTCGTCGGTTTCAAACATTCCGTGAAGCGAAGACAGCGCGAATGAACTTAATTCGGTATTCGCAAAAAGAATTTCCCGCAAAAACGGCAGTGCGTTGGTTGCCGGCGCGGATTGCAGCGAGACCAGCCAGCGCGGGTCGATTTTTTTCACGTCCACGTTGTGGGCGGCAAATCGCGCATACAGGTTGGATGCGGTCATGGCCGGCTGCACGATCATTCCCATCGCGGCCATGGCTTGTTTGCGGGCCTCCGGATCCGCCCCCCGGACCGCCCGCTCAAGAATGGGAAACGCCTCCGCCCGGTTGGAGCCAAAATCCTTGATGGCTTTCCCGACTTGCACCGTTGGATACTGCCAGCTTCCGTTTGGAGGTTTTGGCACCTGCAAGGCCGCCCGCAATTCGGCAGCCGGGCTCGGATGAATCGTTTGATAGATGTAAAGGCCGGTGCCGCCGGCGGCGCAAAGCATGACGGCGGCGGTAACCATGGTTGTTTTTGCTTTTGACCAGGCCATAAGTTTCCAAGTTCCTTTCACGAGGGATGAGGTTGCAGTTCCCGCTCCCACCCTTTTTGCCACGGCAGCAAGCGAGATTATTTTTGCCAGACCCGCCGGCGCGGCCTGGATGGAGTTGGCCGAGACAGCCCCGGCGATGGCCGCCGCCGTCAGCGTCACCCCGCGCTGCGTAAAAAATTTCCGCAGCTTTTCCAGCGCCCGGGCCACGCGCTTGTGGGCGGCGTCCTCGCGGATGCCAAGCTGCGCCGCCGCCTGCGCGGCGGTCTGGTTCTGGTAAAAGTGCAACACCAGCAGCGCGCGGTCGCGTTCCGCCAGCCCGGACATGGCGGCTTCCAGATGCGGGGCGAGTTGCGCCCAGACCTGCGTGGTGTCACCGTCAGTCAAGGTGGATTGCATGTAAGCCTCCTGTTCGCGGGCGTGGCGGCGCGTGTCTGTACGCCGCAACCGGGCGGCGGTGTACCGCGTGGTTTCATAGAGCCAGCCGGGCAGGACTGTTTTGGCGGAAAGGCCTCCGGCCTTGCGCGCGAGCACGATGAAGACGGCCTGCGTCACATCCTGCGCGTCGCCATCGTTGCCGGTGCAGCGGTGCGCCACGGAATACACGAGGTTGAGGTGGCGCCGGACAATTTCACCAAAAGCGGTTTCCGATCCGCTGCGGGCGAATTCCTGTACCAGCTCCATGTCGGGCATGTTGGACATCTATCCAATTATCCCCGCCGAAGCCGGAAGTGGACAAATTTTTTTGATTATTTAGGCGAAGGGTTTGAGGGACAAACGGCTTAATACACAGGAGGGTGTAAAGAAGATGTTTTTCTCATACGCAACCGACACATAGGTGCAAAATAAATGTTTGACAAATTTCCACGGTGGCACATAATGACGACAGTATTAGTCGTCAATATGTTTTGTGGCCTCGATGAAGTGTTGATTTAAATCGATGCATTAACAAAGCATTTTCTATTTGCGTATAAAGACGACACAACGAGTCGCTATTTAAAATGAGTGAATTATCTGCAAAGACGGTGAATAAGGACCTAACCGAGACCGGTTGGCTGGAGATTGTCCGGCAACAGGTGGGGTCGCTGCGCTTCGGCGTGGTGGAGATCGTGGTGCACGATTCGCGGGTGACGCAAATCGAGAAAACTGAACGGCTGCGTTTGGACAAACCGACTACGGAAACACGTTCCAACCGGGGCGATTAACGAACACTTAACCATTTCATTTTGCAGGTAGCTGACCGGTCCACCGGAAGTTCCCATGAAAAATCAAACCCATATCATCCATGCGGAACTGGATCCACAACGTGGTCGGCGCTTCACTCGCGGCCGGCTGGCTCGCAACGGCGGCCCCGTCGCCGGCGGCGGACGTGACGATTCTCAACGTCTCCTACGACGTAACCCGCGAATTCTATCAGGACTTCAACCCGGCGTTTGCGGCTTCTTGGAAAGACAAGACCGGTGACCGGGTAACGGTCAACCAATCGCACGGCGGTTCCAGCAAGCAGGCGCAAGCGGTCGTCAACGGCCTGGATGCGGACGTGGTGACCATGAACCAGCCGCTGGATGTGGACACATTGTTTTCGGCGGCGCGTTTGATTCCGAAAAACTGGGCCTCCCGCCTACCCAACCATAGCGTGCCCTACAACTCGACGATTGTGTTCGTTGTCCGCAAGGGCAATCCCAAGGGCATCAAAAATTGGAGCGATCTCGTTCAGTCGAATGTTTCCGTCGTCATCCCGAATCCGAAAACTTCCGGCAACGGCCGTTACAGCTATCTGGCGGCGTGGGGTTATGCGCTGAAGCAGCCCGGCGGCGATGAGAAGACGGCGCGGGAATTTGTCGGCCAGCTGTTCGCCCATGTTCCGGTGCTGGATACGGGCGGGCGCGGGGCGACGCTGACTTTTGCGAACAATGGCATCGGCGATGTGCTGCTCACGTTTGAGAACGAGGCCGCGCAGATCCGGAATAAATTTGCGGACGACGCCTTGGAGGTGGTGGTTCCGCCCGTCAGCATCCTGGCGGAAAACCCGGTCGCCTGGGTGGACCGCAACGTGGAGCGGCATCACACGGAGGCGGTCGCCCGCGCGTATCTGGAATATCTCTACAGCGACGACGGCCAGGAGCTGGCGGCCAAAAATTACTTCCGCCCGAAGAACCAGGCCGTCCTGGCGAAATACGCCGACCGCTTCAAGCCGGTGGACTTGTTCACCGTCAGCGAGGTCGCGGGCGGCTGGGACCAGGCGCAGAAAGTCCATTTCGCCGACGGCGGAATTTTCGATCAGATCTATCAACCTAACAAATAAAATTATGTCACGCATCTATAACGACATCACTGAAACCATTGGCAACACCCCGCTCGTGCGGCTGAACCGCACGGCCAAAAAGCACGGCGCCGTCGCCGACGTGCTGCTCAAACTTGAATTCTTCAACCCGCTCTCCAGCGTCAAGGACCGCATCGGCGTGGCGATGATTGAGGACGCGCTGAAATCCGGGGCCATCGGCCAGGACACCGTATTGATCGAGCCGACCAGCGGCAACACGGGCATAGCGCTCGCGTTTGTCGCGGCGGCCAAGGGCTTGAAATTGATTTTGACGATGCCGGAAACGATGAGCACCGAACGGCGCAAGCTGTTGAAGATTCTGGGCGCCAAACTGGTTTTGACCGAAGGCGCGAAAGGCATGAAGGGCGCGATCGCCAAGGCGGAGGAACTGCATGCCCGGATTCCGAACAGCGTCGTGCTGCAGCAGTTTTCCAATCCGTCCAATCCCGCGATCCATCGTAAAACAACGGCCGAGGAAATTTGGCGTGACACGGACGGCAAGGTGGACTTCGTCATCGCGGGCGTGGGCACGGGCGGCACGATCACGGGGATCGCCGAGGTCATCAAGAAGCTTAAGCCCGGCTTCAAAGCCATCGCCGTCGAGCCGGTCAAGTCGCCGGTCATTTCCGGCGGCGCGCCGGGGCCGCACAAATTGCAGGGCATCGGCGCGGGGTTTATTCCTGAAAATCTGAACACGAAAATTGTGGATGAAGTCATCCAGGTGAACGAGGACGACTCGGCCCCGATTTCCAAGCAGGTCAACGCCGAGGAGGGCATCCCCATCGGCATCTCCAGCGGCGCGGCCGTGTGGGCGGCGCTGCAAGTGGCCAAACGCCCGGAAAACAAGGGCAAAACGATTGTGGCCATTGTGCCATCTTCCAGCGAACGCTACCTCTCCACGTGGCTGTTTGCGGACATCGGGACGGAATCGGATGACATCAGCAGCCTGCTCAACGCCGATTGAAGCAATTGGCCAACGCCAACCAGGCGAGGCGTCACTTTAAAAACTTATATAAATTGGAAGGCTGACCGGATGACCGGAGGTTCTTCAAACCAACCAACCAGAACCCAAAAAATAAAATGAAAACATCCAGTCTGAAAAAATCCATCGCCTTGGGCGCGGCCGTTGCCGCGCTGGCACTTCTCCCCAACCTGCACGCGCAAGTCACCGTCTTCGTCGAAGGCGGCAGCGCCAGTCAAAACCTTCTCTATGATCGGGCGACCAACCTTTTTGCCGGCGGCACGTTTACATCCACGGGCAATCAATCCTCGACCGTGCGCCGTTTTCAGGGCAACAGCTTGAACCCGAATTTGACGGGCTACAATCCGATCACGCTCGACATCAACGTCGCCAACGGCGCCATCAACGGCCTGGTTGCCTTGGTGAACCAATTCGCCGACGTGAACGATACGAACGTGACCGGCGCGCAGGTGATCCCGACGTTTGTGGATTCGGCGACGACGCCGGAAGCGGTGGGCATTGATTCTGTCGCCGCCAATCTGACGGAGTTGCCGACCTATGTGGTGCCACTGGTGTTCGTCAAGAGCACCAGCCAACCTGACCTCGCCGGCATTACCAACCTGACCCAGCGCCAGGCGGTGACCCTGGAAACTTCCACCAACAAGGCGACTTATTACGGCGGCACCAGCTCCAATTATGTTTATTTTGTGGGTCGCAACAAACAGGCCGCGGTGCGCACGGAAGTGGACTTGAACATTTACAACACCTCGAAAATCAAGACCTTCACCAACAACGCCGCCGGCCAGCCGGTGGAAGACAAAAACTCATCCGATCCGGGCCTGGCTTCGGGCGGTGCCGTGGCCAACACGGTGCTGGCCCTGACGAACTCCATCGGGACGGTGGCCGTGCAAAATATCAAGAGCACGCTCGTGCCGATTGCCTACGAAGGCGTGAGTTATTCCGTGACCAACGTCATCAACGGCAGCTATCCGCTCTGGGGCTATGAGCACTATTACTACATCACCTCGCCGAACTCGGGTGCCCCGTCCACCGCGCAACAGGCGGTGATTGATGCCTTCTATCAGAGCGTGACGAACTCCGCGTTCCAGAACATCAACACGCCGGCCTTCACGAACAACTTCATTCCGATTTCCGCCTTGAAGGTGAAACGCGACATTGACGGCGGCCAAATCAAGCCCTTGGCGAACTTCTGAACCGCAATCAATTAATTACATACCCGAGTATGAAAAAAATAATTTTGCAAACCCTGGCCGTGCTCGCCTTGCTGGCGGCACTGCCCCAGGCGCGAGCCTGGACTTACAGCGACGGCGACGTCCTGCTGATTTTCCGTAACGGCTCCAAAGACGTTGAGTTTGATATCGGCGGCATCTCCAGCTTCCTGGGCAAGACCAACGGTTACAGCACCACGGTGACCAATTGGAGCTTTAACCTGGTGACCAATACGTTCGGCGCCCTGGCTGGCGCAAAAGTGGTCTTGATTGCTTCCACGGGCTCGACCAACTGGTTGAGCAGCACTGAACCGAACACCACGGCTTACAATCTCGGTCAGTCTGACTTCGACAGCCAGTATGGTGTGATTAACGCCGTTGGCACCAGCCCGCTGAATCCCTTCGCCATCCCGGCAACGCCGACGAACAGCTTGAACAGCTACGTCATTGATGTCGGCGGACAATACAAGGGCCGCTCATACGATTACGTCGTTTCGGGTGGGCAATTCAACGGCATCTACAAACTAGGCGGTAATGCGCAGTTTATCGTCGAGCAAACGGCCCCGGGCTTTCTCGACTTCTGGCAAATTCTGCCGTCGAGCGCATATCCCAACCCGCCGGCGAACACGCTGATTGGCACTTTCACCATCAGCAGCACCGGCGTGTTGACCTTCATTGCTGGTCCGCGCGCTCCGACCGTCACCAAGGTCGCGCGGAGCGGCGGCGTCAGCACGGTCACGTTCAGCACCACGGTTGGCAATACGTATTCACTCGCCTACACCAACAAATTAGGCGGCGCGGCGGGCACCTGGCCGGTGGATGCCGGCACGATCACCGGCAACGGCAGTTTGAATTCCATCAGCCACACCAATACGGGTGGCGTGGAATTCTACCGCGTGTCCGCCCAGTGACCGTCTGAAGCAACTCATCGGGCAGGCCCGGCTAAAACCCGGGCCTGCCTTTTGGTTCAATTTGTCGAGAGGACAACCACAACAAATGAATTACCGGCGGTACATCCTGATCCTGGTCGTATTCGTGAAATGCCTCGCGGCCGAAGCGGAAACAACGAATTCGCCGGTCGCCAAAACCAATGCGCCCGGCCTCAACATCACGGCCTATCGCATCGAGGGCAACACCGTTTTGCCGCCGGATAATTTCGGTGTGCTTTCCAACTACACCGGCACCAACATCAGCTTTCCCCGGTTGCGTGAGGGGCTGGGCCTGCTGCAATTGCGCTACCGCGCGCTCGGGTTTCCGACCATCAGCGTCACGCTGCCGCCGCAAAAGCCCACGAATGGCGTCATCCGGATCAAGGTGGTGGAGGGCCGGCTGTCGCAGATCAACCTCACCGGCAACAAATATTTCAGCACGCCAAACGTGTTGCGTGCGCTGCCCGGCCTGACGACCAACATCCTGCTCAACACGCGCTGGTTTCAGCCGGAGCTCGACCAGGCCAACGCCAACCGTGACCGCCAGGTCTATCCCGTCGTCAGTCCCGGACTGGAGCCGGGCACGACCATGCTGGAATTGAAGGTCAAAGACCGGCTGCCGTTGCATGGGCGCGTTGAAATCAACAACAAATCGTCGCCGGGCACTCCGCCGCTGCGCATCGATACCGCGGTGCAATATGGCAATCTCTGGCAACGCGAGCACCAGCTCGGTGTCGATTATAATTTTTCACCGCAACAGTTTCAGGACGGACCGGAAACGCCCCTGGATGCACCCATGGCGGCCAGTTACAGCGCGTTTTACCGGCTGCCGCTCGGCAATGGCCAAGGCTATCGCGAAGAATCCGAACAGCACCCGGCCACGTTTGGCTATGATGAAATCAGCCACAAGTTCAACCTGCCGCCCCCGACCGGGCATCCGGACCTGACGTTTTATGCCTCGCGTTCTTCATCCGATACGCCGCTGCAGGCCGGCCCGCGCACGCTCATTTTCTCGAACACGCTGGCGGAGATCGGCTCGCAATTCGTGCAACATGCGCCGACGGTCAACAATAACTTCGGAGCGAAGCTGTCCCTCCCGGTGCGCGAATTTTGGGACATCAGTTCGTCGCTTTCCTTTGGCGTGGATTTCAAAACCTACAAGTCCCATACCTGGAGCACCAACCAGACCATTTTCGATCTTTATGCGCTGGACACGTTTGGCAACCGGGTGCTCGTGACCAACGAGGTCATCTCGCTCGCCGCCAACAGCGAACAATCGCTGTATTATGTTCCGCTGTCCTACGGCTGGGTGGGTTCGCGCCCGGACCCGTATGGCAGTTTTACTTTTAACTGGAACCAAAGCGTCTTTCTCCAGCCGCTTGCCTCGGCGCGCAGTGATTTCCAAAATGTCGCCGGCGATCCTCATGCGGGCGGCAACTATACCACCATCAATGCCGGCCTCTACCGGCAGCAACGGCTCTACCACGACTGGACGGCCACGGTCAATTTGAACGGCCAATGGGCCAGCGCGCCTTTGATCAACAATGAAGAATTCGGGCTGGGCGGCACGAGCGGTGTGCGCGGTTACCGGGAGGGCGAGGCGTATGGCGACACCGGCTGGCGTTCAATGATTGATATCAAGGCTCCGGCGGTGAATGTCGGCTATTTCGCGACCCCGGATGGCGATGTTCCGGCGCAACTGCGCTGCTCGGTGTTCATGGACTATGGCCAGCTGTTTTTATTGGATCATCCGGCCGAAACCGGTCACCGCCATTTGGAAGAATGGGGGGCGGGCTGCTCATTTCTGCTGACGGTGGGCGAACACTTTGACGCCCGCCTGACGCTGGCTTGGGCCATCGACGGGGCCGCCATCGGACCGGGCGCGACCGCCAACCGGCTCAGTTTGACAACGTACGCCGGCACCGCCGAGGGCTATTTTTCCGTGGGTGCGCAATTTTAACGCGATATGAAAGCACTGTTTCGTTCTCCCCAATCCCTGTTCATCGCCGCGCTCGTATTCATGGTCGGCCGCGCTTCGACGGCGTTCGCCAATCCAACGGGACTCTCGGTTTCCGCCGGGAGCGCCAGCGCCCACCAGGTTGGGTCGCAACTCAACGTCACGGTCGGCCAGTTGGCGGTCTTGAACTGGCAAAGTTTTAACATTCAAAAAGGCGAGACCACGTCGTTTTTGCAGCCGTCGGCGGGCTCCATCGTGTTCAACGTCATCGGCGGTGCAAATCCTTCACAAATTTTCGGAAATCTTAATGCGAACGGCACGGTCATCCTCGCGAACGCCAATGGATTTTATTTCGGGCCGGACTCGATGATCAAGGTGGGCGGCAGTTTCATCGCCACCACGGCGGGCCTGCCGCCGGATTTCGGTTCGGGCGCCGCGTGGCAATTCACCGGCACGCCACCGCTGGCCAGCATCATTAATTACGGACAGATCGAGGTCGGCGCCGGCAAGTCGCTTTATCTCATCGCCGAAAAGATCGAGAACCACGGCAGCCTTTCCGCGCCGCAGGGTGACGCGGAACTGCTGGCCGGCGACAACGTGCTGGTCAGCGAGCGTCCCGATGGCCGCGGTCTGAGCGCGTCGGTGCAGATGCCGGACGGTTCGGTGGATAATTTCGGCCGCATCACCGCCGATGCCGGCACGATTGCATTGCAAGCCAGGGTCGTCAATCAAGAGGGAACTATTCAAGCCGATTCCATTGCGGAAAAAAATGGGTTTATCGAACTGGTCGCTTCTGATGCGCTCAATCTCGGTGCGGATTCAAGAATTTCCGCGGCCGGCGACCCTTCGGTCGGCGGCAGCGCCGGTGGCGATGTTGTGTTGAAATCGCAAAACATCTTTGGCGATGCTGACGGAAGTTCGATTGTCACGACCGGTGGTGCGCAGGGCGGGAACGGTGGCAACATCGAGCTGAGCGCGCCGAACATCCAGTCGTTCAATTCGGCGATGGATGCCACCGCGCAGCCCGGTTTTTTGGGCGGCAGCCTTTTGCTCGATCCGGTGAACATCATCCTGGGCACATCTGGCGGCGGGTCCGTGCCGGCAAATGGCACGGTGCTTTCGACGGACAACGGCAACGGGGCTGATGCCGGCGGCACGTTGAATTTAAACGTCAACACGGCATTCAAGAACAAACATTTTTCCAACATTCAACTGCAGGCCAGCGGCAGCATTTACATCGGCAATGGCTCGGTGGATGCCAACGGTGTGTTCACGCCCGCCGCCAGTCCGACCATCAACTGGAATTTGAGCAACACAACCGGCTTGACCGACGGGCAACTGACGTTGCAGGCGGGCGGCGACATCACATTCTGTGGCAACTCAAAAATCATTGATGCCAACAACTGGAGCGTGTCGCTCTTTGCCGGCTACAATTTTACCAGCCATTCCGTCAATGACGGCACCGGAAATATTTTTATCAACGGCGGCCCCGGCTTGTCGCAACTCGGCTCGATTCAGTTGGGCTCCGGTGATTTGAATCTCTTTGCCAGTCAAAGCATTCTCGTCGGTTCCGGTTCGCTCTTCACCGCGGCGGGCGGCAATATTTTCGCCTATGCCGCCAAAGGTGACATCAACGCCGGCACGGCCAATGGCAGCGACAACGGGTTTTCCCAGACCAGTGATTTCACTTTTGGTGACGACGGCACTTCACCCAACAACTTTCTCGGCGGCATCGGCACGGCGGCGGGCGGCAACGTGACTTTGATTGCCGGCAACAACATTGACAGCACGCCGACCGTGCCTTCCAAGCAGGCGCCAGGTGCTTCGGGCGCTTATGGTCCGGGGGATGTGACCGTCATCGCCGGCAAACAGATCACGGGTAATTTCAATCTGACTGACGGCGTGGGCACGATGCTCGCCGGGGTAAAAGTGACCGGCGCTCAAGCAATTGAGCTGCAAAACATGGTGGCCGATCCAACGACCGCCGCAGCGACCTTGACCACCTTGGAGCAGGCCGTTAAGCAAAATGTGACCGGCGACGGCAACATCGGTTCCCCGCCGGCCAATGGTTCGCCGTCCACCGTGCCGGTGACGCTCGATTTGACCAGCGGCTCGTGGAACGTGTGGGCGGCCAATGACATTTCCATCAAACAAGTCGTCAATCCCAACGGTGCCTTCAACGACTCCCAGTCATTCGCCTTCAATTACGCACCGGATGCGGCGGCAAATTTTTGGGCGGGCAACGCGATTGAGCTGGTCGGTGGTTCATTTGGTGCGGTCGCTTCGTCGATCGGTGTGACGCCGATTTATGCGCCATCGCTGTCGCTGAACGCGGGCGCGGGCGGCATTATAATTGACAAGGGAATCATCCTGGCGCCGTCCAGCCAGGGCGCGCTCAGCCTCATCACCCGTAACGGAGGCAATTTGACCGGCGCAATCGTGCTCGACTCGAATGGGAAGCCATCCACTGTACTCAACGGCATCACGATGTCTGACAGCGCCTCCGGCGATTACACCACTTTTTCCAGCGAGCATGATAACATTCATTTGAACGATCCGAATGTGGCGGCCGATCCGAAATTCAAGCCGGTCTATCTGGATGTTTCCGGCAGCATTGGCAGCTTCAGTTTGTCCGTGCCCACGTTTGCCGACCTTACGGTGGAAAGCACCCAGCCCTACCTCAGCCCGGATGACACGTTGTATTTTGGCACTTACAATTTTGGTTTCAAAGGCCGCAACCTTTCCGCAAGCCAGACAACTTCGATCAACGTCTGGAATAAAATTTCGTATCGCGGCGCGCTGACGGTGATCGATCTCACGCCCGTCCAACTGGCGGATCTTTTGCCCGCCGCCCTTTTCAACGACAGCGCCGACCGGTCGATCACGGACAATTTGATTTACGATGCCACGACCGGGAAGCTGGTTTTTGTCGGGGCCATGAGCCAGGCGCAATTAACTTTTCTGCTCTCGCCCAAAACCATCGTCCGCGACCAGAACGGCAATCCAGTTTTGCAACCGGCCGTGAACAGCAGCGGTGATCCAATCGTGGACGACAATGGTAATCCGACTTATACGCCCGTCACGCAGCCATTGACTTTGGACGCAACGCAGCAAGGAATGATCAGGCAGCTTTATGCGGCCAGCCAGAGCGCCTCGCTCGGTGACCAGGGTTTGTTTCTCGCCGGCCCGGGCAATTTCAATGTTCACGCCGGCAGCATGGACATTGGGGTTTCCGGCGGCATCCGCGTGCTCGCGCCGGATGCCGGACTGCAAGCGGTCTCGCCGCTGGGCGCGCACCTCAATGTCAGCACGGCTGGCGATCTTGCGATGGCTTCGACGAAGATTGCCAATGAAAGCTATCTGGGTGACGTGAACGTGACGGTTGGCGGCAATCTGGATGTCGGCAGCCAGTTTTCAACGTTGGGCGATCCATCGGCGGCGAAAGGAATTTTCTCGACCAGCAGCGGCGATGTTGCGGTTGTCGCCAATGGCAATGTCAATGTGAACGGCTCGCGCATCGCCGCCTACAACGGTGGCAGCGTCACCGTCGCCTCGCTCACCGGTGATGTGAACGCCGGCAACGGCGGCGCGGGCTATGTCACGCTCAAGGCTTTCGAACTGGATCCCCTCACGGGCCTGCTGACGGGCATCCCCGCGCAAATGCCCGGCAGCGGCATTCTGGCGACCACCGTCCCCCGCTCGCACGCGTCGCTCGGCAACATTCTCGTCGAAGCGCCGCTCGGCAAGGTCGCCGCGAGCGTCGGCGGCATCCTGCAGATTTCATTCAACGGCGCTGACGCGTCAAAAGCCGTGACGTATGTGCTGGCCGGATATGAACTGCGCGATGCCTCCGACGCAAATCTTCTGTATGCGCAGGATTTGTCCGCGGCCTTCAGCCTGGAAAACAACCCCTTGCCGGGCTCCGATAATTTGTTCGACGGCAGCGGTTCTTTGATTGGCCGTGCCGTATACGCTTCTGCCAGCCGCGACATTGATGCCGGTGGTTCCGGCGTCATCGCGCAAAGCATCACGGCGCGGGCGACCGGCGAGATCAACGGATTGTTCATCGGTCACGGCGCGGTGGATATCGCTGGCCGCGACCTCGGTAAGCTGGTCATTTTCACCCCCGGGCCAATCAGTCTCAGCGGCAAGGACGATCCCAACGCCGGCGGCCCGGTCATCATCTCCGCGACGGATCCCACGGTGAACGGCATCAGCACGCCACAGGAGGCACCGCAATCAAATGTTGCAAAAGACAATTCTCCGACGGCCGATGATGCTGCTGCCGCTGTCTCCAAAACGACTGCCGCCGAGACCGACGGCGGTGACGATTTTTCCAAGAAAAAGAAGGGCATCGCCCTGGCGCAAAAAATCAGCCGCGTGACCGTGCTGTTGCCGAAGAAAGACTGATTTGAACCCAAGACCAAACTCTGAACCCTGAAATATTTATGACCTCATTGATCCAACCATTTCTGGCGTCCAATGCCCTGCAGTTTGCCTTTGAGAAGGCCACTCCTGAAGGCAAGGCCACGATCACCGTGCTGTTCATCCTCTCGATGTTCAGCTGGACGATCATCATCACGAAGTTCCGGCAGCTCTGGATTGCGCGGGCCGCCTCAAAAAAGTTTTTCGCCGCCTACTCCTCCACCCGCGACCCGCTGGATGTCCACAAGAAGGGCGAAAGCTTTGAAGGCTCGCCTGGCTACCAGCTTTATGCACGCGGCGCGGAGGAACTGGCCTACCAATACAAAAATAATCCCGTCACCGTGAAAGGCGAGCGGCGCATCAGCCGGGCATCGTTTGAGGCCATCAAGGTGGTGCTCGAAGAAGCCGCGGCCGCGCAGGCGATGTCGCTGGAGAAGGGGATGATCGTGCTTTCCACCGCCGTCGCTGGTGGCCCATTCATTGGTTTGCTGGGCACGGTCTGGGGGGTGATGGAGACCTTCGCCGG
>JARLJW010000069.1 GCA_031290985.1 Verrucomicrobiia bacterium | reverse complement strand
GACCAGCCACTTTTTCGATATGCGATGGACGATTTATGATGGCGAAGCGGCGGGGCTGGCTGGCATGGCTGACTTCGGTTGCAAGCGAAAGCGGTGTCGCGGCTGCCGCCTTGCCACCGCAGTCCATGACGCGAGCGGGCTGTGCCGTATCGTCAGGGTCACTCGAGCATCACGAAATGGTCGTGCCACCTCCCCTGATATGCCATCGATCCAGCCCCGAATCTTTAACCGTAAACCATGCGAACCATGCAAAAAGCCGATGACTGAAATTTGCAAAAAGGCCAATGAAAACGCAAAAATTAAACCAAATTAAAGCTAGTTAAATCAGTACTTGCGTACGGCCACCCTGCGTACGGGCACCAACCACATTTTTGATATGCGATGGACGATTTATGAACCATCAAAAACCAGCTGGAGGAAAACAGGGACGGCTGCGGGTTGTGGGATGCGAGTAATTATAACGCGCACGGCGGGCGACGCAGGTCCGGTGGACAGGATGTCCACCTCTACGTCAGGCAGGGATGCCTGACGCTACAGCGGCCGGTCGAATCCAGGTAAATCCAACCAAATCCAACTAATTTTATGAAACCGAGGTTTTCAGGCAGAGGCGGGGGCGAGTCAAGACCGGGTGCAACGCAGGGTTGCCCTCAGCCCGGTTCGAGTCCATCATCTACACCGATGGAACAAAGGATTTTGAGTCTGCTTGCGCAGAAGGACTATGTGCCGCTGAGCGCGGAGAACCTGCAACGTCACCTGCGCGTGGCGCCTGACCGTGAACCGGAATTTACCCGCGCGCTGCGCAAGCTGGAACGCGATGGCAAGATCGCGTGCATCAAGGCCAGCCGTTATGTGCTGACGAGCGACGCGGACCTGATCCCGGGCCGCATCCGCATGAACCGCGCGGGCAAGGGTTTCCTGACGCCGGATGATTCTTCCCTCCCGGAAATTGCGGTGGCGGAAAGCGCCACGGGCACGGCCTTGCACGAGGATCGCGTGCTGGTGCGCCGCGCGGTGCGCGGGAAACATTATCGCGACGGCGACCAGGACACGGGCACGGTGGTGCGCATCCTGGAACGCGGCCGCAACCGGATCGTCGGGACGTTGCAGCAGGGCCGCGCGTCGCTGCATGTGGTGCCGGATGATCCGCGCATTCCCCATGACATCCTGGTGCCGCCCGCCCGCGACGTGGGCCGGCCGGCCCGCATTGGTGACAAGGTGGTGGTGGAGCTGCGCGAGTGGGAATGGCGCAATTCCAACCCGGAAGGCGAAATTGTGGAGGTTCTCGGCGCGCCGGATGACGAGGGCGTGGACATGCTGTCCGTGCTGCGCCAGTACAATTTGCCGCTGCATTTTCCCAAGGCGGTGCTCGCGGAGGCGCAGGCGATCGGTTCGCTGGTCCACGAGAAGGACCTGGCCGGTCGGCTGGATTGCCGCGCGCATAATGTCATCACGATTGATCCGGATGATGCGAAGGATTTTGACGATGCGATCTGTCTGGAACGCGTTTCGCCGGAGCAATGGCGTTTGTGGGTGCACATCGCGGATGTGTCCCATTACGTGAAACCCGGCACGGCGCTGGATGCGGAGGCGAGCAAGCGCGGGAACTCGACCTATCTCGTGGATCGCGTGATCCCGATGCTGCCGGAGGCATTGAGCAACGAGCTGTGTTCGCTGAAACCCAACGTGGACCGGCTGACCAAGTGCGTGGAGTTTCTGGTGACGAACGACGGCCGGGTGCTGAACACGAAATTTCATGCGGCGGTGATCCATTCGCAGCGCCGGTTCACCTACGCGCAGGTGCTGGAGATTTTGCGGCGCGCGCCGGCGGACGACGTCATCGAGCAGATGCTGCATCAGGCGCATGAGCTGGCGCAAAAAATCCGGCGGCACCGTTTCAAAAACGGCTCGCTGGACCTGGATTTTCCGGAAACAAAAATCCGGCTGGACGAGCAGGGAAAGATTTTACGCATCGAGAAGAACGAAAACGACGTGTCGCACCAGTTGATCGAGGAATGCATGCTGCTGGCGAACGAGGCGGTGGCCACGCGCCTGATGAGCCTGCAGACACCGGCGGTTTACCGCGTCCACGAGGAGCCGGATCCGCGCCGGCTGAATGATTACCGGCAGGAAGTGCTCGCGCACCAGGTGCAGTGCGGCAACCTGAGCCAGTCGTCCGAGGTGCAGAAGCTGCTGGCGAAGCTCGGCACGCTGCCGATCGGCGCGGCGCTGAAGATCGGTTTTCTGAAGTCGTTGAAACGCGCGTGTTACTCGGTGGAGCCACTCGGGCATTACGGGCTGGCCAAACGGAAGTATACGCACTTCACCTCGCCGATCCGGCGCTACGCCGACCTGGTGGTGCATCGCGCGCTATTTGACAAGAAGCCCGCGTCCGCCGCGGCGCTGAAGGAGATCGCGGACCACATCTCGGTGACGGAGCGCAACTCCGCCGACGCGGAACGCGACAGCAAGGACGTGAAGCTGTTCGCGTTCCTGAAGGCGCAGCTCGCCTCCGGCAGCCCGGTGAAGTATCCCGCGCTGGTGACGGACGTGCGCAATTTCGGTTTCTTTGTGGATGTGACGGGGCTGGCGATGAGCGGCCTGGTGCCGTTGTCCACGATCGAGGATGATTTTTATGTGTTCGACGAAATGCGGCGCAACCTGGTGGGCCGCCGCACCCGCCGCGTGATCCGGCTGGGCGACCGCCTGGAGGTGCAGGTGGCGAAGGTGGATTCGGTCAAGAAGCAGGTGGATTTCTGTCTGGCGGTGGAGGCGCGGCAGCCCGGCGCACAACGACCGGCGGCGCAGCGTCCGTCGGGGCCCCGGCAATTCGCGCAACGGCCGCAGCCAGCACGGCAACAACCTTCGCGGCAACAACCCGGCAGGCCGCAACCGTCGCAACAACCGGCGAGGCCGCAAACGTCCCGGTCGCAGCCGCCGCAGCGACAATCGTCACGGTCACAGCCGCAACGGCCGGACCAAAAACGCCAGCAACCGTCGCAGTGGAAAAATTCCCGGCCGCAGCAGGAATCACGGCCGGCCGGTTCGCAGCGCCAAGATTCACGTTCTGGCGGCCCGCAACGCCAAGAGTCGCGCCCGGCAGCGGCCAAGCCATCGGCCACGCACTTTTCCACCGCGCAACGTCCGCTCATAAAATCGAGCGGCTCAAATCGTTTCCAAAGACGCCGGCGGTGAAGCAATGGGTCATCAGCGCTAAAATGGTTTTCTTCAATAAAGCGATCCGGCGAAATGCCGCCATGCGAATCTTATTGGCAATAGCCATCGTGGCCGGCTGCTGCGCCGCGGCCATGGCGGAAACGGTCCCGTTGTACAAGCTCGACCGCGCCGGGCAGTCGGAACGTATCGCCAGCGATCTCAAGATGGTCGTCATCTACCGGGCCGGTTTGTCGAATGCCACGACTTTCGCCGCGCGGCAAACCAATTTGTTTTCCGGGACGGTCGCCGGCAAATCACCGCTGCCGCGCCGCGAGGAAAAGGAGCGGCTGTGGCAGGCGTGGAAAAGTTACCTCGACTATCTGCTGGCGCTGGATGCGCTGGATTCCAGTCACAATGATTGGTGGCGGCTGGCCGGCGGGCAACGGGACGCATCCTTTACCACCGGCTACGCGGCGTTCCTGGCCAAGTACCGTTACAGCCTCGAATTCGTGGCGCTGATGGAAAAGAATCCGTTTGTCGACACCATCTTGAATGAGCCGGTGCCGGAGCTCGGTCTGCCGGCCGGAACTTATGCCCGGTTAAAATTCCGGTTCCTGAATGCGGCGACCGCCACGGATTTTGGCGCGCGGGCGGCGCTGTATCGGACCATGAGCGACGAAGCCACCAAGGCATTGCAACCGATCATGGATGATGACGCAGAGGTGATTTTAAAATCAGGCCGGGGCCAGGGCGAACTGCTCACCGCAAAAAACGCGTTGAACATTTTGAAGCACGCGGGCAGCACCGCATGGTTCCCCGTGCAGGCGGGCGTTTCGGAATGGATGGGGCACACCAAGGTTCACCGGAAGGACGAGCTGCTGATTTCCTCCGCGCAGATTGAGCAGCTTCACAAACAACTGCTGCCGGGCGATGTGCTGCTGGTCCGGCGGGAATGGTTCTTGTCCAACATCGGCCTGCCGGGATTCTGGCCGCACGCCGCGCTGTATGTCGGCACGCCAGAAGAGCGTCGCGCCTTTTTCTCCACGCCGGAGATGGCCGATTGGGTCAAGGCGCAAGGAGAGGCCAGCGGTGATTTCGAGCAGCTGCTCCAGTCGCGCTCGGCGACGAACTACGCCATCAGCCTGCAGCCGCATGAGCAAGGGCATCCGACCCGCATCATCGAGGCGATGAGCGCCGGGGTTTCTTTCACGGCGATCGAACATTGCGTCCATGCCGATTCCGCGGTTGCCTTGCGGCCCTTGTTGTCGAAGACGGAAAAGGCCACGGCCATTCTGCGCGCATTTCACTATGCGGGGCGGCCCTATGATTTCAACTTCGATTTCGCGACCGATTCTGAACTGGTTTGCACGGAGTTGGTTTTCAAATCGTACGAACCGGCGCAGGACATGCATGGGCTGCATCTGCCGCTGGAGGAAATGCTGGGGCGCGAGCTGCTGCCCGCCAACCTGATCGCCAAACAGTTTGACGAACAATACGGCACGCCGGATGCGCAGTTTGAATTCATCAGCTTTTTCGACGGCCACGAACGCGAGGGCAAGGCCGTGGAAGCCACCGTGGATGAATTCCGGAAAAGCTGGCAGCGGCCCAAGTGGCATGTGCTGGCCCAATGATCTGATTTTTGCGCGTGCCGATCTTTCTCGAATGTCAACGTTGCACGGCCTGCTGCCGCTGGCCGGGACAGGTGCGTTTGACGAGTGAGGAGATCACGCGCATCGCGGAGTTCAAGGGCATGAGCGAATCGGACTTTATCGAGAAACACACGCGGCTGCGGTGGGACCGAGGCGGGCTGGCGCTCAAGGAGCAGCCGGATGGCGCGTGCATTTTTCTGGAGGGCGAAGGCTGCGCCATCCAACCCGTGAAGCCGCAGCAATGCCGTGAATTTCCGAACCTGTGGAATTTTCCCGGGTTTGAGAAGATCTGCCACGCGATCCCGCGCGAAGTCAGCGAGGCGGAGTACGAACGGCGCATCGCCCTGATCAAGCAGCAGGGAAATGACCGGGAAACGTCAGCTTAAATCCACCGGGTCGATGTCCACCGCCAGCGTGACATCATCCGGAAAAGTCATCGCCATGGTGATCTGGGCGAGCGCGTGGCTCAACCGGCTCATCGCCGGCGTCCGCAACATGATATGATAACGGTAGAAATTCTCGGCGCGCAGCAACGGCGCGGGCGACGGGCCGGAGATGATGAGATCGCGGAACACATTCGTCTGCGTGATCAGCTTGTCCTGCGGGCCGGGTTTGTCGCCCAGATCAAACAACTCGGCGGCGGCAGCCGGGGCGGTGCTCGCGGCGGCGGGAGCAGAGGTATTGCCGGTCAATTTTTCCAGTTCGCGCTTCAGATGCTCCGCGGAAAATTTCACCTTGTCCTCGCTCCGGCCTTTCAAGGTGAGCAGCGCCACGCGGCCGGTCGGCGGATATTTGAGCTGCTTGCGGAATTCGATCTCCTGCTCGTAGAACCCCACAAAGTCATGGCGGCGCGCATATTGGATGGCCGGATGAAACGGCGTGAACGCCTGTACAAACACCTCGCCCTCCACATCGCCGCGTCCGGCGCGCCCGGCGACCTGCGTGAGCAGTTGGAACGTCCGTTCGCCCGCGCGAAAATCCGGCTGATGCAGCGCCATGTCCGCGTAGATGATCCCGACGAGCGTGACGTTCGGAAAATGCAGCCCCTTCGCGATCATCTGCGTGCCGATGAGGATGTCGATCTTGCCGTGGCGGAACTCGCCCAGCACGCGGCGGTAATCGTCCTTGCGCTTCATCACATCCGCATCCATGCGTTTGATCCGGGCGTGCGGGAAAAGCTTCCCCAAAATATCCTCAACCTTTTGCGTGCCGGTGCCGGCAAAACGGATGGCGGGATTTTTACATTTCGGCTCCGGACAGACCAAGGGAACTTTCTCGCTGTGACCGCAGATGTGGCAGGCGAGTTTTTGCTCCGGACGATGGTACGTAAGCGTAAGGCTGCAATTCGGGCAATTGGCGACGTAACCGCACTTCGGGCATTGGAGCGAAGTCGAATAGCCGCGCCGGTTCAGGAACAGAATGGTCTGCTCCTTGCGCTCGAGCCGTTGCGTGATGGCCTCCTTGAGCTGCGGCGAAAAGATCGGCGGCCCCTTTTCCTTGAAGCCGGCCTGCCGCATGTCCACCACGCGGACGCGCGGCATCTTCTGGTCATCCACACGCTCCGGCAATTCCAGCAGGGTGAACTTGCCCCGCTGGCAGTTGAAATAACTTTCCATCGAGGGCGTCGCGGACCCAAGCACGACGACGGCGTTTTCCATCTGGCCGCGCATGATGGCCACATCACGCGCATGATAACGCGGCGCTTCTTCCTGTTTATAGGTGGACTCGTGCTCTTCATCCACGACGATGAGCCCCAGCGGCTCCACCGGCGCAAACACAGCCGACCGCGCCCCGATCACGATGCGCGCCCGGCCCTGCCGGATCTTGTGCCATTCATCGTGCCGTTCGCCCGCCGACAGATGCGAATGCAACACCGCCACCAGCGTCTGCAGCTTGCCCGAACTGAACCGCGCCTTGAAGCGCTCGACCGTTTGCGGTGTCAGCGAAATCTCCGGCACCAGCACAATGGCCCCCTTCCCCTGCTCCAACGCGTGGGCGATAGCCTGGAGATAAATCTCGGTCTTCCCGGAACCGGTGACGCCATGCAGCAGGAAAGTGGAAGATGGCGGATTAATCGCGGCGGTAGCAACCGCGTCCCGCGGGTGATGTTCGGCGTCCCGCTGGACATTTTGCGGCGCAGCCGCAACACCCATCGCGCGCTTGATCTTTTCGAGCGCGTTCGCCTGCGACGGATTCAACACCAGCGGCTGCGACGCCAAAATGACTTCCTTGGCGTAAGGATCGCGTTCGGAGATTTCATTCGTGATGGAAACCAGCCCGCGATCTTCCAATTTACGCACAGTCGCGGCGGTGGTTTCGGCCAGGGTGACCAGTTCGGACAGCAAAATCTCGCGCCGCTCCTCGATGATGTTCCAGACATCCTGCTGGCGCTTCGGCAGCTTGGGAAACTCACCCGCCAGCGGCAGCACGCGCACCAGCAATCGTTCACGCCAGCTCGCGTCCTCATTGCGCACCGCCTCCGGCAAAACGCTTTTCAACGCCGTTTCCGGCGCGCAGCAGTAGTATTCACCGATCCACCGCGCCAGCTTCAAAACCTTCGGCGTCACCAGGGTCTGCGCGCCGATGACCTTGATGATGGGCTTGAGGTTGGCGTGCGCCGATTCTTCGGCGACCGCCGTGACCACCCCGAGGATTTTGCGCGCGCCGAACGGCACCTGCACCCGGCTGCCCACATCCACCTTGTCCGCCAACTCCGGCGGCACGGCGTAATCAAATTCCCGCCGTAACGCGATCTCCAGGCTGACGCGTGCAATCATGCTTCAATCCCGGGTGATGGCACGCAGTTCCAGCTCAACCTCGCTCCGGATCCGTTCACGTTCGGAATCGGTGAGTTCGCGCGGCACTTCAAAAGCTTTGCCGATGACGACGTCGCAACGCGAAAACGGCAACGGTATCTGGAACTTGTCCCAGCTGTTCAACGCGATCTTGCTGCTCAGGTGATACGACGCCGCCACCAGCGGCAGTCCGGTGAACTGTGCCAGCGTGATGGCTCCCTCGGCCAAAACGTACTGCGGACCGCGCGGGCCGTCCGGTGTGATGGCGAGGTCGTAGCCGCGCTGCGCCCATGTCGTCAACTCCATCAAAGCCTGCGCGCCGCGCCGGCTGCTCGACCCGCGCACGGGCTGGACGCCGAAACATGCAAAGATCGCGGACAACAATGCGCCGTCTTTGCTGGCGCTGACCAGCCCGGCCACGCCGGGCGATGCATAACGCGCACGTCCGTATTTAAAATACAACTTCACGCACAGCGACAGCCGGTTGTGCCAGAAACAATAGATCGTCTGCTTCAGGTCTTTGCGCTGGAGCAGCCCGTGCGGATCTTGCACCCGGTAACGGATCGTGACGGAAACCAGGTTGATCACCAGCCAGACCACGGAGGCCGCCAGCCACTGATGCCACTTCGGCGCATTGGGGATCACCACGCCGGATTTGCGGGGCTTGGACGATCGGGCGGGCCGTTTGAATTGCGGAGGGTCGCCGGGCATCACGCTCCTTTTTTCAGACACGCGCGGACGAGTTGCTCCACCGTCGCGCCCGCACCCAGCATCGCCTGGGCGGCGCGGACGGCCTCGTGCGCATCCACCTGCTTGAAGCCCAGCGCCATGAGCGCGAGCGTGGCGTCGTTGGTCTTCTGGTCGTCGGGCGTCAGCCCGTGCTTCGCGCTTGCCGCCTCCAGCGCACCGACCGCGCCAATCTTGTCGCGCAATTCCACCACGATCCGCTCGGCGGTCTTTTTGCCGACGCCGGAGATCTGTGAAAGCGATTTCACATCGCTGCTGGCCACCGCGCCGCGGAACGCCACCGCATTCATCCCGCTCAAGATGTTCAACGCCGTCTTCGGCCCGATGCCGCTGACGCTGTTGATGAGCAGCCGGAACAGGTCACGTTCCGCCGCCGACATGAAACCGTAAAGCACATGCGCATCCTCACGGACAATAAGCTGGGTCAAAATCTTCACCGGCTGCCCGGGGGCCGGCAGCTTGTCAAAGGAGGACAACGGGATCAGCACCTCGTAACCGATGCCACCCGCCTCCACCACGACTTGCGTGGGCAGCGCCTCAACCAGTTTGCCTTGGAGAAAAGTGATCATTAGATTTTTTTTGCCGGGTTCAATCCGTACCGTGCATTCCCCGCCGCATGTGCCAGGGCCAGGGCCAGCGCATCCGCTGCGTCCGGAGCGGGCAGTTCGGCCAGGTTGAGTAACCGCTGCACCATCTTGGCGACGGCGATCTTTTGCGCCGCGCCGTAGCCGACGATGGCCTGCTTCACCTTGCGTGTGGCAATCTCATGGATGCCGAGTCCCGCTTCGGCCACGGCGGCCATCGCCGCGCCGCGCGCCTCGCCCATGATGATCGCCGTCTTCAGATTTTGCGCGAAGAACAATCCCTCCACCACGCACACCTCGGGATTGTGTTCCTGCAACACCTCGCGCAGCGTCTGCGAAATCCTGGCCAGGCAACGCGAGCGCTCCCAGTCTTTCGGGCACGCGATCGTCCCCTGCGCCAGCGCCACCGGGCCGGATCGGTCCGTGCGGATGACCCCGTAACCCGTGCCGCGCAACGACGGATCAATGCCCAGGATGACCTGCGTGACCCGCGCCGCCGGACGGGCGGCGGAGAGCGCCGGTGGACCAACATCGCGGGCTGGTTTGCCGGCCACGCGGTCCTTCATCTGTTCAAACTGACGGAGGGAAATGCCCACACAGAAAATGTTGCCAGCGCGGTGCCGGTTAAAAAAGGAAAAACGCCGCCGCGTTTCCACGGCGGCACCGGTGAAAAGCAAATTCAATGGTCCCGCTTGTCGCTGCCGGAGCCGCGGTTCGCATCATGCGACTGGCTTTGTGGCTGGGACGGCGCAGCCGCCGGCGGCGAACTGTGCTGCACCGGAGACGGAGGCTCGACATGCGCCTGATGAACTTCCACATGCTGCTCCATCGGCGGAGTCGAATGCACCACGGGCGTCTGGGCTTGCACGTTCTGCGCCCGCGTCCACTGCTCCGCCGGCGGGACACGCGCGGCTGTCACGGCCGCGTTCATTTGCTGCGCCCGTTCCCGGGCCTGCTGCTCCGACTGCTGCTGGAACCGTTGCGCCGTCATTTCCGTGGCGACATGCACATTACCCACCGAGGCGTTGCCATGATTGTTATTTCCGCCGGATGGCCATTGGTTCTGCGCCGGTGCGGGCGCGGTGACCACCGGGGTGGTGACCGGGTGCTGGCCTGACACCGCCACGCCGCCGCCCGGCGTACCCGCCTGCGAATGCTGCCCGTTGTTGCCGCCCCACGTGCCGCCGCCATGAACAGTCGCAGCGCCTGCGTTGTTGCCGGCATTATTGTTTCCATGCTCCTGCCCCGCCGCCGCCTGCGACGACGAATTACCGTTGCCACCCGACATTCCCTGGTCGGGCTGGCCGTTGTGATTTCCCTGATTATTATGATTTCCAGAATCATTATTGTGGTTGCCCCAATTCTGATTACCCTGACCGCCTGACGCCGGTTGATGCGGAGCCACATACGGACTGCCCACCTCATGGTTCACACCCTGCGGCTGTCCGCCCGCACTGCCACCCTGATGATTCCCCCCGTTGTTTCGGGCATCATGCACCACTGCGCCGTGATTGAACTGCCCGTTGCCGCCACCGTTTCCGAAATTCCGCGGCGAATTATTATTATCTCCGAAACCATGATGGCCCGCGCGATCCCCGTCATCACCACGCCAGCCCTGACGGCCCGCATTCGGCAGCGAACCCACATGCACCGCCTCGATCGGGTGATGATTACTATCATGGAACCGCGAGACCTCGATCCCGCTGTTCACCACGAACCGGTCGTGCACGTCAAAGTGATTGATCACCGTCGTATGACCCCACACCTCCCTCACCCGACCCGGCTCCACGGCAAAACGCCGCGGATGATGCTCGCAAAAACGGTCCGGCGAAACGAACGTAAAGCAATCCGCCTGCAACCCGAAATCAAAACTCACGCCCACGCTCGCTCCTCTGAAGAAGAAGCCCACGCCCGGACGATACACCGCCAGCGGCGGCAACGGCGCCCAGCCGCAATAATCCGATGATGACCGCCACGTCACCCACGACGGCGCCCATTCCGTGTCCGGATACCAGCACCAGCCAAAACGATCATGCCGGAACCACCGGCCATAGTGGAACGTCACGCCCCACGAATAATCTGAATCCCAATACCACCCGCAGTCCGTGTACACCCAGTGCCCCCGATCACAATACGGCCGCCACCCCGCGTCGTAGATCACCGTCGTCGGCCGCCAGCAACGGCCGTAACCCTCCACCACCACCCACGAGCCATAAGGCGCCAGCGTGTCGTTGAAATAATTGTCACTCACCGGCTCCGTCGGCGGCGCGGTGTCAGACTCGCCCGTCACCACTGCCGGGGCCGGGGCCGATGCCGGTGGCGGCGGAGTCGCATTCGCGAGATACAAAGCCTTGTCGCGATCCATCATCGCATTCACCAAATCCGTGGGCACACCCGTATCTTTCAACGTAATGATCTTGTCCGCATCCAGGTTGAAGGCGCCGGGCGAGTTGGCGATGTAATTCTTGATGACACCCGCATCCACGCCCGCCTGCACCAGCTTCACCACCTGCGCCAGTGGCGTGTTCGGCTCGATGTCCGGTGGCAGAACCGACCCGTCCGCCGCGGGCGGCGGCATCGGCTGGTCTTGCGCCTGACCGATCGAACCGGCGGCAGCGGCTAGCGCCACCGCCAATGCCATCATGGTTTTGGTATAAAAGAAGGTTTTCATAAAGGTTTGAGAAGTTTAGCGGCCACTAGGTTCCATATTTAATTGAACAATAAATAGACCCTGAAGTTGCTCTCATCGTTCACATTAAATTTGCAACCACTTACGGAATAGTCACTTAAAAATATTTCGCCATGCCAAATCTAACATCCTTTCGCCCCTCTGTAAAGAACCTGCGCGCATACCCTTTTTGGCGCTGGACGTTGATGCTTGGTGCTTGCAAAGTGGTGCTCCCACCCGGAATTGAACTGGGATCAACGGTTTAGGAAACCGCTGCTCTATCCATTTGAGCTATGGGAGCCCTCGCGCCAGACAATACCTATCCCCGGCCACCCTGACAAGTTTGCCGATGCCGTCAATTTCATGCTTGCCCCTCCGGATCCACCCAACCATCCATCCAACCTTCCTGACTTTGCCCATTTTTTAGGTTTGACCCGGTTTGACTCAGTTTGACCGCCTCCCATCCTCATCGTCCGCGGATGCCATGCTGCCTCCGGGCGGGGCTCGTCCCCGCAACCGTACCGCCGTCCTCGCTCGCGCCCTGCGTTCATAAATCGTCCATCGCATATCAAAAATGTGGTTGGTGCCCGTACGCAGGGTGGCCGTACGCAAGTACTGCTTTAACTAGCTTTAATTTGGTTTAATTTTTCCGTTTTCATTGACCTTTTTAGAAAATCTCAGCCATCGGCTTTTTGCATGGTTCGCATGGTTTACGGTTAAAGATTCGGGGCTGGATTGATGGCATATCAGGGGAGGCGGCACGACCATTTCGTGGTGATCGAGTGACCCTGACGATACGGCATAGCCCGCTCGCGTCATGGACTGCGGTGGCAAGGCGGCAGCCGCGACACCGCTTTCGCTTGCAACCGAAGTCAGCCATGCCAGCCAGCCCCGCCGCTTCGCCATCATAAATCGTCCATCGCATATCGAAAAAGTGGCTGGTC
>JARLJW010000068.1 GCA_031290985.1 Verrucomicrobiia bacterium | reverse complement strand
TGCGTTGAATGAGCTGAACTTTAGTGGGAGAACCCATAGAAGACAATACTAGTTATATAACTAGATATGTCAATAAAAAAATAAGGGGTTTAGCTAGTTAAAGCCAAACTCCAGGGGCAGGCTTTCCAGCCTGCCGGTGCCGGCGACTTTCCAGTCGCCAGTTCCGGCCCCCGGTCGGACACGCCATTTTTCGGTTTTTCCGAAATTTCACGATCCCTGTCGCCGCCACCCCTCCCCTTGCCGTCATCACCGTGTGCCAACCGCCTGAAATCGCCATTGATTCGCCAACTTCGGACCTTGCCATCCTCGATCCTCCATCCTCCATCCTCGTCGGTGCGCCCCGTCACCCGCCACTTTTAAATTGGCTTCGTTCTGTAATTTTCCCCTGCCCGCGAGCACCCCGACCCTCGCGCCATAAAATTGTGTAATACAATTATTATAAACCACTTATAATATTTTAACCAGTTCAGCAAAGCCTCCTAAATCCCTCGAAATTTGGCTTCGTTTTGGCTTCGTTCTCTCCGCCGATCAATCCTCCTCGTCCTCGTCCTCGTCCTCGTCCTCGAATTTTTGTCTCTTGCCGGGCGGCCTTCCGCCAGGGGCGGTTTTTTCCTCGTCACCCGTCACCCGCCACCCGTCACGTTCACAAAGGCTTCGTTCTGCCACCCCATATCCTCGCCACCCCGGCTGGGTTACATCCCCGTTCCGTGCTATAACAGTTAACCTTAATATGGGCACCGCGGCGGGTAGGGCGGGCCGTCCCCTGCCCTCCGCGATTGCCAGCCAACGCACGCTGATTCACCGCGACGGCACGCACAAGTAATGCGTCCTGTCTGACCGCCAGTGCGGCCGGCTGCCTGTCCGTCCTCATCCCCGATCATCCAATTTTTTGGTTGGATTTACTTGGATTCGGTTGGATTGGGGCGCGGGCGACCCGCCCGCGTGGCCATATCCAGCCAGAACGGGCTGGCCAATGCGGCTTCGCACCAGCTCGGCCCCGCAACCAACGCATCTCGCAACCCGTTTTTTCGCCTTGCGACGTCAGCTTCATGGCTTTGGATTGGGTTAAAAAAATTGAACAGTCGGATCCAGTCGGATTCAGTCGGATAAACTGGTTGTGTCTGTAGCGGCAGGCATCCTGCCTGCCGTAGAGCCGGGCTTCCAGCCCCGCAGATAAAACCGTCCACCAACCCGTGACAACCCGTGCGCGAGCACCCCGCCCGGCTCGAACCCTCCGGCCCGGCGCATTGGCTTTTCATTTTTAATTTTACATTTTTCATTCAACTTCGCCCCCATCCTGCCACCCCCGGTTGGACAAAGGCTGTCCAACTGAAAAAATATTTTCAAAAAATGAAAACCGGAAAACACACCCGCCTCATTCGTCATTGGAGGCTCCCTTCATTAGACATTGGAGCCGGGAGCGATCAAAGAAAAACTGTGGCCATTCCGAGCGAGGATTTTTGAAGGCCAGTCCAGCCTGGACTTTTGGCGGGCGGTGCCAATCATCGACCTTCGGCGAAGGCGCGGGTTTTGAACCGGCCTACGGTTGTTCCACCGCCTTGAAAGTTACCGGCCAGCTCTCTCCCCCGCCGCTGAGCATTCCGTTCATTTCCTTGCCGTTCGCGGCGAGATTTCCCTCGAAGACCGTGTTGGCTAACTCCCCGAACACAATGATCACCGTCGGGCGGCTGAAACTGAAGATGGTGGACTCGATATTCGTCGCAGCCATCCCGGGAACGTCAGCCTCGGCGCGAAAAGTATTTTCCGCCAGTTCGGCAATCCGCAAATTCACTTGCAGCGAGGTGTTTTTCCGCCGGACGGTGGCCGTCCAACGCCCCTGCAAGGCGGAATCTTCGCGGGGTGCGTAATCGCTCTGGGCCAATGGTTCAAGGAACGTATCCTTGCCGCCCTGCGCGGGGGCCTTTTCCACGACCAGCATCGTCAGGGCGTTGGTGGCTGGAACCAGTTCCAACCCCATTTCGTCAAGTCCTTCGCGGATGAACTCCGGCATCTCTTTCCTGGCTTCCGTTTGAGTTTTGGCTTGGGGCATCCGCCATCGCAAATCATAGTTGCCGGCGCAGCCGCTTTGCAGGACCACCGGCGATTGGAGGAGCCACTCAAAATCGCGGGCAATGAGGCTGATCGGATAATTCGAATAAGTGACAAACCCTGGGACAAACTTGTGCTGCATTTTGCTTCCGGGTCGGCTGCGGTGGGCCGCCAGCCGGCCCGCATCCTTGACCGTCAGCAAGAGCACATTCGTTTCGATGATTTCCTGCCGGCCCACCAACCCGAAGGTCTTCCGGATTTCCTGCCGCAGTGCTTTTTTTTGGTCCCGAGGCAGCGTAAGCATCAGGTCAAAGCGGTCCGCCGGGAGATTGGTCGGCAAAATCATTCTCATCGGACGCACGGAATACCCCACCTCGATCAGGTCGCCAAAGGGCAAATTGTGGCCAATCATCTTGCCGAGGCCGTCGGCGATCGTGGCGTTGTCAGCATAGCGGGCACGCCGTATGATGAGGGCCGGTGGCGCTTTCCTCAGGTTGGCCGCATCCAGTTTCCAAAACGCTTCGTCCACCTTGTTCGGGCCGGCTTTTTCAACGACCACGGCGGTGGTGCCAATGGCCAATATGAGGGCCAGCCCCGCCACGATTGCCGGTTTCGCCTGTGTCCATGCCATGATTTTCAACGCTCCTTTCATCAGGGATAAAGTCGAACCGCCCGCCGCCACCCCCTTGGCCGCGGCGATGGCCGTCACGGTCTTGGCCAGCGCCGCGGGCGCCGGTTGAACCGAATGGCTGGAAATGGCCCCGGCAATGATGGCCGTCGTGGAATTCACGCCGCGCTTGACGAAAAATTTCCGCAGCTTTTCCAGTGCGCGGTTCACGCGCACCCGCGCGCTGTCCTCGCTCGCGCCCAGCGCCGCGCCCACCTGCTTGAAGTTCCGCCCTTCAAAAAATCGCAGCACCAGGGCGTCGTGATCTTTTTGGCCCAGTTGCTCCATCGCGCTGTCGAGCAACGGCGCCATTTGCGCCCACGCTTCGCCGGGTATTGGTCCGGCTTCGTTCACGCTGGATTCCATCTGGGCCTCCTGTTCGCGGCGTTGCCGCCGCCGTTGGCGGGTGAGTGCATTGGCGCCGGCGTAGCGCGCCGTGCGGCACAGCCAGCCCGGCAAAATGGTCTGGTCGCCCAGCGAATTCGCCTTGCGCGCCAGGATGATGAACACCGCCTGCGTGATTTCCTCCGCCAGGTGTGCGTCGCGCACCTGCCGTAACGCCACCGAATAAACCAGGTTGACGTGGCGCGCCACCAGCGTGCCGAACGCCTCTTCGGAATTGCCCCGGGCGTATTCGCGTAGCAAAGTCAGGTCATCATCTGGCATTTCACCAATATCATTTACGCCCAAGGCCAAACCGAACAAATTATTTTTGGCGGCCGCCGGATTTCCCTGATCGCCTGTTCCGGCCGGCTCCGGACTGGTTGCTAGGATGTGGGAAATACCAGCGCATATCCCGTCGAACCCATCTCCCGGCCCTGACGATGGTGAACGCCGGCCATTCCACGGGCACTAATTCTTGGTATTTCCGCGCTGCATACCTTGAGAACATTAGGCCGCGGACGGTCATCATCCCCCATCCATTTCCGCTTTCCCGCTTTTCGACTTCCGCTTTTTCCCTCCCCGCGTTACTCCGCGCCCTCTGCGCCTCTGCGTTACTCCGCCGCCCGGCCTTGCCCCATCCGTGTTTATTCGTAGTTGTCCATGCGGTTTACCAGATGCTGGCCCTTCAACATTGGGCGTTGAATGTCGAATGTCGAATGTTGAATGTTGAATGTTTCGATTTTCCCCTTTCCGCTTTCCACTTGGTTTTGTCCCTCCTCGGTTTTTATCCGTGATTGCCCGTGTGATTTACCTAACCGTTGGCAAAGTTCGTTCGGGCTTCGGAATTCGGATTTCTTTCGGGCCTCGGATTTCGGCCTTCGGATTTTATCCGGTCCCTCCATGGGCAAAAACCTTTACGCCCTTCGCGTGAGGCATGTTGCCCGTCCATGCTTCACGCAAACACAATCTTCGTCGTCGCCTCTTTTTCATCCCACCCGCGCGTCGGCTCCGCCGTCACCGACGAGATGTCCTTGATCGAAATCTGCCGGCCCGGCGTCCGCGGATTTTTCATCTCCACCAACGGCTTGACAGACCGCCCAGCAGTGCATACATTATGTATGCGTGCGGATTGTGAAGGAAAAATTTCTGCAGGATGCCGCCGGGCATTACCCCAAGGCCGCCAAGTGGCTGGCTGCCTGGGTGCTCACGGTGCGGGCGGCGGATTGGCGCGGCCTGACGGAGGTGCGCCGGACCTATCCCGGCGCCGACATGGTGCGCGTGGGCAGCGGCAAGCCGGTGCTCGTGTTCAATGTCTGCGGAAACACTTACCGGCTGATTGTGGCGATGCACTTTGACCGGCAGACGGCCTATACCCTGCGGTTCCTGACCCACGCCGAATACAGCACCGACCGATGGAAAGATGAGCTATGAAAACAAAAAATAAAATCCGCTTTGCCGGTTTGCCCAAAGATTACACCGGCCTGTGCAAAATTTTCCTGCCGCGCCCCATCCATGACGCGGTGGACTACGCGAACGTGGCGGAAGTGGCGGATGCCATGGTGTTGCATCAGGATGATTTCACCGGTGATCAAACGGACTACTTTGACCTGCTGTGCTCGTTGCTGGAGGAATACGACGCCGCCAATGTGAAGTGGCCTAAGCTGCGGGGCGTGGACATTCTAAAACATCTGCTGGAGGAACATGCCCTGGCCGCGGCGGATCTGTCGCGGATTCTCGGCGGCAGCCGGAATCTCGGGGCGATGATTCTGCGCGGTGAGCGCAACCTGACCCTTCCGCATATCCGCCGGCTGGCAGCGCACTTCAAGGTGAACGCACAGTTGTTCATCTGAAAGCTGGCGGCATTGTAGCGCAGGCTTTCCAGCTTGCCGGTTCACCGGACTTTCCAGTCCGGTGTTCGCATTCGCATCAAACCCCGGTGCCGGATACCCACCGCAACCATCCAGCCACCAAGCGCATCTAAAATGCCTCCCTCTCCTGGGCGGGAAGCAAACATGCATATGACTGCCTTTTGCCATTGACCGTTGTTCCGATAAGGTTCCAATAAAGAAAGTGATTTCATCGCCCGGTCTGCCGATTTATAGTGGCGGTGAAATTATCGAATTGGTTCGCGATCAGGTGGCTGCATGCGATATGGAAAATCAGCGTCCCCGGAAAAATCTGAAACTCGAATCGGCATTGGTCATCGCCTTGACTAAAAGATTGGGGCCAAAAGACGATACGCTGCTCCATGGCATTGTGGGGTTTGAATTTGGCGGTCCGCCTGATTTGCGGCTGTTTCGCCAGACCCCCGACATTCCTGGAGTGACGTATGTTACGAGCGATTTGCTTTGGTGCGAGCAGCAGCCACCAAACTCGATCGGGCGTTATGAGCTGGCCATTTCTTTGCCCGAGGAGAGTCCGTGGGCGGAACACATCCTGTTCAAACTTGCCCATGCCAGCCTGGAGCAAACGTTTGATGTCGGTCACACGCTTGATATTAGTGAATGGGTTGAGCCGGACTGCCTGATCAAAGGGTTGTTTGTCACAAAACTCTTGAGTTTTCGGCTGGCTGGCTTGCCCTGCTGCGTGCTGTATTTTGTTGGAGTCACGCGAGCTGAGTTGGATTATGCGCTCGCACACGGGGCGGGAAAAGTTGCCATTCAGCTCAAAAATGCGGGCGCTTTTCCCGTGACCAAGCTGGTGAGGGAGTCTGTTGTATGATTACAGCCAATCCTTCGCGAGCAGCAGGCCCCGGTATTTTCCACCGGGCACCGTGAGCCTTCTTTGTTTCCTCTTTAATTCTTTGAGCCGGTTGGGCTGAGGGCGGTTGTCACCACCCATCCGTTTCCGCTTTCCCGCTTTTCGACTTCCGCTTTTTCCCTCTCCGCGGCCTCTGCGCCTCTGCGTTTCTCCGCCCGCCCGGCCTTTCCCCATCCGTGTTTATTCGTGTAGATTCGTGCCCATTAGTGGTTAAGCAAACACAATCTTCGTCGTCGCTTCCTTCTCATCCCACCCGCGCGTCGGCTCCGCCGTCACCGACGAGATGTCCTTGATCGAGATCTGCCGGCCCAGCGTCCGCGGGTTCTTCACCTCCACCTGCTCCGGCTCGCACGTCTGCTGCGAAATCTTCTGGTGCGGCGCCGGCTTGTAGCGGATGTACAACAGCTTCGGCGTCTCCGGCGCGAAGTACAGGATGCGCGATTTTTCCGGGATGCACGAATACGCCTTGTTCAGGATCGTGCCGCCGAACGTGAACCGCTTCAGGTAGCTCGCCTCGCGGTCCGTGTATGCGCAGGTGAACACCTTCTCCCGGTCCGGCAACCCGGCATAGAACAGCTCCTGCCCCACGAACAATTTCTCCGGCAGCTCCGTCACCTTGTACGTGCCGTCCCGGAACACCAGCAGGATCTTGTCAAACTTCGTGCACTCCAGCTTGAATTCCTCGCCGCTCACCTTGTAGCCCACGTAGCCCGTCTCGCGGTCGTAGCTCACCTTGAACGCCTTGAACGCCACCGCCTTCACATCCACTTCCTCGTGCCGCGCGGACTTCGTCGTCAAGCGCGGATACATCGGCCCGTACTTCTCCAGCAACGCCTCCAGGTGCCCGATCACATATTTCGTCAGGCCTTTGAGATTCTTCCGCACCTCCTCCAGCTCCGCCTTCGTCTTCTCCATCTCCTCGCGGTGCTTGTTGATGTCGAACAGCGAAATCCGGCGGATGCGCACCTGCAACAGTTTCTCCACGTCCGCATCCGCGATCTCGCGCACAAGTTCCTTCTTGAACGGCTTGAACCCCTCATGCACCGCCGCCATCACCGCCTCGTTCGTCTTGCACGACTCGATCTTTTTGTAGATGCGCTCCTCGATGAAGATGCGCTCCAGCGTGCGGTAATGCAGCTCGTCGATCAGTTGCTTCTCGCGCAAATCCAGTTCGCGCTTGAGGATCGTCACCAACTGCTCCGTGTTCTCCCGCAGCACCTCGCTCACCGTCAACTCCACCGGCCGGTTGTTCTTGATGACAATGATGCGGCTCGAAATCGTCGTCTCGCAATCCGTGAACGCATACAGCGCATCCACCATCTTCTCCGCATCCACGCCGGACGGACAACGGATTTCAATCTCCACCGTCTCCGACGTGAAATCGCTGATGGACTTCACCTTCAGCTTGCCCTTGCGCGTCGCGTCCTCGATCGAGGCGATCAGCGCCTCCGTCGTCGTGGTCGGCGGAATCTCCGTGATCAGCACCGTCGATTCGTCCTTCACCTTGATGCGCGCGCGCACCTTCACCGAGCCCTTGCCGTCCTGGTAATCCCGCGCGTCCATCAAGCCGCCCGTCGGGAAATCCGGCAGGCACTTGAACGGCTGCTTCTTGAGGATCGCAATCTGCGCCTCCAGCAATTCTGGAAAATTATGCGGCAGCAGCCGCGCCGCCAAACCCACCGCGATGCCTTCCGTCCCCAGCATCAACGTCAGCGGCAGCTTGCACGGCAGCGCCACCGGCTCCTTGTTACGACCGTCGTAACTCGGCACAAATTCCGTGATGGCATCATTGAAAACCTCCGTCCGCGCCAGCTCCGACAACCGGCACTCGATGTACCGCGCCGCCGCCGCCGGGTCGCCCGTGAAAATATTGCCGTAGTTCCCCTGTCCCTCGATCAGATACCGCTTGTTCGCCAGCACCACCAGCGCATCCCCGATGGACGCGTCACCGTGCGGATGATACTGCATCGTATGACCCACCACATTCGCCACCTTGATGAACCGCCCGTCATCCTTCTCATGCAACGCCCACAGGATGCGCCGCTGCACCGGCTTCAAACCGTCCGCGAGATTCGGAATCGCCCGGTCGCGGATGACATAGCTCGCATAATCCAAAAACCCGCGATCCACCCGCGTATGCAAACCCACGCCCAGCTTTTTGGGATCAAACGGCTTGTGCGCCACCGCCACCGTTTCCGCGACAATATGCTCCGCGCCATTGCCGTTGGTTTCCGCGGCTTTCTTCTTTGCGGGCGTGGCTTCCACCGGTGCGGCCGGTTGCGCGCCTTCGATGGGCAATTCAGGTTGACCGGATTCTTTCTTTTTCTTCGACATGATTTGTAATTAAGAGCGTCGCGCATTAAGCCACAAGTTGGCCGCACCGGCAAGATTTCGGCGTAAAAAATTCAGCCGGGTGCGTTTCCGCCCGCCGGAGTGCGCCTGCCCGTGCGGCTCGCACTCCCCGGGCGCAGCCATGTCCAATCACCGCAAGCCTCCCAACGAACCAACCCATCCCCATGAGCCCCATCCGCCCCCTCCGGCTCATCTCCCTGCGCTCCAGCCTTTAGCCTTGGCACTTCGGACTTTAGCCTTTGTCCCCGCCCGCCGTCTTGGTAAAACTCTCCGCGTGGAGACGACCCGACCAACCATGACCCCCGCCACCGGCGAACGCCTGCTCCGTTTCGTCGGCGACAAAATCCTGTTCACCCTGCGCGGTGGCAGCGCCACCGGCCATCAACCATCAACTATCAACCATCAACGTGCGCTTTTGCGCACCAACCTCGGCCGCGCCGCCGCCCGCCGCCGCGAAATCATCTCCGCCCACGCCGGCCAGCCCGTCGTCGCCAACTCCTCCTGGCGCGATGTCCCCATGGAAAAAACCGCCGACGGCTGGCAGGTCGAACTGCCCCTCGCCGAGACCGGCTGGTTCCAGGCCAAGGCCTATCTGCTCGATGAAAAAAACTGGCAGCACTGGCCCGACGGCGCCGACGTCGGCATCTCCGTCCACCCCGATTTCACCCGCACCGCCAACACCATCTATTGCGCCTTCACCCGCCTCTTCGGCGCGACCAAAAATCTCGCCGCCACCGCCGACGAAAAATTGGACGCCCAGCTCAAGGCGCTCGAAGCCCAAGGCTACGCCACGCTGCCACCCTCCGGAAAATTTCGCGACCTCGCCCAGCAGCTTCCCCACATCATAAACAAACTCGGCTGCCGCATCATCCATCTGCTGCCCGTGCATCCCACGCCCGTGACCTATGCGCGCTTCGGCCGTTTCGGCAGCCCGTACGCCGCGCTGGACCTGACCGCCGTGGATCCCGCGCTCGTGGAATTCGACCAGCGCACCACCGGCATCGACCAGTTCTGCGAGCTCACCCAGACCGCCCACGCGCTCGGCGGCCGCATCTTCATCGACATCGTCATCAACCACACCGGCTGGGGCTCGACCCTCCAGGAAAATCATCCGCAATTTTTTCTCAAGAAACCCGATGGCGGCTTCGCCAGCCCCGGCGCCTGGGGCACCGTCTGGGAGGACCTCGTTGAACTCGAACAGAACGACGTGGAATTGTGGGACCTCATCGCCGATTCGCTGTTGATCTGGTGCCGGCGCGGCGTGGATGGCTTCCGTTGCGACGCCGGCTACAAGGTGCCCACGCCCGCCTGGCAATACATCATCGCCCGCGTGCAGCAGGAATTTCCCGACGCCATCTTCCTGCTCGAGGGGCTCGGCGGACCCTGGACCGCCACCGAAAGCCTGCTCACCGAGGGCGGCATGCAATGGGCCTACTCCGAGCTGTTCCAAAATTATACCGGCCCGGATGTCGCCGCGTATCTCGACTACGCCAACCGCCAGAACGAACGCATCGGCAGCTACGTCAATTACTCCGAGACGCACGATAACAGCCGGCTCGCCGAAAAAGGCCGCGCCTGGTCGCTCCTGCGGAACCGCCTGTGCGCGCTCACCAGCCCGAGCGGCGGCTTCGGCTTCACCTGCGGCGTCGAATGGCTCGCCGCCGAAAAGATCCGCGTCCATGGCAACACCGGCCTGAACTGGGGCGCCGCCGAAAACATCATCCCCGAACTCGCCCAACTGAACACGCTCCTCGCCGGTCATCCGTGCTTTTTCGACGGTGCCAAACTCACGCGCCTCAGCCCGCCCGGGTCGCCGGTCTATGCCCTGCGCCGCGAATCGGCGGAAGGCAAAGATTCCGTCCTCATCCTCGTCAACAACGACCTCGAAAAAGAGCGTACACTCGTACTCAACTCTCAACTCTCAACTCTCAACTCCGAGTTACTGGGCCAGCCGTTGCCGAAGATGTCCGCCGACGAGCACGCTGTGACCTTCGTCCTGCCGCCCGGAGCCGCTTACTGCCTCGCCCCGGCGAAAAAGCCGGCCGGTTTGAGCGGCGATGACTACCGCCGCGCCCGCGCCCAGGCTGCGTTTGCGTTTTCCGCGCTGAACCAGATCATCCCCATCGAAGTCGTGGACGGCTTCGACTGGCGTTGGCTCGCGGAGCAGGTCGCCCGCTCGCCCCAAAATTTCCTCGCCGCCGCCGCCGGGTTTGCCGCCTGCAACGGCACCACCATGCTCGCCGAACTGCTGCGCCAAGTTGAAGCCGGCGCCATCTTTTCGCGCGTCATCAACTGGACGCTGATCGACACCCGCCGCGTCACGCTCATCCCGCCGGGCCACTGGCTGTTGCTCGAAGATTCCGCGCCGTTCCGCGCCACGTTGACAATCCCCGGCGAAAACGCCCTGCACGTCCAGTCCATCGCCGCCGGCACCGGCTGCGTCGCGTGCTTCCCGCCGCGCACCACCGCCGAAGCCGCGTTGTCCCTGGTCCGGCACGCCGCCACGTCCCAAAAGATTTCCGCCGCCATCCGCTTTCTCGCGCCCGGGCCGAAAGCTGCTTCGCCATCAACTATCAACTATGAACCATCATCTTTGGTGCTGCTCACCAACGACCGCGGCGGCATGGCCCGGCTCTGCGTCGACCTCGGCCGCGTCAATTCCAAGTACGACTGCGTGCTCGGCGCCAACCTGAACCCCGCCGTGCCGGTCGACCGCCACGTCCTGGTCAAACGCATCCGCGTCTGGGTGAATGCCGATGGCTTCCTCTCCGCGTTGGATTTTAAAAACCTCGCCGCCTTCACCCCCGGTTCGCCCGCCGTCTGGCAATTCATCGCCAACGGCGGTGACGGCCGCACCGTGGAAATTGAACTGCGCGCGGAAATGTTGGCGGATAAAAACACCGTCGTCTTTTCCTTCCGCCGCCCGACGGAAAAGCTCGCCCAAGGCAAACAACTGCCCGCCGATGCCGATGTGCGGCTCACCGTGCGCGCGGACATTGAGGACCGGAATTTTCACTGCGAGACCAAGCGCAACGGCGGCGCGGATTACCATTTCGCCTCCAACACCCGGACACTAGGCGAGGTGGGGCGCGTCGCTCCGCGCGCGCCGTCGTCGATTGCAACCGCGGGGCGCGCACAAAGTAAAGCGCCCGCCTCTCCACCGGGCTTTGAGTTCACCCCCGCCCCCGACCGCCAGCTTCGCGTTTTTGCCGACAGCGGCGAATATCATCCGGAACCCGAATGGTGCGAGCACATCCCCCATCCCATTGAGCAGACCCGCGGCCAGGTGGGCGAAGGCGATGCCTACAGCCCCGGCTGGTTTGAACTGCCGCTCGCGAAGGGAAAACAAGTCACGCTCACCGCCACGGCGGAACTCGCTGACGTCACCGGCGACCAGCGAAAACCCGCCGCCGATGACTCGCAAACTGATTTCGCCGCGCAGCTCGAATACGCGGCCGGCCAGTTCGTCGTCCATCGCGATGAACGCAAGACGGTCATCGCCGGTTATCCGTGGTTCCTCGATTGGGGCCGTGACTCGCTCATCTGCGCCCGCGGCCTGCTGGCCGCCGGCATGGTGGAGGAAGTGAAACAAATTCTCCTCACCTTCGCCCGGTTTGAAAAGGACGGCACCCTGCCCAACACCATCCATGGCAACGACGTTTCCAACCGCGACACCACCGACGCCCCGCTCTGGTTCGCCGTCGTGTGCGATGAATTTTCCAAGCTCAAAAGCTCCAAGGCCAAAAATTTCTACGCCGCCCCGGCGGATGACACTGGCCGCACCATCTCCGACGTGCTTGCAAGCATCGCGGACAATTACGCCAAGGGCACGCCCAATGGCATCCGCATGGATGCCGACTCCGGGCTCATCTGGAGCCCCAGCCATTTCACGTGGATGGACACAAATTTTCCCGCCGGCACGCCGCGCGAGGGTTATCCCGTCGAGATCCAGGTCCTGTGGATCCACCTCCTGCGCCAGCTCGAAAACATCTCCAAACCCGCTGACCGGAAAAAATGGGGCCTGCTGGCCGATCACGCGACCGCTTCCTTTGAACAACTGTTCTGGCTGAAGGAAAAAGGCTGGTTCGCCGACGTGTTGCTGGGCGGGCCGCGCGTCATCGCCCGCGATGCCAAGGCCGACGACGCCCTCCGCAGCAACTGCCTCTTTGCCGTCAGCCTCGGCCTCGTGCATGGCGAACGCGCCAAACTTTGCGTGGCCGCGGCGCAAAAATATCTTGTCGTCCCCGGCGCGCTGCGCTCGCTCGCGCCGTTGCCGGTGACCGTGCCGCTGGCAATCTATCGCAACGGCCAGTTGCTCAACGACCCGCCGAACCCCTACTGGCCGCGCTACGAAGGCGACGAAGACACCCGCCGCAAACCCGCCTATCACAATGGCACCGCCTGGACCTGGACCTTCCCCACCTTCTGCGAAGCCTTGGCGGCGGCGTGGCAATTCTCCCCGGAAGCCGTCGTCACCGCGAAAAGTTACCTTGGCAGCGCGGAAAAGATCCTCAATGAAGGCTGCCTCGGCCAGATTCCCGAGATCCTCGACGGCGACGCCCCGCACACCCAGCGCGGCTGCGACGCCCAGGCCTGGGGCGTGACCGAAGCCCTGCGCGTGTGGAAAATGTTGTCCAAAACGTGATACCCGAAGCGCACTTGCCAAAAACCTGCTTTGGCGGATTATTCAATTATGAGCGCCCGTGATATTTTGATCCAAGAAATCAAGTACCAGCCCGAATCGGTGGTGCAGGAACTTCTGCTGCATTTAAAATTCATCACGCAAAAGCGCGAAATGAAAATCACGATGGATGATCTGGTTAGGGATACTTGGGAAAGCATTGGGCCGGCTCCGGAAATAAACTATGACAAACTCCAACCGGAAACCTCTGCATGAAAATGTTGAATTCGCGGGGTTCGCAGGCAAAATGACCGCGTGCATTTCCGCGACAAAATCATCGCCTGGGACGATTTGCCGAAATGGCGACAGCAACTGCGCGCCACCGGCAGGAAACTCGTCGTCACCAACGGCTGCTTCGATATCCTCCACCTCGGCCACGTGACCTATCTCGAAAACGCGCGCAACTTCGGCGACGCGCTGCTCATCGGTGTCAACAGCGATGCCGCGGTGCGCGGGCTGAAGGGCGCCGGCCGCCCGGTGAATTCCGAGACCGACCGCCAATCCGTCCTCGCCGCGTTGCAGAGCGTGGACGGCGTCTGCCTCTTCACAGATACGGCGGCCACGAAATTTCTCGCCGCCGCCCAGCCAGACATCTACGTCAAGGGCGGTGATTACACGCTGGAAACTTTGAACCAGGACGAGCGTCGCGCGGTCGAATTGGCGGGCGGCAAGATCGTCCTGGTCCCGTTCGTCCCCGGCAAATCCACCACGGGCTTGTTGGAAAAAATATCAAAGCTGTGAGCCGCGGCCCCGTGGAATGACTAATCACTAAATCCGAATGTCGAAAGAATTCTCAATGCCAAATGACGAATGCCGAATGGCACGTGTGCGAACGTCCGTCCATTCGTCATTCGCCATTCGTCATTATTTAGTCATTAGGTCTTCGTCATTAGTCATTCCTCGCGTGGTGCGAGGCAAGGTTTAATCCGGATGAAGATTTTAGTCATCTCCCTGGCCGGCATCGGCGACACGCTGATCGCCACCCCGTTCATCCGTGAGCTGCGGGAAAATTTCCCCACCGCCACGATTGACGCGCTGGTGAAGGAGGCGGGGGCGAAGGATTTGCTGGAGCACAACCCCAACATAAACCGCGTGTTTTACAAGGACATGCTGCACTGCAGCCGCCTGGAACAGGTGCGTTTTTCCTGGTCGTTGCGGCGGGAACGCTACCAGCTTTCCGTCAACACGCATCCGCAGAGCCGCATCCACTACCGCATCGCCGCGTGGCTGGCCGGGGCGGAGGTGCGCCTCAGCCACGAATACGAATGCTTCAACCTGCTCGACCGCTGGCTGGTGACCGGTTCGCTGCCGCAGGATTACACCCGGCATTCGATCGAGAATAATTTCGACGTGCTGCCCCTGATCGGTGCGAAGAAGAAACTGCCCGCCCACGCGCTGGAGTTTTTCCTGGAACCCGGCGATGAACGGTTCGCCGATGATTTTCTCACCCGGCACAAGCTGTTTGGCAAAAAGGTTCTCGGCATCCATGTCGGTTCCGGCGGCACAAAAAATCTGCCGCTGAAGCGCTGGCCGCTGAAAAATTACGCCGGCTTGGTGCGGCAGTTGAACAAGTCGCGTCCGGACATCCACGTGCTGCTGTTCGGCGGGCCGGAGGAAATAAAGGATCATCCCGTGGTGCTCGCGCAGGCGAATCTCGAGCTGACGCTGGAGGCCAAGACGAAAAACCTCCGCGAGACGGCCGCGTTGATGAAGCGGTGCAGCGCCTTCCTCAGCGTGGACACGGCGCTCATGCACATCGCGGCGGCGCTCAAGGTGCCGAACCAGATCGTGATCGAAGCCCCGACCCTGAACGTCACCAACTGGCCTTACGGAAATAATTTTACGCTGGTTAAAAATCCGGTGGTAAACGGGCGCGGGCTGGATTATTACCGGTACGACGGCGGCGACATCAAGGGCACCCGCGAGGAACTCATCGCCGCCATGGAATCCGTAAAGGTCGCGGACGTGTTTGATGCCGTGACGAAATTGATCTGATACTGATTAACTTTCAAAACAACACGATTCACCTGCGACTTGGCTGCGGCAAGACGCGGCAACTGGTTCTCCCTCTCCGCGTTTGGTGGGGGCAGGGGCCAAATGGGGAGAGGGTCGGGGAGAGGTGTTCGTCCCTCCATCTTTGGGTGCAAGGGAGCGGCATTTTGCAGCATTTTTGAACGCACTTTAGTATGAGGCCGGGCACGTCGCTGCGCGCGCCGCCTCTTGCCAATCAAGGCCCTCTATTTGCCGCTGGCAACACCCGCGCCCGTCACAGCTTGAAGCCCGCCGCCTGCGCATCCGCCGCGAACATCTTCACCGTATCCAGTGAGAGTTCGCCGAGGTCCATGCCGGACATCTTCATCGCCTTGCCCAGAATGTCGTGCGGCACGGTCACGATGTGGCAGCCGCAGTCGTTCGATTGAAAAATGTTCAGCACTTCGCGCACGCTCGCCCAGAGCAGTTCGGCCTGCGGCAGGCCGTGCAAAATCTTTTTGCTCTCGGTCATGATGCCGACCGGATCTACGCCCGTGTCCGCGATGCGCCCGGCGAAGACGGAAACCACCGCCGGCACCTTCGGGTTCAACGCCGCCGCGACGCCCTTCACCTGGTCCAGCGTGAGGATGGCGGTCACGTTCAGCTTCACGCCCTCGTTCGCCAGTTCCTTGATGAGCGGCAGGGAGGATTCGTTGCGCGTGTTGGTGATGGGAATTTTGACGTAAACATTCTTGCCCCAGCCGTTGATCTTGAGCCCCTGGCGCTTCATTTCGGGGAATTCATCGGAGAACACCTCGAGGGAAAGCGGCTTGACCGTGATGGTCTGCAAAATATCACGCGCGAACGCCTCAAAATCCGTCAGGCCGGCCTTGCGCATCAGCGTCGGATTGGTGGTGAGGCCCTGGATGAGCGGGTCGGCATTCAGCTTCAGCATCCCGGCCTTGTCGGCGCCGTCGGCAAAAATTTTAACCTGCAGGTCTTTCAGTGTGCGCTTCATAGATTATTTGAATGGGCGAGGATTATGTCCGCAGCCTCCCCCAGATTGCGAGCGGAAAAATCCGGTTTTTGCTTCAGTTTTTCCGCGTAGCCGTAGTCGATGAACACCGTCCGGCAGCCGGCCGCCTGACCGCAATCCACATCCCGCCAGCGGTCGCCCACCATCCAGCTCCGCCCCAGGTCGATGCCCAGCTCGCGCGCCGCGCGCAACAACATGCCCGGCTTGGGTTTGCGACAATCACAATCCGACAACCCCTTGCCAGGATGGAAACAGACCTCCACCCGGTCGATCGGCAGTTGCGCCATCATGTGCGCGTGAATAGTGTCGACGATCTCCTGCTTCAAAGTGCCCCGGCCGATATCCGGTTGGTTGGTGGCGACGATCAGGAGAAAACCGGCCGCCTTGAGTTTTGCACAAGCCGCGGGAACATCCGGAAGAATTTCAAACTCACCCAGGCTCGTCGGCGGATACGGCAGGGAATCGCGCTCCAAGGCACGGTTGATGACCCCATCGCGGTCGAGGAAAACTGCGCGGCGCATTCCTGTTTCCTACTTGGTTGACTCCCATTTCGTAGCCGCAACTTTGAGCTTGGGGTGCGAAACGAACAAGTGCCAGATCACCGCCTGAAACGCCTCACTATGCGGCGTGACATGAGCCGGGTTCACCGTCGGAACAATGACACACGCCGTCGCTTCCTTCGCCGTATAACCGCCATCGCGACCGACGATGCCCACGACCGATGCCCCCACCTGCTTGGCCACTTGGATGGCGTTGACGAGGTTCGGGCTCACATTTTTTTCCAGGTTGCCGCCGCCCACGGAGAAGATCAGCAGACCATCCTTCGCATTGATGCGGCTGCCCTTGAGCCATTCGGAGAAAATCGTCGGCCAGCCCTCGTCATTCGTGCGGGCGGTGAGTTCAGAAACGTTGTCCGTCGGCGCATAGGCCTCAAAGCCGCAAATCTTGCGGAAATCATTCACCGCATGGCCGGCGTTGCCCGCGCTGCCGCCGACGCCCAGGATGAACAGGCGCCCGCCGCGTCCACGGATGGCCGCGAGTTCGTCCGCGCACTTCTCGATCGCGGCCTCGTTGAGTTGCGCGGTGACCTGCTGGACTTCCGCCAGAAATTGTTTGGTAAAGCTCATGATTATTGTAAGGAAAATGAAAACACAGTCCCGCTGAAATGGAAACCCTAAATCCTAAAACCTGGTGACGAAAGCATGACGAAGCCCGAATGACAAGTGGAACGGCCGTGCGGCCTCCCAGTCATTCGTCATTCGGATTTCGTCATTCCGGCCGGACCAGTTGTGAGCAACTGCTCCAATTCCGCCAGCCCGGCCGGCGACCCCATCTCATAAAACCGTTCCCGAACCTCGTAGCCGGCCAGTTGCTGTTCGCGGACCAGCCGGCCCATCACCTCGGCCAGGTCAAAAACCTGGTCCGCGGCGTAGGCGTCGAAAACGGAGGCTTTGAACACGCTCAAGCCGTAGTCAATGTGCCGCATCTCCGGCAGCCTGGCCTTCTTGTCATAGACCACGATCTCCCCATCGCGAAACACGACGTTGCTCGCATCATATTTGCCTTCGTTACGATAGACGGTCATCAAGCCGAGCTTGCCGCTGCGATGAAACGTCTCCGCGACCGGCGCATACTCGATGGGCAGATAGGAATCGCCGTACAAGATGAAAAATTCTTTCCCCAGCTTGGACAACGCCCGTTTGATGGCACCGCCGGTGCCCAGCAATTTTTCGCCATCGAAGGAATATTCCAGCTGGATGCCATACGCCTCGTTGCCGAAATCACGCTGGATCATCTCACCGAGGTAACCAATGCACAGCACCGCCCGGCGAATGCCCCGTGCATGGAGCATCTCCAACTGATGCGCGAGAAACGGCCGCCCGGCCACCGGCACGAGCGACTTGGGGATCTTTTCCGTGATGGGCCGCAGTCGCGTGGCGAGTCCGCCCGCGAGGATGGCCACCGGCATTTCCAATGGCTTGCTCACGACGCGACCAGTTTGGTTCCCTCAAAATCAAAACGAAAGCGCACTTCCTTGAGCCCCGATTGCCGCATCGCCTGCCGCAGCCTGGCCTTGTCCTCCGCGTAAAACATCAGAAAGCCCCCGCCGCCCGCGCCGATGAGCTTGCCGCCCAGCGCGCCGTTCACCAGCGCCAGGTCGTACCACTCGTTGATCTTGGGATTGCTCATGCCGCCGCTGCGCTGTTTTTTGCGCTGCCAGTGGACATCCATCAACCGCGCAAACTCATGCAGGTTGCCCGTCTCCAGCGCGGTCTTGCTTTGCAGGCCGAGGTCTTTCACAAAGTGCAGATTGTCGATCATGGACTTGTCATCCGATTTCGACTTGGTGTCCTGCTCCTTCAAGATGGCCGAGGCCGAGCGCGAGTAGCCGGTGAAAAACAACAGCAGGTTGTCTTCGAGATTGTCCCGGGTCTCGTCGGAAGCTTTCAACGGCCACGCCTCCACTTTGCCATCCGGCAAAAAGTTGAAGCACGTCAGGCCGCCGTAGGCCGCGATGTATTGATCCTGCTTGCCGATGGGCTCCTTGAGACGGTTCAGTTCGATATCACACGCCTGCGCGGCCAGCCCGGCGGGATGGACCAGGTTCCGATTGTGCGCATGCAGCGCCTTGAGCAAGGCCGTGGTGAAGCTGCCCGAGGAACCCAGGCCCGTGCCGGACGGGATGTCCGCCATCGAGGTCAGTTCCAGCGAATGCCCGTTCATGCCGAGGGAGGCGAACGCCTCGCGGATGATGGGATGCTTCAACTGCGCCGCGTCCGGCACCCGTTCCAGCTCGGAATATTTTACAATCAAATCCGGCACGAACGTCTCATGCAGCGTGATGTAAACATAACGGTCAATCGCGGCCGCGATGAGGAAGCCGCCAAACTTCTCGTAGTACGACGGCAAGTCCGTGCCGCCGCCGCCGAGGCTGATGCGTAGAGGTGAACGCGCAATGATCATAGGTTACTCCTGTAAATTTTCTCAACCACTTCCAAGGCCGCCTTGGCCTCTTTCAAGCCGGGAACCGGAATCCGTTTCAGTTTAATGTCTTCAAAAAATTCAGCCATCTCGATTTTCCACGATTCATCGCCGCGCGGAAATTCATAGATGGTCGTCTCCGGCGGCCCCATCTGTGGCAGCATTTTGTACCAAGTCAGCCGCTCGATGCCATAACTGCCGCCAAGGCCTTCCCAATGCAGCTTGGCGTCACGCCCGTAAATTTCGAGGCTGAACAAGTTTTTCCACTCGCTGCAACTGACCTGGAGCCAGGCGGTGTTGCCGGCGGCGTTGCGCAGGCTCAGAAAGGCATTGTCATCCACCGGCATCTTCCAGAAATACGTCGGGGCATGACCTTCGACCGTCGTGAAGTCGCCCAGGAAAATCCCCGCGAGGTCGATCAGATGCACGCCCTGGTCGATGAGTTCGCCGCCGCCGGACAGCTTCGGGTCGGCGCGCCATTCCTTTTCGTAGCCGAGGCGCCCGCCCTGCCCGTACCGGCCGCGCACGAACATCATCGGCCCCAGCGCCCCGCTGCGGAAAATCTCCAGCGCCTTCAAGCACGCGGGGTGATAGCGATGGTTGTAACCCACCCGCACCAGCGCACCGCTCTGCTTCGCGGCGGCGGCCAGTTCATCCAGCTCCGCCACGCGGATGGCGGCCGGTTTCTCCACGAGCACATGCTTGCCGTGCTTCACCGCCGCCAGCGCAATCGGCGCGAGCGCGGAATTGACGGTGGCGATCATCACCACGTCCACATTCGGCGAACGGACGGCTTCTTCAAAGGCGGAGGTCGCCACGCAACCGGCGCTTTGCGCGGCGATCTTCTTCGCGCGTTCCAATTGCGTGTCGCAGGCCACGGTCACGCTGCCGGGCGGCAGCAGGTTCAGCCGCTTTTGTCCGATCAGGCCGCAGCCGATGAGGGCGACGCGCGGCAAAGCTGTTTTTACTTCTGACATAACTTGGTAAAGGTCTGCGGCAAATGACTAAATCCTGATGCCGGATGACTGAATAATGTCCAAATCGCAATGCCAAACAAGCGCCTTTGTCGTTCGTTGGCTGCTGGGCGTTTGGTTTGGCATTGGGATTTATTTAGGCATCAGGGTTTCGTCATTCGTCATTGCCATTTATGGCCCCGGTCTTCCGGCACGATGCGGCGCAAACAATATATATCCGACTTTGCCAGTTCCGCGCGATGTTTCTGCAAATCCTTCCACGGGTCCCATTGCGCGCTCAGCAATTTGCCCGTGATGCCATTGCTTTCCGCACTGGCGAGATAGACCGCGAGACTCGCGCCAAGCTCCAGCGGCACCGCCCCTTTTTCCTTCCAGCCCTTGTTCTTCTCGAAAAACGCCGCGCCCACCTTTTCCGGACCGGCGGCCAGGACTTCATCCACCAGCCGCGTCGCGAGGGCTCCGGGGGCGATGGCGTTGACGTCCACGTGAAAACTTTTCAACTCCTCCGCCAGCGTTTCCATCAGGCGCACCACGGCGGCCTTCGACGCCGCATAAGCACTGATGTTCGGCAGCGGATTTGTCGCGCCGCCGCCGCTCAGGACCACGATCTTGCCGCGCCCGGCCTTTTTGAAATGCGGGATCACCGCCCGGCTCGGCAGCAGCACGCCGAACAAATTGATGTCCAGCGCGCGCCGCCATTCCTCGAGCGGAACGGATTCCGTCGGGCCCATCGGCCCGTAAACCCCGGCGTTCAGCACGAGTGCGTCCAGCGAGCCCAGTTCGCCCAGCGCGAAGGCCACGAGTTCATTGACCTGCGCTTCATCGGCGACATCGCAGGTTTTGGCCGCGACTTTTTGGTTGGGAAATTTTTCCGCGAGTTCGGCCCGCGTGGCGGACAGGTCCTGCTCGCTGCGCGCACAGATGACAAGGTTCGCACCTTCCTTCAGAAAATGTTCGGCGATGGCCCGGCCGAGTCCCTGGCTGCCGCCAGTGATGAGCGCGTTGTGATTTTTAAGTTTCATGTCAGGCCCGGCCGACGGAAAGATGCTCGACGCCGGGGACGGTTTTCAATTCCTTTTCGAGAAAGCGGTTCGCATCCACAAACACGGGCAGGCGCATCTGCGGGACGAGCTGTGCCCAGTCCGCCTGCCGGAACTGCGGCCATTCGGTGCAGACCGCCGCGGCTTCCGCGCCGGCCAGCGCGGCGGCGAGGTCGCCCGCCAGCGCAACGGCGGCCAGTTCCGCCGGCAAACTCTTCACCGCCGGATCAAACGCGGTCACCCTGGCCCCGGCAACGATCAATTGCTGGCACAACTCCACGGCGGCGCTGCGCCGGAGCGTGTCGGTGTTCGGGGTGTAGGTCAGGCCCAGGACGGATATCTTCCGGCCCCGCAGGTCGCCCAGCCGCGCTTGCAGCCGCCGGAACGCCCAGCCGCGGTGCAGATCATTGCTCTGCTTGATGGCCGGGATGACGGAAATCTTTTCGCCCTTCGCCGCGGCCAGCTTGGACAGCGTCACGACATCGCGCGCCAGCGTGCCCCCGGCAAACGGGCCGCCGGGTCCGAGATACGCCTTCGGGCCGATGCGCGCCTCGCTCTTGAGGCCCGCGGACACTTCCTTGGCGTCCGCCCCGGTGTGTTCACACAGCCGCGCAATTTCGTTGATGAACGTGATGGACAGCGCGAGAAAGGAATTCAGCGCGTGCTTCACCATCTCGGCCGATTCCGGGCGCATGAAAATGATCTGCGCGGCGAACGGCTTGAACAACTCCTCCAGCAGCGCCTTTTTCGCGTCGCTGCGGACGCCCACGACGGCGCGCTCGGCCTTCTCAAAGGCGTCGAGCGCCTTGCCCAGGCGGAGATTTTCCGGCGAGCAGGCGAAGTGGAACCGGGGAAATTCGTTTTCCAGCTGCGCGCAGGTGCCCACCGGCAACTGCGCGGAGATCAACACCAGCGCCCCGGCGGGCAGATGCGGCAACGCTTTGCGCAGATTGCCCAGGACCAGGTCCACGTCGGATTCATCGTTCTCATCAACCGGCGTGTCGTACGTGAGCCAGAGCACATCCGCCCCGGCGCAGGCGCTTTTGGGGTCGGTGGTGAACGAAAGCTTTTTGGCCGCGAGCCCGGCCGCGATCAGCTCGTTCAAACCCGGTTCGAGCAAGGGCGCCTGCCCGGCGTTGAGCCTGGCGATGTTGGCGGCATCAAAGTCCAGGCCGGTGACGGTAAAATGCTTCGCGCAACCCGCCGCCGTGACGCTGCCGAGATGCCAGAGGCCGAGGACGGTGACGTTCATTTGCGCGTTTCGTAGATCCACTGGTTTTGCTGCAGCCATTGCAGCGTCCGGCCGATCCCTTGCTCGATGGTCAGCGTCGTCTTCCAGCCGGTGCCCTGGATTTTTTTGGTCGCGAGAAAAATGAACGGGTTGTCGCCCACCCAGCCGCGGTTGCCGCCGGAATATTCCAGCTTCGGCTTCAAACCGAGCGCGCCGCAGATGAAACCGACCGAGTCGTTGACCTGGGCATATTCATCGGTGCCGAGGTTGTAGATTTCCACGCCATGCTTCGCCGATTTCGCCGTGCCCTGGCCGATGACATGCAGCATGGCGCTGATGCAGTCTTGCACGTAGAGGTAGCTTTTCCGCTGCAAACCGTCGCCGAGGATCTTCAGATGATCCGGATGGTCGAGCAGTTGCTTGTAAAAGTCGAAGATGTGGCCGTGCGTGTAGCGTTCGCCCAGGATGGAGACGAACCGGAAGATGTAGGCCTCAAACTTGAAACCCTCGCAGTACGAGGAGATCATGCCCTCGCCGCAAATCTTGGACGCGGCGTAGAGCGAGGTCTGGATGGGAAACGGGGCGTCTTCCGGCGTGGGAATGACGGCGGCCTCGCCGTAAACGCTGCCGGTGGAGCTGAACGCAATGCGCCGGATGGCATTGGCGCGCATGGCTTCCAGCACGTTGAACGTGGCCACCGTGTTTTGCTGCAAATCCTTGCCCGGATGTTCCAGGCCGAAACGCACATCCGCGTTGGCCGCGAGATGGAACACCAGGTCGCACCCCGCCATCGCCTTCGTCAACGCCGGCAGATCCAGGTTGTCGCCCTCCACGAGCTTGAAATTTGGATTTTTGAGCGCGCCCTCAAGAAATTTCCACTGGCCGGCGGAAAAATTATCCCAGCCGACCACCGTTTTGCCGCCGGCGAGCAACCGGTCGACCAGCGTGCTGCCGATAAACCCGGCCGCACCCGTGATAAAAACTTTTTGCATGACAGACGGGCAATTTAATCAGATGAAAGGGCTTCTGCCAGCGTTTTTGCGGCCGGTAACCACAAATTAACCCTTTTGGACCCTGCCCGCCCTGCCGGCTTTGCCACCCTTGCCAGTCAAAGGCATGATCCCAAACAAATTTGAAATCCCGCCGGTTAACCGCCACAATGCCGCCGTGCCGTCCGAACCCGAAAACCTTCCGCGCCTCAGCATCATCACGCCCACGCTGAATGCGGAGGCCATTCTCGAAAACTGCCTCGCTTCCATCGCGCGCCAGACCTATCCGCGCGCCCAGATCGAAATCATCCTCGCCGACGCCAACTCGACCGACCGCACCCGCGAAATCGCCAAAACCTACGGGGCCATCGTGCTGGATGACCACGGCAGGAACATGGAGGAGGGCAAACGCCTGGCGCTGCGCCATGCGACCGGCGATTTCATCGTCTTCGTGGATGCCGACAACGAAATCACCCACGCCGATTATCTGGAACTCGCCGTGCCGGCGCTGGCCGCCAATCCCCAGGCGCTCGGGGTCGAAAGCTATTACCTGCCGTCGCCGAAGATGACCTCCTTCTGCGCGTACATCACGCATCTGCTCCACATCAGCGACCCGATCTCATGGTTGATGAGCACCAACCCGCAGCTCGTGGCCCGGGACGGGGAAACGGAACGTTGGAAATTGCCGGAAGGAACCTGCTCCTATCCGCTCGGTGCGAACGGCTTTGTCTATCGTCGCGCGGACCTGCTGGCGGCCTCCGCCAACGAAAAATTCCAAGACACGCATGTGGCGATGTATCTGATGAAGCACGGCCGGCCGGAATGGCTGCGGATCCGCGGCCGTGGCGTGCATCATTATTACATCCAGACGCTGTGGAAATTTGTGCAGAAACGCCGCCGCGCCACGGTGCATTTCCTGCAGGTCCAGGAGGAGATGCCGGTGAACTGGATGAAGGAAAAACCGCCGGTGCCATTGTGGCTGGCGGCGGTCTATTGCGTGACTTTTTTCGGCCCGCTCTGGCATGCGCTGCGCGGCAGCATCCGCGACCGCGATCTCCGCTGGCTCTGGCACCTGCCCACCTGCCCGGCCAGCGTGCTGGGGCATGCCTGGGCGGTCTGGACCTACCGGCGGCGGCGAAATCACCCGGGCCGGGGCAACCAAAGCCTCATCGCGGAACTTCAGGTCAAACAAGAGTTGAAAAAGTAGGTCCGCTCGCTTGTTCGTTCCCCGCCGGGAACGGCCGGCTCACTTCAGCAGTTTGGCCCAGGACGGGGGCATGTTTTTGGAAACTTCAATGCCTTCAAACGGCTGGCCCTGACGCGCCCCCGTTTTTTTGGCCCACACCGCCATGCGGTTCACGCCTTCTTCCAGGGAGACGTTCTTGATGAGGTCGCCAAAATATTTCTGCACCTTGTCGTGCGCGGAGTAGGCATGGACCACTTCATTGCGCGCCTCAAGTTTTTTGATCTGCGGCGGCACGCCCATGGCCTTGGCCACCACGTTCGCCAGTTCGGCGACGGAATACGGCTTGTCCGCGCCGACATTGAAGACCTGGTTGTACGCCTCCGGCCGGGTGATGCTCGCGGCGATGACCGGGGCGACATCATCGATGAAACTGAACGCCCGCGTCTGCGAGCCATCGCCAAAAATCGTCATCGGCTGGCCCTGCATGATCTGGTTCATGAAGATGCCGATGACATTGCGGTAGCGGTCGCCCAAGTTTTGGTTTTCGCCATAGACATTGTGCGGGCGAAAGATGACGTGGTTCAGGCCGAACATCTCGTGGGCCTCCTTCAGGTCCAGTTCCACCGCGTATTTGGCGATGCCATAGGGGTCTTCCGGCTGCGGCACGGCCGCCTCGGACATGGGCAGTTGGTTGCGGCCATAGACGGCGATGGAGGACGTGAAGACAAAGCATTTCACCGAACCCGTGTTGACGGCGGCGTTGATCAGGTTGACGCTGCCCAGCAGGTTGTTCGTGTAATTGAACCGCTTGATGAAGTGGCTCAGCCCCTCGGCGGCGTAGGCGGCCAGGTGGAAAACGTATGCAAATTGATGCTCCGCGAACAACCGGTTCACCAAGGCGTCGTCGTTGATGGAGCCGCGGACAAACTGCACACCGTGCGGAACATGGTCCTCAAAGCCGCCGCTCAAGTCATCCAAACCGACGACCTGATGGCCCTGCTTGAGCAAATGCGCGGCAACGTGCGAACCGATGAAGCCGGCGACACCGGTGACCAAAACTTTTGATTGCATCGGCAAAGGCTAGCAAGATCGGCTTTTTTGTGTCCAGTCAATCCACGCGCCAATTTCTTGCCTTCCCGGCGGCCGGACCCGCAGTCACTTCAGGCGCTCTTGACCCGGAATGACCTGTCCTTGGATCAGCCCCGGATTCAACGTGCGCACCCTGACTCCGCAGCAAACCACCTTTCAACGCCAAACTTGCGGCCAGGTTGGTTTGTCAAATAATTACGCCGCGTAAAACCGGGTTAAGTCATCCCAGGCCGATTTTTCGTTCCAACCGGGGAACAACTTTGTCGCCGGCTCGGAGTTCACGCGGTCCAGCGGCTCGCTGAAATCCGCCTGCTGCGCAAGTTTCAATGCGCAAGCCCACCCGGTGCGGGCCTTGACCTCGCGGGCGACCCGTTGGGCAAAGGCCCCCTGCTTTTCCGCATAACCGCTGGGGTTGATGCTCCGCAGCGGCTCCCTGGCCGGCGCGGTCACAAAAGCCGCGTAGGCCAGCGCCAGCAGATCCACGTGGATGTTATCGCGCACATAGTCCGGCGTCTTCACCTCGACCGGCTGGCCGGCTTTCCAGTTTCGCATCAGGAACGCCGTAAAACGCGGCTCTTCGAACGGTCCAAACGGATTGGGAATGACAAATTTCCCCAGGGGAACACCGGCCGCATGGCAGTAAAAGCGGAATACCTGAAAGGTAAGCCCCTTGGACAAACCATAGGGCGAGAACGCCGCGCGCGGCGCCGCGCCGATGCCTTCATCGTTCTCAAAAACGCTCCCGGTCAGCACCACGGGACATTGTAAAGCCGGCAACACACCGCGAAGGTTCAGGGAATTGTTTTGCAAGGCGCGCACCGCATCGAAATCCGCGCTTTTGTAATTCGCAACCTCGGCCGCATGCTGGCACAGCCGGTCGAACTTTTCCGCGCCCGCCAGCTTGAGAAAAGCCTCCGAACCGAAGGGGGCGTTGGGCACCAACCGGCAGAGCGGCTTCAATATTTCCACCCGCTGCCGGCGGACATCCGTGTAACGGTCGCTTTCACCGGTCAGCGGGCAGACGACTTCATGCCCGGCGGCGGCCAGGGCTTTGACAAACCAGAATCCGGTGAACGAACTGGCCCCGGTAAGGAGAATTTTCATGCCGCATTACCGGAGATGAATCTCCGGGTTGAAGTCCGGCTGGTTCCGGTCCTTGTCAGAAATCACCACCGGTTCCAGCGGCCACCGGATGCCAAATTGAGGGTCGTTGTAACGGATGCCGCGCTCGCGCTCGGGCGCATAGTATTCCGTCACCAGATAAAACGCCTCGGTGTCCGGCTCCAACGTGATGAACCCATGCGCGAAACCTTGCGGCACATAAAGCATGGTCCGGTTTTCCGCCGTCAATTCGATGGAAAAATGCTGGCGGTACGTGGCCGATCCGGGGCGCAGGTCAATGATGGCGTCAAACAGCCCGCCCCGCAGGCAGCGGACAATCTTGTCCTCGGCCTTCGGCGCAAGCTGGTAATGCATTCCCCGCAGCGTGCCCTTGTCTTTGCTGGCCGAGGTGTTGACCTGGACAATCTTGTGGTTGAGGCCGTGCTGCTGGTATTCGCGTTCACAAAAAAAACGCGCAAACCAGCCGCGGTCGTCACCGCGCTTTTCAAGTTCAATGACAAAGGCGCCCTTCAGCGGCGTTTCGATGAATTTCATAAATCACTTGGCCGGGAGTTTTTTCTTCAGGGAACGGAGGCGGACATACTGGTCCCCCTCAAAGTCTTTCAGATTGAACTTGTGCTCCCGATATTTCCCCAGCAGTTCTTCCAAGCCGGTTTGCAGGTCATATTTCAACCGGAACTCCGGGAACAGCGTATAAAGCTTGTCAAACTTGACGCGGTAATTGCGCGGGTCGGGGCCGGTTTCACCGGTATAGACGATTTTCGCATCCGGCACGAGCCGCGCCACCGCATCGCCGACGTCACGCACCTGATAATTTTGCTTGTTCGCGCCGATGTTGACGGCCTGGTTGTGGATTTTTTCGCGCGGCGCCTCGGCAAACAGCACGAAGGCGCGGGCGATGTCGTGGCAGTGGACCAGCGGACGCCATGGCGTGCCGTCGCTCATGATGCGGATGTCGCCGCGCGCGATGGCGCACGCCAGCAGGTTGTTCGCAACCAGGTCAATGCGCAGGTTGGGCGAATAGCCGTAAGCGGTGGCATTGCGCAAAAAGGCGGGCGAAAAATTTTTATCCGCGAGCGGCGAGACCTGCCTTTCGGTTTCCACCTTGGAAACCGCATAGGCGGATACGGGGTTGAATTTTGCGCTTTCGTCCAAGTCCAGCGTCTCGCCTTTGCCGTAAACCGAACAACTGCCGGAAAAAATATACCGTGGCACCCCGGCGCTTTTGGCGCGGCGCGCGAGTTCAATGGACCCGTCCCGGTTCGTGTCGTACGTCAGTTTCTCGTCCAAGTCACCCATCGGATCGTTCGAAATCGCCGCGAGATGACAGACGCAGTCGAAACCTTCCAGGTCGCGTTCGGTCAAGGAACGGAAGTCCGCGTGGATCTCCCGGTCGGCGGCGGGCAGCGGCTCCCAGTTGCAGCCTTCAAAATAACCGATGTCCACGCCGGTGACCTGATGCCCGGCGGTCTGCAAAAGTTTGACCAGGTGTGGCCCGATGTAGCCGCGATGGCCGGTGACAAGGATTTTCATCCGGATATTTTTGCCGGACTAGGGCAATCGGGTCAAAACCTTTTCCAAAATCTTTGCACCAATGGCGAGCGCCGCCGTGGCGGCGGGCGACGGCGCATTGACCACATGCAGGATGCCGGGAGCCTCGTCAAAATGAAAATCCTCGACCAGCTTTCCTGCCGGCAACATCGCCTGCGCGCGGACCCCCGCGCTGCCGGGTTCAAGATCGTCTTCCCGAATTTCCGGCACCAGCTTCTGCAGGGAACGGCAAAATTCCGCGCGGGAAAGCGACCGGCGGATTTCATAGCCGCACAGGCTCGGATACTTGGCCAGGAACCGCCACAAGCCCGGATAAAACAGCGACCCGGCCAGATCGCGCAGGTTGATGTCCGTCCACTGGTAACCCTCGCGCGCCAGCGCCAGGACGGCATTCGGTCCGGCCTCAATGCCGCCATGGATCAGGCGCGTGAAATGGACCCCCAGGAAGGGAAACTTGGGATCGGGCACGGGATAGATCAGGTTTCGCACCAGTGATTGCCGCTCCTTTTTGATGACATAATACTCGCCCCGGAACGGGATGATCCGGGCCGTGGGCCGCTGGCCCGCCGCCCGCACCAGCCGGTCGGCGTGCAGCCCGCCGCAGGTGATGACAAATTTTGCCTGAAAATCCCCGGCGGCCGTCTCCACCGTCCAGCCGTCGGCACCGGAAACAATTTTTTCAACCCGCGTCCCCAGCCGGATCTCGCCGCCGGCCCGGCGGATGAGTTCGCCAAGTTTTTCGCAAACCGCGGGATAATCCACGATGCCCTCCTGCGGCACATGAATCGCCGCCAGGCCGGTGGCGTGCGGCTCGATTTCCTTGATCTGCCCCGGGGTCAGCTTGCGCAGGCCTTGCAGACCGTTGCCGTTGCCGCGCACCCACAAATTTTCCAGCCGCTCCAGTTCGCCCGGCTCCGTGGCGACAACTATTTTGCCGCATTGATCATGGGCGATGCCATGCTCACGACAAAATGCCAGCATCTGCTGCAACCCTTGCACGGCGCATTGCGCCTTGGCGGAGCCGGGCTTGTAATAAAGCCCGGCATGAAGCACGCCGCTGTTGTTGCCGGTCTGATGCGCGGCCAGCCGGGCTTCCTTTTCCAGCAGCAGGACTTTCAAATGCGGCCGCGCCTCCAGCAAGCGAAAAGCGGTGGCCAGCCCCACAATGCCGCCGCCCACAATCGTGACGTGATGGTTCATTTTACTTGAGCCACGGCGGGTTGCCGGATTCGGCCAACCGGGTGAGCTGCTCGCGGTCGCGCTGCGTGTCCATGCACGCCCAGTAGCCACGGTGCTGGTGGAGGTTCAGCCCGCCCGCCCGCGCCAGTTCGACCAGCGGCCCGCGTTCCAAGACGCAGCTTTCATCCTCCGACAGGTATTTTAGAAAATCACGGTGGAAGAAAAAATAACCGCCGTTGATCCAGTGGTTTTCCAGATCCGGCTTCTCGGCAAATTCCACGACGCAGTTGCCTTCAACCTTGATTTCGCCGAAACGCGAGGGCGGGTTGACGCCCAGGACGGTGCCCAGCTTTTTCCCCGCCAAATGGTTGCGAAATTCCGAGGCGAGGTCCGCATCCGTCAAACCATCGCCATACGTCACGGCGAAATGTTTTGCGCCGCCCAGATATTTCCGCGCCGCCTGCGCCACGCGGCTGCCGGTCATGTTTTTTTCACCCGTAAAGGCCAGGGTGACCTCCCAGTCCAGATCCACGCGAGATTCATGCACGGTGATCTTGTTCGATTTGAGCGCGATGGTGCAGTCGTTGTTATGCAGGTGGAAGTTGCTGAAATAATCCTTCACCACATCGGCTTTGAAGCCCAGGCAGAGCACAAACCGCCGGAAGCCGTGCCGGGCATAGATTTGCATCACATGCCAGAGGATCGGATGCTCCCCAATGGGCACCATCGGCTTGGGACGGAATTCAGTCTCCTCCTTGAGCCGCGTGCCGAGGCCGCCGCACAGGATGAAAACCGGGACGTTTCTGGTTTCAAGCCGCTGGTTCATAAATTATTCGCGCCTGTTGCCGGCGCCGCACCGTCCACGAACGGACGGCGTCCGCAGATAATCCACAAAGCGGAGCGCTTGAGAAATCAAAAAATGGGCGCGGGGGAGAACTTATTTGGCCTTGATGTAATCAAAAGACTGCCGGCCCCGGATGAATGCGCGCACCATGGCGACGGCAAAGAAGGCAAACATCACCGACACGGCAAAAGGAATCAGCACCACGCGCCAGTCGCGGCTCAGCATCGCCCAGCGCGCATAGTAAACCGACAGCAGCAGCATGAGCCCGGCGGCATAAAGCGTGACCGGGGGGAGGAACAGGCCCACGAGCAGCACGAGTTTCAAGCCGTTAACGCCGATAATCGGCCAGGCTCGGCGGATAAAGCCGGCTGAGTGCCAGTATTTGCGGAACAGCGCCCCGGAGCCTTCGCCGAGCTGGATGTGCTTGCGCAAAACCGACTTGAACTTGGCCTCGGGTGGATGCTTATGGGCATGGATCACCAGCACATCGGAGGAAGCCAGCGTGCCGATGGCACAGAGACGTTCCACAATGTCCGCATCCTCCGCCGCGGAATAAAACCGCACTTCGTCAAAGCCGCCAATTTTTTCGAGGGCGGCGCGCCGGATGAGGTCGAACTTGCCCATCAGGGCATGCGCCGGTTTGGCATGGCGGAATTGTGCGGAGGTCACGCGATCCCAGAAGCCCATGACCTCCCAATCGCCCTGCGGAATATCGTTCAGCGGCTGCACCGCCAGCGCGCCCTCCCGTTCAAGCCAGTTCACGCTGCGCAGCATCGCGTCGTCATCCGCCGGATAACAGTCCGAGTGCATATTGAAAATGTAGGGCGCGCGGGCGGCCTGCCAGCCGAGATTGTAGGCCTGCGCCAGCCCGCGTCCGGGATGAAAAATTTCGACAAAACCCCAGGTTTCACGCAGCGGGTGCCGGCGGATGATTTCCAGCGAATCATCGTCACGCTGGTCGCAAACAAAGATGATCTCACACCGCGCCGGGATTTTCTGACGAAGCAGGGCGTCCAGGGAACGTCCGACCGACTCACGGCATTTACGCACAGGCATCACCACGCTTGCCCAGGGCAACGGCTGGTTGATTTGAGCGGAAGAAAACTCAGATGGCGGCATGGACGTTTCTAATTATTTTTGATCCGTGCGGAAGTTAACTTAGCCATCGTTGGATAACGAGCAATTTTTGCCCCCGGGGATCACCGCCGGCCTGATTCCGCGCGGTGGCTCAAGTTGATTTGCGGCAGACCAGCCGCATCATGGGGCAGGAACCGGCAAAGAGCACGCGGCTGCCCAGGCACAGCGAGAGTCCCAGGCCGAGGCTGGCGCGCGGCCATTTGCCCCACGCCGGGTGCCGCGCCTGCCACCACTCCGCAGCGGTGGTTGCGCCCAGCAGAAGATAGTTCAACAACCACACGGGACGGGTGACCGCCGAAGTCGTCCGCGCCACCACTTGAAAACCCGCCCGCTGAACGACCGCCTCCAGTGTCTCCGGCGTGAAATGCCAGAAATGATACGGCGCATCCAGGTTATACCAGTGCCGGCCAAGCCAGCGGGCCTCGCGGCTCGCGAAATTAGGCACCTCGAGCAGCAACGTGCCGTCGGCCTTCAAAAACTTGCGGATGCTCTGCAAGGTTTCCACCGGCCGCGCCAGATGTTCGAGCACATGCCACAGGGTGATGATGTCAAAATTGTCGGCGGGGTAATCCGCCGCTTCAAACGGCCGGCACTGGATCCGCGAACGCAGCCCTTCCGGGACGCCCGCGAGCGCATCTTGATACGGTTCCAGGCCATGAACATCGTAGCCCGCCATGCTCAATGCCTGCAGCAGACTGCCGGTGCCGCAACCCACATCCAGAATCCGGTGGCCGCGCGTGTGGCTGCGAACATACGACACCCGCTCGCGCAGAATCAGCCCTTCCAGGCGGCGCACCAGGTCGCGGCGCGGCGCGGTGTAGTGTTGCGGTTGATAGAGCAGCGCCATCGCCTCGGCCACGGGCCGGGGCGAGAGCCGCACCAGGCCGCAGGACCGGCAGCGGCGCAGTTCAAAGGACCGCGGCTCCGTGCGCAGCCGCAGACTGGGAACCGAAAAAACCAGGTCCGACTCCGCGCGGCCACACAGGGCGCAATTGACGGGTTCGAGTTGCATCAGGCCAGACCGATGCCTTTCGCGATGCCGTCCCAAATCACCTTCGCCCGCACGTTCCAGTCCCATTCCAACCCGGCGGCATAGGCTTCCCGGCTGGTTTCAGCGTAAAGCGCCGGCTCCGTGAGCAGCCGGTAAATGTGATCGGCAAACTGGGAAAAATCACCGGGCGGCGCCTTGAGCCAGCCGCGCGGGTAATAAGTCCGCAACGCGGGCAGATCAAAGGACACGCCGGGCAGCCCGCAGCACAACGCCTCCGCCGCCGCCATGCCGCCGCTGTCATAAACGGCGGGATGCACGACCACGCGGCTGGCTTTGACGATCTTGTATTTTTCCACTCCATCACGAAAACCGAAGAACTCGACGTGTTTTTCGAGGCCAAGCCGTTGGACCTTGGCTTTGCATTGGGCCTCCAGCGGACCGGAACCGATCATGGCCAGCCGGGCGTCCGGCTTTTTGGCAACGACCATTTTCCAGATGTCCATCAATTCCAGCGGACCCTTCTGGGGATGCAGGCGGCCGATGAAAATGACGTCGTAGTCCTTTTTCGGCGGTTCGGGGACGCTGCGGGGAATGGCCAGGTCCACCCCGCCTTTCACGGCAAAAACCGAGTCCGGGGTGCGGCCTTCATTGATGATGAACTCACGGTCTTCCTCGCCGGTGACCAGGATCATTTCCGCCTCGCGCAGGACCTTGCGCAACAGCGCTTTTTGGAACGGCCGGTAGGCGGTAAAAATCCAGCCGGGCCCGGGTTTGCCGGAAAACCATTTGGGCGCGAGCAGGAAAGACTCCATCACCAGCGGCGTCTTTGGATAGCGACGCTTCAACCGGAAAGCCGGCATACTGTTCGGCTGAAATTCCGAGGTCACCATGATCAGGTGCTTTTCGTCCGGGGAAAAAGTGATGTCCTTGACGCGCCGGCAGCCGATGAGGGTCTGGGCGAGCCACCACGTCAGGCGGCCATACTTTTTCCACTTGTCCGCCGGCCAGGTGACGTGCTCGATGCCCTTCAGTTCAAACCAGTCGCAAAGCTGTTTTGCACCCTCGTTGCCGTAGACGGTGATCTTGTGTTCCCCGCTCCAGCGGCGGATGCACTCGACCATGATGCGGTCACCGCCGCCCAGGGAGATGGGCGGCGGGATGATGGTGTTCGTAATCCAGTGAATGTGCATCTGCTGATATCCGCGTACGGTACGAGGTTGCCGAAAGCCCTGTCCATCAAAAAACCGGCGGCGGCGGGCCCGCAAAAATGCAGTGAAAGTGTCTTATTTACTTTTGGCGGCGTTTATCCAGAATCCCTGCCAGCCTGCGAATTGCACCCTGAATTGTGCGCCGCAAAACCCGGCAGGCATTTAAAATTTATTTCCACGAAATCATTTTGGCATGACCAACGACGCCCCGTTATCCCCGGAAATCACCCTCGTCATCCTGAATTACAATGGGGCCCGCTGGCTGGACCGCTGCCTGGAATCCATCTGCCGGCAAACCGCCGTCCGCCGGCTGGAGGTCGTCATCACGGACAACGGTTCGCAGGATGAATCGCGCGCGATCTGCGAACGGTTTGCGCCGCGCCTGCCGGCCCTGCAGTTCATCAACAACGGGAAAAATCTCTGGTATTGCGAGGCCAACAACATCGGGGCCGCCGCCGCCCGGTCGCCGTTGATCTTCATCCTCAACAACGACCTCTGGCTGGAGCCGGATTGCGTGGAGCGGTTGTTGCAGGCGGCGGCCGAACGCCCGGATGCGCAGCTCTTCTCGCCCCGCGTGCTCAATTACGACGACGACACGTATCAAGGTTTTGGCTCCCTGGGCATCGACTGGCTGGGCGTGTGCTGGAGTCCGCCGGATCATGCCACGCCGCGGGAGTTGTTTTCCGGCTACGGCTGCGCCTTTGTGATCCGCAAAGACTGGTTTTTCAAAATCGGCGCGTATCCGCCGGAGTTGCTGATCTATGTCGACGAGCTGGACCTGGGCTGGCGGTCGTGGGCCGCGGGCGGACGCGGCCTCAGCACGCCGGCGGCGCGGGTGCATCATCGCGGCGCGTCCGTGGCGAACCCGTCCGGCGGCATCCAGCATGTGGAGCTGCGCACCAACGAGATGAAACGGTTTCTCTCCGTCCGCAACGGCATCCTGCTGCTGTTGAAAAATTGCCAGCACTTTTTGCTGCTGATGCTCATCCCGCACCTGCTGATGCTGGGCTGCGAGGCCATCGCCTTCCTGGTGCTCACCCGGAACTGGAAATTCGTGCGGCAAACCTATGTCCGCGGCGTCGGGGAGGCTTTCGCCATGCGGTCGCATGTGCGCTACTGGCGGCGGAAGAACCGGAGCCTGCGCCGGCACGGCGATTTTTGGATGCTGCGATTTGTGACCTGGCGGCTGAACCGGCTGGGCGAGTTCAAGCAGGTTTTCAAGCTCGGACCGCCCAAGGTGGGGTGAGGTGGGCTGCTTCAGGCCGCCTCATTGGGGGGCCGGGCGGGAAAATCAGATCTCGGGAGCCGGATGGTGCCGGCGCATGTTATTGCCCCAGAGCGTCAGCATGATCAACAAGGCAATGCCGGCGGCGACCGGCATGATCTGCAACAGGGCGGCGGGGGTTTTGCCCATGACCAGCAACGTCAGCCAATATGCGATGCCAAGGACGCCATAGAGCACCCCCATTTTCATCCAGCGACTGGCCAGCGACCAGGTCGCCAACGCCTGAATAAGACCCGCAAAGACCATGGTCGTCGCAAACCGGCCGATCATGCCGGCGGCTTCCGGGGTGTTGCGATGCAGGATTTGCAGGCAGAATCCCCGCAACACAAAGAGGGTTATGGCGCCGGCGATCAGGGCGAGGGCGTAAAACGCGAATAATTTTATCTGCTGACTGAGGCCATCGGCATGATGCCGCCCGGAGCGATGGGTGAACAGCACCGCCAGCAACGGGCCGGCGGTCGTGGGCAGCGCGCGCGCCAATATCCCGGCGGAACCGTAGGCATCCAGCGCGCCTTTGTCTAAAAAATATTTGCTGGCCACCAGTTGATCCGCCTGGTTGAAACAGAAGGAGCCGAAGACACAGGCCGCGCTGACCACCAGAAACTGAACAAACTCCCGGTTCCACGGCGAGGCGGTCGTGGCGACCGGCTGGGGGAAATCTTTCTTCCAATAAAGCAAAATCAGATTGGGCAGCAGCATGACGGCCGAGGCGAGGACCGCACATTCGGCGACCGGCCAGATCGCCGTGGCCGGCAGGCCGAATAAAACCCGCAGCACCGCTGCCAGCAGCCCGATCAGTGCCAGACGCTTGAACCAACCCAACCCCTGGCAAAGCGCCGACGCATAGGAACTCCAAAGCCCGCCCAAGACGCAGAAAAGCGCAATGATCGTCAGGCTCGTGCGCGGGATGTTGAAAAAATTACTCAGCGGTTTTACCAGGATGACCGCCAGAACGGATCCCCCGACCGTCACATGGAGCAGAAATTTCCGACACCCGGCGAGCAACGCGTGCAGGCGCGCATCATCGCCGCTAAAGTGAAAGCGCGCGACATGATGGGTGACCGTCTGGCTGGCAATGGACAGCGGCAGGCCTAAAAACCCGATGAAAGTAATGGTGGTGATCACCAGCCCGAACTCGCCTTTCTGGCCGCCCAGTTGCGGGCTCACGATCGCTTGAAAACCGTAGTGAATCAATTGTGTCAAAAAGCCGACGAGAGACAGGACGATGCCGCTTTGCAGCAGATCGCCGGAGCTGGAAGGCTTTTTCATGCGGACAAGGATTGGCAGAGAGGCAGCGAAAACTGCCCGCGGCGATGTTTGATGAAATGGGTCATGGTCAAAACAGCCCGCGCCCCGCCGCCAAAAACCCGGCGGCGACAGGCGCGGAAACCGATAGAATCAGCTTGAGCAGGCATCGGGGGCAAGCGATTTCTTGGCACTTTCCCGCGGAGCCGTCAAACCGCCGCTGGTGTGATTTAGGGCTTGCCCGGACAACACATTTCGGTAGCTTTTGGCGGCTATCCTGATTTAAATCACCGGCAATTCGACATATCAATACCTTTCACCCATCAGGAAAATCCCCCCACTGATTTTATGGCAACCAATTTGGAGACATCCGAACCGAACTATGATTACGGAATCCTGGAAAAACTTCACCGGGGGAAAATCGGAGGCAAGGTCAGCGACAAATGGGCATCCTATTTAAAAGCCTACAACCGCCTTTTCGCCCCGTTCGCCAAACAGCCGGTCCGGCTGCTGGAAATCGGCGTGCAAAACGGCGGATCCTTTGAAGTCTGGTCGAAGTTTTTTGCGGACGCCAAGGTCTTTGTCGGCTGCGACATCAATCCCTTGTGCCAACAGCTGACTTATGAAGATCCGCGCATCCACATCGTGGTGGGCGACGCCAACCAAGACGCGACGCGGGATCGCATCCGGCAGATCTCGCCGCAATTTGACCTCATCATTGATGACGGGTCGCATGTGTCGAAGGACATCATTCATTCCTTTAACAGCTACTTCCCGCTCCTGGCGCCCGGCGGGATTTACGTGGTTGAGGACACGCATTGCCTTTATTGGCTCAGCCAGTCCGTCGGGCTGCGGCAGCGCCGAAACGCCACTGCATTTTTCAAAACGCTGACCGATGTCGTCAACTACGAGCATTGGTCCATCAACCGGTCGATCCCCGGACGGTTGAAGCGGTTCCTGCCCGGCCCCCTGCTGGCCGAAGAAATTAAAACGGGCTGGGTGCAATCGGTCGAATTTCGCAATTCAATGATCATCATCCGGAAAGAAATGGAGCCCACCCACGCCAAGCTGGGGGAACGGGTGATCGTCGGCACGGTTGCCGCGGTTGAGCCCGGCGTGCTGAAAATCCGCGCCGGCGAGAAGGTGACCCCGATGTCCTGGAAAGATCCCCGGAACTGGTTCCGGGTGATCTTCCGGTCCTAGTTTTGGCCAAAAAAAGCGCGTCCCGGCGAAGTCAACCCCGCCGCCGGCCTGGCGGGCGTGGAACGACCGGGGATGCACGGGAAAAAGGCTTGCAAGTCCTTGGAGCCGGAGGAGAATTACGAACAAGGCCCGCGTTGGTCGCAGGCCAACAATCAAATGGGGAATCCCGGTTAAGACAAAAAACGGTTCCCAGCCTTTAACTTTGACCGCCCCTGAAGGGATCAAGGGGAACCCTGTGAGCCATGAAATAAAACCGCCGCCGCGCCAAAACTTTAATCGTGAAAAAGCCCGACCATCTTGACACCTACATCGACAACGTAAAATTAAGCGTTTCCCAGGCTGAAACCTTCCGGCAGGCATATTTTTCCAGAAGCCATCTCAAATGGCTTCTTTTTATGCTCGGACGCGCTTGCCGGCAGCAAGATTGTTTTCCATCCCTGGGCGCACTCCGGCAAAAGACCTTCAAGAATAAATGTTACGCCGCCTGCGATCGCAGCCGGCAGGAATTGAACTGCCGAAAACAAAACCAAGTTTTGGAGCAATTGGGATTTAAGCGCAACGCGGAAATCGTCTTTCGCGACGGCTCAACGTTGAATCGGGTCCGGGACGACGTGACCCTTGCCGCCGTGGTCGGCTCCGCATCAACGGAATCGTTTAAGAAGCACGTTCAGGCGATCATGTATTCCAGCAGGGGCCTCAAGTTCAAAGAAACCATCCTCTTTGCGCCCGCGAACCCAAAGCACAAATATTCCGATGCCTATTCGTGGATAAAAATCAACCCGATGAATTTCCAGGGTTACAACGAGTTTTGCATCAAGGAATTGCACAAGCATGTCAAAACCGGTCATTTGCTCCTGATCCAGGATGACGGCTATGTGTTGCATCCGGAATGCTGGACGGACGAATTCTTTAATTATGATTATATCGGTTCGCCGTCCCCGTTTAAGATTGGACTCCGGGATGAACTGGTATTCAACGGGGGGTTCTCTTTGCGGAGCAAGAAATTCCTGGAATTGTGCAGCGATTTTTCCGATTACCAGGCGACGCATCTGGGGGAAGACCGGTTTATTTTCAAGCATCGAAAATATTTTGAGGAACGCGGCGTCAAATTCCCTTCCCTGCTGATTGGCGCCGCCTTTTCGCATGCCTATGACAGTGATTTTAGCCTGGTCAAGGCGTTCGGCTTTCATGGCCGGACCAATTACGAGGCCGTGGCTTTAAAAGACGCCATTGAGGTGGACATATAACGTGGAACATGGCAAATAATGGTTAAATTGTGCCGGCCTCGGATGGCGGGGCGCCCCCTCCGAAATCCCGGCCCGACCGGCGGCGGCTTGGATGAAAAGCCGGTCGCCTTTTTTTAACCATGAAGATTTTGTTTATCACGGCCCCGATGTATGACTATCTGCAAGATTCCCTCCTGGTGGGCTTCCGGGACGTCTTCGGGGCGGATTGCGTGGACTGGCCGCGCAAGGCGATGATGTACGGTGAATTCCCCTCGGTGTATGGCCGGGGGTTCACGGTCTGGTCCCAGCCCATCCCGGACGTGCCCCGGGCGGCGCGGGCGCTGCCGGCGGACGTGGACCTGGTGATTTACAGCAGTTACCGGCGGCAGATGCCGATTGACTGGCGGGTGCTGGTGCGGAACCGGGACAAGGCGCCGCGGGTGGTTTATCTGGACGGGTATGACGACCCGTTCATCGAACCGGGACCGCGGCCGTATTTCAAGCGGGAATTGATGGCGCCGGCGCCGGGGGTTTTGCCAACGGGTTTCTGCGTGCCGGACCGGCTGGTGCGGCCCCTCGACGTGGCGGGCAAAACCCAGTTGCATCAGACGCATGTCCAGGATGCGGAATTCACCAGCGAAACCGGGTATAAGTTCACGGAGGAAAAAGATTATTACGATGACCTGGCCCGGTCGTTCTTCGGCCTCACGATGCGCAAAGGCGGCTGGGACTGCATGCGGCATTATGAAATCCTGGCGGCGGGGGCGCTGGTGATGTTCAAGCATTATGACCAGAAGCCGGCGACGTGCGCGCCCCAGTGCCCGCATTTCCTCAGTTACACGGACAAACAAGATTTCCTGGCGCAGGCGAACCGGCTGGTGGTGAACGGCCGGCCGACGGAGGAATACCGGCGCATCTTGCAGGCGCAACGCGACTGGCTGCTGGCCAACGCGACGGCCACGGCGCGGGCGCGGCAGTTGATGGGGCAGATCGAGGAGTATTTCGCGGGGAAACCGGCGGAGCCGATGCCCCGGCCCGCCTGCCCATGGCTGCGCCGTTGCCGCAACCATGCCTTCCTCTTCAAGGAAACCTGCCTGCTGCGCGCCATCACGTTTGTGAAGCAAAACCGGCTGGTGGACTGGGCCTATTACCAGGTCATCCGCAAAATCCCCGGTGTGCCCCGCTTTATTTCCCGGGTGCTCTTGCGCGAGAAAGTGGTTTGACGCCGACGGCAAGACCTTGACTCGGACGTGAAACATTACAACAATTTGGGTTTATGTCCGGGCAGGCGATGTCGCTAAAATGCCCGCCCGCCCCGATTTGACTATGAATAAACCGAAGACCAAAACGCCGGACAAACGAACCGGACCGGGGAAAGGGCCGCTGCTGCTGGCCGTCGTCCTGGCCCTGCTTTTTTGGCGCAGCTTTCTGCCCGATTATGTGCATTTTTCCAACGACGGCCCGCTCGGACAACAGGCCACCGCCTGCGCCACTTTTCCGGGAAACTTTGGCGGGGCCTGGGGCGACACCAACGAACTCGGGAGCTCGGGCGGGGCGTGGCCGTTAAACCTGAGCATCCTGCTGCGCTGGTTCCTGGGGCCGGTGGGCTATTCCAAATTTTATGTGCCCTGCGCCCTCTTTGTGCTGGGGCTGGGCTGCTGGACTTTTTTTCGCAGCCTCAAGCTGTCGCCCCTGGCGGTTGTCTCCGGCATGCTGGGCGTGACCTTGAGCACCGGTTTTTTTGCCGGCGCCTGCTGGGGGGTGGCCTCGGCGGAAATCGCCATCGGCTTTAATTTTTTCGCCCTGGCCCTGGTCGTGGCCAACGAGGGTGAAATCTTGGCCTGGAAGCGGTGGACGCGGCTGGCGCTGGCCGGGTTCTGCGTCGGCGTCAATGTCATGGAGGCGGCGGATATCGGCGTCTTATGCAGCGTCTTCGTGGCGGGATACATCTTTTTGAAGGCGGTTTTTGAAGCCAACGGCCGGCTGCTGGCCAACGCCCTGCGCGGGGTCGCCCAGGTGGCCGTGGTGGCCGTTTTTGCCGGGTTTATTTCCTTGAGCACGGTTATTTCACTGGTGGGCACGCCGGGCATTGTCACCAACGAGAAGAGCACGGAAACGCCGGAACAGCATTGGGATTGGGCCACGCAGTGGAGCCTGCCAAAAATCGAGACCTTCGGCATTTTTGTCCCGGGGGTGTTTGGCTACCGCATGGACACGCCCAACAACATGGAACCCAAATTCAGGGATGATTACAACGGCGGGGTTTACTGGGGCGGCATGGGGCGTGATCCAAACATTGACCGCTATTTTGACAGCGGCGGGCAAAATCCGCCGGGCGGCCTGATGCGGTTCGGCTACGCCGGTTATTACTGCGGGCTGATGGTGGTGCTGATGGCCATCTGGACGGTGGCGCAAAGCTTTCGGCGGGAAAAATCCCCCTTCACCCTGACGCAGAAAAAATTCATCTGGTTTTGGGCCGTGGTGGTGGCCGGCTCGCTTTTGCTGGCGTGGGGCCGCTTTGCCCCCTTGTTTTACGGGCTTTTTTATAAGATCCCCCATTTTTCAGCCATGCGGAATCCGACCAAGTTTTTGATCTTTACCATGTGGGCGCTGGCGGTGCTCTTCAGCTATGGCGTGCATGCCTTGAGCCTCCGTTACCTGGAACCCAAAACCGGCAAAGACCCCCAGCCGCCGGTAAAATGGGATGCCTTTGATCGCCGGTGGCTTTTTCTGTGCCTGGGCCTGCTCGCCGCCAGCATCATTGGCTGGCTGATTTATTCCAACCAGCAGGAAAATCTCGTGCATTACCTGCAAAAAGTGGGTTATGGCGATGAAAATTTCGCGCATGCCATCGCGGCTTTCAGCCTCGGCCAGGCCGGCTGGTTTGTCGGGTTGCTGACCGCCGCCGTCGCTTTGATCGCCGCCATCATGTCCGGCTTTTTTTCCGGCTCCCGGGCGAAAATCGGCGCCGGCCTGTTCATCGGCTTTCTGCTGTTTGACCTCGGCCGGGCCAACCTGCCGTTCATCATCCATTGGGATTACAAACAAAAATACGAGGTCGGCTCGTTAAATCCCATCGAGGACATGTTGCGGGACAAGCCCTATGAACACCGGGTGGCCAAGCTGTTGCCGCCCCCGCTCTCCACGCCGTCCCAGTTCCAATTGTTTGACCAGTTGTACGGCATCGAATGGACGCAGCACCATTTTCTATATTACAACATCCAGTGCCTGGACGTGATCCAGATGCCGCGCGTGCAGGCGGATTTGGCCGCGTATCAGGCGGCGTTCCGGATCGGCATCAAGCAGGACGCCGCCGGCCAGTACGGCTTTGATCAAGCCACGTTTCCCAAACTGACCCGCCGCTGGGAACTCTCCAACACCCGCTATCTCCTTGGCCCGGCGGCATTATTGGACTCATTCAACTCCGAATTTGATCCCGGTCGCGGCCGTTTCCGCATCGCCAAACGCTTCAGCATCGGCTTGAAACCGGGGGTGACCGAATTCCACCAGCGGCTGGAGGAACTGACCGCCTATCCGAATGACAACGGCGACTATGCCCTGTTTGATTTCACCGGCGCGCTGCCGCGGGTGAAGCTGTATGCCAACTGGCAGGTCAACACCAATTTGGAGACCACGCTGACCACCCTGGCCGACTTGAACTTCGACCCCGCCAAAACCGTCTTGGTGGCCACCCCGCTGCCCAATCTGCCCGCCGTTTCCACCAATGAAAACGTGGGCACGGTTGATTTCAAGGAGTATTCCTCCAAACACATCGTCTTTTCCGCCAATGCCCCCACGGCCACGGTGCTGCTGTTGAATGACCTTTACGATCCCAACTGGCGCGTGACGGTGGACGGCCAGCCGGCCCCCTTGCTGCGCTGCAACTATATGGTGCGCGGGGTCTATCTCCAGCCGGGTGCGCACGTGGTGCAATTTGATTTCAGCCTGCCCAACAAGCCCTTGTACGTGACCCTTTCGGCCATCATTGTGGCGGCATTGCTGGGCGGCTGCCTGCTGCTCGCCAACCGGAAAAAAGCCGGCTCGGCCCCATAACCGGCCCCCGGCGGGGGGACGCCATCTCCAAGACGGCCTTTACCTTGCAGAAGGGAACAAAGGGAACGGAGGCGGCTGGGCTGGAAAGGGGCGGGAGGGAAATTGCCTTGGGTCTTGGGTCAAGTGCCAGAGATGCAATTTAAAAACGAGGATGGAGGGTGGATGATGGCCAGGAAAAACGGAAAGCGGAGGCCAGTCGAGGTGTTCCTGAAACCGGGTTTAAGCCAAGGCACGCAGTTTGTATCAAAAGTGACGCTGACCCGGCCCGCGGCGGCTTAGGGCCTGTTAACACTAATGCGTAAAGCTTCAGCAATAAGCGCCAAGACGATAAAACCAGTAAAAAGAACGTCGAGCTTATCAAAGCGGCTGAACACCCGGCGATAGCTCTTGAGTCGGCGAAAAAGGCGTTCAATTTCG
>JARLJW010000067.1 GCA_031290985.1 Verrucomicrobiia bacterium | reverse complement strand
TTTCTTCACAAACTCAATTCGTTGGTCCATAGGTTCGTTCATTTTCCAAGGCATCCCAAAGCCTACTGGCTTCATTCTGCCTCTCGAAGTGTTACCTATGTATTGAACCATCTCCGTTACCTATGTTCTGAACCTGCACCGCACCGACGAGGATGGAGGATGGAGGATCGAGGATGGCAAGGTCCGAAGTTGGCGAATCAATGGCGATTTCAGGCGGTTGGCATACGGTGATGACGGCAAGGGGGGCGGCAGCGACAGGGATCGTGAAATTTCGGAAAAACCGAAAAATGGCGCGTCCGACCGGGGGCCGGAACTGGCGACTGGAAAGTCGCCCGCACCGGCAGGCTGGAAAGCCTGCCCTACGGCGGAGCCGGGAGGTTTCTTGAAGCGGCGTTTATGAACGGTGTCAAGCTGCGCCGCAGCCGGCGGCGGAACGGCTTTCGCGGGTTGCTTTTGCCGTGCGGTGGCGCAAGACTGTTTCCCGATGAGCCGACCGGACACCAAACGCCCCAAAGCGCCGCCGCGCCGGAAAATTCCGCGCTCGTTCAAGGACCTCACGCCGGCCAAGCATTTCAACCCGCGCACTTTTTTCCAGGAACTGGTCCTGAAGGGCTGGTTCACCCCGCGCCACGGCCAGCCGCACCGCCCGGTTTTTCCCAAGCTGAAATATGGCGAGGTGGCCATCACCTGGATCGGCCACGCGTCGTTCCTCATCCAGTTCACGGACCTGAACGTGCTGATCGATCCGAATTTTGCGAACTGGCTTTTTCTCCTGAAACGGCTCAAGCGCGCGGGTTTGAAGATGAAGGACCTGCCGCCCATCGACGTGGTGCTGCTCACGCACGCGCACTTTGATCATTTTCACAAGCCGACGTTGCGCAAGCTGCCGCATCCCAAGATCGGGATCATGCCGCGCGGCGTGGGCGACCTGGCGACGAATCTGGGGTTCTCGCGCGTGATCGAGCTGGAACATTGGGAAAGCTTTTCGCAGGGCGACTGGAAGGTGACTTTCACCCCGAGCAAGCATTGGGGGGCGCGGACGTTGCACGACCAGCATCGCGGCTACGGCGGATTTGTGCTGGAGCATCAGGGCCGGAAGATTTATCACGCGGGCGACAGCGCTTTTTTCCACGGCTTCGAGGAGATCGGCCGCAAGCTTGCGCCGGAGATTGCGCTGCTGCCCATCGGCGCATATTATCCGGAATCCTTCCGCCGGGTCCACATGGGGCCGGACCAGGCGGTGGAGGCGTTCAAGGCGTTGCACGCGAAATATCTGATCCCGATGCACTACGGCACGTTCAAATTGTCCTTTGAAGAGCTGGATGAACCGCCGCGCTGGCTCCGGGAGATCGCCCGGGAGGAAAATCTGACGGCGCAGATAAAAATCCTCGACGAGGGCGTGCCCAAGGTGTTCTGATGGGCGGAGTGATTGCGCGCCATGTTTGACCTTGAACTGCCAGAAAAATTCCGCCGCTACGTTCCCCTTTTCGTCTGGCTGGTGGTTGCGCTCGTGATCCTGGCGATCCCGCTGAAGATCATCAGCTATGGTTATCTGCCGGGCGATGACGCGTTGCGGCACGTCGCGAAGGCCGTCAGCGGCAAGTCCTGGCCGGAAATCCTGGTCGTGGGCGACAGTTTCAAGATCGACCACAACCTTGGCTGGCACGCCATCCTCGGCGCCCTGCACCGTTCGCTGGGCTGGGACACGGAAGGGCTCCTCATTTTCTCCGTCGTCAGCTTGTTTCTCATCGTCAACGGCGCGATGCTGCCATGGCTCAAGCGGCCGGAGGCGTGGCTGGCGGCGTTATTGCCGGCGATGCTCATCTCGGACGCGCCGCAGCGTTTCATGCTGGGCCGGCCGTTCATCCTCACCATCACAGTGCTGATGACCCTGCTGCTGGCCCAGGCGAACCGGAAGCCATCGCGCGGGATGTTCGCGCTGATCGCGGCGCTGATGACGATCTGCACGTTTGTACACGGCGTCTGGTACCTGTGGGCGTTGCCGGTGGCGGCGTTTCTCTTTGCCGGGCAGTACGGTTGGACGGCGCTGTTGGCGGGCGCGTGGTTGACAGGTGTCGCCTTGGCGGCGCTGTTGACGGGGCACCCGGCGGATTACCTGGCCCAGGCATTGCAGATGGCCTTGAACTCCGTCGGGCAGCACATGACCAACCGCACGGAGGCGGTGGAACTGCAGCCGTTCAGCGGCGAAATCCTGTCCGTGATCCTCGTGGGTGCGCTGGCCGGATTACGGTCGGTGGCAAAGCTGGAGGCGCCGCCGCTCGCGCGCAGCCCGGCATTCTGGCTGGTGTGCGGATGCTGGATCCTGGGCTTTCGCATCAGTCGTTTTTGGGAGGACTGGGGGTGGCCCGCGCTGCTGGTCTGGGTGGCGCTGGACGTGCAGTTGCTGCTGGTGGCGAAGCTGGCGGCGGATTCGCTGCGGCGGTTGTGGCTGGTGTTGATCCTGGCGGCGGCGACCTTCCTTTGCGTGACGAGCGATTTCAGCGCGCGCTGGACGCAGGCGCTGACGTGGCAATTCCTCACGCCGGAAAATCCCGATGTGGGCGACTGGATGCCGGATCAGGGCGGGATATTATATGCTGCGGACATGACGATTTTCTACCAGACCTTTTATCAAAATCCGCACGGCGGCTGGCGCTACATCCTCGGCTACGAACCGGCGTTGATGCCGCCGGAAGATTTTGCGACCTACCAGAAGATTTTGTGGAATAGCGGCGATGTGAAATGCTACGCGCCATGGGTCGCCAAGATGAAGCCCGCCGACCGGCTGGTGGTGCGTGGCGTTGGCGGTGGTCAGCCCAACATCCCGGGGCTGGAATGGCACTACGCCGTGTCCGGCATCTGGATCGGCCGCACGCCGCACGCGGCGAAGTAAGGCCGGGAGGCAACCCGGATTTGTACGTCTCCGCCGTGAAATTGTCACGCAGTGAGGCGGTAATTTGTTTGCTTTCATGGCGGCAAACGCATGAAAAATTCGCCCTTAAGAATGTCGTCACCCGTTGTCATGCGGATCTGGCTCCGCGCATATCTGAGGGCGGCGGGCTGGGTCCTTTCGGGGGCGCAGCGACTAAATAAAACCAGGGACATGGCCATGGCTGGCGTGGGACTGGCCACCTGGCATTTCTCGGCGGCGCAGTGATGATCCCGAGGCCGATCCCGGACGCAAGCTATTGCAGGGATTGGAGTCGCCCCACTCCCGGCCGAGAGCAATCAGTTTGTGCTGGCAAACCTGCGATGAGCCAGAGAGCGCGCTCTGGCGTCCATTGGGTTCGCGCTGGATCCTGCACATCACCAAATCAGACGCCGTAACTGGTCCGCGTAACTGGTCCAGGCCAAACCAGGGCTTGAAAAAAGAAAGCGGCATCCGCTATTTAGCATGGTCTGCGAGCGCGACACCAAAGTGGGCTAAACCCCGAGTTGGAGGAAAAAGGAAGGAATAAAAAAGAGTTGACTGTTTTTAAACAACGACATATTATATCGTCATTAACTAATTATGAACTTGGCTTGCATTAATATAAACAAAAAGGAAAAGGTTTTTATTTAATCTTAATAACGACACATCTAATCGTATATAAAACCAGGCAAATAAAACCAGGCAAATGAAGCCTGGCCCGAATAAAGGCTGACCGGACAACTGGAGGTTTTGATGAAAACAAACACCAACATGTCCATCCGCCCAAATCCAGCAAGTCTCCCGCCGCCTGCCTTTACCGCGACCTTGAAAGGTGTGCTGCTCTTCTGCCGGTTTGATTTCAGTCAAAAAATCTGGCGGCTTTCCGCCTTTGAGATAGCCCGGGACGCGGATTACACCTACCCCGGTGGTCCAGCGGCTTTCGCCGCTGCTGCCGCCACCAAGCTTGCCGATTTTTCCGACCCTTCGTTGGGAGGTGCCAACCCCTCCAGTCCGACTCCCCGCCGGCTTGCAGCCCGGCACCCTGAGCCCCGGTCTGCGAGGAAAACCAAACAACCAAAGAAAAAATGAAACTGAAACATTACTCACTGGCCGCCGCCGCGGCACTGACGGTGCTGACGACTTCGGCGTCGGCGGATGTCGTCACGGATTGGAACCTCATCACCCTCAACGCCACCAAAACCGCGGGGCAAAACAGCAACCTCGGTTCGCGCGTGGACGCGATCGAAGCGATTGCAGTTTATGACGCGGTCAATTCCATCAGGCAGTTTGGCACGCCGTATCATTACTATTCACCGAACACGGGCTCGGCGCAGGCGGCGGCGGCGCAGGCGGCGCATGATGTGCTGGTCAATTATTATCCGGCGCAAGCTTCGGCATTGAATGCGGCTTTGGCGTCCAGCCTGGCGGGCATCACCGATGGACCCGTTGGCAACGGCACGACGGTCGGGACGGCGGCGGCGGCGGACATCATCGCCCTGCGCGCAAGCGATGGCGCAAGTCCAAACGTGACTTACCCCGGACCGGGCACGATTGCACCGGGTGTCTATCAACTGACGCCGAACATTCCCACGGTCACTTCGCCACCGTTCACATTTGGTGTTGGCATCAATGTCCAATGGGGCGGCGTCACGCCATTTCTGCTGGCGGCGACGAACCAGTTCCGGCCCGGCCCGCCGCCGGCGCTGAACAGCGTGCAATTCAGCAACGACCTGGCCCAGGTCCAGTCGCTCGGCTCCTTGAACAGCGTCACGCGCACGCCGGACCAGACGCATGTGGCGCAATTTTACAAGCAGGACGCGGAGTTGACGGTGAATGAGGCCGCGCGGCAGTTGTCCCTGGCGAATGGTCTTTCACTGGAACAAAACGCCCTGCTGTTTGTGCTGACCGACATTGCCGTGGCGGATGCGCGCATCGCGGTCTGGGACGCCAAATATACCTACCTCAACTGGCGGCCGATCACCGCCTTGAACGCGAATCCCGATGGCACGGTGACGAATAATTACGCCGCGTGGCAGCCGCTGATCGTGACCCCGAATCATCCGGAATATCCGAGCGGCCACGGCGGCACGGTCAACGCGGGGTTCGAAGTCCTGAAAACATTTTTCGGAGACCAAAACACCTTGCTGCTGCACACCACCACCGCCGGCGAGCCGCCGCGGCTGATCCCGTCATTGACCCAGGGTGAACTGGAGAACGTGTTGAGCCGCGTCTACGGCGGCATTCACTTCTGGTTTTCTGACACGACGGGGCAAAACATCGGCAACCAGGTCGCCGCCTACGTGCTGGCGAACGGTCCGCACCTCATCACGCAATCTACCACGAACGCGACCTCGCAACTGGGCATTGCCACCTATCCGGCGATCACCATCACCGGCACGGTCGGCCAGGCTTACCGCATCGACTACGCCACGTCGCTCGCGCCGACGAACTGGACCACGCTCAAGTACGTGACGCTGCCGACCGCCTCACCCTACCTGATCTATGACAACTCGGCCGGCACGCATCCGCAACGGTTTTACCGGGCGGTGAGCGTGGCGAACTGAAGGGGCGCGGGCGGGCGGTGGATGCACGCCACCGCCCGCCGCAATCCTCAAAAACGAAAATCATCACGATGAAACATATTTTAGGAAAATTTTTGTTCCCCCGCCACCCCGGGTGGCAGGGCGAACGTGAAGCCGCCGTGCTCGTGGCCACCGTATTATTTGCGCTGGTTTTTGCCGGCGTCGTCGGGCTGGTGATTTACTGGCGCAATAACATCGGCCGGTGAACCACGGCAAGCCATGTCCGCAAAACCATTCAAACCCCAAGGAGCCGGCAACCGGGTGGCGGAGCTTCGCCGCCCGGGCGCCACACTTTCAACCCCTGATTAAATCGAACATGAAAACACCGAATCAATCCAAAGGCAGTCAACCCTCCGCCAACCCCGCCGGCCAGCGCGCCACGGGCATCCGCCCGCATTCCGCCCGGACCCTCGAGCACCGCTACGAGCGGCGCAAAATCCGCGAGCAATTGCGGCGGCTGGACTGGGCGCTGAACACGGAGGACGAAATTTTTGCCTGACACTTTGCCCCGCTGTCCGGGGTGAACGGGTTTCCGGCGCTGAAGGCCGTGTGCGCGCCGGAAGCCCGCATCGTTTTTCCGACCCTTCCAGGGGAGGTGCAACAACCCCGAAACCGCAATTGGCCGGAACTGAATCCGGCATTTGTCCCGCGGTTTCGGCCCGCAACCAAAAAAATAAAAAATCAAAGACATCCATTGAAATGAAAACACCCGTCCTTAACCCAAATCGAAGTCATCCGGTGAACCGCGCCCTGGCGGCCTGGCTGCTGTTGCTGGCGCTGATCGCCACGGCGCCGGCGCAGCCGGTGGCCACGCCGCATAACATCCTGCTGTTGATCGCCGACGACTTCGGCATCGACAACTTGTCGCTCTACAACACCAACCCGGCGGCCTCGGTGGTTGCCGCCCCCAACATCACCGCGCTGGGCCAGGGCGGCGTGGTGTTCACGCACTTCTACGCGCGGCCTTCCTGCTCGCAATCGCGCGCGTGCGTCTTCACGGGGCGCGATTCTTTCCGGACCGGCGTTGGCGTGGCGCTGCCGCTCGGCCCCGCTTTGCGGACCAACGAATATACGCTGCCGCGCGCCTTCGCCACCAATGCCCCGCAGTATGACCTGGCGACCATCGGCAAATGGCATCTGGATCCGGGGCCGAATTCACCGCTGACGACGGGTGGCTGGACCAACGCCGCCATTTTTCTCGGCCCGCAGGTGAGCAATTATACGAATTGGACGAAGGTGGTGAACGGCGTTTCCACCATCAGCACCAATTACACGACCAGCGACCAGGTCAATGATGCGACCAACTGGATCCAGTCGCGCGGCGCCAACCCGTGGTTCCTCTGGCTCGCCTTCAACGCCCCGCATCTGCCCCGCCACAAGCCGCCGGTGAACTTGCTGACAACGCCGCGCTACATCAATCTGAGCGGCGCCGCGGCCGACATCAGCACCAATGGCCGCGCCTACTACGAGGCGATGATCGAGGCCTTGGACACCGAGATCGGCCGCCTGCTCACCGTGGTGAACCTGACCAACACCGATGTTATTTTGATCGGCGACAACGGCACGGAAATCGACGTCCAGCAGCAACCGTTCAAAAACGCCAATTTTGCCGAGACCACCACCGGCAACGGCCACGCCAAATTCACAATTTACGAAGGCGGCGCGCGCACGCCGCTCATCGTCGCCGGGCCGGATGTGGGGAGCCCGGGGCGGCGCAATGATTCGCTGGTGGCCGAACCGGATTTGTTCGCCACCATCCAGGAACTCGCCGGCATCAACGTGGCCGCAACGTTGCCGACGAACGTCGTCATTGATTCCGTCAGCCTGCTGCCCGCCATCCGGGCGGATGTGATCCGGCCCACGCCGTTCCTCATCGAGGAACAGTTCAATCAAGGAGCCGACGGCGTGACGCTGCGCAACGACCGGTTCAAATTGATCCACTTCTACAGCCACGTGGAACAATTTTTCGACCTGGCCAATGATCCGTACGAGTACACCAACCTCCTGCTCAACCCGCCGCTGTCCGCCGTTGCGCAATCCAACTACAACACGATCAAGTTGAAGCTGGGCGATTATCAAACGCTGGCGAACTCCGAACGCACCCGCAACCTGGTGCCTTACCCGGCGGTGAACGGAGCCGGCTTCACCAACGGAAGCTTCAGCGTCAACGCCCAATTCGCGCAGTTGAGCACCAACGGTTTTTTTCAAAACCTGAACGCGCCGTATCCCACCAAGTATGCCAATGGCGGGACAAACTTGAACTACCAGGTCATTCTCTGGCGTTCCGCGGATCTGCGTGATCCGCTGGCCTGGTCGCCGGTGGCCACCAATCTCGTCACGGGCATCACCAACAATTTTCTGGTGACCACGAATGGCTTGTTGACGGACGCCAACGCGAACGCCGACCACTATTTCTACCGGATCTCGCCTTACGTTCCTTGAGGCGTCAACTCCGTTCCCGCGTCCGGCGGCTCATCCCGCCGGGCGCCGGGAACGGAATCTTATTTCATGCCAGGCTTATGAAAATCACCGCTAAAAAAATCATTGCCGCCGTTGTCTCCGGTTTCGGCTTGGTGGCCGCCATCACCCTGTTCACCAACCCAGATCATGCGCACAGCCGGCTTGCCTCCGCCGCTGAAACAGCGTCACCCGCCGGATCCATTTTGAAGACTGCCGACCGCGCCCAGGCCCCGGCAGGTGTCCTGCCACCGGTGAAATCAGAGACCAGCCCGCCCTTCATTTTGGCAGACACTTCATCCAGTTCACCGGACACGAACCTGGTTGGCAACCTCGTGATATTCACGGCGAAGATTGGCGGAACACCACCGATCACCCTGCAATGGAAAGTCAACAAGGGCGGCGGCTTCGTGGCCGTTCCCGACGCCACCAACTCGTGGCTGGGCATCACCAACGCGCAAATTTCTGACTCCGGGCTTTACGCCTTGTTTGCCACCAATTTCGCCGGCGGCGCGGGCACAACGCCGCGCGCCATCACGCTGGTGGACGGCGTGGATTAAACGTGCGACCGCCATTTTATCAAACGATTCGGACAGGCCTGGCCGTTGTTTTCATCGGGCCGGTGCTTTTTATGGGCATGGGAAAAATGAAGGCGGCTGAGACAGACGAATTGAACGCCGCAACCAGTCCGGTTGGCGGTGCGAAACCGCTTTTGTCTGATGAACCGAAAGTCTTCGCGCAATATGGCGGGTCGGAAAGCTGCCGGGATTGCCACGCGGAAGAATACCGGCTTTGGAAAAATTCCAACCATGCCCTGGCGGAGCGGCCGGTCCAGGCCGCGCGTGATCGCGGGGCGTTCGCCCCGACGCAGACCTTCCGGCATGGCACGCAGAGTTCGACCGCAAGCTGGAGCAACGGCATCGCCACCGTGACGGCCATCGGGCTCTCCGGCCGGCCGGAGCCGCACGCCATCGCGCGGGTGATCGGCAACGACCCGTTGCTGCAATATCTCGTGCCTTTTCCCGGCGGACGTTTTCAAACCTTGGAGGCATCCTACGATCCGCATTCCAACCAGTGGTTCAATGCGTATGGCAACGAGGACCGCCAGCCGGGCGAATGGGGGCACTGGACGGGGCGCGGCATGAACTGGAACTCCATGTGCGCCGAGTGCCACAACACGCGGCTGCGGAAAAACTACAACACAGCGGACGACACGTTTCACACCACGATGGCGGAAGTGTCCGTGGGCTGCGAAGCGTGCCATGGGCCGTTACGGGCGCACAATGAATGGCAGAATAAGCATGGGAAATCCGGCGGCCCGGACCCGACGCTGAAAAAGCTGACGCGGCAGCAGACCGTCGATAACTGCGGCTTCTGCCATTCGCTGCGCACCGGCCTGACGGGCGATTTCAAGCCGGGCGACAATTTTTCCGATGATTGCGAGCTGTTGATGGTGGATGCCAGCGAGCGCTATTACGCGGACGGGCAAATCCGGGGCGAGGATTATGAATACGCTTCTTTCTTGAGCAGCCGGATGCATCTGCGCGGGGTGTATTGCCTCGACTGCCACAATCCGCATTCCTACAAGACCATTTTACCCGGCAACTGGCTGTGCCTGCGCTGCCACGCCACCGGCAGCAAGGTGGCGCCCGGAATCAATCCGGTCACGCACAGTCGTCATAAGGTTCACGGCTTTGACACCAATGGCGTGGCGGTGAACGTGGATCTGGCCGCTTACAATTCCAAAACCGTCCCGGAAACGGGCGGGGAATGCGTGAACTGCCACATGCCGCAAACGCCCTATATGCAGCGCCACTGGCGGCACGACCACGGTTTCACCAGCCCGGACCCGCTGCTGACAAAACAATCTGGCATCCCCAACGCCTGCAACCGCTGCCATCAAGATCAGGACGCGGACTGGGCGCTGAAATTTTGCAATGACTGGTACGGCCCCAAAATGGAACGTCCGGCCCGGCGACGCGCCCAAATCATCGCGCAGGCACAACGCGGTGATCCGGCGGCGGCGGACGGGCTGTTGTCCCTGCTGAAAAAAGAAGACGTGCCTTACTGGCGCGCGGTGGAATCGGATTTACTGCTGCCGTGGGCGACGCAGCCAGAAGTTGTCAGTGTCTTGCTGGCAGGTTTGCAAAACACGAACGCGCTCGTGCGTGCCGCCTCGGCGCGGGCGCTGGAGCCGGCGTTGGCGGCGGGTGCGGGCGGGGCGTTGCAGGCGCGGCTGAACGATCCTGCGCGAAACGTCCGCATCGCCGCCGCGTGGTCATTGCGCGGCACATTGGACGCCCATTCGCCCGCCGGCGTTGAACTGCAACAATATCTGGATCTCAATGCGGACGAACCGGTCGGCCAGTTGAACGAGGGAAATTATGATTATGCCAAAGGCGATCTGCCGTCGGCCGCGCAACATTTCCAGAAGGCGGTGGATTGGGATGCCCGTTCGGTGCCGTTCCATCAAAGTTTGGCGGTGGCATTGAGCGCGCTCAACCGGCCGCAGGCAGCCGTTGAGACGCTGGAGCAGGCGGTCCGCTTTTCACCGGAGGATGCGGAGTCCCGCTATCAACTCGGGCTGGCTTACAACGGGGTCGGCGATCTCACCAACACGCTGACGCAACTCTCGGCCGCCGTCCGGCTCGACCCGGGCCATGTTGCGGCCTGGTATAATTTGGGCTTGGCGCAGAACGCATCAGGGAAGACGGAGGCGGCACTGGCCTCATTGGCGCGGGCGGAATCGCTCGCGCCGGCGGATGCACGAATCTCCTATGCCCAAGCCACCATTTTCGTGCGGCGGGGGCGGACGGATGAGGCCATCCGGGAGCTGAAACGCACATTGGAAATCGATCCCGCCCATGCCGATGCCCGGCGCCTGCTGCAGATTTTATTCCGTCCGACCACACCAAAAAATCAAACCTCACCCAGCCCATGAAAATTAATCCGGAAACCTCAAACCACGCTCCCGCCCGCGCGCATTCACTGGACGCCAGCGAAGCCGTGCTGCCGGCCCGGCCCGGCTTCGAGGAAAAGTTCTACGACCAGTTCGTGCCGGAACTGCTGAAGTCGTACGCGGCGGTCGGCGGCTTGAACAACCGGGACGCGCACAACATGCCGTCCACCCGCGCCGTGGGGCAGATCTGCGAGGCGTTGCTGCAACTGCTCTTTCCCGGCTTCCATGATGATGACGCAGTCCATCACAGCACGCTCGCGGAGCTGACGCGCGAGCGGATTTCCGCCGTGGGCATCCAGTTGGAGGACCAGGTCCGCAAAAGCGTCCGCATCGGCGATCCGCGCAAACCCACGGGCCGCACCCCGCCGATCCTGCGGCAGTTTTTCCATTCGTTCCCGGATGTCCGCGAAGTATTGCGGACGGACATCGAAGCGGCTTACGAAGGTGACCCGGCGGCACTTTACAGCGAGGAAATCATTTTATCCTATCCGTTCATTGAGGCCATTGCCATCCAGCGGCTGGCGCATATTTTGTATCTGGCGGGCGCGCCGATCATTCCGCGCATGATGACCGAGTGGGCGCACAGCCGCACGGGGATCGACATCCACCCGGGGGCGCGGATCGGTTCGCACTTTTTCATCGACCACGGCACGGGCGTGGTCATCGGCGAGACCTGCACCATCGGCAACCATGTGAAGATCTATCATGGCGTCATGCTCGGGGCGCGGAGTTTTGTGAAGGATGAGGAAGGGCACATCGTGAAAGGCGGCAAACGCCACCCGGATGTCGGCGATCACGTGACGATTTATCCCAATTCGACGATCCTGGGCGGCAAGACGTTCATCGGCGCGGGCTCCACGATCGGCGCGAATGTGTTTCTCATGCACAGTATTCCGCCGGATTCACTCGTGGTCTATGAGGAAAAACAACTGGTCATCCGCGACAAAACGGAGCGGAAAAAGGACGTGGCGCATGACTGGATTATTTAGGGCAACAGGATTGACAAGCCGCGCCGGCCATCTAGCATTTACAACGTAGCAGGCGTCAACGCCGCTCTTAAAAGACAGGTCTTAATCTCACGGTGCTCACCGGTCCACTGGAAGCTTCCCTGAAAACGAAAGTGTGTTCATGCCGAATCGTGTCCCGAAGCCGGCCGCCGTGCGGAAATTGATTTCCGTTCCCGCCTGCTTCCCCTGCGGCTGCCGCCTTTACGTTGCCGACGTCTGAATCACGTTGAACCCGGTTTAACCGCAACCCAAAAATTATGAGCAAAGAAAACGAAATCCACCTGAGCCTGAGCGCCGCCGCCGCGCGCAACCTCGCCACCGCCACCGTCACCGTTCCGCAATTCACGGAAATCACGCCGCGCTGGCTGCACAAACTGCTGCCATGGGTGGATGTGGATGGCGGCGTGTACCGCGTCAACCGCGTGGCCAAGGCCGCGAAGGGCGAGCCGGCGAATGAGTTTGGCGAGGTCAAAGTGGACCTGCTCACCGTGGCGGGCGGCGAACCGAAATTGCCGGGAACCTTCGTGGATTATGACCAGGACCCGCGCGAATATCATTTGAGCACCATCCAGACGGTGCTGCGCACGCACACGCGCGTGACCGACCTTTACAGCAACAAGATCGACCAGCTTCGCGAGCAGATCCGCCTCACGGTCGAAGCCGTGAAGGAACGCGAAGAGTGGGAAATCATCAACAGCCCGGACTTCGGCCTGCTCAAGGAAGTGGACGCCTCCCAGACCATCAAGACGCGTAAAGGCTCGCCGACGCCCGATGACCTGGATGAGTTGTTAAATCTGGTATGGAAGAAGCCCGCTTTTTTTCTGGCACATCCCAAAGCCATTGTTGCGTTTGGGCGCGAATGCACGCGCCGGGGCGTGCCGCCGCCGACGGTGCAGTTGTTCGGCACCCCGTTCATCACCTGGCGCGGCGTGCCGCTGATCCCGACCAACAAGCTCGAGGTGAAGAACAATGCCTCCAGCATCCTCCTGCTGCGCGTGGGCGAAGCGGAACAGGGCGTCGTCGGCTTGCAAAAGACCGGCGTCACCGGCGAAGTGGAGCCCGGCTTGTCCGTGCGCTACATGGGCACGAATGAAAACTCCATCGCCTCGCACCTCGTCACGCGTTATTTCTCGGCCAGCGTGCTGACCACGGATGCCATCGCCCGCCTGGATCATGTCGTGGTGAATAATTACTATGACTACAGCGCCAAATAGCGAGGCCAGCGTGCCCTCGGCCCCGGTGGGCGAGCCGGCACACAATGACCTGGTGGCGAAACTGGTGGCCGAGGCATTCTCGGGACTGGCGCGGGGTGGCCGGCCAACGGCCCCGGCGGCGCCGTCGGAAATTCCGGGCCTCGCCAAACTGCCGGAGCTGTCCACCACGGACGCGTCTTCCGCGGTGCCGCCGGTGCATCCGAGCGCGCAGCCCGCTGCGCCAAAACTGGCGGAGCCGGAAAAAACACCATCCGGCGGCCATGCGCCGGATTCGGGTGATACTTACGCGTTTGGCGAACCTCGCTGCAACGGAGACTACCGTCCGCAGGGCAACCGTCCGAAAACCAAAACGGCCAACGGCAATCCGTTGCTGGGGCTTTCCGACCCGGAATCGTTGCCGGCACCGGAATATTATTTCCTGCAGGGCGGGAATGCTTCGGGAAAAACGCCCGCCGCCTGCCAGTCCTATCCCAAAAACGCCACGCCCATTCCGAAGTTTGACATCGAGGGCGTGCGCCGCGATTTCCCGGCGTTGCACCAGGTCGTGAACGGCAAGCCGCTCATCTGGCTGGACAACGCCGCGACCACGCAAAAGCCGCAGGCGGTGATCGACGCGACCTCGCAATTCTACGGCCGCGACAACTCGAACATCCACCGGGCGGCGCATGCGCTGGCCGCGCGGTCCACGGAATTGTTCGAGGCCGGGCGCGAGAAGGTCCGCAAGTTCCTCGGCGCGGCCGATGCCAAGGAAATCGTTTTTGTCCGGGGCACGACCGAGGCCATCAACCTGGTCGCGCAAAGCTATGGGCGCAAAAACATCGGCGCGGGCGACGAGATCATCGTCAGCGAACTGGAACATCATGCGAACATCGTGCCGTGGAAGCTGCTGGCAGAGCAGGTCGGCGCGGTGGTGCGGGTGATCCCGATCAATGACCGCGGCGAATTGATTTTGGAGGAATACGTCAAGCTGCTGGGACCCAAGACAAAATTTGTCTCCGTGGCGCATGTTTCCAATTCGCTGGGCACCATCAACCCGGTCGAGCAGATCATCGCGCTGGCCCATGCCCACGGCGTGCCGGTGCTGGTGGATGGCGCGCAATCCACGCCCCACCTGCCGGTCAATGTCACCGGACTGGATGCGGATTTTTACGTTTTCTCCGGCCACAAGATTTTTGCTCCGACCGGCATCGGGGCGCTCTATGGCAAAGCGCCGCTGCTGGAAGCCATGCCGCCGTGGCAGGGAGGGGGACACATGATCAAGGACGTCCGTTTTGAGAAGATTGTTTTTCAAAATGCGCCGGAAAAATTCGAGGCGGGCACACCGGACATCGCCGGCGTGGTTGGGCTCGGGGCGGCGATTGATTACTTGTTCAAGGTGGGCATTCCCGGCATCACCGCGTACGAACATGCGCTGCTGGAATATGCGCAGCAGGCATTGTCAACGATCCCCGGGCTGCGGCCCATCGGCACGGCGGCGGCGAAGGCGAGCGTTTTGTCCTTCGTGATCCCCGGCGTGCCGAATGAAAACATCGCGCGGCACCTGGACAAGCACGGCATCGCCGTCCGCGCCGGCCATCATTGCGCGCAGCCGGCCATCCGGCACTTTGGATTGGAGAGCAGCGTCCGTCCGTCGCTGGCATTTTACAACACGCGCGAGGAAGTGGATACCTTGGTGCGGACGTTGCGTTCGCTCAAAAGAAGCTGATATGCTCCGGGCATGAAATCCATCGCACCCATCGAACTGCAAAAAATTCTCGCGGCCCAACCAGCGACGCCGGTCATCGACGTGCGCACACCGGTGGAATTTGCCGAAGTCCACGTGCCGTCGGCGCAAAGCGTGCCGCTGGATGAACTGAAGCCCGATGCGTTGGCGCTGCCGAAAGACCAGCCGGTTTATCTGCTGTGCCGCAGCGGCCAGCGCGCGACGAAGGCGGCGGAAAAGCTGGCGCAGGCGGGATTCGCCCAGCCGGTGGTGGTCACGGGCGGCACGCTCGCCTGGATCGGAGCGAATCTGCCGGTAACCCGCGGCGCGGCTAAGGTCATCAGCCTGGAGCGGCAGGTGCGCATCGCGGCCGGAGCGATCGTGTTCACGGGCGTTTTGCTGGCGCGATTCGTGGATCCGCGCTTCATCTGGCTGTCAGGCTTTGTGGGAGCCGGCCTGATGTTCGCGGGCATCACGGATTATTGCGGCATGGGCCTTTTGCTGGCCAAAATGCCTTGGAATAAAAATTAAAAGCGGGCCAGCAGCAGGTAGATCATCTCTGTCAATGCTCTATGAGGCAGCCTGGGACTTTTCCAGTTTGCGCCAGTGGCGTTCGCGCTGCTTGATTTCGCCGGTCAGCAGCTCTTCCGCGCACCAGCCTTGGGACTGGGCCAGGGCGGTCAGTTCGAATAATTGCTTCGCCAGCAATGATTTGGACGGTTTTTTGGAGGTTTTTTTGGCGGCGGGAACCAGCTTCGCCTTGTGTGCTTTTTTAAGCAACTTTTCCGCCCGGAGCAGGGCGGGCAGATGTTTCGGAATGCCGTCCAGGGCGGAGACGCGTTCGCGGTGGGTGCCGGTCTTTTCGGCGCGCTTGATCTTTTCCCAGTTAGCCCAGACCTCGTCCACATTCTTGACCTTGGTGGTGCCAAAAACGTGCGGATGGCGGCGGATCAGCTTGTTGACCAGCTCGCGCGTGACTTTTTCGAAATCGAACGCGCCGCGTTCGCGGCCGAGCTGGCAGTGGAACACCACCTGCAACAGGAGGTCGCCCAGTTCCTCGGCCGTCTCGTGGTCGTCGCCGGCCTCGATGGCGTCGATCAATTCATAGACCTCCTCGATGGCATGGCGGCGCAGGGTCATGTGATCCTGCTCACGGTCCCACGGGCAGCCGGTGGGCGAACGCAGCCGGGCCATGACTTTCAGGAGGTCGTTGATGGCGGGTGATTTTTTCATGAAATTTTTTTACTGAAATCTTGCGCATTTAACCTTTGAACCAGTGGTAGAACATTCAACATTTAACGCCCAACATTCAACATCCAAGGGAATACCCCGTGACCACTTGGATGTTGGGCGTTGAATGTTCAGGGTTGAATGTTTCTTCAATTTCACGATGGGAACGAAATTACAAAATCACCAGATCATCCCGGTGCACCAGTTCTTCCTTGGGCAGCTTCTTTTCGCGGACAGCGGCGGAGCTGAAGCGGGCGATGCCCCGGGCGAATTCCGTGCCGTCCGCATCGCAGATGCGGATGACGTCGTCGGGTGCAAATTCACCTTCGCACCGGATGACGCCGGGCGGGAGCAAACTTTTGCCCGCCTCGCGCAACGCCTTTTTCGCGCCGTCATCCACGAACAGCGTGCCTTTGGGATGATGAAAGAAGGCGATCCAGCGCTTGCGGCCCTGCAACCGGGTCGGCTGCGGGACGAACAGCGTGCCTTCGTCCGCCCCGGCGAGGATCTGGGCGAGCGTGTTTTTCTTCTGGCCGGAGGCGATGACCAGCGGGATGCCCGAGCGCATGACGATCTTGGCCGCGTCGATCTTGGATTTCATGCCGCCGACGGCGGTGGCGCTGGTGGTGCCGCCGGAAATGCTTTCGATGTGGAAATCAATATGTTCGATGGCCGGAATGACCTGCGCATCCGGCTTGCCGAAATTTTCAATGACACCGTCCACGGTGGTCAAGATCACCAGCAAATCCGCGGGCAGCAGCGAGGCGACGAGCGCGGAGAGCATGTCGTTGTCGCCGAATTTGATTTCGGTGAACGATACGGCGTCGTTTTCGTTGATGATGGGCACCACGCCGCGTTCCAGGAGGGTGACGAGGGTGCTGCGGGCGTTCAGGTGGCGTTCGTGGTGTTCCAGGTCGTCGTGGGTGAGCAACACCTGCGCGACGACGAGGCCGTGCGCGGCGAAAAGCTTGTCGTACACCGCCATGAGGCGCGACTGGCCGACGGCGGCGCAGGCCTGTTTTTCCGCGAGTTCCGTGGGGCGGGATTCATAGCCGAGCGCGCCCATGCCCGCGCCGACCGCACCGCTGGTGACGAGGACCACTTCCTTGCCGGCCTTGCGCAGGGCGGCGAGCTGCGCGACGAGCTGCTCCAGTTGCGCCGGGTCGATCAGCTTCCGGCTGTCAGTGAGGACGCCGGTGCCGAGCTTGACCACGATGCGGACGGCGGATGAAAACGAGTCGCGATACACGCCGGGAAGGTAAAAAATTTTGCGCCGCCGAAAAAGGCAAAACTCCGCACGGTCCGCCGGCCGGGATGCGCGCCGCTCTGCGCTTGATTTATCGTGGTAAACATTTTCTCATGGGGTGGATGCGTCCGCCTAAACCCATGGCCGAGCGAAAATGCTGGACCCGGTGTGTTTTTCCCGGCCTGTTTTTGCTCGCGAGCCTGCCGGTCAGGCCGGCGGACGCCCTGAAACCGGAGCAAGTCGTCAGCACCAACCCGCCGCCCGCGTCGCCGGAAGGGTTCAGCCCGGACCCGAACCCGGTCCAGTTGCCGGAGCCGCCGCCATCGGAAATCCGCTGGGTACACAACGTCATCATCGTTACCAACTCGCTCACGCAACCCGGGTTCAACCCTGATCCCGGCGCGAGTTGGCAAACGCCCTCGAACGCGCCACCCTCGTTGTTCAAAGAACCTATTGCGCCGCCGCTATTTACGCCGCCACCCATCCCGGCAGACCGGGCGTTGCCTCGCGGAAATTCGCGCCTTGGAGAGATCGTGCCCGTGCTGGAATCCACCAACCGCAGCTATGGCGACGAAGCCTTGCCAGCCGGGCTGAAATTGCCGCGCGAGCATGTCCGGCGCGAATTGCGCGTGGACCAGGAGTGGCGCGTGGAACCGTCGCTGCGCTCGTTCCAATATCCCTCCAATACCGTGCCGGTGCCCGACCGCTGGCGCATCGGTTTTTCGCCGTGGAAACGCTACACCAGCGGCAGCATCGAATCACCGTTCGAATCGCCGGACACCTATCTCTGGTATCCCTACCAGCGCAGCCTGCTCAAGGGCGACGTGCCCATCTATGGCCAGGATGTTTTTCTCGACCTCACCGCCTCGGCCAGCTCCGTCACGGAATTCAAGCGCGTGCCGACCGCCAGCGGCGTCAGCACCGCCACGGCGGGCGAATACGAATTTTACGGCGAGAGCGACCAGTTGAGCATCGAGAACAACCTTGGCTTCGAGATCAACCTGTTCAAGGGCGAAACCGTTTTCCGCCCCGTGGACTGGGCCCTCAAGCTGGAGCCCGTTTTCAACATCAACTATGTCGAGGCGCAGGAGACCGGCGTGGTCTCGCCTGATCCGCGCGGGTCCATCGGTGGCAACAACAACACGCCACCGCCCAACAACGGCGGCATCCAGAATCCCGGCGACATCGGCGGCCTGCTCAATGGCCAGACCGGGCCGGCGGACAGTTTCCGCGCCACCCGGCACACGGAACGCACCCGGACTTTATTCGCGCTGCAACAGGCGTTTTTTGAGCTGCACCTCACCGACCTGTCGGACAACTACGATTTTCTTTCGATGCGGATCGGCTATCAGCCGTTCAACGCCGACTTTCGCGGTTTTCTGTTCAACGACGTGAACCTTGGAATCCGGCTGTTCGGCAACTACGACAACAACCTCTACCAATACAACCTCGCCGTATTCGACATGCGCGAGAAGGACACCGACTCCGAACTGAACACCTTTGACCCGCGCAACCAGCAGGTCGTCGTCGCCAATCTCTACCGTCAGGATTTCATCTGGCCGGGCTACACGGCGGAGTGGAGCTTCCTTGCGAACTTCGACCATGGCGGCGTGCATTATGATGACAACGGCAACATCGTGCGGCCCGAACCGCTCGGCACCGTGCGCGCGCACGATGTGAATGCCTACTACCTCGGCTGGGGCGGCGACGGGCACATCGGGCGGTTCAATATTTCGCACCAGTTCTATCAGGCGCTCGGGCGCGATGAGTTCAACGGCCTCGCCGGGCGCGGCGTGGACATCAATGCGCAGATGGCTGCGGTGGAGGTTTCGTACGATCACAACTGGGCGCGCTACAAAGGCTCCTTCCTCTACGCGTCCGGCGATGGCAACACCACGGACGGCACCGGGCGCGGCTTTGACACCATTGTGGACAACCCGAATTTCACCGGCGGTCCGTTCAGCTACTGGTCGCGCCAGGGTTTCAACCTGGGCGGCACCCTCGTGAACCTGAAAACCCCGAGCAGCCTCGTGCCTGATCTGCGCACGAGCAAATCGGAAGGCCAGGCGAACTTCGTGAATCCCGGTGTCTATATATTTGGTCTGGGCGGGGAATTTGACGTCACCCCCAAGCTGCGGACGTTTCTTAACGCGAATTACATCCGGTTCGTCAATACTGATACCATCAAGACCGCCCTGTTGACGGACAAGGTGAACGATGAAGTTGGCTGGGACCTGAGCCTGGGCTTCCAATACCGCCCGTTGCTCACGGACAACATCATTTTCTCCGCCGGCTTCGGCGCCTTGATTCCGGGGCAAGGGTACAAGGACATCTACAAGACCAGCACCGATCCCGTGCCGGGCTTCGACCGCACCAACCGCAAGGGGGCGGTCGATGATTTCCTTTACAGCGGCTTGATCGCGATAACCTTTACCTATTGAAGTATGAAAACGCTGAAACTCAAAAAGCTCCAAGCTCCAAGCTCCAAGCTCCAGAGAAATTCCAAGCTTCAATATTCAAGGCCGCATCGCGTCCCTCACACCGTCGCTTTGATGTTTGGTGTTTGGTGCTTCTTTGGAGCTTGGAGTTTGGTATTTGGAGCTTCCGTTGAGATCGGCTCCGGCCCGGAAATTTCCGTCCCCAAAACCCTGCCGCCGGACACGGCCCACACACTTCCCAAACCCAACTGGATCGACCAATCCCCGGCCGATGCCGACAAAAAATCGCGCGGCTGCCTCGAATGCCATGTCGGCAGCGAATCCATGCACGCGTCACCGAATGTGGTGCTTGGCTGCACGGATTGTCACGGCGGCAATCCCGCGCCCGGCCTCAAACAGACCCAGGCGCACGTCGCGCCGCGCAATCCGGTGTTCTGGCAAAGTTCCGCCAACCCGAATGACTCCACCGTGCTGCTCAATCACGAATCCGCCGAGTTCATCCAGTTCGTGAACCCCGGCGATCTGCGCGTCGTGGAAAAAACCTGCGCTCCTTGTCATTCAGAAATCGTCCACAATGTCAGTCACAGCATGATGCGCCACGGCGCGATGCTCTGGGGCGCGGCGCTCTACAACAACGGCGCGTTCAACCAAAAGAATTACCGTTTCGGCCAGGCCTATGGCGCGGACGGCACGGCGCTGCACCTCGACAGTCCGGTGGCGGTCACGCCGGAGATGACGGATCGCTGGGGCATCTTGCCGTTCATCGACCCGCTGCCGCGCTTTGAGATCATTCCGCCGAGCAACATCCTCCGCATCTTTGAGCGCGGCGGCGAGAAGCAGCTTTCCCTCGGCAGCCCCGACCCTTTTGAAGAGGACGGCAAACCCTCGCGCCGCCTGAGCGAGCGCGGTCTTGGCACCTTGAACCGCATCGACCCGGTGTACCTCAATCTGCAAAAGACACGCCTGCATGATCCGCTGCTTGATTTCATGGGCTCGAACAATCATCCGGGCGATTATCGCAGCAGCGGTTGCACCGCGTGCCACGTGGTTTACGCGAATGACCGTTCGCCCTCGCAATCCGGTTGGTATGCCAAATATGGCAACCAAGGTTTGAGCTTCACCGCCGACAAGGCCATCCGCAAGGACGAGCGCGGCCATCCCATCATCCACCAGTTCACGCGCGCCATCCCCACGAGCCAGTGCATGAACTGCCACATGCACCAGGGCAACTTGTTTGTGAATCCGTATCTCGGCTACACGTGGTGGGACCAGGAGAGCGACGGCGAATTCATGTATCCGGCGAAGCAGAAAAATCCGACGCCGGAAGAGCTGGTGCGTTCCTTGCGCGACAATCCCGAGGCCGCCGCCGCGCGCGGGCTCTGGGGCGACCTGGATTTCCTCGAGAAAGTTTCCGAGCTGAACCCGAAGCTGAAGGAAACGCAGTTCGCCGATTACCACGGCCACGGCTGGATCTTCCGCGCCGTGTTCAAGCATGACCGCGAAGGCAATCTCCGCGACCGCGACGACAACCTCATCCCGCACGATGACCCGCAGAAGTTCGCCAAGGCCGTCCACCTCAAGGACGAGCATCTGGCGCATGGGATGCAATGCGCCGACTGCCATTTCGACGTGGATGTCCACGGCAACGGCCTGCTCTATGGCGAACCGCGCGCCGCGACGACCATCGAGTGCATCGACTGCCACGGCACGATCAACAAGCGGCCCACGCTCGTCACCAGCGGCAACGGCGGCATCTGGACCGGCACCACCATCTCGAACGTGGATTTGCGCGCCGACAACACCGCGTACGGCCCGCGCTTCTTCTGGCAAGGTAATAAATTATTCCAGCGCTCTTCGATGGCGCCGGACATGATCTGGGAGGTGCCGCAGACCATCGACACCATCGACCCGCAGTCATCGCATTACAATGCGAAGTCGGCTTATGCGAAAACGTTGCAGCGCGACGGCCGGAACTGGGGCGCGGTGCCGGAACCGGAAAAATGTCCGCGCGATCTGGCGCACGACAATTCCAACGTCGGCTGCCAGGTCTGCCACAGTTCGTGGGCGACGAGCTGCTTCGGTTGTCATCTGCCCATGCGCGCGAACCAGCGCGTGCCGGCAAACAAGTTTGAAGGCACCACCACGCGTAATTTCACCAGCTACAACCCGCAGGTCGTGCGCGACGACGTTTTCCAGCTCGGCGTGGATGCGAGTTACAAGAGCAACCGCCTGGCGGTGCTGCGTTCTTCGAGCGCGGTCATCGTGAGTTCGCAGAACGCGAGCCGTGAGTGGGTCTATTCGCAGCAGCAGACCATCAGCGCGGAGGGTTACAGCGGGCAGGCGTACAATCCGCACCTGCCGCACACCACCAGCGGCGTCGGCACCACGAAGAACTGCGAGGATTGCCACGTGGCCAAGGCCAACGACAACAATGCGTGGCTCACGTCGCTGCTCGGCTTCGGCACGGGCACGGTGAATTTCTTCGGCGGCTACGCGTATGTGGGCGAAGGCAAGGGCGGGTTCGATGCCGTCATCTGGACGGAGCAGGACGAACCGCAGGCCGCGTACGGCAGCCATCTCCAAAAAGTCGCCTACCCGGATAATTACAAGAAGCACGTCGAGGAAGACCGCGGTGTGCTGCATGACGGCGAGCACAAGGAGGCAACGGAAATCCTCGACCTCGTCCAGCGCGGCGAATATCTCTACACCGCCAACGGCCCGGACGGGTTTGAAGTGTTCGACATCGCGAACATCGACCAGAAGGGTTTCTCCGAACGCATCAGCACCGCGCCGGTCTCGCCGCTTGGGCAGCGCACGTACATCCGCACGAAATACGCCACGAGCGTCACTCTGCCGAGCACGCTGGGCGTGGACCCGTTGCGCTCGCGCAAGCTGGAGAACAAGGAGCAGCCGGTCAGCCCGCTCTATGCGTGGGTGTTCGTGACCGACCGCGAGGAAGGTTTGGTGATGGTGACCGTTGGCACCTTGCTGGACGGCAACCCGGACAACAACTTTTTCGACAAGGAAAAGGTCGTCCGCTTCAACCCGGACGGAAAATTGACGGGCGCGATGCACTCGTTCATGGCCGGCACTAATCTTTATGTCGTCGGCAAGAATGGTTTGTTCGTCGTTGGCCTGCGCAATGACGCGCTCGAGGCACCGATGGTGGCCGGCGAATTGACTGCCGGCCTGAAAAATCCGCGCGCGGTCGGCGTGCAGTTCCGCTACGCGTTTGTGACGGACGACGAAGGCTTCAAGGTGCTGGACATCACCGACCCGGTGAAGCCGAAGCTGATCCCGGACGCGTTCATTCCGCTGAAACACGCGCAGCGGTTTTATCTGGCGCGCACCTACGCCTACGTCGCCGACGGCGCGGACGGCCTGGCGTTCATCGACATCTCCAATCCGGAAAAGCCGAAGCTGAAACGGTTATATAATGCCGATGGCAAGTTGAACGACACGCGCGCGGTGCAGATCGGTTCCGTGAATGCCTCGATGTTCGCGCTCGTGGCGGATGGCAAGAACGGGCTGGCCATCTTGCAGATGATCTCGCCGGAAAATGTTCCCGGCCACATGGGCTTCAGTCCCGTGCCGAACCCGAAGCTGATCTCGACCTTCCCGACCAAGGAACCGGCCGTGGCCGTCGGCCGTGGACTGGACCGCGACCGCGTGGTGGACGAGAGCGGCAACCAGACCGTGGTGTTCGGCCGCAAAGGCTCGCGGCCGTTCAAGCTGGAGGAGATGAAGAAATTCTACGAACGCGACGGCGAAGTCTACACCGTGGAAAATGTCGCCACCCGCGCCGGCAAGCTGGTGACGCGTTCGGGTGCGGCATTGAAGCCGACGACGGAATTCAAAGCGGTGGCGCAAACGGAAACGCCGCCGCCCGCCGACAACGAACGATTGATGCGCCGGGGCCAATGATCTACGAAGCAAACATCGCAGGTAGCAGGGGGTTTTCTCCCTCACTCCAACCCTCTCCCGCTGAGAGAGGGAGCAGCGCATTCCGTGCCATGGCAGATCCACGGCTGACTTCGGCTCCATGGCTTGCGAGTTTTAGGTGTGTGGCCATCGGCCATTCCCTCTCCCTCAGGGAGAGGGCCAGGGTGAGGGTGAGGCTAACGAATAATTTACTCACCATCCTATTTTCCTTCAGCGCACTATCACTCCAGCTCCACGCCCAGGATGCCATATCGACGCTTGCCGGGCAGGCGCAGGTCAGTGGGGCGGCGAACGGCACCGGCACCAACGCGCTGTTCAGCGACCCCGCCGCGATCGTTGCGGACGCCAGCGGCAATTATTTCATCGCTGATTCACGCAACGATGCCATCCGCAAGGTCACCCCGGCGGGGGTCGTCACCACCTTCGCCGGCCAGCTTGGCGTCGCGGGCCTCGTTAATGCCACGGGCACCAGCGCGCAATTCGATGCCCCGAGCGGGCTGGCGTTCGATGCCGGCGGCAACCTGTTTGTCAGCGACACGGGCAACAATGTCATCCGCAAGATCACCGCGGGCGGGGCGGTCAGCACCTACGCGGGTGTCGCCGGTTCGGGCGGGTTTCTGGACGGCACCACCGGCACCGCGCTGTTCAGTTCGCCGCTGGGCATCGCCGTCGCGGCCGATGGCACGGTGTATGTCGCGGACAGCGGCAATCATTGCATTCGCAAAATTGCCGGGGGCACGGTGACGACCCTCGTCGGCAACCCGCAGGTCTGGGGCAGCGCCAACGGCACGGGCACCAATGCACTGTTCAATTCACCGTGCGGCCTGAAGTTCAGCGCACAGGGCATCCTGTTTGTGAGCGATGGCAACAACCACACGCTCCGCAAAGTGACGACCGCCGGCATGGTGACGACCTTTGCCGGCGCGGCGGGCCAGGACGGGACGGCGGATGGCGAGGCCGCCACGGCGCGCTTCCGCAACCCGGCGGAGCTGGCCTTCGATAAAAAGGGGAATCTGTTCGTGGCCGATTCCTTCAACCAGACCATCCGTAAGATCACCACGAACGGCATCGTCAGCACGGTGTGCGGCGCGGCGGGCGTGGCGGGGGCGGACAGCGGCACGAATGGGGTGGGCCGGCTGTTCAACCCGTACGGCCTGGTCGTCGCGGCGGACGGCTCGCTGGTCGTCGCGGATACTTATAACGAGTTGGTGCGGGCGGTGATCGTGCCGTTCAAGCTGACACTGCAACTGGCCGGCGGCGTGCATACCGCCACGATTTCGTGGGACACGGTCATCGGGAAGAAATATCAGGTGCAGTACAAGGCCGACCTGGCGGCGGCGGGCTGGACCAACCTGGGTTCCGTTGTGACCGCAGTGGATTACACGTCCAGCACCACGGACACCGCCGCCACGGGTACGAAATTATACCGGGTGCTGTTGTTGCCGTGAGTCGTTTATAGGGAGAGATTTGACGCCCGCTAACAATTTAGGCCATCTTTTGACAGAAGCAGATCGTAGGGCGCGTTGGTTGGCAGACAGCGGCGCGCGCGGAGGTCCGAGCCGGACTGGGCCACGCCCTGCCTCCGCCGCCATTAATTTATGAAACGTATCGCCGTATATTGCGGCTCAAACAAAGGAAACCGCCCGGAATACGCGGCGGCAGCGCACGAACTCGGTGTCTTGCTGGCGCGCGAGAAGATTGAACTGGTCTATGGCGGCGGCATGGTGGGCCTCATGGGCATCGTGGCGGACGCGGTTTTGAAGCAAGGCGGCCATGTTATCGGGGTGATTCCGGAAAAGCTGGTCATCAAGGAAGTCGTCCACGAAAAGCTGCCGGATCTGCGTATTGTGAAGAACATGCATGAGCGGAAGGCGCTGATGGCGGAGCTGGCCGACGGGTTCATCGCGCTGCCGGGCGGGTACGGGACGTACGAGGAGTTTTTCGAGGTGCTGGCTTGGAGCCAGCTCGGGTGGCACAGCAAGCCCTTCGGGCTGCTTGACATTGGCGGATTTTACCGCAGTTTGCTGGAATTCCTGGATCATACGCGCAACGAAGGCTTCATTCGTCCGCAGCACCGCGACCTGGTGCTGGTGGCGGACGAGCCGGAAAAAATGCTGCAGCGGATGAGGGAATACAAGCCGACCCGTGAGGTGAAATGGGTGAAATGATATTCCGGGCAAGCCAAAAATTGAGCCGGAAATAGCAAGATACAGCCTTCACAGGCGGGGTGGCGCTGGTAGTTTACGTCCAGATTTGCAGCCATGAAAATTTCCGTACCACGCGAAACCTACCCGGGTGAGACCCGCGCGCCACTGACGCCGGACTCCGCCGCCAAACTTGTCAAACTCGGCGCCCAAGTGGAGGTCGAGGCGGGCCTCGGCCTCACCGCCGGGTTCCTGGACGAAGCCTACACCAAGGCGGGCGCCACGCTCGTCACCGACCGCAAGGCGCTGCTTGGCTCCGGCGACATCGTGCTGCGGCTGCGCAAGCCGTCCGTGGAGGACATCGCGCTGCTCAAGCCCGGTTGCATCCACGCCAGCCTGCTTGATCCGTTCAACGAAAAGGAGCTGGTCCAGAAATTCGCCGAACGCGGCGTGAGCGCGATCAGCATGGAATTCATCCCGCGCACCACCCGGGCGCAGAAGATGGACGTCCTTTCCTCGCAGGCGAACCTCGGCGGCTATGAGGCCGTCATCCTCGCCGCCCGTTATTCCAATAAAATTTTTCCGATGATGACCACGGCGGCGGGCACCATCCTGCCCTCCAAGGTATTCATCATCGGCGTTGGTGTCGCTGGCCTGCAAGCCATCGCCACCGCAAAACGCCTTGGCGCCAAGGTCACGGCCTATGACACCCGGCCCGTCGTCGAAGAACAGGTGAAATCGCTCGGCGGACAGTTCCTCAAGATCGACATCGGTGAAACCGGCCAGACGAAGGACGGTTATGCGAAGGCGCTGACGGAGGAACAGATCCAGAAGCAGCGCGACGCGATGAAGAAGACCTGCGCCGATTCCGACGTGGTGATCTCCGCCGCGCAGGTGTTCGGACGCAAGGCGCCGATCCTCGTCACCGCGGAAATGCTCAATGCCATGAAGCCCGGCAGCGTGGTCGTGGACCTCGCGGTGGACACGGGCGGCAACGTCGAGGGCGTGAAATACAACGAAGTTTCCGACCGCAACGGCGTGAAGATCATCGGCATCGCCAACCTGCCCGGCCGCGTGCCGCTGCATGCCAGCCAGGTGTACGCGGCGAACCTCGTGAATCTGATCGAAGAATTCTGGGACAAAAAAGAAAAGACCTTCGTCCTCAAGCTCGACGACGAAATCATCAAAGGCTGCCTCGTGACGCACGGGGGCAAGGTCGTGAACGAAAAACTCATCGCCAAACCGAACTGATTTTTTCAACTCATTTTTTTATGACAATCGAAAGTCTATTAGCTTACAACCAGATCCTGGTTCTGTTCATCTTCGTCCTTGCGATATTTGTGGGCATTGAAGTCATCTCCAAGGTGCCGTCGATGCTGCACACGCCGCTGATGTCCGGGACGAACGCCATCCATGGCATCATTTTGTTCGGCGGCATCCTGGTGCTGGCCGATGCGGACAGCGTGCTGACGCAGGTGCTGGGATTTGTCGCGGTCGTCTTCGGTTCGGCCAACGTTTTCGGCGGTTTCATGGTCACGGACCGGATGCTGCAGATGTTCAAGAAAAAGAAATAACATGAGCTCCACCATTGCATTACTTTTAATCGTCGTTTCGGTCCTGTTCATCCTGGGCATCAAATTTTTGAGTTCGCCCAAGACTGCGCGGAAAGGCAATCTCGTCGCCGCCGCAGGCATGGTCCTCGGGCTGCTCATTCTCTGCAACGGGAACGGCGTCAGCGCCTGGTCCCACGGCTGGAGCTTCAATTATACGCTGATCGTCATCGGCACGGTCATCGGCCTCATCATCGGCGCCATCGGGGCGTACTCGGTCAAGATGACGGCCATGCCGCAGATGGTGGCGCTCTTCAACGGACTGGGCGGCGGGGCCGCCGCGCTCGTCGCGAGCCTGGAATTCATGAAGGGCGCGCACAGCGTCGAAGGCATCAAGGCGTTCATCGCGGTCGCCATGTTGTTCGCCACCCTGATCGGTTCGCTGTCCTTCTCCGGCAGCATCATCGCGTATTTCAAGCTGGAGGGAAAATGTGAGAAGCCGATCACGTTCCCCGGCCAGAACATCATGAACGGGCTCATCCTCCTGGTCATCTTCGGCTTGTGCGGCTACCTGACGGTGAATTCCGGCGCGAGCAATGCGACGATCGCGTTCCTGGTCCTCGCCGGGCTGGCGCTGTTCTTCGGCGTGGCGATGGTCATGCCGATTGGCGGCGCGGACATGCCGGTGGTGATCTCGCTCCTCAACTCTTTCACCGGTCTCGCGGTCGCCGCGGACGGTTTTGCCATCAACAACACGGCGATGATCGTCGCCGGTACGCTGGTCGGCTCCTCCGGCACGTTGCTCACCCTGCTCATGTGCAAGGCGATGAACCGGCCGGTCTCCAATGTTTTGTTCGGCGCGTTCGGCTCCAGCGGCGCGGCGGCGGCGGGGGCGGGCGGTCCTGCCGGCACCGTCAAACCCATCCAGGCCGACGAAGTGGCCCTGTTGCTGGCGTATGCGACGCGCGTCGTCGTGGTGCCCGGCTACGGCATGGCCGTGGCGCAGGCGCAACATTCCGTCCGCGAACTGACCGAGGAACTCGGCAAACGCGGCGTGGAAGTGCAATTTGCGATCCATCCGGTCGCCGGCCGCATGCCCGGTCACATGAACGTTTTGCTCGCGGAAGCGAATGTGCCCTACGACCAGCTCATCGAGATGGAGCAGATCAACCCCTCGATGGACCGCGTGGATGTGTGCCTGGTCATCGGTGCGAACGACGTGGTGAACCCCGCTGCGCACGAGGACAAGTCCAGCCCGATCTACGGCATGCCCATCATCGACGCCGACCATTGCAAGACCTGCATTGTGATGAAACGCTCGATGGCCGCCGGTTTTGCCGGCATCGAAAACGCCCTTTTCTACAAGGACAACACCCGCATGTTGTTCGGCGATGCGAAGGCCTCGCTCAATGCGCTCGTGGCGGCGGTGAAGGCGAGCTGATTTTTCTGCTTAAAACAAAAACCGATGCTTGGAGAAATCCGGGTATCGGTTTTTTTATGATTGGAAAGTCAGCCGGGATGAGCAGTGAAAAATTTGTGGGACTATTTGCAGCCCAACTCCCGATTAGGCGCGCCGCCCCCACTTCTCTCCATGCTGCAGAATCTCGCTCTCAGTCATGGCATTGACGACCTGCAGTCCGCGGCTGAGACCGGCTGCGATGACCGATGCTAACCGCGAATGTGGCACGTGCTCGAAAATCGGGCGCGACAAAACGCTGACATCCGGGTCACTGCCCGGATGGAGCGATCCCCGGGCATAAAGCGACCAAGGAAACTCGGGGTAAAATCCATGGTCAAGAGCTTCCTGAAATTCAACGTCTATTTCAAGGTCAAGAACCCGATCGATCTCCTGACGACGCCAGACCCGGCGCTTGGGATAGAAATTGAGACTGCGGCTGAATCTGTAATCTTGCTGAGAACAGAATTGGAGCAGCAATTCATCAAACTCCTGAAGCTTCGATTCGATGGCTGCCAAATTGGCTCTGCCTTCTGGAGAGTCAGGTGCGAGCATAGTTCAACAGATATTTGGAGGCGGGTTCTGCAAAGCGTTGGGGCTCGGTATCTGACATAAAACTAATCCAACAACCGCCAAGGCAAAGAATAAAAGCATGAGTCCGTAACTTATGAAATATACACTTGTGGAGGAATAAGTGGTGCCCGAAACCATCTCGCTAATAAAGTTGGTGGCCATGATGCCAGCAAGAAAACCGTAGAAGACGGAAAACAAAACCTGAGCTGTGCGTTTTGCAAAGAACTGCATGATAAAACCGAGAAGACCAATCCCCACCAAGAAAATGAGCGCGCAGAAAATGACCTCTGAAAGTTGGTTGTGCGATTTGGAAAAATACTGGCAACCTTTCAAATAGGCTGAAGCCGTCACCGTGAGAATACACACGGCGAAAATAGTAACGCGTGCTGATTTCATATTCTCTCTCAATATTGAATAAAGGGCGTATTTTGCAGCCTGTCCCTTTTCATGCTTGGACTCTATTCCCGGCGTAAATGTCTGTCCACCCTCTTTTTGGCAGGGCAACGTCGCCGGGGGCAATGAAAGCGCAGGCGGCAAAGTTAGTTTTGACGCTCGCCCTCACCTGTTTCCTCTCCCCCCGGGAGAGGACATACTTGGCCGTGTCCGGGTGATTCAGTTGTCGTTTGAATCAATCCCGCCGCAGTCCGAAACGTCGTGGGTTTTGCGAATGGTTCCTTGAAGCACCAGAATCTTCATTGTGCCAGCTTGGGAGTAATTTGACTTTCGTAGCAACTGTCGCAAAGCAAAAAGTATGGCTGATCAGGCTTGGTAACATAACACAAGGTCATTGCCGGAATCTTCACGCAACAAAGGGCACACTCATTGTAATCCCAAACCTTGGGCTCCATGGTGAACCGACCAGCATCAAAAACTCCGCCATCATAAAGAAACAACACGCGGTGTCCGCCCTTAACTTCGTGCCAGACGCTCTCACCGCAACGGCTGCTCATCTCGGTAATGATGGGCTCAGGTTCAGGGCCACCAGGAACAAATGTCGAAAGAGCATCGCGCAACGGTATGCGGCTCGGCATCCATTGATATGCCGGAAGTTGGGATAGATTTTCCTCAGTCATGCGTCATCGGGTGGCTTGATTGGTACTCGGCAGCGGCTTTTGACCCCGGCCCTCTTCATGCTTGGACTCTATTCCCGGCGCAAATTTCTGTCCACCCTCTTTTTTGTTGGCTGCTGCACGCGCCTGCACGATCCGAAGACCACACCTGCGTCATGGACTGCGGTGGCAAGGCGGGAGCCGCGACACCGCTTTCGTACGGGCGGAAAACGTTCTGACTATCAAACATCGGTGCGCGCGAAAGCGGCGTGGCGCTACGCTTCCCGCCGCAGTCCAAAACCTCGCGGATTTTGCGAATGCTTCCTTGAAGCACGGTCGCCGTTCGGTTGGATCTGCTTTAACAAAAAGACCGATGATTGGAGGAATCCGGGCAGGGCTAACGCTGGTCACAATCACCCTAACAAATGTCCCCACCATTGAAACAAAACATAAAGGGGCCATTTCTTGATTTCGTAATATTGCTATTTTTCAACAGCCTCTTTTGGCGTGTTTTCAAATTAGTTTTGGGTATTTCGCCGGGAGGCTTTCCGGCGGCTGGCGGCGTTTAAAAAACGGTGTTTGCCTGGGTACGGGCGGTCAGGAACCAATCGGCGCCGGGGGAGCTACGCCCAGTTTAAAAATCTCGTCCTTCTGCTTCCGGGTGATGATCACTTCCACAAAGAGCGTCCGGTTGGGCGAGAAAAATAATGGGATTTGACCAGTGGGAATGCTGATGGCTCCAATATCGTTGTCCGTAAAGCTCGCATAGCCAACCTCGTTGTTGGAGATGTCCGGGGAGGCGCTCAGGCTGAATTGCAGCGGCGCTGCCGCCGGGGCCCCCGCCAAGGCGGCCTGCAACCGGGTCGTGTCGATGAGCACGGACCGGTAGCCGTTGTCGTCCGAATAAGGATGGACGTCTTCAATCACCTTGCCATGAAAAAGGCTTTCCCAAAAGGTGTCATTTGCCGCCCCGTAGAACTCGAGGAAATAGTCCCCCACATGATTGCCAAACTGGTCTTTCACCAGCACCACGGTGTTCTGGTAGCCCCAATAATAGCGGTCGGAACCCGCTTCGCGGGCGGCCATCACCGCTTGCGTGGCGGCATCGAGCCGGGCGCAATACGCGCTGAAGCCGGCATCATCGACCTGCAATCCTTCCGCGAGGGCCGCCATCATCGCCGCCTGGGTCGGATCGTGGATGGTCTCGTGGTTCAAACCATCGAGGATCAGAAAACCGGCGATGCCATTAATGTTCTGCGGCCCCCTAAATTGCGGGGCGGCCGGGTCGGTGAGATCCACCTGCATCTGCGCCGCGTTCAAATTGGCCGTGGAGACCCGGACCGTGCCGTCGGAACCGGGCTCGTTGGCCGCCGAAGCAATGCCCGTGTACCCTGCGTTACCGACCAGCACCGTGGCGAGCACGCGGCCGGGCCCGAAATACGGATCATTCACAAACAGATCTTTGTTCGCGAGCGCCCAGGTATATGGACTGGCCAGTTCCAACCCTTTCAAGAGCTTTGCGCCGACTTGAAAAGCGCTGGGGGCGTTCCAACCCTTGATGATGCGGCCAATGAATGAGGCGCCTTTGTGCGCGAGCGGCGAACCGAAGTTGGCCGGCGCCAGCATCACCAGATGTTTGACCGGCGCCGCCCCCGGGGCGAAGTACCGGGTCATCCAGTCACGGATGAGCAGCGCCCCGGTGCTGTGCGTGATCACATCCACCGCGCCCGGCGTGCGCGGCAGTCCGTAAGCCGTCCACACGGCGTCCATGCGCGTCACGAGGTCGTCGTAAGTGACCAGGTCGTTGAGCGAAAGCCATTCGGCCAGGCTGATCATGGGCACGGGAATGCCCAGCCGCTTGTTGAGTTCTTGTTGGAGTGGAACAAACGTCACGGCGTGGTCGCTCCAGCCATGGATGATTACGGTGGGCATTACGAGCCTTTCGCCTTGTCCGCCGCCTGGTTTAAAAAGTTCATCACCACATTCATCATCTGATGAATGGCATCCGTGCCGCCGGCCAGCACCGCGCCGGTCACGATGATGTCGGCCGCCGAGAACAGCCAGTTTCCCGCCGGATACGTTTCCACGATGGAGCCAAAGGTGCGCACCCCGGCCAGCGCGACAAAGATGCTCAGAATGAAGCTCACGCACATGGCGAATTGTTTCGTTTCCGAGCGGTACTTGAGCATCTCCTTCTGCGCGCCATGGAGCGGGTCCAGATAAGGCACTGACCCGGGCGTCACCTTGGTCTGAGCGTCGATCTTGGCCTGGGCCGTAGTGACGTTATGTTCGAGCACATCCGCATCCGCATCGCGACAGGTGCTCACAATGACCTCGACGGCCCGTTCGATGAACAGCGCGACGACAAAGAGCCACGTCAGGGTGCCCAGCACGGAGTCCCGGCCCATGGGTTTGAAGACGACGGGATCCGGGGTTTTCCAGAAAATGGCGATCAGCAACGATCCAACGATCGTCAGAATAACAATCACAATCCCCGCCGTGGTTTTCATGCCTATATCCTCAATCTGGGTTGATACATCCGGCCCTTTTGAAAAACTCACTCCGCACTCCTGATCCCCATGGATCATTTTCGCGATTATCTTTCCGCGCCCTTGAAAAGCAAGCCTTTTTTTGTGGTAGATGGGCAAATCCCCGCCGGTAAACGGGTTAGTGGCTCAGTTCCTAATTTCTCAACATCGCCATTCGTCAGCAGCAACCCGTCACCATTGGCTCGCAGTCTTCTTCCCTTAACCGTTACCCAACAGATCGGTGACTTTAAAATTCAAAGCTCCGGCGGTTACCGTGCTTCCCGGGAGAAGCGGTGTTCGATCGCTCCCCTCGCCCAAGTGCAACGAGCCCTGGTGCAGGCCGGCGCAGGCGCGGCCGCAGCGTGAATCCGCCCAGGCCAGCGCGGCACCGGAGCGGAGCAGGATATAAATCCAGCGCGGCCCGGCCAGCCGGCGCAACACGAGACAGGCCGGCGCTTCCGCCGCCTGGCCGGACGGCTGGAACGCCGGCAGATCTTTGACGGCCCAAAGCCGCGCGTTAAATTCAATCGGGTTCGCGGCCGGCCGGCCCGGGTCACCGAGCGCGATGCGATAGCCCCGGTTGGGCAGCAGATCAACGATGCCGCCGCCGGTCACGCGCTGGCCATCCACCCACAAGCCGGCGGTGCTCGGCTGCCAGCCGCGTTCGGGATGCAGCCCGCCGTCCTTCAAAACGCAGGCCTCTTTGCGCCACTCAATCAGCGCGTGATACTGGCTGATCATCAGGCTTTGCTCCCGCTGTTCCTGCCCGCTGCTGTTCATCGCCCGGGTGAAAATCTCGCAGTCGCGGTTGCGGCCGATGCGCACCGCACTCTGGGTCGTGAGATAGATGCGGGTTCCATCTTGATCATGCAATTCCAACCGCTGCGGCCGGACAGCGACCGGGGGTGAAACGACTGGCGGCGCGGGCGCGGGCGCGGGTGGACGTTGTTCCGCGCTTTTTTTAATTTCCGGATCTGGAACCGGATCGGGCTGCGGTTCGGGGACGGCGAAGTTCCGCGGGTGGGCCATCGTCGTGGCGGTGGGCCGTTCCTCATCATCGACGACCGGCGATGAACTCCACTTTTTCAGGATCTGCTTGATCTCGTCGCGCATGGCTCCGGCGCTGGGAAAACGTCGTTTGTGATCGTGACCAACGGCGCGCCGGACCAGGGAAACCAGTTCCGGATGCGACCGAAAAACCGGATGGTCCACCGGGCAGTCCAGCGGCTTCTCCGCCCGGCGAAAGAACGCCACCCACGCCTCGTCTTCTTTTTCCGGCAGCCGCGGAAACGGGAGCCTGCCGGTCAACGCCTGGTAGAGCGTGACGCCGATGGAATAAATATCCGACTGCGCGGAGCCGCGCCCACTGCTCTGCGCGGCAAATTCCGGCGGCATGTAGTCCAGCGTGCCCGGCACCTGGCCGTGCGTCCGCGTACCCTCCTCGTCGTGCGCGATGCCGAGGTCGAAAATTTTCGCCTTTTGTGGATTCCGCTCCGGGGCGTACAGATTGGCCGGCTTGATGTCGCGGTGGATGATGCCGTTGCGGTGCAGATGTTCGAGGCAGTCCAGGTAACCAACAAACAGTTGCAGCGCCTCGACCGGATCGAGGCCGTCGCCGGATTTCTTGATGCGGGCGCGCAGGCCCGCGCCGGGCATGCCCTCGAGGTATTCGAGGATGAGATAATATTCCCGTTCGCCGCCGCTCATCTGGGCGTCGATAAAATCCACGTACTGCGTCAGGTTCGGGTGCGGGGAATCGCGCAGAATTTTCGCCTCACGCACAAACCGCGAGGAGTAGTTGACGCTGAAGAGGCGCTTGACCGCCACTTCGCGCTGGTCGCGCACGCGGCGGGCGCGATAGACCTCGCCAAACCCACCCCGGCCCAGCCAGCCGGTGAGTTCGTACACCTCGGAATTATGCTTGAGCTTCCGGTGGCCGATCTGATTAAAGCTCGCGACAACTTCATCGAAAGTTTTGAAACGTTCGGCGCGGTCGGGATGGATGCATTTGCGGACGCACGAGCTGGCGTGGCTCAGCACGCGGAAAATGGGATGCCGGAATTCCGCGCTGGTCGGCTGGTTGCCGAGCCAGCGGATGTAATAGCCGCGCGCGGCATTCTCGCCCAACGGCGGAAACGGCAGGCTGCCGGTCAACGTGTGGTACAGAATGACGCCAAAGCTGAAGATGTCCGACTGTTCATCGCCGCGGAAGCCGCCGGGTTGCAGCGCAAAATCCGGCGCCATGTAATCGAACGTGCCCTTGGCGCCGGCGGCGCTGCTGGTGGCGGTCGCCTCGCCGTCATCCTGCCGGGCGATGCCGAAATCGACGAGCTTGGGCACGCCGCCGCGCGTGATGTAAATGTTGGAGGGCTTGAGGTCGCGGTGGATGACGCCTTTTTTGCAGGCGTATTGCAGCGCCGACAAGGTGTGCGTCAGGACATTGCGGACAAGTTCCCAGGCCAGGCCGTTGCTGTTCCGTTCCAGCACCGCCTTGAGCGGTTCGCCGTCGAGCAGTTCCATCACGAGGCAATAGATGTCGTCTTCGATCTCCTTTTCCTGCCAGACGAAGGAATCCTTGTAGCTGACGATGTTGGGATGGTTGAGCTTGCTGAGGATTTTATTCTGCCGGATGAACTGCTGGGATTCCTTGTCGTGGCCCGTGTTTTTCAGGCGCTTGACCGCGACGAGTTCGCCCTGGTCCCCCCCGTGATCGGCGGTGGTGTGGCGGGCCTTGTAGACCCGGCCTTCCGCGCCATCGCCAATGACAGCAAGCAATTCATACTTGCCCAGGAATGTTCGGTTCGTATCCACCCACGCGAAGTTAAGCGGAAACCGGCGCTGAATTCAATCCGGGGTTTGGGGGTGATAAATCGAGTCCGTTGAAAACATAGGATGGCGTTGTTCTTGAAGCGGGCAGCAAATTATGCAGCATCACACACCATGACTTGCAACTGCACCCAGTTCCAACCCATCGAGCTTGACCGCGAGAGCATCACCCGGCGCATCAAGGAGTCGCCTGCCATTCGCCAGCGACTGACGCAAGTTGCGGAGCATCCAGGATTGCGGCTTTACTTGTTCCGCTGCCCTGATTGCAATCAGTTTTGGCAGAGCGGGCATGAATGGAACTTTGAAGACCGCGAGTATTTGTTTCAGGTTCCATCAATTGAAGTTGCGGATTGGCAGAGTGAACCTTATCAGCAGCCGGCAGCAATGATGATCTATTCGGCCATGATGCGGGATTTCTGCGCACGCGCCACCTTTGAACCAAAAGATGAAATGTGTCGGGTGGAGGGTTGCTCTGAACATGCAATCCGCTTTAGCGTATTTTGCCGTCGCCATCACATTGAATCGTTACAGAAACTGCACAAGCTGCCCCAGAATCCAGTGGGGCGGTTATTTCCACCTTATTATGTTAGCGCACCAGGTGCCGCCTAACTTAAGTTGAAAGCTTGAACCCGTCTCGGGGTTCAAGATTGGACAGCCGCGGCGCCGCGACTTAAAATTCGCAAGTCGCGGAGCTGGGTTAAGTATCTGAGCAACCATTCAATCACACATGAATCTGACCAATGACAGCTTTATTATCTTGATCAAAACCAAGACGTGGACGGAGCGGTATTATCGCGACAAGGCGGGGTGGGTGAAAAAGAGCACGCGGGGCCGGAAGTTTCGCGCCACGGCGGAACAGGTGCTGAATCACCTCCTGCCGGCGCTGGCCGGCGTCAAACCCAACCTGATCGTCGAGGTGAAGCATCGTCCCCTGCCCGCTTCGAAGAAACGAACGCCCTGATAATGCTCTATTATGCCGCAACGATTGTCGTACGAAGATTCCTGCCGCGCGCTTCAGGCCGCGCAGATCATTGCCGCCGGCGCAATTCCGCCGGCACCATATCAACGCCCGCGCCATGATGATGAGGTGCCGGGCGTCAGTATTTTCCGAACGGTGCTGACGAAGGCGAAGCTGGAGCGTTTGACGCTGCCGCGCACTTTTTTTGGCCGCTCGGAAATCCGCGCGACCTCGTTCCAAGACACGGATCTTTCGGAATCCACGGCGAATTGGAATGATTTTATCGAGGTGGATTTCACGGGCGCGGACCTGTCGGGGTCCGATCTGCGCGCGTGTGTGTTCGAGCGGGTGCGGTTCCGCGGCGCGAACCTGACCGGCGTGGATTTCCGGTGTTGCGGTTTTAAGAAGTGCGATTTTACCGACGCGAATCTGACGGATGCAAAATTGACCCAGAAGGTCGGGGCGGCTTTAAAACTCTCGGAGGAACAACAGAGCGTGGTCGATTGGCACGGGGAGGATGGCGAGGAGCCGGCGGGGGGTTAGCTTGGAACTGTGGCTTGGGATTGAGCTATGGGATTGTTGGGTTCAAATTGCTCCTCGGAATCCGGCCGCCAGCAGTTGGCGTTCAGATTTGGAACAGCAGGGATTATTCGCATATGTGGATTCAACGCACGCCGGAAGAAATAACCAAGTGGCAGAAAGCCGCGGAAAGTGAGGCTCGCTCACATGGTCGCTTCATCGCCGGTATCGTCTGGGTGGCGGTTTCCATGCTTTGTGCCGGTGGTTGGTTTATCTTTTTAAGCGGTGGCGCCGGTGTTGTGGTTCAGAGCGATGTTTCAGGCAGCTTTTGGTTACGCCTGCCAATTTTTGGATTGGTTGCGGCACCCATCGCATATTGGATTTTCCGCCACGAGCGCCGGAAGGAGCTGACGAAAATCGCTCGCCGGACCATTTGTCCGAAATGCGACACCCCAGCCGATGGCAATCCTGGGGCGAATTGTCAGTGTGGTGGGTCTTTCGTTCCAGCAAGCACCGTGAGGTGGGTTGAGAATTAACCCGTCATTCAGCCTGTCTCCGGTACGCGAAGATCATCCCTTCGTTGTTCATCATGAACTTGCGGTCGTTCTCGCTGAGCAGACCTTTGGTCACGCCCGCGTGCTGCCAGCGCAGCGTCAGTTCCGCGCCTGCGCGCGCGCATGTGGCTTTGACTTCGCGCTGAACATCCTGGTTCGGCGGCACGGCGAAAACGCTCAGGCTGCGACACGCGCCATCGGCATTAAAGGTTAACCCGCCCGATTTGACGATCACTGCCGTGCCTTCATGGGTCAGCTTGCAGGGCACCGGTTTGTCATCCACGCTGACCAAGGCATAGTCGCCGACGGGCGGAAGCTCCGCCGTGGTGCGTCGCCCGCCTTGGCAGCCGGTGAGGGCGAACAAGAGGAAAACACCCAGAAGCCCGAGGGCGATGATGCGGGGGGTGTAGGTCTCCAGACGGCTATGCGCCATTGAACGGATTGCTTTCATGGCTCCGTTATAGCAAAACCCGTTGATGGCGTGTTAATTGATAAAACCGATTGTCACATCGGTGGAATCAATTTCGATGGCATTTACCTGCAACTTGGCTACGAACCCGTCGTCTCGCCGGGTGCGGCGGGCGTTTCCGCACCGGGCGCAGGATCGGTCGACGGCAAGCTGTCTGGGGCAACGCCAGCTTCAGGCACCGTTACCGGCGCCGGCCGACGGACCACTGCCGTCTTCTTTTTTACCACGGGCCGGGCGACGGGCTTCGTGACCTTGGCGGGCACGGCCTTGGGCTTTACCGGGCGGGGCTGCGGGCGCGGGGCCGGTTTCTGCTTCGGCGCAGCCTTGACGGGTGCTTTGACGATGGTTTTGGCGACGGGCGATTGCTTCTGCTTGCGGGCCTTTTTACGGGCGCGCTTCTCCAATTTTTCCACCCGAGCCTGCGCCCGCTCCAGCTTCTCGATCGAGTTTTCGGCCTGATCCTCGGCCTTCCGGGCGACCTTCCGCGTAAATTTGACCAGTTTACGGGCCTGTTTCAGCCTTTTCTTGGCGGCGATGGCCGTCTGCCGGGCGGCCTTGGCCGTTTTGCCGTCATGCTCCGCGTGGACTTTGACAATTTCAAACTCCTTGCGCGCCTTGTTCAAAAGCAATGTGATGGTCATGGTCGGCCTTTCGTTGTTGGTTTTCCGCCGCCGGAAGCTGATTGGTTCCCGTCAGCGGTTGGTGCTGGGAGAAAACACCCGGGCCGCCAAAATAGCAAGCCGCTAAAAGTTACATTCTCACGGAAAAAATCCGCCCGCCTTGTTCCATCCTGCACACCCTGCTCAAATCGGCGCAGAAAATCTCCCCGCCACCTTCGTATTTCCAAGCATTTCCCACATGGCAACATCCATGCTGCGATTTCCAGTGTCGTATGAGTGCGCGTAAAATCTGGGGCGTGAGTGAAGTTGATTTCCCGGCGACCGGTTCGCCGCGCCAAAAATTGGAGTTCGCCCTCACCTACGCCACGCTCGCCCCCACTGCCGGCAACTGGCAGCCTTGGTACTTCCGCCTCACGGAAACCCGGGTCGATTTGATGGCCAAAAAAAATCCGTCGCGCGAGGAAATCGATCCCGACCGACGCGAGTTCATGCTCGGTTGCGGGTCGGCGTTGTTGTACCTCAAGCACACGCTGAAACATTTTGGCTGTCTCGGCCGGGTCGAACTGTTTCCCGACCTCGGCCAGCCGGAACTCGTGGCGCAACTCCACTTTGGCACCGGTCGCGAGCGGGACGCCCGGGAAAAACTGCTGTTCGACGCCATGCCCAAAAGCCCGGCATCACCCTCGCCGCTGGGCGAACCTCCGGTCACCGCCGCCATGCTCTCGGCCCTGGCCCACGCCGCCACCGGCGAACGCGGCTGGTTGGACTTCGTCCAAAGTGAAATCGGCCGGCGACAAGTCCTGGAGGTGACGCTCGCCCAACCCCGGCCCGGGATGAATTCGGCATACTCAAACCGTCCCGCGATGACAGAAACCGCGGATGAATCCGGCGAACGCCTGCCGCCGCCGGTTTTCGCCTTTGGCGATCGTGCAGTGGATGTCTGGAAGGAGCCCGTTGAACCCGATTTTCCGCCAGCCGTCGCCACCGCCACCCTGGCCGTGGTGAAAACCAAGACGGATGACAAACATGGCTGGCTGGAGGCGGGCCAGACGATGGCCCGGACCATTTTGCAGGCCCAGGCGCTGGGGCTGTCCTGGGCGTTCTTCGATCCCGTCCGGCGGCGCGATGCGCGGGCGGCCTTGCGCACCGCCGTCGGTCGCAAAGGTTTCGCCCAAGTCATTCTGCGCTTCGGCCCGCTCTTGACCGACGACCAACTGGTCGGCCTGGCCGCGCCGGTGGTCGCCCCGCAAGTTTTCCGTTGAACCACTCACCACGCCCTCCTGTCAGCACCAGCCGGAAGCCCGGATGATAATCCGTGAGCAAAGCTCCCAGATTCGCCGGCATCCGGGCCGGAGCCGGATAAACAACCGACAGCAACCTCGTGATGCCCAACCACAAACACGATCTCATATTTTTTGGTCCTTTTTTATCTCCCGATTCAGCTTTCCTCGCTGGCCTGCCGCCACCAAAGCAGTGACGGAAATCAGCGCCACAAAAACCCGTTTGATTCAATAAAATCGGCGCGGCGCGAGGCCCTGCTGGCGATGGGGCGCGGATGCCAGTTTTACCGTTTTCCCAAATTTGCCGCAATTTCTGCTCGCTTTAGGGCAAGAAGCAGAGCAATTTAAAACCATAAGTTGCCGGATTCAGGGCCTCAGAAACCGTGATCCGGGGTTTAACAGGCATTGGGGCGGGGGAAAATGGTGTTTTATGCAACCGCAGTTTTCAGCCGACATATTGCTGGTGGAGGACAATGCCAACGACGCTGAGCTGGCCCAGACGGCGTTGCGGGACCGAAATATTCCCGGCGAGGTCGTGCATGTGTCGGACGGCGACCAGTTGCTCGATTCCATCTTCCTAGCGAGCCTGTATTCCAGTTGGCACGAAATAAAAATCCCCAAAGTCATCTTGCTGGATCTCAAGCTGAAAACCACCAGCGGTCTCGACGTGCTCCGGCAGCTCAAGGCGGACATCCGTGCGCGCACCATCCCGGTCGTGGTCTTTACTTCTTCCGACCGCGACATCGAGATGATCGAGAGCTACAACCTCGGTGTGAACAGCTACGTCATCAAGCCGGCCAATGCGCAGGAGTACATGCAGGTCGTTGGCGACATCGGCCACTACTGGCTCAATGTGAACCAAAGTCTGCCGCACTGAGGCGGCGACCGGCCTTCCCGGGACAACCCCTGCCTTTTATCAGGACAAGCCCCGCGCGCGGCCTAAATCTTTCCGTCTTTTTCCCGGCCCTGGGCGGCGGCATGACAGGAATTTCCTACCCTATTTCGGGTACGGGTCATGGACTAAAATTGGCCGGTGACAAGCGGGGAAATTTCGGAACTGTTGCAACCCCGTTCTATTCAACCGCTCGCCACTTTTTCGCCAGGACAATTTTTGCTTGGTGAAAAAACTTTAGGAAAATCTTCCGGATTTATTTTTTGACCCCCGAACGCCTTGGCAGACCGGCTGCGTTAAGGGTGGTATGCCGTTGAGAAATGTTAAAATTTCAGGTCGGAGCCGGTCGTCGGTCTTCGGTTTGTTTTTGGGCGCTGCGCTGTTGTCGCTGGCTCAGCTTCCCGCTCGTGCCGATGAAAGCGTTACGTTGACCTGGATCCCGAGCATCGCCACGAACGTTGCCGGTTATAAAATCTATGCCGGCACCGCCAGCCGCGCCTACTCCATCACCAACGTCACGGGCATCGCGACCAACACCACCATTGCCGGCCTCGTGCCGGGCAAAACCTATTTCTTCGCGGCCGCCACCTACGACAGCGCCGGGAATGAAAGCGCCCGTTCCAGCGAGCTCTCCTATGTCGTGCCCGCGGCCCGGCCACCGGGATTGTACCCCGTCACCGGCCTCACCGTATCCGCCAATCCCGGCGTGCCCAACAGCGTCATCCTTTCTTGGACTGCCAGCCTCGATGCCGGCGTCGTCGGCTACCAAATTTTCAGCGGCTCGGCCTCCGGCAATTATTCCCTGTCCCAGAACGTCGGACTGGTAAACCGCCTCGTGTTCACCGGATTGGTTCCCGGCTCCACCAATTACTTTGCAATCAGGGAATTTGACACTGCCTGGAACGAAAGTGACGTCTCGGCGGAAATCAGCTGGCAAAACCCCGTTCCGCCGGCCGCGTTGACCTCGCCTGTGCGCGCCGACGGGCAGTTCAGCTTCAATGTTTCCGGCGTGACCGGCAACCGCTATGTCGTGCAAGCCTCCACCGACCTGGTGAACTGGACCTCCCTCCAGACCAACACCGCCCCCTTCACCTTTGTGGACGCCAATGCCGCCGCCTACAACCAGCGTTATTACCGGACGTATTATCTGTCGCCGTAAGCCGGATTTGCTGCGATAATGCCCTCACGGTTTTTTTATCGTGCAAATCTCATCCGCCATTTTTCATGGCAGCGCACCGGATCTGGACGCCTGTCCGGACGAATCGCTGCCGGAGTTCGCCTTCATCGGCCGCTCCAACGTGGGCAAGTCCTCGCTGCTGAACATGCTCGCCGGCGAGCAGGGCCTCGCGCGCGTCTCGCCCAAGCCCGGCTTCACCAAGATGATCAACATCTTCACGATCAACAAGACCTGGCGGCTGGTGGACCTGCCCGGCTACGGCTTCGCCGAAGGCGCCAAGAAAGACGCCCAGCGCTTCAATAAGGCGGTCGCCAATTATCTCAAGCACCGCGCCAATCTCAGCCTCGTCTTCACCCTCGTCGATTCCGGGCTCACGCCCCAGGAAATTGATCTCGAATTCATCGAATGGCTCGCCCGCAACGAAGTGCCCTTCGTCCTCGTCTTCACCAAGCTGGACAAGGTCACGCCCGCCGCCGCGCAGGCGAACATCGCCGCCTTCATGGCCGGCATCGCGCCCTGGTTCGTGCAGCCGCCGACCACCTTCAGTTGCTCGGCCAACACCGGGGCGGGCCGCCAGGAACTGCTGGGCGTGATCGATGAAACGATGACCGCCATCAACGCCCAGGCCATCCCCGAGGCCGCCGCCGATCCCGACCAGCCCAAGACCCGCAAGCGCGGCCACGACCTCGACCGTCCGTGGTGAAAATAGCTTCCCGCCGCTCACTTTCTTCATGGTTTTTGGCAGTTTCCCACCCGCGTTGCCATTGACTTTGAACGGCGGTCGACTTTTATATAGGACATGAAGCACATCCTCCTGATCACGTTGCTGGCCGGCCTCATGCTCGCCGCCCCCAACCCCGTCCGCGCGCAAACCAACACCGCCGATGCCGCCGCCACGGCCGCCGCCGACAAGGAAAAGGCCACCGTCGAAAAACACATCAAGCTCGAACTCGCTTCCTTGAAACTGACCGATCCCGACCAGGCGGCCAAGGTGCACGACCTTCTCGCCGCCCGCTACACCGCGCTCAAGGCATGGCATGAGACCAATGACGCCCAGCTCAAGACACTGTGGGGCAATTTTGACCAGGCGCGGAAAGCCAAAAATGCGGCCGCGGCCAATGCCGCCCTCGACCAGATCAGCGGCGTCTATGCTGCAATCCAGCCGCAGCATGAAAAATTTGTCGCCGACCTCGCCGCCCTGCTGACCCCGGAACAGGTCGAGGCCCTCAAAGACGCCCACTCCATCAACAAGGTCAAGGTGACCTACGACGTCTACCTCCAGATCTTCCCCAAGCTGACGGACGAACAAAAAGCCGTCGTGTTGAAAAACCTCAAGGCCGCCCGGGAAGAGTCGCTCGACTGCGTCGCCATCCCGGACATGTCCGCCCTCTTCAAAAAATACAAGATCAAGATCGAGGAGGAATACTTTGTGGCCCAAGGCATCGACGCCCCGCAAGCCCGGAAAGATTTCGCCGCGAAACAAAAGGCCGACCAGGCGGCCAAGACGGACCCGGCCCAGAAAAATAGCGGGGTTGTACCTTTGACGAACTACTGAAACAAACCCCGCCGCACGCATCACTTCCCCTTTGCCTCCTGCCCGTGATCTTTCAAATCCGGCAACAACCCGGTCAATAACCCGATCAGCGGCAGGAACGAACAGCATTTCACCACGAAGATGATGCTCGTGGCATCCGCCAGCTTGCCCAAAACCGCCGAAGCGATGCCCGCCAGACCGAACGCGAAGCCAAAAAACAACCCCGCGATGGTGCCCACTTTTCCCGGCAGCAATTCCGTGGCATAAACCAGGATGGCCGGAAACGCCGACGCCATGATGAAGCCGGTGATCATCGACAATACCGCCGTCCAGAACAGGTTCGCGAACGGCAACGCCAAGGCAAACGGCGCCATGCCCAGGATGGAGATCCAGATCACCTGCTTGCGCCCGATCTTGTCGCCCACCGGTCCGCCGATGATGGTGCCCAGCGCCACGGCGAACAAAAACAGGAACAGGTACATCTGCGAGCCGGTCACGGTCACGCCGAATTTCTGGATCACGTAGAACGTGTAATAGTTCGTCATCGACGCCAGGTAAAAGAACTTGGAGAACATGAGCGTCATCAGGATGAGCAGGTAGAACGCGATCTTTCCGCGGGTGGCCGAAAAATGATGCGGCGCGATGTGGATGGTTTTCCCGTGCATGGCCGCGAGCTTCTGGCTGTACCAGTTGCCCACGCGCGTCAGGACGAGCATCCCCACAAACGGCAGCAGGGTGAAGCAAAGGATGTAGCGTTGCCCGCGCGGAACGATGATCCACGCGGCCAGCAGCGGCCCGAGCGCCGTGCCGGCGTTGCCGCCCACTTGAAACAGCGATTGCGCGAACCCATGCCGTCCACCGGAGGCCGCCCGTGCCATGCGCGAGGATTCCGGATGAAAAATGGCCGAGCCCAGCCCCACCATCCCCGCCGCCAAAATGACCGCGTGATACGTGGGCGAGAACGCCAGCACGATCAAGCCGGCCAGCGTGATGCCCATGCCGATCACGAGCGAATACGGCTTCGGATGCTTGTCCGTGTAGAAACCGACGACCGGTTGAAACACCGAGCCCACCATCTGGAACGTGAGCGTGATGAGGCCGATCTGGGTGAAGGTCAGCGCGTACGACTTCTTCAGCACCGGATAGATGGCCGGGATCAGCGCCTGGATGGCGTCGTTCAGCAGATGCGACGCGCTGAGCGCGAACAGCACGGCCAGCGCGGACGACGCGGCGGCGTGCGGGGCGGTGGCGGCCATTACGGGTTGGGTCTGGGTTTTCATGTTGGTTAAAAAATAAAAACCCTGCTCTTTGCGGGAGCAGGGTTAAGAAAACTTGGTTCGTCTATTTTCTCTCCTGCTGCTCCCCGTGCGGCCACAGAATAAAACGGGTGAGAAAGCTGCGGGCCGCGACGTTGGCGATGACTACGACAATGCCCGCCATGGGATACGCGGCGTATCCAATTTCAAACTGGCTGGTTTTTTCGGCGGTCAACACTGCGGCACAAAATACTTGGAGAATCCGCCCTGTCAACCAAGGATTGCCACCCACCTGCCAAAAAACATTGAGTTACATCCGTTCCGGAGCGCGGCTGTGTCCCGCCCCGGCGGGATCAGCCGCAGCGGGCGGAATGTCGCGGCGCGTTGAATTATTTTAACGCTTGCGGCAAAGCGAAGCTGCTGCGGCTGGTCTGCGACACAGCCGCGCTCCATTAAAGACGTCACGCCTTCCCGCCGAAGGAGCAGTAGTCGTCCAGGTCGAGCAGGTCGAACCAGGTATTGATGTCCTCGCGCAAGGGATGAAACTGTTTCACCTCCGTGGCGAAGTCCGTCAGCGTCTCGGCATCGCTATCCGGCGTGCGGCGCAGATGATACTCGCTCCACGCGGCGATCTCCCACGGCTGGCGCTGATGCTTCGCGTTGGCCTGGACCCACGCCAGCACGTCCCAGTCGCCGCCGCCCTTGGCCAGTTCCTCCTTCAAGGCTTCGTGGTCGAGCCCGACAAAGTTGAAGAAGTGGCGGTCCATGCCTTTGCCGGCGTAAACGTACAAGCCCAGCTTGTTATTGAGGGCCGCGCGCCCCTTGTCGAGGATGCGCGGCAGCAAAACATAACCGCCCAGCCGCACACGCGGACTGCGCGGCGGGCGTTGAGTGAGATCGGGTGGTAAAACGGTGGCATTCATGGTCATTTATTTCGGCCGGCAAAGATGCCATGTTTCAGCGCATTCCTCCAGCGATCAAAAGCGTTTCGCCGGTGACCCATCCGGAATCGTCCGAGGCGAAGAACGCCGCCACCTTGCCGATGTCCTGCGGCTGGCCAATGCGCCCGAGCGGGGTCTGGGCGATGATCTGTTTGGGAAACTCGGTTTCCAAAAAGCCGGCGGCGTGAACACCTTCCGTCTCCACCATGCCGGGATTGATCGAATTCACCCGGATTTTTTTCGGCCCCAGTTCCTTCGCCAGGGATTTGGTCACGGCATCCACCGCCGCCTTCGTGGCGCTGTAGACGGCCGCGCCGGGCAGGGGGTTGACGCCGACGACGGAGCTCAGGTTGATCACACTGCCGCCCTCCGGGCTGAAATATTTTGCGGCTGCCTGCGTGGTCAGCAGCAGGCCGAGGACATTCAGGTTGAATTGCTTGTGGAAATGTTCCTCGGTGATCTGCTCCAGCGGGCTGAATTCGTAAATACCTGCGTTGTTGACCAGCACATCCAGCCGGCCGAACGCCTTTTTCGTTTCCACGAACAGGCGGTCGATGTCGGCTTTCTTGGAAACGTCGCCCTGCACCGCGACCGCCTTGCCGCCGGCACTGGTGATTTCCGCAACGACCTTGTCCGCGCCCGCTTTGCTGGAAGCGTAGTTGACGACGACGGAAGCGCCTTCCGCCGCGAGGTGTTTGGCGATCGATGCGCCGATGCCTTTGGATGCCCCGGTGACGACCGCCACCTTGCCTGCGAGTTTATTGTTCTTGTTGCTCATGACCATGGTTCTTTCTTTGGTTTGGTTGTTGGTTTGTGTTTGCTTATATACTGTTACCTTATTAGTAACAGTTTTAGTCAAAAAATTATTTTTTAAGGTCGCTAACAATGTCCGCGAGGGTGATCGCGGCCAGGCTGGCTTCCATGGCCGCCTGCGTCTTGGCCAGGGCTTTCTCCAGCGCCATCTTGATGTTGCAGCTCACCACGCAGGGCTTTTGCGGGGCATATTCATGGATGGCAAACACTTTGGGCGCATCCACCGCGTGATAGACATCCAGCAGGGAAATCCGCCCCGGTTTCCGCGCCAGCCGGCACGCGCCGGACTTGCCGGTGGTCGTTTCCACCAGGCCCGCCTTGGACAGCTTCGCCAGCGTGCGCCGCACGAAACTGGGGCTGGTGTTGACGCTCATCGCCAGATGCCCCGACGTGGTCTCCTGCCCGTCCTGGCAGGCCAGGCCGGCCAGAAGATGCACCGCGATCGAGAACTGGGTGTTGACTGCCATAACTGTTATTATAATAGTCACAGTATAGAATTTGGCAAGCGCTTTTTTGAAAATAATTTTTTGCGGCGTGTTTTGCAGGTGGGCGAATTGAAACCGCGCGTTGGTAGGGCGCGTCAGCCAGTCCGGCTTGATGGCCGACTGCAAAGTCCTCCGCGCGCGCCGCTGATGCCAACATGCGCGTTCTGGTTCACCGCGACCGCATGTGCGGAGTGCGACGCCCAGCCTTGGCCGCCTTCATATTTTTCCCGCCCTTTCAGTTTGAGCCCGGCCCCGGTTCGCACTAGTCTGGGCGCCATCGAATTTTCCGACGCATGAACAAGCGCGCCATATTGAAGAAGATCATCGCCAAACTCGTGGGCGAGCTGGACGTGTATGTCCGCGCCGCGCAATATTCCCGGGCCGAGGCCACGCACGAACAGAACAAGCCCGAGAACAAATACGACACCCGCGGCCTCGAGGCCTCCTACCTCGCCCGCGGCCAGTCTAAGCAGCTCGCCGAACTCGAGGCCGCCATTGTGGAATTTGAGAAGATTGGCGTGCGGAAATTCGAAGCCGGCGACGCCGTCGCCATCGGTGCGCTGGTGGCCGTTGAGCAGCTAGGCGAAACCGCCTTCTACTTCATCGGCCCGCGCGCGGGCGGCACCGAAATCATCCACGACAAACAGGAGATCCTCATCATCACCCCGCAATCCCCGCTCGGCGAACAGCTCATGGGCAAAATGGCGGGCGACGAGCCCCGGTTGAAACTTGGCGGCGAACTGCGGCCGGCGAAAATCGTGAGCGTGGAGTAATCAAGCCGGCGGGTGCGGTGACCCGATCTGGCCTTCAGAAATAGAACGGAAACACCAGGTCGAGAGGTTTTTTGTACGTGCTGGCGTTAAACGCGGGGCCCGCACCGCCGTCGTCTTTGAGATTCGGCCCGACGGAATACACGATTTTTTTATCCGCCGAATAGCGCAACGGTTTGCCGTCGTAATCATCGAGGGGCACCTTGTCCAAAAACTCCGGCACGAGCGCCGCCAAGTCCGCCGGCAGATGCCCGTGCGCCAGTTCGTAGGCGCGCAGGGCGAGGATGGTGCGGGTGGCCTGCAATTGCGCATCGCCCCGCGATTTCTTTTCCAGCGATGATGCCGCCGCGGGGATCATCATATAATACAAGATCTGACCGATTGGATTGCCGCTCAAAAAGATGGAAACCATGCCGGGCCGCGCTTGCAGGTCGTCTATTTTTGCTTCGCCATACGGATGCGGCGACGCCTTCACGAGCTTAAGCGCGCCGGCGGCATACAGTGCCTTGGTCTGGCTGAAACTAAAGAGCGGCCAGGCCGGCCAAGCGCGAGGGTAAGACACGTTCATTCCTGAATTGGTCAACGTCCCTTGGCGCATCGCATCCAGCGTTGCAACCCACATTTGATATTCTACGCGGATGGCATTGGCATACGCGGTGCCGGCCTCATCCGGCGACAACTCGAGCTGGCGGGCGTAATTTTTCAACTGGTCCGAGGTCAGGTGTGCCTGGCCGGTCCAGCGCTGCATTTGCGCCAGACCCAAATTATTGACTGCCGCACCCACCAAATAGTCGATCAATACTCCGTGGGCATTTTGCATGCGCCGGCCCATTTTGATTTCGTTCACCATTTGATCAAATGCCTCCGGGTCGTGTCCGTCGCGCAGCAGAACATTTTCCCGCACCTGCGCCAGCAGCGCCAGTTTCTTCCACTCCGCCAGATAAGGCAGCAAATCATCGGCCGTGGAAATTTCCGGCACCTGCAGGTTTGGCAGCTTCACGGCAGCATCCCAGGCGATCAATGTCTCCCGGTTGCTGGCCAGCACCGTGCTGGCGAGGGCGTCATCCCAGTTGGTGTTGTTCGCCAGATGGCCGATCTGCGCGTCCTGAGCTTTCGGCCACCAGAGGTGAGTGGCCGCGACCGCCAGCATGTCAAAGGCATTGGAACCGGCGGGAATGCTGGCGCGCGGCAGCGAGAGTTCTGCATCGTAACGATGAACCGGCGTGTGCGTGAGCGACCGGCATAGCACGACCAATAGAAGCACCCCCAACACGAGCAAAAGGCCCCAACCGATCCGGCGCAGCGCTTTCATGAAAGGACAGATACGCCTGCGGCCGCGCCGTGGCAAGGCAATTGAATCAGCCGCTCCCAGGGAAACGGCCGCTTTCAGTGAAGCAACCATCTGGTCCAAATAACGCCGTTCTTTTCCTTTGCAAAAGCCGGTTACCCGGTGAATCTTCCCCGCGGCGACGCACCTGCTGAAATTACATGAACCCCATCCGCATCCTGTTGATCGAAGACAACCCAGATGATGCGTTGCTGGCCCAAGCGAAGCTCCTGCGCGAGAAGTCTTTTGCCTGCACGCTCACGCAGGCAGGCCGGCTGGCCGAGGGGTTGGCGTTGTTGGAGCAACAAACCTTTGACGTGGTGGTCACCGATCTGGGGCTGCCGGACAACCAGGGGTTGCCGGTGTTTGCCAAACTGCACGCCAAGGCGCCAGGCCTGCCGATCATAATTTTGACCGGGCAGGACGACGTGGAGACCGCCCTGACGGCGATCAAGATGGGGGCGCAGGATTTTTTGCCGAAGAACGAACTGACCGGCTTCCTGCTGGCGCGCACCATCCGTTACGCCATCGAGCGCAAGCAGGCGGAAACCGCCCTGGCCACCAAGGAGGCGATGCTCCGCCTGTTCATCCGCCACACCCCCGCGGCCATCGCCGTGCTCGATACGGAGATGCGCTACCTGGTGGTCAGCGACCGCTGGATCAAGGATCACCACCACGAAGGCAAGGAACTCATCGGCCGCTCGCACTATGAGCTTTTTCCGGATCTGCCGGAGCGCTGGAAGGAAGGTCATCGCCGCGCCCTCGCCGGGGCGGTGGAGAAATGCGACGAGGACCAAGGGCGGGTCCGCCCGGATGGCAGTTTTGACTGGCTGAAATGGGAACTTCGCCCCTGGCGCAAGGCCGATGGCGGGATCGGCGGCGTCATCTTCTTCATCGAGATCATCACCGAACGCAAGGCACGCGAGGCCGAGCGCGAAAGACTCATCGCCGACCTCCAGACCGCGCTGGCCGAGGTGAAAACCTTGAGCGGCATGCTGCCCATCTGCGCGAGTTGCAAAAAAGTCCGGGACGACCAGGGCTACTGGAACCAGATCGAGACCTACATCGCGCGCCACACGGCGGCGACTTTTTCGCACGGGCTGTGCCCGCACTGCCTGGTGAAGGAATTCGAGGCCGGCGGATTGCCGGTGCCGGAAGCATTGCGCGCGGTGGTGAAGAAGTGAGCCAGAGGCTTTGAGCCGGCCGATAAATCATGTTCGGCAGCTCCGCAAGCGCGACAGCTTTGGGTCGGCCACACCCGGCCGGGCTTTACAACCGCACCGGAATATTCTTCTCCTGCAAATACTTCTTCACATCCCCGACGGTGTAGGTGCCAAAGTGAAAAATGCTCGCCGCGAGCACGGCGTCCGCCTTGCCGGTGAGCAGCACGTCGGCCATGTGTTCCAACGAGCCCGCGCCGCCGCTGGCGACCACGGGCACGCCCACGGATTCGCTGATGCGCCGCGTGATGACGAGGTCAAAACCCGCCTTGGTGCCGTCGGCATCAATGGAGTTCAGCACGATCTCGCCCGCGCCGAGGGCCACGGCCTTTTTCGCCCAGGCGATGGCATCGAGGCCGGTGTCCTTGCGGCCGCCGTGCGAAAAAACCCCCCATTGGTCCGGCGCGATCTTCTTGGCGTCGATGGAGACCACGATGCACTGGCTGCCGAATTTTTCCGCGCCCTGCCGGATGAGGTCGGGGTTGGCGATGGCGCTGGAGTTGATGCTGATCTTGTCCGCCCCGGCGCGCAGCATGGTGAACATGTCTTCGACGGACTTGATGCCGCCGCCCACGGTGAGGGGCATGAAGCACTGGTCGGCGGCGCGCTCAATGACTTCCACCATGGTGCCGCGGCCGTGCGCGGTGGCGGTGATGTCGAAAAACACCATTTCATCCGCGCCCTGTTCGTTGTAGCGCAGGGCGAGTTCCACCGGGTCGCCAACATTGCGCAGGCCGCCCTTTTCGGCGACGCCGAACTGGACGCCGCGGGTGACCTGGCCGTCGTGGACGTCGAGGCACGGAATGACACGTTTAGCAATCACCCAATCATTGAAAACCGAGTCGCCCCGCAAAGCAAATGATTCTGAACAATGATTCTGATAAGGGAACATGGTGGTTGACGATTCATTGAAACTTTTATTGAGCCCGGACGTTCCATGGATTGTCTGTTATAATGACGGACAGTGATTTTGATTTAATATGAAAAGACACACCTTGGTTTTATCCGTGGCGGGTTTGGCCGTTTTTCTAGGCGGTTGCGTGAACCCCGACGGCTCGCAAAACAACACGGGCACGGGGGCGCTGGTTGGCGCCGGCGCCGGCGCCTTTTTGGGCGCGGTGGCGGGCGGGCCGCGCAACGGCGGGGCGGGAGCGTTGATTGGCGCGGCGGCGGGGGCGCTGGCCGGCGGCTTGATTGGCAACTCAGCCGACCGCGAGCAGGAAGCCCGGCTCCGGGCGGAGGCGCCGCAGACCTATGATCGCGCCGTGCAGGGCACGCCCTTGAGCGTCGCGGACGTGAAGGCGCTCGCCAAGGCCGGCATCAGCGAGGAGGTGATGCTCAACCAGGTCAAAAACTCGCGCACGGTGTTTCACCTGACCTCGGCGGACATCATCGACCTGCGTGATGCCGGCGTGACCGACAAGGTGATCAATTACATGATCAGCACGCCCAGCACGGTCGGGGCGACTTCGGAAACGTCGGGGGGCACCACGATTTACATCCAGCAACCACCGCCGCCGGCACCGGTGGAAACGGTCACAGTGGTCATGCCCGGCCCGGACTATGTCTGGATCGATGGCGAATGGGTTTGGAACGGCGGCTGGTTTTGGGTCGCCGGCCATTGGGGTTACCCGCCGCGTCCGCACGCCGTCTGGATCGGCGGCCGGAGCTGGCACGATGAGCATGGCTGGCATAACTCACACGGCCACTGGCGCTGAGCACGTTCCCCGTTTGCGGTTCCCAGCACCTTGCCGGAAAATCAAAACACCGCGATGTTTGTACATCGCGGTGTCTTGGAATCAAACAGTGTCTTGATCCACTGTCCTGAATCTTACGGAGAGATGTGGGCCGGATCGACGTTGTTGGCGAGTGAGCAGGTCGCCTTTGTGCCAACCGCGCCGCACGAGTAGGTGCCACCCGCCGGACAGGCCGGGACGCCACCCGTAGAGTTCAGCTTGATGTAGGGCGTCAGGTCATCGGGGTAGGTGATGGGGTCGAGGGTCTTTTTGCCCTGTTCCAGCGCGAACTGGCTGGCGGCCGCGTCAATCTGGCGCATGTTGTTGATGCAGGCATTGGCCTGCGAGGTGGCCCGCGCTTTCACGAAGTTCGGGATCGCGATCGCCGCCAACAGGCCGATAATGGCCACGACGATCATGATTTCAACCAGCGTGAAACCCGCGGAGCGGAGGTTTTTGTTCGTTTTCATGTGTTTTTGCTTTTTGTATACGGCGTGGGCGCGCAACCGGCGGGTTATACAAGTATAAGTGCTGCTTTGTCCACTGCATTGCCGGTTGCAACCGTGTAGCTGCCCAAATAAGCAACCCGGCCGCCAGACTGTCAAAAATGGCTGTGCGACTGTGCCTCATTGTTATGTAGGGTGCAACCCTACGCCGCCCGCGTTCACCCCGTCTGCTTGGATTCGTTCCAGCGGATGGCCGCGCGCATAAGTTCCGAAGCATTGGCCAGTTGCAGCTTCTCCTTGATGCGCGCCTGGTAGGCCTGGACGGTCTTGAAGCCCACATGCAGGCTTTCGGAAATCTGCCGCGTGCTCTGGCCCTGGCCGAGCAGTTCGAACACCTGCAATTCCCGGTCGCTCAACTGCTCAATGGGCGAGGCCTCAGCCGTTGATTTGCCGCCGACAAATTTTTCCGCCATCGTCGCCGCGATCTTTTCGCTGACATAGAGCTGGCCCGCGTGCACCGCCTGGATGCCCGCGATCACCTTCTTGGCCGCCTCGCGTTTCATGATGTAGCCGCGGGCGCCGGCGTGCAGCGCGCGCTCTGCATAAAGATTCTCGTCATGCATCGACAGCACCAGGGCCTTCACCCCGGGATGACGGACCCGGATGTTTTTGAGCAGCTCGATCCCCGAGCCGTTTTCCAGTGACAGATCCACCACGGCCACATCCGGCAAGGTCTGGCCGATGAGTTCCAGCGCCTGCGGCTCGTTGCCCGCCTCGCCGCAGATCTCCAGGTCCGGCTGCTGGTTGATCAGGTTCGCCAAACCCTCGCGCACGAGCGGATGGTCGTCCACCAGCAAGACTTTGATTTTAGTTCCCATTTTTTGTGTGTGAACTGGACGGATTAGGCAGCGTGCAGGTGACCTGCGTCCCGGGCCCGGGCCGCCGCCCCAGACTGAACGCGCCGCCGATAAGGTCAGCACGATAGGCCATGATGCGCAAGCCCATCCCCGGTTTTTTTTGATGATCCGCCGGCAGCCCCACGCCGTCGTCCGTGATGTTCAACACCCATTCCTCCGCCGTGGAGTCCAGGCAGATGTTGATGTGCTTCGCCTTCCCGTGGCGCACGGAATTCACGATCGCCTCCTCGGCGATGTGGTACAGATGCGTCGCCACCTCCACCTCCGGCAACGGCCCGTCCCCATGGCATTCGAACCGGCACTGCACATGGAACAACTCGCTCGAGCCGGCGGCCAGCTCCTGAAAATTAAGCTCCAGCCGGCCCGGCTGCCATTCCACCGGGCTCAGACTCCGGGACAACGTCCGCGTCATCTCAATGGCCTCCTCGATCAGCTCCACCAGCCGGTTCACCTCCACCGCCTCCGCCCGCGACTGGCCGGCCAGTTTCTGGCCCGTCAGATGACCGTTCAACGCCGCCGCCGTCAGATGCTGGCACAAGCTGTCGTGCAATTCATGCCCGATGCGCCGCCGCTCCCGTTCGCCCGCCTCGAGCAATTCCTTTTGCAGCCGCATCCGCTCGCGCACCTCCCTGGCCAGCGACTCCGTGCGCACCCGCACCCGCTCCTCCAGCTCGCGGTTGAAATTCCGCACCTTCGCCAGCAGCCACACGACGATCAGGTAAAACGTGAACATGATCAGCGCGTTCCACACCGGGATGAAATAATTGGCATACCGCGCCCCCGCCTCGAAGTTCGAGGAGCTCCACGCCACCACCGTCAACGCGGACATCAACACCCCGTACGCCACGCTCACGTACCAGACCGCCAGCACCACCGCCAACAGATAGAAGATGAAGAAAAACGTCTCGTAGCCCGAGGCATAGTCCACCAGGGCGACCAGCGTGATGATGAGGATGCAAATCGGGGCGATGAAGCGCTTGGGCAAACTCTCAAGTTTTTTCAGCCAACTGGGCATGCGCGGCCATTTTACCAGCAAACCCCCATCAGTAACATTAAAATTTCCCGAACGAAAAGCCACGCCGTCTACTAAAGCTGACATGACATCCGGGAGACCGGGTGCATGCCAGCTCCTTGTCCGGCCCCATTCGGGCCTGCCAGCATTCGTTTTCCCGCCGTTTTTTTCAGGGTCGGATTAACCCGCCACCATGCCGTCGGAACCGCGGATAAACGCGGATAGGAGCAGATGAATACACGTTCCAAGTCTTCCGGCCGACCCGACCCCGCTCACCGGTTGGTGATGGAACGGGCAAGTCCTGAAACAGGTTGTCAGGCATGACAACCACAAAGCGGGCAGGCACCCATCAGGGGCTGGCATGGCGGAGTCAACAGTGGCAGAGAAGGAATTTGGCCACTAAAAGTCTGCTGGCAAATGGACTTGCAAACCGGCATGGTTGAGGTGAAAACAGGGCGAGGGCAACAGCAGATCAGGCCCGGGTTAACCCGTGAACCGGCGGAGTGTTTCGGCAGGTGCGCTTGGTCGGTTTTATAATTCTGAATAGTTGAAGGAAAATGATTCATATGCTAAAAACCGACAGACTCCAAAATCGGGGGTCGATTTTTTGTTAGCCTGCTGGATACTATGCAAACAGAAGCGCAGCAAAAGAAAGCGATTCGCTTCATGACCAAGCAGTATCTTCGAACAATCGGTTCATCGCAGCGGTTGCTCGATTACGCTACTGTTTCAGCGAGGAGGTCGCCGGACACTCGATTCGTGGGCGATGGATTGTTCGCATGGTGGGATGCGTTCATGAATCCAGCACGCCCGGAGTATGCCGACATTTTCTCATCACGGGAGCTGGAGTCGCTACGACATTACGATGCAGTCATCCGTGGTTTCCATCAGACCAGCCCGGACAGAGATTTGCCGATTCAGGAGTTTGTTCGCACAACTAAGTTTGAGGAGATTTCCAATGCAGCACGACATTGCCATAGATCATTCAAGCGGTTCTGGATTTTCGATGTGGCCTAGCCAATCGCCGGAGCCGCTGCCGCTGCGATTGAAAGCCGCGCCGCGAGGCGGCGGTGGCTCAGATTTTTTCGTTGGGCCGCTTAACCATGCACGCTGTCACCATCCAGATTCTCAGGTTTACTGATTCGGCACAGCCGGGATGGGTTGAGTGCATGTTGCACGATGCATCGAACCGCGCGTGGCTTTTCGAGGAGAAGGCGCCAGTGGTTTCCGATGCAAACTTGGATGCCGATAGCATTTATCCGCAGCCAGGAGTCATAGCTTGTGAGATAGTCAGTCGCCGGACGGATGAACACGGCCGCACGGTTTGCACGATTGATACCGAACGTCCTTGGGGTGTCGCAGCAAAGACAGGAGAGACACAGTTTGATGTATTTATTGATCAGATTACGACAGCGGCCTAACAAGAAGTCGCCGGAAACACATTTTTATGAGTAAGCCAGACCTTATTGCGATTGAGCATGACGAGTACCACGCCAAGCACCTTGGCCAGCTATCAGATGGTCGTCAGTTTTTTCTCACGACGCCATTTGTTCCAGCCATCGGCGGCAAGGCCGGCAGAGAGTTTTTGGCGTTGTTTTTGTTCGATGAGGACGGTAAGTTCCTCGAAGCTCGCATTGACGATTTAGGCACGCGAGCAGATTTAGACCAGAAGCGTGCCAGCAGCATCTACGAGCAGCGGCTCGCAGGGCTTGGCGAGGTAGAGTTTTGCCGCATCGAGGTGCAGCCGTTTGAGATCGAGCAGTTCGGGACGACGTTTGGACTCGTGCCAAGACCACCCGAAGAAGACGATGTTTGGGCTGTCGAGATGCAGCCTGGAAATTACATGGCATTTTTTGAACCGTGGGACAGTGGTGATTATGATACTTGAGCAGAGAGACCGGTGGGAGCATCAAGTCGCCGGCGCCAACCGCCGTTGGCGCTTTCATTTCCCGATGTATCGGAATTCACGTCGCGAGCCGGCGGTGGCTCTTTCCAGGCCACATTACACGCCATGAGATTGATTGAGCACATCCGGTTTTCGTCTCACGGATTTTCACCGAAGCGGACGGCTTATGTGCTCGTTCTTATCAGCGCGGTTTTACTGGGATTTCATTCAATTGCAGATTATCGAGGCGACGAGTATTTGACTGCGGTTGCATTTGTTTTGATGCTTGCCGCATTCGTCCTCGGATTTTATGTTTCACGCAGTGACAAGCGGAGATTTGAGCCAGCCATGCTCGGATTCGTTGTGTTGGTTATTCACATGTTTTTTCAGAAGCTATGACCAGGTGGCCTAACCACATGATCGGCTGCCTAGTTGCTTCCAGCTGATTTTTACCCGGCTGGTGTCTCGGATTCCGCCAACGACGGCGATTTTATCAACGCCCGTTTCGCGTACGCCCGGTGAATGGTCTTGCGGTTTTGTCCAAGCACCTCCTAAACGTTCCGGATGACCGACCTCGTATTTCGAAAGCATTGGCCGGGGCGGAGGATTGCAAACCGGGCGGTTTCTGTCGCCCCGTCCGGGGCTTGATCGTTGATGGGCAAGGCAACCCATGGTTTTACCGTGGGCGATTTTCTAGCGCGCCATCCGGCGGTGGGAAGCGACGCAAAACAACGAATCGAGGTCGCTTGCACATTTGAAAATACGCCGTCGTGCGCGCCG